>DJVH01000070.1 GCA_002440825.1 Bacteriovoracaceae bacterium UBA6261 | reverse complement strand
TCAAAACTTTCTTCAAAGAACTCGCCATAACCCTTCACTGCGATAAATTCGCCAAGAAAACTGTTTATTTCAGCTTTTGCATCGGAAGGAACTCTTGGATCAGACCAAAGGACGCGCAGCTCAGGAGAGGCAAAAATATCTTTCATGGCCGAAAGCAAAGCCTGAGTTCCAGCTAAAAAAACGGGAGTGAGTTGATCACTTTTCTTCTCGAACCAACGGTCAAACAGTTTTTGAATTTTTTCTCGCTGTTCAATTTCAGAGACAAGATTAATCTGTTCCGGAAATTCGCTCCAAAACCCCATACTGAGTAGTTTATGGCAAAATCCGTGAATGGTTGTGATGTTTAAGTATGAAAGATTCTGCCGGACCATTGTCCAGAAAGCGAGTTCGCGCTCTTCGCCTGCAGCGATTAAAATGAGGTCTTCGACTTTCCTCATCATTCTTACAGACATTTCCCCCGCAGCTTTCTTTGTAAAGGTCATTAAAACAATCTTGGAAAGCGTTGAAGAAATTTTTCGGTTCCATTCTTCGCGAGGAATTTTATTTTTTACATCACTTAATATATAGACCAGGTGTTCAATAAGAACAAAAGTTTTCCCTGACCCCGCACCTGCTGACAGCAGCTTTCCGCCGTTGTGGTAAATGGCCACTTCCTGTTCAGGGTTTGCTTTTTTCGCACTCGCATTTGAGCTCATGAACAGATCTCCTTTTGACAAAAGAGCTGAACTTCGCAAAATTTGCAGACCTTAGGCAAACGAGGGTTCGGACCAAAGTGGATTTCATTTTTCAAGGATTCTTTTGTTTTTTCAATAAGAGAAGAAAACTCATCGATCAATAGATCGCTAATCACTGGAGCAGCTATTTCATTATAGAGCTGGGATTCATCAGTCTCTGATAAATTAAGATAACCCCATGTATGAATTTTACTTTTTTCATGTCGGATCATATAAAGCAGATAAGTCCAGATCTGAAGCTTGTCAAAAGCAAGTGTTTCTTTTTTTGAACCAATGGCAGTTTGACTCCGTTTAAAATCAAAAACAGCTATAAGGTTATCCGGGAGGCTGACCACACAGTCTATGGAACCGGACAGATTCCATTGATTGCTCTGCAATTCCTTCTCAAACGCAATAGAAACTGCGCCTTCTTTTTTGCAAAAATCCAGGAGAAAAACAATTCCATTCTGCGAAAAATGCAAGAGCTCAAAAAAAGTTGTGAGGCGGACTTTTTCTGAAAGAAGTATTTTGTTTTTCGCGAGGAACTCTGCAAGCATGGTCTCGCAATTTTTATGAAGAGCAAGATCATTAAATTCTTTTTCAAATCCAAAATCTAAAAAATATTTGCTGATTATCGCATGTTCCAGCGTTCCCATTTCGTCTGGCCCAAGCTTCATTCGCTCTTCAGGACGATGATCGAGCTTTTCTATAAAACTAAAATAATAGCGGCGAGGACAATCAATGAAGGATTGCAATCTGGATGCAGAAAAATGTTTTACTGTATAAGGACCAGGAGTTATTCGCGATGATAAATAATCCTTTTTATCTTTTAAATTATATTTGGATTCGGAATTTATCTTATTAATGGCAAAATCTTTTAGAATCTCTCTCCATGCGAGATCAACCTGCTCCAGGCCTTCTTCCATTAAAAGCAAGCTTCCTGATTGCGCCAGAGATTGCATGATTTCATGTTTTCGATAAGAGAATTCAAGTCCCGCCCTTTTCAGAGGGGCAATAGGACGAAGAGATTCAATCATTTTCTCGCTGTATTTACTCTCGCCCGATTTCAACGAGCCATAGGAAGAAGAAGCGATAATAACCAGAGGATTAGTTGCTTCCCTGTAGGGAAGTTCATTGATGTCATAAATTCCCGAATTAAAATCTGAAGCTACAGTAGCTAAAGAAACTCTTGGAGAATTTAATTCCAGAATATGCTTTAAAACCTTCACACTGAACAGATCTAACTGCTGCTGAAATTCACCGTATAAAGAAAGAGCTTCTTCCATGAGACAAAGAATTTTATAGGAAATAAAGTCCTGTTCCTTTAAAACCGATTTTTTTTCGTCTACGATCCTGTTCAACATATCATTCAACGAAATAGGATTGAACCTAAGGCTATTGATCAAAGCTTCAAAGTATTTTTCCCTGCGACTCTGGAATAAATCTTCCGGGGATTTAAAAAACTGACCAGGTAAAGCAACTTCCTGACGATGATGAAAATCAATCTGCTGACTGGCCAGGGTGATATCAAACTTTTTCTTTTTTTCGTGTAAGGTTTTTAAAACAATATTGAGTTTGTTTTTAGGAAAATAAATAACATCGATGTCTCCATTGGCTTCTTCCTGAATCGCTTCTGCCTCTGGAACAATCCACCTGATCCAATCTGAACTGAGTGTTTCCGTATAAACATCTTTTGGAAAGAACACCCCAACGTCTGTGTTCTCACCAATCTCCTTAAGCATATCAATTTGAACACCACTGAGGTGCTTGAATCCAATTAACCACAGTGGCCTGGCAATTTTGATTTCACCGCAAAGCTGGTAACTTTTATGCTCGTCAATAATTTTTTCATTTTCAAGAAACGTCCAGAAAATCAAAACGGACTTTGTGATTTTTTCATCCAGCTCTTTAAGAAATTCCGAAAGTAAATCTAAGTTCAGTGTGAATGATCGAAGCTCTGTAAAAATCTCAAATGCACGAAAAAAAATTTCAGCTTCTTCCTCAGGAAAATAATGTCTCCAGACTGAAGATAAACGAAGCATTAATTCTGCTTTATTAGATTTCTTTTGATTTTTAACTTTTAAAAAGTCACTGACCCATTTTGAAATGGTAATGATTTCCAGACCGGGGGGCATAAGCCTGCGCAGCCCATCGGCCACAAGCGGACTTGGACAAATAACAAGGGGTTTAACGGAATCCAATTCCACATCAGCCAGATCTTTAGTTG
>DJVH01000010.1 GCA_002440825.1 Bacteriovoracaceae bacterium UBA6261 | reverse complement strand
CGTCCATAATAAGCTGAACGTGTTCAATGTTGGCCGGACACTCTTCCATACAGGCGCCGCAAGTCGTACAAGCATCGAGCTCGTTTGAAGCATAGATTGGATTTTCACCCCAAAGTTCTGCATCTGTTTCTCCTTTGGCAAGTGTGGCGAAAGAGAGATCGCGTGCCTTGGTAACAATTCTTTTTGGATCCAGAATTTTTCCTGCAAGATTTGCAGGACAGACTTGAGTACATCGTCCGCATTCAACACACGTAAGAAGATCCAGGTTTTGCTTCATTGTCAGTTCAGACAATTTTCCTAACCCAAATGTTTCAGCGTTTTCATTGGCGAAATCCATTGGATTCAATACGGCTCCTCTCCTCGGTGGAGTTACCAGAGCTGCAAAAGGAAGTTTCACAATATGTGCGAATTTTGAATAACCGATGCTCGCAATGAAAACCATTGTATTGAGCATGTGAAGAAACCAGATTGTTCTGTATGTGTAAGCCAGAACTGTGTCACTTAGATTTAATTTTGAAAGAACTGTAGCGACAACCCAACCAACGGGAGACCAGCGCATTTCATTAATTGGAAAATGAACTCCGACAATGCGTAAGCCTTCGATCAGGTAACCTGCAACAACAAGCCAGACAAGCATGGCATACATAAATCTCTCTTGATTTGGTTTAGTTGAATCAAGATAAGCAGGTTTATCAATGTAGCGGCGTTTGTAAGCAACGGCGATTCCCGCCAGAACCATAAGACCTGCGATGTCGGCAAGAAAAGAAAGAATAATATAAGTTTTGCCCTGAAAGATTTTCAGTGGAGTGTCAGCATGAATGGCAACAACATCAGTTGTTATCCAAAGAATGAGAAATCCGTAAAAAACCAATCCGTGAAAAATGGCGACATTTTTAAATCGTGGCACTTTTCCTGTGAAAAATAAGGTGTGAAAGAATTTCAAAACATTTGGTTCTTTCGGCATTAATTTTTCAAGTGCTCCTATGCCTTGTCCTTTTGTCACAAACTGAATCTTGTCATAAAGACCTTTGAACATGATTCCAGTACTGACAAAAAATAAAACATACATCAGCAATTTGAACGTGTGTGGAATATTCCACATGACTTCTCGGGTGGCGAGTGTCGCTACATCTCCCATACTTTCTCCTCTGGATTGGCAAAATTTAAACTAGAGCAATTTTCTCAATTATAGTTTTGTAACTATAGATAGGATAGAGGAGAATCCCAAAGATTTAAATGAGAAATTTTGTTAAATAAGGCATAATAGAGCAGAGTTGCTTTTGAACTTTTGAGAGACCAATGATCCAAAGATTTTTTAAATTAATGACTGCACTTTTTCTTCTGGGCTGTGCTCGTGTTCAGACATTGAATATGGAGCCGCACGCTTATTCCGAAAGGCCACATCACATCGTCTGGATTCAAATTGCAGGATTTTCAGAAGAGCATTTGCCCCTTTTGAAATTCAATATTCCTGAGGTTGGCTATAAAACCAATCTCGAAAAAACAGATTGTATGGGGAAGATCTGGGCTTACAATTTGTATCAATTGCGTCCAGAGGCTGACAAAAGTTTCCTTTCTCAAATAAATGGTTCCAAAAACATTAAAGGACAGTGCGAGGATTTTGAATCGCGTCCAGTTTGGGATTATTTGGGGGAACTAGGCTATATTTCCAGTATTCTCGAAAATGGGACTACGGAAGAAACATCTCTTGAGCGCAGCATGAAATGTGCCCAGGCAGGCTCTTTTAATCCTCAAAAATTGAGACTCTATCGAATGGGGCCTGACGCTTCGACCATTTCAGAATCGTGGAAGAAAGCTTTCCACTACCAGGATTCAGAAGAGGCTATTAGCGAAAACATGAAGGCTGGCATTTATTACGACAAGTCATGCCAGAAAAATGTTTGCTACTCAAGTGTCTCAAATAACTTTAAAACCTTGTGGCAACAATTGACTAAGGCTCAGACGTCTTCTTTTTTTCTAGTGAGAGATTTTAATTTTCAAAAAGGACTTAAGAAAAAAGACATAATTTTTGCCAAAGAATCGCTTCAGGAAATTGAACGTATTCTCGGTGTGATTCAAGCTTCGAAGCGCAATGATATTCTTGTCCTGGTTACCGGGGCTGAATCGTTGAATCTTGAATTTCCAAAAGAAGGTAAAGAGTGGGCGGAGTTTGAGCGCTCTGGAAAAAATCTCATTTTTAAAAACTCGTCTCTTATGTCGCCAGTCATGGCCAAAGGTCCGATGTCCGAAAACTTCTGTGGATTATTTGATGAATCGGATGTTTTAAAAAGACTTATTTATAAGCCGGAAAGAAAAAAATTCAGCTGGGATCTGCTTAATCCACTTTAGTTAAGGAATTCGCTCTTAAGAATAAGATAGCTTGTTTTGCAATAATCGCATTTCGTTTCAATCTCTGTTTCATCCGGCGCAAACACATGATCAATTCCGTTTGAAGAAATCAGGGCACGAATTCCCCTTACCATTCTTTCTCTGGAGCATGTGCATTTAAATTTAATTTCTTTTGAACCTAAGTATAAAAGACCGAGGTCTTCGAACTGCTGTTGAATTGTTTGGTAGTCATCTGTATGTTTTGCAAATAGCTCATGCACTGAGTTTTTAATTTTTATCCAATACTCATCAACAGACAGAGTATAGTTTGTTTCAATTTTATCAATATTGATTGAAGGCAGCTTCAAAAGCATAAGGCTCTGGTCGCTTTCATCGCTGAGGAAAATTTCGCTTTTTAATTGATAAGATTCGCGCAGAATGTTGTTCACAACCTGGTGGAAATCAATATAGTCGAGATCAATAATCGATGTGTAGGGATGTGTTTCATTGGGAACAGTTTTAACGACCCGGCATTTTCCCTTGATCGATTTTGGAAATTGATTGAGATCCTCGGGCAATAGCAATGTGCGCATTTGTCCTTGTTCGCTCATTTCGACTTTTAAGCGAAAATAGGGATCTTCTGAATCCAGGTAAATACCCAGGCCTTCACCTGGTT
>DJVH01000015.1 GCA_002440825.1 Bacteriovoracaceae bacterium UBA6261 | reverse complement strand
ATATTTCTTTTAATGTTAAAAAAGGCGAAATCTTTGGTTTTCTGGGAGCGAATGGTGCCGGAAAAACAACGACTATAAAAGTGCTTTGCGGAGTTCAGCGACCATCTTCAGGAGAAATCATTGTCAATGGTGAAAGCTACGGAAACGTTGCTGCCTTAAAAAGTCAAATCGGATACATGTCTCAAAAGTTCACACTTTATGATGATCTGACTGTCTATGAAAATTTATCTTTTAACTCAAGTCTCAGAAAGCTAGACCGGGCCTATTTCAAAAGCAGGGTAAAAGAGCTTCTGGATTTTATTGAATTTGACCATTCAATGGAATCTTTAGTTGCAGACCTTCCCGGAGGTATAAAGCAACAGGTCTCACTAGTCGTTTCAATGCTTCACGATCCTGAAGTTATATTTCTGGATGAACCTACTGCTGGTGTCACTCCCTATTATCGAAATAAATTTTGGGAGCTTATCAGAATGCTTTCATCTAAAGGAAAAACAATTTTTGTCACAACTCACTATATGGATGAAGCTGAATATTGTGACCGTATAGCTTTGATGAGAACAGGAGAAATGATAGCCCTGGACACGCCAAAAAACCTTAAAAAGAATGTTTTCCCCGAACCTTTAATTGAAATATCCGTTTTGGATAAATCAAAAGTTCTTATAGAGAAGTTACAGAAAGATAAAAATATTCTAAGCCTTCTTCCTTTTGGATCCCGCTATCATTTAATTTTGAAAGATCTTCATTCATATCATGAGTTCAAGCAAAACTATTCTGATTCATTTCTCATAAAGGAGATCGATCCCAGCCTGGAGGATGTTTTTGTCAGACTTGTTGAGGGAGACAGATAATGAACAATGAAATTGTCACTCGAATACTTTCCGTTGCCAAAAAAGAAAGGTACCACATACTTAGAGATCCGTATGCTCTCGCCATTGCCATAGTAGTTCCATTATTTATCGTTTTAGTTTTTGGATTTGTCATAGATTTCGATGTGAAAAATATTCCGATCAGCTTTCAAGACCAAAATCAAACAACCACGTCACGAGACTTATTAAAAAAATTGGAAAATTCCGGCTATTTCAAAATCAATCACAAATTGAATAGTATTAATGAAGCTTTTAAAGATATCGAAAATGGAAATTCCAAAGCCTTTTTGCAAATTCCTCCAGACTTTGAAAAAGATGTGCTCGCCAAAAAACAATCGCAAATACAAATTCTTTTAGATGGAGCTGACAACTCTACGGCCGGGGTCATTCTAGGCTATCTGTCTAAGTTTAACACTTTTGTGAACTCTGACTATTTTGGAACTGATGCTACTTATCAAGTCAATGAACAGTTTTACTATAATCCGCAACTCTTGAGCTCGTGGTTTGTTGTTCCCGGTTTGACTGCAATTATTCTGGCCCTGATCTCCATCCTTTTAACGGCCTTAACCGTTGCCAAAGAATGGGAAAACGGTTCAATGGAACTTCTCCTTTCTACGCCAGTAAAACCGGTTGAAATTATTCTTGGTAAAATGATTCCCTATCTGATCATTGGCATTCTGGCCTTGCTCCTGGTTCTTTTTGTTGCTTTTATGGTTTTTAAAATTCCTTTCAACGGAAGCATTATCACTTTTGTTTTTACAAGCATTATTTTTCTTATCAGCTGCCTGGCTCAGGGGATTCTGATATCCATCCTGGCCAAAAACCAGCAACTCGCAATGCAAATCTCAATGATAACTGGATTGCTTCCTTCATTATTATTATCAGGATTTATTTTTCCCATCGAGAACATGCCCGTCTTCTTTCAAGGATTGACTTCCATTTTGCCCGCACGATGGTACATCCTCATTAGCCGTTCAATCTTTCTCAAAGGGGCCGATCTAACAAATCTCCTCGTCCCTTCATTGGCACTTCTCATTCTTTCCTCTGTTCTCGTTTTATTGGCCGTGAAAAACTTCAAGCCAAACCTGGAGAACTCATGAACAATTTAAATAAATCTTTTTATACGATTCGTGGTTTTATAAAAAAAGAATTCGCGCAAATTCTTCGAGATAAAAAGATGCGAATTGTTCTCTTCGTCTTGCCTGTCGTCCAAATGATTGTGTTCGCCGTTGCGATATCGACTGAAGTTAAGAATATCAAAATTGGCTTTCAGTACACTGTTTCAGATACGGAATTTGTCCAAGTGATAGACCACATTGAAAAAAGTGGATGGTTTAAAATTGTGCCGTTAAAACCTGGAGATGATATCGCTCTCAAAATGAAAAACGGCGCACTTGATGCCGTTCTCTTTGCTCCACTAGAAAAAATGACAGTTGACCGTGAAAGAAAAAATCAGGGGTACCAATTAATCGTAGATGGGACAAATTTAATCCGCGCCCAATCAGTAGAGCGATACATTAACACAATTCTTTCAAACAAAATCATGGGTCAGGTAAATCCTCCTTTGATGTTAAATGTCCGGACACTCTACAACCCTGAGATGAAGAGTGCGTATTTTTTAATTCCCGGAACAATGGCCATGATAGTAGGACTGATTACAGTTCTTTTGACGAGCATGTCACTTTCCAGAGAAAAGGAAATGGGTACGCTTGAAATGATTTTAGTTACTCCCATCAGCAGCATTGAACTTATCTTAGGCAAAACTATTCCTTTTCTCATTCTAGGAATTATAAATGCCATGACTATTTTGTTTTTTGCTATTGTGATTTTTAGAGTTCCTATGAATGGCAATTATTTCTTGCTGGGCCTTTCTGTATTTGCTTTTGTCTTTTCAACAGTTAATGTCGGAACTTTTATTTCTACATTTGCCAAAAATCAGCAGCAGGCCATGCTTGGTGGGTTTATTTTTCTCTTTGTCGCCAATCTCCTGGCTGGAATAATGTTTCCGATCGACAATATGCCAGCGCTGATGAAGTGGGTGGTCAATCTAAATCCCTTAAAATTTTATGTGGAGATTTTGCGGGGTCTCATGCTCAAGGATGCATCTGCTACTTTTGTAGTTCAAAATATCCTTGCCTTGTTTGGGATAGGTATTGGGTTTGCCTATTTAAGTTTCAGAAGGATGCAAGAATACTTATCTTAGCGTCTTAGCACTTGCATTCAAAACGGTATAAGTCAGAACGGCTTAAAAAAATGAAAAAGACGAACCAGAAAACCATTCTGAAACTCATCGCAAAAACGGTTCTTGTTTCGTAAAGTCCATTGCTGTAAATGTGATTAAGTAAATATAAAAACGCAACGATATTCATTGCTGACAGCATGGACGTAAGCCTTAAGGCGATTCTTTTTCTTTTTAAAACTCCGATGCCCGTCACGATATATAAAAAACCTGCTAAAAAATTAAACCACAAGATCACGGGAATAATATTTCCCTGAGTTTTGATGACTTCCGGATTGAACAGATTCTGTCCTCCCGAAAAAACCGTAAGGATTCCGAAGAGAATAGCAAAATAAGAAAGATATTTGATTGTTGCTGGCATGGGATTCATAAATGTTTACTCTTCTTTTGAAAGCTGGAATTTCTTTTTGAGTTCATTAACATGAGTTGATGATTCCTCAATTATTTTAACTCTTTCAATGCTTAGAGTGTCCATAAATTTTTTGCCATCTGATGTGAGCGACAGCGTTTTAGAACGCCTGTTTTGCTGGTCTTCTTTTCTTTCAATAAAATCTTTTTTGACAAGCTCATCTATCAAACGACTTGTGGCGGACATTGAAAGGTTGAGCTTCATCGAGATATCATTAATGTTTACAAGACTCTCTCTATCGATAATATGCAAGGCCGCCACTTGAGAAAAGCTTAACTGCTCTTCACTGACAACGACAGCAAGGCGCTCAATAACTTTACTGAAAAGTATCCGGGTAAAACGTTCAAAAGCGGTATTTAAGATCTTTTTGCTCATAGTATGACTATAGACCATAACACCATTTAAGTAAAAAAAAGCCCGGGTTTTACCGGGCTTTTTTTTTACAAATTATCATCTCTATGAAGAACGACTCTTAAACGTTCGCGAAAAGTATCGTGACATTTTGTGCAGCTTTGAACCATTGTTGCATACTGCTTGCTCACTTCCCGCAAGTCCTTTTTCTTGGCAGCTTTCCCCATCGCATTGGCAGCGTTGTGAGTGAGCGTATCGTAATATTTAAATCGCACAGCTTCGATTCCCAGTTCTTCTTTTATCTTGGCCATGTCAGCCGTTGGTTGTTCGTGGTTGTTCACCCAGGCGACGGCATTATCTATCATTTCATAATTCTCATACAGAATTCCGTACAACATCCCTTGAGCATGTCCTCCCATTGTTGCCATCAATGTTTTTAAACGCGGTCCTTCCTGAGCGCTCAGGTTGAATGAAAGTAAAAGAGAAAAAAGAACGAAAATCTTATTCATAAAATAACTCCTGGTTAATCGTTGAATTATCACTATGAGCTATGGGGTGCTATCATACCGGGGGGTTGTATAAGATTTTTTTCATAGGACATTTGTCTTAAAGTTGTGAATGCGTGATTTAAATCATTCGAATCTCATAAGAAAAAGCTATTTGCTTACAACGAAAAGACAAGGCTAAGCTTAACTGAGACCAACAGGGGAAATAGCATGAATCACCCTTTACTCATTTTATCTTTTGTCCTTCTGGCCCCAGTGACCATTGAAAATGTTTCCGCAAACGACTTAGAAATGGGGAAAAAAATTGCCCTGGAAGGAAATCAAAAAGGCGGTCTTCCCTGCCTGACCTGTCACCTTGAAAATGGTGCAGGAATGCAGGAATATGGTTTTCTCCAGCTGTCAGGACTAAACGCGACTTATATGGCAAAACAACTTAAGGACTATCAGGGAAAACAACGTGTTCATGATGTCATGACTCCCATTTCGAAAGCCTTGAGCGATGAAGATATTCAAAGTGTGACCGCTTACTATTCAAGTTTGCCGCCGGTGAGCAAGTCAGAAAAATCATCTTCAATAGAAAAATGGAATGAAGGAAAATGGATTGCAGAACGCGGACTATGGAATAAAAAAATTCCTTCCTGTTTTTCTTGTCATGGCCCGGGTGGAGTTGGAGTTGGAGAAACTTTTCCTCCGCTGGCCAATCAAGGAAAAATTTATCTGACTCAATCCTTGCAATCCTTTCAAAAAGGCACCAGAAAAAATGACCCGCAAAATCTGATGAGAACGATTGCTGCGAAACTCTCCAAACAAGAAACGGAAGCCGTTGTCGAATACTTAAGTTCTCTNNTCGGAAAAAGAGATTCCCGACAACGAATTCGGTAAACTGGTCAAGCAAGGAAGAGATATTTTTACCAAGACGCAAATCTACGCCAAACCTTATGTGGGAAATTCCCTCAACTGTGTCAATTGCCATCTCGATGCCGGAAGGCTTGCTGACTCCGCTCCACTTTGGGGCGCGTATGGAATGTATCCTGCCTATAGAGCAAAAACCAAAAACGTCGACACGATTGAAAACAGAATGCAGGGTTGTTTCATGTACAGCATGAACGGCAAAGCTCCGGCGGTCGATGCTCCGGAAATGAAAGCTTTAGTCGTCTATATGTATTGGATGGCCACCGGAGCTCCTGTCGGAAAGAATCTTCCAGGTAGAATCTATCCCGTTTTGAAAAATCCACCGCGAGCACCTTCCTGGGAGGCAGGCCAGCTCGTGTTCGAAAAAAATTGTCAGATTTGCCATGGAAAAAATGGTGAAGGCCAGTACACAAACGGACAGGCCGTTTTCCCTCCACTTTGGGGAGAAAAATCTTATAACTGGGGCGCAGGTATGCATCGGGTAAATACCGCTGCTGGATTTATCAAGGCCAACATGCCCTTAAGCCAGGGAGGACAGCTTTCTGATCAGGATGCCTGGGATGTTGCTTACTACATCAATTCTCAAGTGCGGCCTAAGGATCCCAGACAAACAGCAACAATCGAAGAAGCTGTTAAAAAATTTCACGAAGAAAACTGCAACTACGGCAAAGAGATTCACGGGACAAAGTTAGGGCTATGAAATTTTTTTAGACCTCTCCTCAGCAAATACGTCTAATGATACGTACCTCAGATGAAAACACTGACGAAAAATTCTATTGTTCTCCTGTTAATGGCCTTCTCCCTTTCAGTTTCTGCTGAAGTATACCGCTCATTTGAGTTTCAAAACAAAAGCCTGGAAAGTCGCAGCGATATTGCTGATGTCTATGCTGGTCTTTCAACGGAAATCACAAAAGAAGAAGCGAGTACTGTAAGAAAACTCAACGTTGCTTCTGTAGACATGTACATCTTTCACGAAGTCGCTGATCTCATGGAGCGCGCCAGTCATCCTATGGGAAAGCCATGGACGGCACTTGAAACACCAGCTCTTTGCGAAGCTCACAAAAGTTTTAATCTTCAGGCCCTTCCAAGCCTTAAAAATTCCTGTCCATTTTCAAAACTTGTCTTCAACTCACTTAAAAAAGAAAACGATTTTTTTTTGAATTGTCAGAACACTTATCAACCTGAGCTTTACGTTGATGAAATTCCTGCGGGAGAAGTGAAACTAAATCGCATCAGTCATTTGCCCGGTTTGATTCAGACAATCGCCTGGCCGCTTCGTTTTATGAATCTACCTGAAAATTTAGTGACGAAAGAAACGCTGATCAAAATGCGTATTCTTTTTACAAAAATCCGCATGGAGGATTTGCAGGAAAAAGTTCAGCGCAATAAAGAAATCATTTCAAAACTGATGAATGCTTTGGAACATGAGCGATGTTTTGAAATCAGCAGCAGTGAACTGCAAAACTTGAAACAACAAGTGAATCAGTTGAAGCGAGAGATTGAAACCGCAGACAATTATCTGCAAAAAATGGATGAAGAAGGTCGCAGACAGGCGGAGATTGATCGAGAAAAAGTTCTGGCGTCTGGTAAAACGCGCGCAATTCTTCCCTATCCTAATTTAACCGACAGCGATCGTGAATACATCACTATGTACGTATCTTCGATCATGTGGAGACTCCGCGGCGGCGGTGTCGTTGCGAGAACCGATACAACTCAATTCAGAAGAATTTTTTATACATGGAGACCAGTGAATCTACTGGCGAGACTTAACGGTGGCGATGACGGACAAGGAACAGGCTTCAGAATTTTTCTCGGGCTCATGAAAATGTGGGGCCGCTATTTTGATATGGGCTCCTATGCTCCTGATGAAGACCGCTATTTCGATTTGACTAAAATGACTGAGCGTGGACTTTTTCAGGTGAAGTTTGCGAACAAATTTCTAGAAAGAAATGGTTATTCGACAAACCTCATGACGATGGCGGGATTGCAGATGGGGCCGCTCTATTATTACGCTACTTATTCAGGGATGAGAACTCTTGCGTATCCTGGAAAAAAAGAGCCGCCTTTTAGAGAAGCCATCGGTGGATCAACGGATTGGGGTGAATTGCTTTTTGGGGCGAATTTAGGAATAGCGCTTTCGCGCACTTTTCTGCAAGGCCACGATTAGCAAAAGGTCTGCTGGCACCTTTTTCTTTTTCATTTTAGTTCATGGATTTTTTTTATTAATGCGTCCATTTCAAATGGTTTGCGAAAAAAAGAAGTCGCTCCATGATTAAGGCAATCATTTTCAGTAGCTTCAGCTTGAGCTGTCATGAAGAAAAAAAGTGGTTTAACAACTAATGAATTTACAAAATTCAAAAGAGTCATGCCGTTTCCATCCGGCATTCTATAATCTGAGACGATCACATCGAATTGACTTAATTTTAATTTTTCAATCGCCTCATTTCCACTCACGGCCACCTCAATTTCATGACCGTAGTATTTAAACTCTTCGCCCAGAATTTCCAGGATGTCGCGTTCGTCGTCGACGATGAGTATTTTCATTTTTCTCATGGACAAAGACTGGTTCTCGAATAATAGGCACTGCCATTTGACGATGAGAATTGTCCCCCCATATGGAGCTTGCTTCCATCCATAAGCAATCGTTGAACGGAGTTATTGGCGGGATTGATAAAACTGTTGAGTGCACCTGTTGTTGCATCAACGGCTCCAAATCTTGATCTTGAAATCCCACCGATTGTTGAGAAGTTCCCGCCAAGGTAAATGTTGTTATCAACCAAAATCATATCATTAACGCTTGCATTCGCATTGGGATCAAAAGTGGTCGGGAGACCTGTTGACGTATCCACTGCCCCCGCATTGATTCTCGCTTGTCCTCCAATAGAGGTAAAAGTACCGCCGAGATAAAGGGTCGTTCCTGAAAGCAACATCGTATAGACTGTTGTTCCAGCGATAACGGGATTAAATGGTGTGGCAGCTCCCGTGGCAATATCAACTTCAGCAAAATAAGGTCGAGAAGTCGCACCGTTGACCGTTGTGAAGTTACCCCCCAGGTAGAGAGTCGTGTTATTTTTCAGCATTCTATATCCAGTGGTGTTCAGGTTTGGATTAAAGCTTGTTGCTAATCCAGTAGTGAGGTCAACTGCACCTGCATTATTCCTGGGAGATCCACCAATGGACGCAAAACTTCCGATCGCATAAAGCTCACTACCATTAAGAAGGATATCATAAACTGTACCACTGGCAGCTGCATTAAAACTTGTTGGCAGGCCAGTAGTGAGATCAATGGCCGCAATTCTTGGCCTGTTGAAACCTCCCATTGAGAGAAAAGCTCCTCCAGCATAAAGAGTTGTTCCGCTTGTAGATAATGTGTAAACAACGCCACCATTAGCACCGGGGTCAAAACTTTTGATGAGCCCTGTTGAGATATCAAAGGCCGCTAATCTCTCTCTTGGTTGTCCGCCAATGCTTGAAAAATCGCCTCCGATATAAAGAGTAGTCCCGCTTTTTGCAAGAGAATAAACGGTGTTGTCGGCACCGGGAGTAACAGCTGCTACAATTCCATTGGTCGTGTTGATAGCGGCAAGACGGTTTCTCCCGGCTCCCCCGATAAAAGAAAAAAATCCACCAGCATAAAGTGTAGTTCCATCAATGACTAAAGCTTGAACCGAACTATTGGCATTGGGATTAAACGCCGTTAAAACTCCAGTCGACAAATTGAAAGAAGCAAGTTTGGCTATAGTCCCTCCACCAATACGATTAAAAGCTCCGCCGACATAAAGATTTGTACCATCACTTGCTAAAGCAGAAATAGTTCCTGTTGCGGCTCCATCAAAGCTGGTGAATTCTCCGGTTGTTAAATCAATCGCCGCGAGCCTATTTTTAGAAACACCCCCTACAACCGTAAAAGTTCCACCGATCGCGAGATTGGTTCCATCATAGGCTATCACCTTCACGGAACCATTTTGAGGTGGATCAAAACTTGAAACGACTCCAGTCACAGTATCCACCATGGCAAATCCATTACGAATTTCTGAACCGACTCTACCGAAATCTCCCCCGATGTAGAGAGAAGTTCCGACTAAGCGAATGGAAAAAGCATTATTATTTCCAGTTGAATCGGATAAGCTCGGATTAAAAGGTAAAACGGCATTGTTGGTAATGTCTACAGCGGCCACACTCTGTCGGCCTACTCCTCCCACCTGATTGAAAAAGCCGCCAAGATACAAAGTTGTTCCATCGAGCACCATGCTATAGAGGACTCCGCCAGTGGCAACAACACTGACATTAAAACTTGTGGCGAGCCCAGTTGTCGTATCAACGGCTGCTAAATTCATTCTGGCCTGTCCTCCCATCGAGGTGAAACTCCCACCAAGATAAAGAGTTGAGCCTGACAGGAGCAAAGTTCGCACATAACCAGTACCCGATCCAGGATTAAAGCTGTTCAAGACTCCTGTTGTCTTATCATAGGAAGCCACTCCCAATCTGGGTTGCGCATCGGCAGTCGTGAAAGCTCCACCGATATAAATTGTTGTTGCATCAACCAAAATCGAATAGCCAGTACTGTTTAAGTTTGGAGCAAAGCTTGTGGGCAATCCTGTCGTTACATCAACGGCAGCAAGTCTGTTTCGTGCGATAGAATTGACAAGAGTAAAACTGCCGGACATGTAAAGCAGTGATCCATCTAACTGAAGTGTGTAAACGATATTATTGACATTGGGATTGAAAGCATGAAGGGATCCGTCAGCATTGATTCTGGCGACATTGTTTCTGGCCACACCATCAACAGCAGAAAATTGTCCACCGATATACCATCCGTTGGCTCCATCAGGAATGATGGCATATACTGTACCCGTGACATTGGGAAAAAATGGATTATACACACCTGCCGTCGATAATTGGGCGGCTCCACCAATAGTATAATTCTCTTCTACACTGGTAAAACTTCCTCCGACATATAAAATATTTCCCGATTGTTGCATCGTCAGAACGGGGTTATTAAATTTTTTATCCAGTGTTGTTGCAAGTCCTGTGACCGTATCTATGGCTGCAAATTTTTTTCTGGTAATTCCCCCTACGGTGCTAAAGTATCCACCAGCATAAAGAGTCCCTCCATCCAATTTGAGAGAGTCAACTTCTCCATTTACATCGGGATTGAAAGGATGGACGCTCCCATCTGCATTTATTCTGGCCAGTCTGTTTCTTGTAAAACTTCCAACCGTAGAAAAAGTTCCTCCGATATACCAGCCCCCCGCTCCGTCTGATATCGAAGCACGTATGTTTCCGTTCACAAGGGGAAATGTAGTGTTCATGACTTCGTTATCAAAATGATTACCCGAAGAAAAAGTGAAGTCTCCCAACTTGGTAAAATCCCCTGCGATATAAAGCGTATTCCCGGAAACTTCCATGTCTCTGACAATAGCGTTTGCGCGAAGATTAAAATTTAAGAGAGCTCCATTGCTATCAAAGGCCGCAATTCTTTCACGTGCGACTCCATTCACGGTTGTAAAATTTCCTCCGACATAAGTATCTGTGCCAACTTTAACGATGCTGGAGACGGTGCTATTCAAGTTATAGGTCGGTGTAAAAGAAATGCTACATGAGTTTTGCCAAAAACCAATATTCGCTCTGAAGGCATGGGCCGAGAGAGGTATTGCGAGTAAAAAATAAAAAAGAAAATTTAAAAATTTAGAAACCCGATATCCATGAAACATAAACAATAGTTCCTATTCTTAAAAGTGAATACACTGTGTGTGAAGTCGCTGTTCGAACTCCGTTCGTCGGTTTAAAACGATAAGTGACAGTGGCAGCATCATCGCCGGTAGTAGTCGTTGAAAAGTTACATTGAGTTGTTCCTGTTCCTGTCACAACGAGTGTGTACGATCCGCCATCTCTTAAATTGGCGAGAGTAATGTTTGATCCGCAATCGAAACTTGTTGTGATGGAGTTACCGCTCACCCAATCAACGGAGCCCGTTGCGATTGAGGCTGAACCGGATTTAATCTGACCTGCTACGTTCAATTTTGTGCTGGAACCAGGAGTCGTTGTCCCGATAGCGACATTGCCAAGTTTTGTCATAGTGAGCAAGTCGCCATCAGTATCATCATTAGAACTAACTAAAATTGCATTTCCTGTGGTGATGGCATTTAAACTAATTTCAAAATTAGCATCTGGTGTGTAATCACCAATACCAACTTTTTCTCTATTAACTACGAATGAATTTGAAGTCCCTGCACTTAAAATTTGTACTGGCCCACCAAATGTTGCATCGTTTTCATTATTAACAATATTAAAATTATGTCCGTTATACTCGAAATTTATCCCGTCTGTGCTCGCGGATCCTGATGTAGAGTTTGTTATCTGTACATAGGCAGTAGAGCCTCCATTAATGGTGAGTTGTCTAGCTCCTATGCCGACATCAATAAAACGTGCAGAACCTGCAACATCTAATTTTGTAGCAGGAGTTGCAGTGCCAATCCCAACACTGGTTCCATTATCATAGATAAGAGAGTTCCCTATTGTTGAAGCCGCGGTAAATTTTGGCAAATAATTTGTTGTCCCTGAACCTGTTACTCCAGAAAAAGTTTGCCAACTAGCGGTGGTTCCATCTGTTGTTAAAAATTTTCCGTTGTTCGCTGTCTGTGTAGGAAGAATATTATCTGCTGTTAAAGTATCGCAGCTCCAGGTATCAGTAAGTAAAATATAGTGCATGACCTGGTTTGCACCTGAACAAGTAGCTAATGGTGTCGGTGCCCATTGCGAAAGAATATTATCCCACTTCAGAAAACTTCCCAGCACTGGCGCCGTTGTTGAAACGGATCTCCCCTGCAACTTCGTCACAGTGAAAGCTCCGGCATTCGTCATGGAAACATCACTCGAAGGTGTCACCGCTGTCGCAACATTAGCGCCGTTACCAACTAAAATATTTCCTGAGTTTAAAGTCGTTCCAAGTTTGCTGTTGAATGAATCGTAATCTGACTTTGAAATAAGACCTGCTGTCACACCAGCTGCTGAGGCCATCGGTATATTAATTGTGTGAGCAGATCCGCTTGAAGACCAGTTCGGTGCTGTTCCCGTCGTTTCTGGTGTTGCGAAAGTTTGAGTTGTTCCAATGAGTCCGTTGAGTGAAGTAATTCCTCCGGCCGCTGGAGTTTCCCAAGTTGCAAGCCCTGCTGCATCCGACGTCAGAACTTTTCCTGCTCCTGGAACGCCACCTGTGATTTTCACCTGGCCTGCAACTTCAAGTTTTGTTCCTGGAGTTGCTGTTCCAATACCGACATTACCACTACTAGTAATTCTCATACGCTCGCCAGGTGCTGAAAGTACGTTATCCGACTTGGATGAAAATATAAGACTTCCTCCGTATCCATTCGCACCGCCAGTGCCATCTGCTTTTGCTGTGATAAACGCCAGGTCTCGGTTACCAGCATTGTTATTCATAGAAAATCTTAATTCTCCAGCAGTGTCACCTGCTGCCGGTGTTGTTCTATTATTTGCAAGGACCGCGATCCCATAAGAACTAGCGGAAGCCGCATTGTTCCCCACAACTCCAAATACACCGTTGGCAGCTGAAATACTCCCCGTACTTAAAGCAACAGTTTCGTTACTACCGCCAATTGTTACAGTACCTCCCACCGCATTCAGTAACATATTTTTCACGGTGGCATAATTGCTTGGGTCGCGGGCCTGCAGCCACGCCGTTGTATTAATTCCAATTCCCATATCGAGAACAACTGCATTGGTTGGATTCATCAGTCGGAAACCACCATTAGCACCAGTACCAAAATTACTTGGGCTTCCATAGGGCGCTAAAACACTTAAAGTATTTACAGGTACATTTGTTCCAACTCCAACCTTGGATCCATTATCAAAAATAAGAGAATCGCC
The DNA here is from genome assembly GCA_002440825.1 of Bacteriovoracaceae bacterium UBA6261. Classification (GTDB taxonomy): domain Bacteria; phylum Bdellovibrionota; class Bacteriovoracia; order Bacteriovoracales; family Bacteriovoracaceae; genus Bacteriovorax. The sequence goes on along the minus strand of DJVH01000015.1, from coordinate 181,302 downwards.
AAGAGTTGAAGCAGCGGTGAATTTTGGCAAATAATTTGTTGTTCCTGAACCTGTGACTCCAGAAAAAGATTGCCAACTAGCAGTGGTTCCATCTGTTGTTAAAAATTTTCCGTTGTTCGCTGTCTGTGCAGGAAGAATATTATCTGCAGTTAAAGTATCGCAGCTCCAGGTATCAGTCAGGAGCACATAGTGCATGACTTGATTTGCGCCCGAGCAAGTTGCAAATGTTGTTGGTGCCCACTGCGTGAGAACGTTATCCCACTTCAGAAAACTTCCGAGAACTGGTGCCGTTGTTGAGACAGCTTTCCCCTGCAACTTGGTTACTGTGAAGGCTCCGTCATTTGTCATGGAAACATCGCTCGATGGTGTCACCGCCGTTGCAACGTTACTTCCATTACCAACTAAGATTTTTCCTGAAGAAAGAGTTGCTGATTGCTTTGAATCCAACTGTGTTTGAATAGAACTTGTCACTCCTGACACAAACCCTAGTTCAGTCGACGTCGTCGCCGATGTTCCAAGCGCTCCTGTCCCATCGGTGATCACTGCTTTGTTGATAGCACCTGAGTAAGCACCAGCGCCGGTATTATCGTTCACCCAACTTAAAACACCGGCACCATTTGTTTTTAAAATTTGTCCGGCCGAACCATCTGCTGATGGCAAAGTATAGACAGTTGATCCTGCCACTGCGGGCGGAACTAATCCGACAAAACCTGAAGTTGATCCTGAAAATCTTAAAGTCCCTTTCACATCTAAAGCAGAACCAGGAGCAGATGTTCCCACGCCGACATTTCCGGTGTTGAAATAAATATCACTTCCCGTTTTACTCCACTGTCCGTTTCCTTTTAGTGTCGTCACTTGATTCTGAATTTTTCCAAAAGCATCGATGACTGTATCAACAGAAGAAATAGGACCTGCAAGGCTTGTGTTCAGACCGGCGAGATCAACACCTAAAACACGCGCATTGGTAAAATATAAATTAGCCGCTTCTGCAACGGCAGTCGTATTCAAAGTCTGCCAGGTTTTATCGCCGCGATAATATTTTGTTGTATCGTTTGGATTAGTAACAGTCGCTTCCTTCCCTGCTAAATCTGTCGTGAGGTTGGCAATTTTCGATTGAGCAATTGCAGCTGATGCATTCACGTCAGCATCCATGATAGCGCCGTCTACTATACTTGCCGAAGTAACAGTGTCGGTTCCATTAGCAACGTTGGCCGAATTAATCCACGTTGTGTTTCCACTTCCATCTGTCGACAGAACAAAGCCACTTGTGCCTGCTGTTTGTGGAAAAACGAAATTATAACTGGCCGATGTTGTCGCGTGCGCTTTGAGAGTGACGTAGTTTGCACCACCTTTAAGCCTGACATTGTTATCAAGAGTTAAAAGTCCCGACATTGTATCGCCCGCTTTATTTACTTTTAAATCATCGCGTGAATCGACGTAGGCCATGTTGGTAGCATCGGTGAAAATAGCTGGAGGATCTGTGATCCGTAAAAATCCGGTAGGACTTGCAACTGTCACTTCTCCGGTAATTGAATCCGTTCCGTTTTTTATTAAAAAGTTGGCATTATTTGCGACAAGTGAATTGATTTGCCCCTGAGTTTTTCCAAAAGCTTCCAGAACAGTATCAGAAGCTGCAATCACTCCAGGACCTGCGACAAAACCGTCGAGAGGAACACCCAGAACTCTCGCATTGGAAAAATATAAATTCGTCACACCACTTTCAGGCACGACACTCGTATTGAGCGTCTGCCAGGAATTGTCTCCACGATAATACTGAGCAATTGTTCCCCCAGTGACCACGCCAATTTTATTATTGAAAGCAGACCAGTCAGCAGCTGATAAATAACCATCAGTCGTTGAATTCGCCTTTGCTATTGTTAGCGCCGGAGTCGTTCCTCCATTCGTAACACTTAAAGGAGCTGAGGCTGAAACGTTGGTGACAGTCCCTCCTCCACCGGGAGAACCTGGCACCCATTTCGAACTGGAATTACTCCATTTTAAAACCTGTCCATCAGAAGCTCCCATTTGAATGAGTTGCTTTGATGTCTCTGCGATATTAGCAAAAGGCATTGAGTGCAAAGCCTGAAAAGAATAAGTCTTTGAATGAGTCACATCAGTCACTCTGATCGCCGCACTTTCATTCGCCGGAATTTGGTTCAACACTTGCGACAAAGTAACCGGAGAACCGCAATCCAAATCTACTTTTAAATGAAAAACACCATTGCTTAAAATGACGTTGGAAAAATCCTGTGAGCAAAGTATAGAAGACGGCGCGTTTGTATAAGCCAACTCGACTTTTAAATTAACTGGTCCGCTCACGGGAGAGCCATTGGCATTGACCAATCGACCGGAATAGCTGAGAGATTCTGAGGCTCTCACATTTGAGCAAATCAAAGTCATCAAAGAAAAAAAAATTGCATGAAAAAAGTTTTTCAAAATCTCGTCCTCTTTTGATTTTGTTCGGAAACCTTAGTTAATGTTAATTTCATTTAATTTTTTTAAATATAATCTTTTGAATAACGCTCTAGAAAGTGTTGTGAATTAGCTCATTCACAACACTAAAAGTTTCATGTGTACCCTCTTAGTGACGATACTCCAGCATGGAAAATTTGAATAAAATGAAAGTCATTTTTTCGGCCATCTCACTCACAGTCATTCTGTTGTTATTGAGCAATTTTTTCCGGTCTCACGAAAGGGTTCCTCCACAAACGACAGTTCAGAATGACGTACCGTCGCCAGAAAAAATGGAGAAAAGTATCCTTCGCAACCCCGCCTCAGCAGAGATGATCAAAGCAGAAATATATAAACCGGACATCATCAGGACCGCTGTTAAAAAAAATGATTTTCAAGATGAACCTTATCATTCTCACTCTGAGAGCTTCAGTTCTGGCTCCGGATTTTTTGATTCTCCTCCTCTCATGGAATCCGTACAAAACCATTCCTACGAACCAAGCCATGATCTAATCAATGAAGAGAAAAAGTCCGCTCCCTCACCGCTAAAAACCAATCAGTCCAAAGGGATTGAAACGGTCTATGGTCCCTATTACAAGACAAACGAAAAGAAAAAAGACGAAATAAAAAACAATGTGAACTCCAGCGGCATCAGTTCTAATGGTTCTAATTCCGGTTCGGCTGAAGTCATTCCCAACACATGTACAGCAAGTCTTTCAGGCGGTTCATTCAACCATCCCATTGGCGTCACTCTTTCCTGCTCTTCAGCTTCAGTTATTACTTACTGTCTAGGCAAAGATACAGGCAGCGGATGTTGTGATCCTTATGCATCGGGCACGACCTATTCGACCAAAATTCCCATTGGAGCAACTGATGCAAATTACTGCTTAAGTTTTTATGGGGATTCTGCTGACCATGGTTCTTCAGAAACATACCAGCAGAATTACACTATCAATTCCACTTTGCCCGATCTTCAAATTGGTCATCAACAAAACTATTATCAAACAACTCAGCTTTCCGGCAAAGTCTATCTCTCCAGTCTGGACTTCGGTAAAAATGGATATGGCGCTGGCATCATCAATTTAAAAAGTCATGATCCTGGCCCCTTGGGATTAGATATGAAATGTGATGATATCGTTCAATCCTATGGAAATTTGATCGCACCAACGCCGCTTGATGTACTGGCCTTGCTGGATGTGGGTCTCGAAAATCCGGCGACTCAGCTTGAGATACCACTGCGGCTGGATCAAATGGATTACGGAACCAATTTTATTACCGGGTATATGATCAATGATAATTATGATCTCCCTCTTTACTCCTGCTCAACATCAGAAGTGGTTCTTTCAGACTTTGAATTCTTTGAGCAACAGCTTTCTTTTGGTGAACCTGGAAATAATTCAATTAGAGAATTTACCGGAGGTTTAACTTCATTTGGTTTTTTTGAGCCTGAAGCGACTCTTTATAGAGAGCCTGCGGGGGTGAGTTCAGAAGATCAAACAGGAGAAAAACTGCAATATGGATTACTCGGGATATTTTTCTAGGCAAATTAAATTGAAAACGCTACGGTAAATGATGATGAAAATTGTAAAAAAATTAAATGCCGAATTTGAACGTAGGAAAAAAATTAACCCACGCTACTCCTTGCGAGCATACGCCAAATTTTTATCTTTAGACGTTTCCGTTTTATCCAGAATTTTAACTAACAAATCAAAAGTTACCAATAAAGTCTTATTGAAAATTGCGGAACCTCTTTCGCTCACTCCCGAAGAATATCAAATCTACGAAAAGGAGATTTCACTTCACAATAAGAGAAAAAGCTCTGTTTTAGAGTTCCAGGCCCTCCACCATCTTCAAATCGAAGAAATAAAAATCATTCAAGAATGGTATCATTATGTGATTATGGAACTAACTTGTCTGAGCGACTTTGAACCAACTGCTGAATGGATTTCTAAACGCCTTGCCATCAGCGAAACAGATGCACAGCTCGCTTTAGAACGTTTAGTTAAGCTGAATCTTCTGATTCAAAAAGAAAACGGAGAAATTGTGGCCAAGCCGGGACCCATAACAGAGTTTCAGGAACAATTTATTCCAGTGGCACTTCGCTTAAGACAAAAACAAGTTCTGGAGAGGGCCATCGAGGCCATGGACTTGTTTCCCTTTTCGGAAAGGGATCAAAGTGCGGTCACGATCGGAATGGACGCTGACCTCATTCCAGAAGTAAAAGAAAAAATTAAAAAATTTCGCCGCTCTCTGGCCAACTTCATCGACAAGAAAAGTAAGAACAAAAATCGCGTTTATGAGATCTCCATTTCAATGTTCCCATGGGACAATCAATTCTAAGCCGCTGAGCAGGTGCCGCTGAGCAGGTGCCACTAGACTTATGCTCCGCAAAGTCTAGTGGCACCTGACAGACACCTGACAAGGTCCGCAATCACGATTAAGCACTTGCCCTGATTTTAGCGCAATGGTAAACCTGCTTTCAAAATCAGGAGGTCTTATGAAACTTTCAATCCTCGCTCTTTTTCTTGTTACATCATTTTCTGCTTTCGCTCATGACAGTCTCTGGTCACTTTGCAGAACAAAGACAATTCTCTACGGTGAAAACGAAACATTGATTTTGAACTTGTACGAACACCGAAACTCACATGGCGATGGCCGGGACAATGACCTCACATTAATTTTTGGCGGCAATCTTCTCTCTGGCGTTTTTGATTCAACAGATGTTCTTTCAGGACCGTTAAAATTAAAATCTAAAACATCGCGTTTTGATGGAACCATTCATTTGAACGACTACAGCACAGTTGATTTAAAAGGTGTATTAAATTTAAACGGCAGCAAAACTCCACTTGATGCCAAATTTATCTGTGAAGTTTTGAGGGACTAAAAAAAAGTAAAGACTGTTTTAATTGTCTTAATTCTCTTTTTCTGTTCGATATGTTCATTTGATTTTTTATATTTGTTGTCTTCCTTTCATTTTGTTTTATTGCAGTGGTTTTTTGTGAGCAAAACAAATGAAAGGAGACTTTATGAAAACATCCATCCTTCTGCCGCTGCTACTACTCACCGGCATAACCTACGCGACTGAACCTACGATAGAATCGCATACTTCTTCATTGGCCCGCGGTCAGCACATTTTTCGCTATGACACTTTTGGATCGGAAAAATTTTGGGGCGACCAACTAAAACTTCACGATGCCATCAAAGGGTCTAAGAACGGCGGTGTGGGGCCAGGTCTTTCTCCCAAAGCTGCTTTAGGCGCAGGACTTAAAGTGGACATCAACGAACTGCCACGCTCAATTCAGCAAGCGATCAAAAACGGAAAAGTGGATCTCGATGATCCTTCAACAACAGTTGTTCTTTTAAGTTACGATGCGGTTGTTGGAGTCAAAGGTTATTTCAAAGGCGGCCAGTTGAAATCAGTGGGAATCAACTGTGCCCTTTGCCATTCGACAGTAGACAATTCCTTTGCTCCCGGCCTGGGTACAAGACTTGATGGCTGGCCTAACCGCGATCTCAATGTCGGTGCCGTTGTTTCCATGGCGCCTAATTTGAAACCTATTGTCGACGCCCTCGGTGTCGATGAAGAGTCAGTGAAAACCATTCTCGCCAGCTGGGGACCAGGACGTTACGACGCTGAATTAAATCAGGATGGAAAAGCTTTTCGTCCGGATGGCAAAACAGGAGCAACAGTTCTTCCTCCGGCCTTTGGTCTTGCAGGAGTTAATCTTCACACCTACAACGGCTGGGGAAGCGTCCCTTACTGGAATGCTTACGTGGCCGTCACCCAAATGCACGGACAAGGAAATTTTTTCGATCCACGCCTGAACAATCCTGCCAAATATCCGCTGGCAGTTAAAAATGGAACATGGAATGTGAAATCAGAAAACGATATGGTCAGTGCAAAACTTAATGACCTTCACTTCTATCAGATTTCGCTTAGAGCACCGAAAGCTCCGGCAGGATCTTACGATGTCACTATGGCCAAAAGAGGTCAGGCCCTGTTTAACGGCAAAGCTCAGTGCATGACATGTCACGTGCCGCCTCTTTACACAGAACCGGGCTACAATATGCACACGGGGGCAGAAATCGGAATAGACAATTTTCAGGCAAAACGTTCACCTGATGAAAAATACAGAACCACTCCGCTCAAAGGACTTTTTGTCCGCGAAAAAGGCGGCTTTTACCATGACGGACGATTTGCGGATTATCGTGCTGTTATCAATCACTACGATAATGTGAAAAAACTGGATTTAAGCGAAAGTGAAAAACTTGATCTTGAACAATTTTTGAAATCACTTTAGAAAATCGAAGGCCGGTTAATTCCGGCCTTTTTTTACTGAAGTTTTTTGAGTGAAGCTTCAACCCAGTCGCGGATCTGCTTTTTTTCTTCTGCCGTGACTTTCATTTGAGAATGAAGAACTCTGTAATAAAGAGGTGGCATTTGATCCTCCTCGACCGATTTCTGTATAGCTTTTAAATCTTCTACCGGCTTGACGTGGCTGATGAATGGATAGCCTTTTGAGAAATCCAGGTGCGAGCGAGCTTCTTCGATATGAGAATTCATCAGCGTATGAATGCCAGGGATTTTATAGTACCACGGATAAGTTGTCTGATTGGAGTGACAGTCAAAACATTTTCCTTTGAAAATGGGTTCAATCTTGGCTTTATAATCCTCTGCTATTCCCGTCATGGCCATTTTTTCATGTTGTTCCGGCGTGTGAGTGATGACTGCTTTTTTGTGATCAATTCCTCCATGAGCTAACAGATGGGTTGAATAAAGGAATAAAGCAAGGGGCAAGAGTTTTTTAGTCATGATTTAGAATCTCCTCTGTCATATACGTCAGACAAGTCTTTTTTGTGACAAATGCTTGATTTAATGTTCAGGCAAGATTAATTATCCATTAGTGTGAACAATTAAAACAGATTATGCTGTCTAATCATCCGGATGCTTTTCCGATAAAATGTATACAGGAAAAACAAAAGGAGATTTTTATGGCAACACTTTATGTAATGGACCCTACTCACTCTACAGCTAGTTTTAGCATTAAACATATGATGATTTCAAAAGTCCATGGTGGTTTTGAAAAGCTTTCTGGTAAACTTCATTTCGACTCTGTTAATCTTGAAAACTCAAGTGTGCTTGCAGAAATTGAAACTGCCAGCATTAATACACGCGACACTCAAAGAGATACTCACTTAAAAAGTGCAGATTTTTTTGATGTAGAAAACTTTCCGGTTATCAGTTTTCAATCAACCAGATTTGAAAAGAAAGGAGATGACTTTACGATCACAGGAAAGCTCAGCATTCACGGCGTAACGAAAGAGGTGACCCTTTCTGTTGAAGGTCTAAACAGTGAGTTAAAAGATCCATGGGGCAATACTAAAATTGGAGCTTCTGGATTGACAAAAATCAACCGTAAAGATTTCGGATTGAACTGGAACGCGGCCCTTGAAGCTGGCGGAATTCTTGTAGGCGAAGATGTCAACATTACGCTCGAGGTTCAATTTGTAAAACAAGGAGCTTAAGTTATGTTAACAATAAGAAGATCCAATGACAGAGGAAAAGCAAATCATGGCTGGTTAAACTCAAGCCACTCATTTTCATTCGCTGAATACTATGATCCCAAACACATGGGATTTCGAAAATTGCGCGTGATTAATGAGGACCGAATTGCCGGAGGCACAGGTTTTGGAGCTCATCCGCATAGTAATATGGAAATCATTTCTTACGTAGTTAAAGGAGCGCTTGAACATAAAGATTCAATGGGCACGAAGGCCGTGATTAAACCCGGTGAAGTTCAGAGAATGAGCGCAGGCTCGGGTGTTGTGCACTCCGAATACAACGCAGAAAAAAATGACGAAACCCATTTCTTCCAGATCTGGATAATGCCAGACAAGATGAATGAAGAACCAGGTTATGGGCAAAAGTCTTTTGAAAATGATCTGAACACAAAAAAACTTGTTCACGTCATTTCTCCCGATGGCAAAGACGGATCAATCAGCATCAAACAAGATGCCGATATGTATATCTCGCGTTTGAAAAAAGGTGAAGAACTCGATTATAAAATTTCTGCGGGTCGCGGTCTCTGGGTCCAGGTTGTGAAAGGCAGCCTGCAAGCGGCAGATAGTGAAATAAATACGGGCGATGCTGTTTCAGTTCAGGATGAAACGGACATCCACTTTAAGGCGCACGAAGATTCAGAAATCCTTATTTTCGATCTTGCGTGATTCCTGCTAACATGGATTTATGAATTTAAATGAAGTTGCTATTTTTGTAAAAGTTGTTGAAACCGGAAGTTTTACAGGTGCAGCTTATGCACTTGAAATGCCCAAGTCGACTGTCAGTGCGCGCATCTCTTCTCTTGAAAAGAGATTAGGTGTCACACTGATTAGACGGACAACGAGAAAATTGCACATTACTGAAGCCGGACAACTTTATTATAAGGAATGCATTGAGGCGATCAACAGAATTGCTGCGGCCGAAGAAGAGGTCCTGCATAATCAGTCTGCTCCTCAGGGGCCCTTGCGCATTACAGCTCCGGTTGAATTGGGTGCGACACTTTTTCCTGCGCTTTTAAGTGAGTTTAATAAGAAGTATCCATTAATAAATATCGAGATCATTCTCACTGACAGAAAGGTTGATCTCATTGAAGAAAAAATTGATATCGGAATTAGAACCGGCGTTTTAAAAGACTCCAGTCTGATTGCAAAGAAGCTTGGTACAATCTACTTCGCCCCGTTTGCAAGTCCGAAATTTTTAAAAACGGCAGGTCCACTAAAATCGCCGAAGGATCTGGAAAAACTTTCCACAATTGTTTTTGCTCCCCTGGGAACAGAGGAATGGCATCTGGTGAATAACAATCAGAAACAAACTGTGAAAGTTCAAAAGAAGACTGTGGTGAATGATTTAAATTTAACCAAGTCTCTGACTGTATCGGGAATGGGAATTGCCATTATTCCAACATTTCATTGCCTGCCTGAAGTCAAGGCCGGCAAGCTCGTTCGCATTTTAAACAACTGGAGAACTGAAGTGCGGCCCGTACACTTTGTGTACCCGGCTCACAAATATGTTTCTCCAAAAATTAAGGCGTTTATTGATTTTGCCACAGACATTATCAAGCAAAGCCTGGAGACAGCAGAGCTCTAAGCCCTCTGCGGAGGTCACATGAAAAAAACTATTCACATCCAAAAAAACAATCAGCAACACTGGGTCGGTGACGGATTTCCGGTGCGATCCATTTTTACATACAACGATCTTGGAAAAGTCATCTCGCCTTTTCTCATGATGGACTACGCTGGTCCTGCCGAGTTTTCTCCAACGAAAGAACGCAGAGGCGTCGGCGAACATCCTCATCGCGGTTTTGAAACTGTCACCATTGTCTATCACGGTGAAGTTGAACATCGCGATTCCGCAGGCGGCGGTGGTTTGATTAAACCGGGCGATGTGCAATGGATGACGGCCGCTTCAGGTCTTGTCCATGAAGAATTCCACGGAAAAGACTTTGCAGAAAAAGGCGGACGCTTTGAAATGGTCCAGCTGTGGGTTAATCTTCCCCAAAAATATAAAAGAGAAAAACCACGTTATCAGGGAATCAAGAGCGAAACCATTCCCGTTTATCAATTGCCAGAAGGCGCTGGAACTCTTCGGATCATCGCAGGACAGTACGACAAACTCAAAGGCCCTGCACTGACTTTTTCACCGGTAAACCTTTGGGATATTCGCGTAAAGGCCGGAGCAAAAATCACTCTCGACATTCCAGAGAATCACACTTCCAATCTTTTTGTCCTGAATGGAAAGATTAGGACTGAAGAGGGAAAAATAGTGACAGAAGCAGAGCTTGCGGTTTTTGAACCCAATGAATCAAGCCTGAGTTTTACAGCGGAAACGGACAGCACTCTCCTCTTTCTGGGCGGTGAACCGATCAATGAACCAATCGTCGGGTACGGACCCTTTGTCATGAACACGCCCGAGGAAATTCGCGAAGCTTTTTACGATTATCAAAGCGGCAAAATGGGTCATATGCCGCAAAAAGCTGACAAATAACAGAGTTCGGCCGAATTGACGGTTTTCATCCCGAATTGAATAATTTCGGGATGAAAACTTTAATCACAACCCTCTTTGTTTTACTTTTAAATTTTTCCGCCTTCGCTGAAGTTGATCCCTTCAACACTTATCAGTATCAGCAGGGAAATACATCACCATGGTTTGAATGGTGGTATTACAAAGTCGTTCTTCCTGAGACAGGTGAATCTTTTTATTTCGTCTACGGCGTCGTCAATCCCTGGGATAAAGATCAAAAAATGGCCGGGACGCGCGCTTATGTCGGCATGGGCGATTTTAATGACAATACAGTTGTTGAAAATAAATTTCCTGTGACAGATTTCTATGCAAGCAAAACACAGACACTTATTCAGGTAAAAAATAATCAGGCCACGGATGTGAACTTCTCGGGAAACATTGATCACAACTCATCCGTTTATTCCTGGGATATCTCGATTCAAAAAGACTGGAGTTATAATCCTGTCAGCTGGGCCCTTGGCAAAGGCATTACAGATATTGAATGGTATCCGGCCCAGGCAAGTGCCCGCTGTTCAGGAACAATTATTTCCAACAATCAATTGCGCCAGTTTACAGATGCTCCCTGCTATCAGGACCGCAACTGGGGAAAACAATTTCCAAAATGGTGGACATGGATTGTTTCAAATCAGTTTAAAGAAAATGCTGATTCCGTTCTCGCTGTAGGTGGAGGACTTCCACAATACTACGGCAAAGACATTCCGTTTTCCGGTGTCTCCATCGGCCTTCGCCATAAAGGCGTAAACTATCATTTCAGACCAAATGATCTCGATCTGGTGAAAACCAATGTCTCCATGGGTAATTGGGAAGTGAGTGGCGAAAACGGCAAATACAAAGTCACAGTGAGTGCCTTTGCACCTAAAGAAAAATTCATGGACCTGCAGTTTGTGACTCCTACCGGAGAAGTCTTCCACGATTACGAAACTCTCACGGGCAAGGCCACGGTGAAGATCTATCAGAAAAAGTTGCTTCGCTGGACTTTATTGGACACGCTCACAACTGATTTCGCAGGGATCGAATACGGCAGTCATTAAAACAAGACCAAATCCAAAACAAGATTCGTTGTCTCGATTTGAGAACAGTTGTCATAGTGAGTAGATTTTGATTTAAGTCCTCACTATGAAAAAATTATTTCTTCTCTTCTTCGTGCTCTTCGCGAATGCGCCTGCATTTGCCGGGAATCCTGCCCAGACAAAAACGATCGATGACTACTTCGAGCTTTTGAGTTACGACAAAGTCGATTTCGAACCGGAAGGGGCCGTCTGTGAACGAGTGGCCATTCGCGAAGTTGAACCGTACTATCCGGAATCAAAATATAAAATCATCAACAGCATCCAATACGATGAACATCAGACTACAATCGGTGAACTTGACGTTGTGGTTTTCGACAATGACTCTGGAAAAGTTGAAGCTGTCGCTGAAGTCAAATGCTGGAAAAGTTTTAAAGGCGCTTTAAAGAAGGCTAAAGAACAACGAATGAGATTTCAAACTCATCTCAATAGAAATATTGTCATCAGCGATAAAGATCATAAAAAATATTCCAAAGACGATTTCAAAAATATTCAAAAATACTTTTCCATTTCTCAACAAGGCGGAGTCAATCAAGGTTTTGATTTTGAACTAAGCCTGAATTTAAAAGAATTGATGGAATTAAGAAAGCGCTTACTCGACTGTCGTGCTCAAGGCCGATGCCCTAGGAGAAAATAATGAAACACATCCTCCCTCTAGTTTTTCTTTTCACACTTGCTGCTTGTTCTCAAAATTCTTCAGAACAAACAACAGTGATTTCTGGTTCCATTATGAACGGGAAAACAGTTCAGGAAAAAGAACCGATCACTTCAAGCGTTGTAGGAATTTACAATCAAAAAGAAAAATTCATCTGCACAGGCTCATTGATTGCTCCCAATTTCGTTTTGACGGCAGCTCACTGTGCTCCGAAGAGAGCCTCTGATGTCAAAATTATTTTCGCGACAAACATCGATGAAATTATCAATACCCGAGAAATGGATATTCTTCAGGAATTCGCTTTGTCAGCGGTTGATTTCAAAACGAGTCCGACCTGGGATCCGAACAATGAAACAATAGAAGTCGATACTGGCGATATCGCCATCATTAAATTCAAAGGAAATGTTCCTGCCGGTTACACACCAGCCGTCTTTTTAAAAGATGCCAATGATTTAAAAATCGGAACGACAGTCACTCTTGCGGGCTTCGGCGTCGATTCAGTTGATATGAAGGAAATTGATCCAAGAAAGTATCGCAAGCTTGAAGAAGCTATCGAATACGGTGAAGTTGTTTGTACGGGAAGAATGCCTAATTACGGCACTTGTTATGAAATCGAAAGAGATGGAGACGGCCAGCTTCGCATGACGACAGCACCTATTTCTTTTATCCACGAAACGGAAGTACGCCTGAACGAAAAGCAGGCTGGAACGTGTAACGGTGATTCCGGTGGTCCTGCTTATATTTTTAAAGATGGTGTTTACTATCTTTTCGGAGTGACCAGTCGAGGAAGCGAGCTTTGCAATGAAGTTGGCGTTTACACCAATGCGCTTGCCTATAAAAGCTGGATAGACGAAACAATAAAACTTCTCGGCAAATAGTTTTACAAAAGTTAAGCTGTCAGTCAGATAAGGAGAACGCCACATGTTGGAAGTTTTAGTTGTTCTGATCTGCCTTCTGCTAAATTCTTTTTTTGCAGCTTTTGAAATGGCATTCGTCACGGCCACTCGCGAAGATTTTTCCAATTCATCAGAAAAATTTAAAGAAACAGTTAAAAGAATTTTTTTACTTAAAAAAAATCCTGAACGTACGCTGTCCGTCATTCAGATCGGAATCACATTGGTTGGTGCCGTTTCTGCTGCGGTTGGCGGCAACGGTGCCATCGAATCATTTTCCCCTTTTCTTGAGTCAAAGTATGGTCTGTCTGCAACGGCTTCTGAAGCTGTGTCGGTCATTGCCGTCATCGTTCCTTTAACCTATATCAGTGTTGTTTTTGGTGAATTGGTTCCTAAAAGTTTTGCACTCCATAATCCCAAACCGATTCTTTTTCTGGGCATTAATTTTCTATCCATTCTGGATAGAATATTTTCTCCAATCATAACTTTTCTGGAAATATCCACTGCCTTTATTTTAAAAAGGTTCGGTATCAATGAATCATCTGAAGTCGACACGCAAACTAGCGTCGTCATCAGTTATCTTCCTCTGTTTCACCAGCGATTTGTAGTTAATTTAATTGAGTTGCATAATAAAAGAGCAGCCGATGCTATGATCAAATGGGATTCAGTCATAAAACTAAAATTTTCAGACGAAGAATCCAAAGTCGAGGAAATCATCAAGCAATCTGTTCACACACGTTTCCCGGTAGTGGACCAGAATGTCGTTGTGGGCATACTGCATGCTAAAGAATTCTATATTTCCCGCGGGCCTGCGTTGCATACGTGGCAATCATTAATCCGATCAGTGCAAACATTTAAATCTGATGAAAAGTTATTGAATATCTTCCTGAAGCTCCAGGATAAAAAACAACATCTCGCGATCATAAGTAATGAAGAAGGTATTTTCCTGGGAATTATTACGTTAGAAGATATTATTGAAGAAATCGTTGGTGATATTTTTGATGAACTTGAAGAATCTTCAGCTTTAAAAATGATTCTGTCCCGCAGTAGAATGCCAGTTAAAAAATCATAGATGCAAAAACGGTATTGAGTTCATAATTTTTTTTTATTTTTCTTCATACATGAAGCAGGCTTAGATAGATTATTTAGTCCATCTGGAGAAAAGTATGAATGCTTTAAAGAATTTTTTGTCCGGTTTTTTTTCTACTCTTCTTTTTCATCAAGGCTTGCTTTATCTCTTCTTTCTTTCCGGAATAGCTCCTGTAAAACCTTTTAATATGACGGCGACTAGTCCCCTGGGAGTACCTTCAGTTCTGTCTCTGGCCTTTTTCGGCGGTCTCTGGGGTATCGCCCTTGGACAATTGCTGAGCCTCACAACTGAAACACATTTTTGGTTGAAAAGTTTTTTCTTCGGAGCTTTACTTCCAACAATTGTCGCCATTGGCGTTGTTTTTCCCCTGAAGGGAATTGAATTTTCATTTTCCAGACTGGCCCTGGCCTTCTTTTTAAACGGAGCCTGGGGATTAGGAACTGCGCTGTTTATTTTTATCAGACAGAAATATCCGATCATTCATAAAGAAACTTTGCGGACAACCTGAAGGAGAGATAAAATTTGCATAGCTCGCATTAACTGGAGAAGCTTATGCAATTATTTATCATCACCGGTACAAGTCAGGGACTTGGCCTCTCGCTCGCTGAGCGTGCGCTCAAGGAAGGATTCACTGTTATTTCCATTGGCCGCAAATGTCCCGTTCAAAATGCGGATCATACTTTTATTCAGCATGACCTGGCTTCACCTGATCAGCTGAAAGAAAAACTCAATACTGCTCTCTCTAAATTAAAGGAAAAAAATTTTACTGCGATTCACCTCATCAACAATGCAGCAGTCGTGACTCCGGTTGGTCATATTGAAAGCTTCAGCTGGACTGATATTTCCTCTCATATGAACGTCAATCTACTCATGCCCATTTATCTGACAAGCTTATTTCTGGAAGCAACCAAAGCCTGGGATTGCCAAAAAGTGATAGCGAATCTCTCCTCAGGTGCCGCCGTCCGCCCGATAGATGGCTGGGCGATGTATTGCACCAGTAAAAGTGGACTAAAAATGTTCACTGATTGCCTTTCTGGCGAAAAAAAGGACGTCAAAACATTGAATTTCAACCCGGGTGTCATGGATACCAATATGCAAAGTACGATTAGGGAACAAGATGAAGGAAATTTTTCCCGTGTGTCTGAATTCAGAGAACTGAAGGAACAGAATCGTCTGGCCCCGACCGATAAGGTGGCGATGTGCCTGATTAAGCTTCTCCGTGAGCACGATCAGATTCAGAAAAACTGGTACGATGTCAAAGAACTCACAACGTAGGTGCTATGAAGACAAAAATTCTTTTTCCATTTGCTATTCTTTCCCTGGCTTCCTGTTCAACAGTGAAAGAAACCTCCCGAGAAATCGCTTCTGTTAAAGAAGGAAAATATTTTAAAGAAGTCACTGAAGAAGCCGGGCTTCCGAAAACGTCCACCTCAACTTTTAATGTCGCCGATTACGACAATGATGGATGGGCGGATTTTATTGCCAGAGACAGGCTTTATAAAAATGTTTCCACTCATGACAGGTTTGATTTTGAAGATGTCACTGATCGCGTTGGTCTTCAAGGGTTGAAAGGAAATCCCGTGTGGATTGACATCAACAACGATGGATTGATCGATCTCGTTTCAAACTCTGGACAGGTTTTTTTGCAAAAGAAACTGCACCATTTTGTAGAATCTTCCAAGGAGTTGAATCTCAACTTGCCGGAAAATATTCACACGATCAGTTATGGCGACTTCAACAGAGACGGCTATGCTGATCTTGTCATCGGCATGAATGAAATTCACAAAGATAATCAGTTCACATTTGTACCTCCGCACTTTTATATGAACTTTGCGGGCAAACGATTTATGGAAATCTCTACCCGCTTTTCCTTTTCAAATTTCGAAGCGTACACCAGAGGCATTCAGTGGGCCGACTACAATAACGATGGCTGGGCCGACGCTTATTTTTCCAACTATCGCCTGAGACAGAATTTTCTTTTTAAAAACGTTCAGGGAAAATTAATGGATGTCGCCGTTTCAACGAACACTCAGGGCGAATACAATCCGAATAAATTTTACGATGAAGTTTTAAAGGCCAGAAAAGGTCCCTCCTACGGCCACACAATCGGCTCTGTCTGGGCGGATTTCAACAACGACGGAAATTTCGATCTCTGGACATCAAACCTCGTTCATAAATACATCGGTCCAAGTAATGGTGGTGGATACGATTACAGAGGCTACGTTTGCGACGATTCTAAAATCTACCGCAACACAGGCGCTCCTGATTACCGTTTTGTGGACATGAGAAATTCCTCGGACATTCCGCTTAAACCTAAAGGCGGCTGGGATGTTTATAAAGGCGATGAGCTTTGGGCACAATCCACTTCAGCTGATTTTGACAACGATGGACTTATAGACATGTACATCACTCAAGTCTACAACTTCAATTACTCGCACTCTCTTCTCTATAAAAATGCCGGCAACTTTAAATTTAAGGAAGTCAGTCAGAATGAAGGAACCAGAGTCATTGACACTTACGCCGGCGCCTGGGCCGATTTCAACAATGACGGAAAAATGGATCTCATCACTTCCGGCCGCGAAGCTGTCGGCGTCGATGCGCGCATGAGACTGTTTAAAAATATTTCTTCAGAGTCGAACCATTGGCTGAAGTTAAAAATTCTTGGAAAAAAATCCGGCAAAAATCCTGTCACAACTCAAGTGCGTGTCGTTCATGACAAGGGATTATTTTTGAGACAAGTTGAAGGTGTCACAGGAACAATGAATCAGCAAAACGATCCGACTCTCCATTTTGGTCTGGGCTCCGTAGACAAAATCAAATGGATTGAAGTGAAGTGGAGTTCCGGAAAGAAACAATATATAAAAAATGTGTCAGTCGATAAAACCTATATTATTGCCGAGTCAAACTAAGATGAAAAAAGAACAAATGATCGCTCTCGCTCAAGGCCAGCTGGATGCCTATAACAACCGCGACCTGGGAAAATTTCTCAGTCACTATCATCCGCAGATCGAAGTTTTTCGTCTCAATACCGGCGATTGCATCTGTAATGACTTTGAAACTTTTACAAAAATCTATAAAGATCGATTCGAACAAAATCCGGAATTGAAGTGTGAATTAAGAAGCAGAATTGTTCTTGAGAACACAGTAATGGATGAAGAATGGGTCACGGGCGTGACCGGAGCGACTGCTCCAAGTCACGTCGTGGCCGTTTATGCATTTGCTGACGGTCTGATTTCGAAAGTCTGGTTCGTCAGATAGATTAAATTTTTAAAAAGGCTACTGCCTCAGTTCCGGCGGGCATTTCGTGATACTTGCACATAGTAACGTCTCCCCCTCGGGAAAGAACAATTTCTGCAAGATCATCGAGAACATCGTCTTCCGGAACGGCCAGATTTTTCAATGAAGCCGACAAAATTCGCCCTGTCTCTTTATCCAGTTTTCCCCAGATAAATTTGTCGTGCGGGATTACCAGATCCTGAATTTTACCCTGAACAGCGGCGATGGTTATCTCTTTTAAATCTGTCAGAACTTTCCCATAAGGACTCTCCTCCTCAAAACGTCTGAGAATCATCTGACCTTCCTCTTCCCTCTTCTGCTCGAGTAGCAAAAGACATTTGTGATGAAGATCACGGTAGCTCATGCGGTCCAGGTTTCCGATAATTCTTTTTTTAATCAGGTCCGGATCGCGGTTGAACTTCTCAAAAACATCATAGTGGTTTTGAACGCCCCCCAGGATAATGGGATAATGATCATCTTTCATAAAGGAGTAAAATTTTTCTTCCGCCATGAGAATCAGTTTTTCGCGTTCTTTCTTCTCAACCGTTTTCTGGTCAGAAGACATCACGACGCGCGCCACTTCAGATAAAGAAAAAGCATCGCCTTTTAACAAGCGGCAAAGTTTCCCGCTCAGAGTGATAAGATAAAACTGATCTTCTTTGTTAATCCAGCTCAACACCGGTTTTAAATGCAGACTTCTTGCGACAATCACACTTTCAACAACCGGAAAAGGCATGAAAAGATGTCCGTGAAAATCTGAAGTGAGATACAGAGCTGTCGACATATCTGTTCTGATGAGTTCTTTTGGATTGATCTCATGCAGTTGATCCAGAAGTTTTTCAGCGTCACGGTGATTGATTTGCGCTCTTATCGCAAGCTCCGCTTCTTTTAGTTTTTTACGCATTTGAGCCTCGCGGTCCCCGCGAAAGTCTTTTGAAAGATAGAGCGAGAGAAAGACATTTTGCTCAATCTCTTTATTCTTTTTACCCAGATAGTTTTCCAAAAAGTGTTTTGTTTTTAAAAGATTTTCTTGGTTGTTGTACTTGACGGCATTCATTATGAACTCCCTTGTTTGTCATAAAAAAATTATGCTCCAAAAAGGGAGTTTGGAAAAATAGATAAATAAGACATTCTATTCCGTTAAAAGCGAATCAAGAAAAATTATAAACCTGCCCAAAATAAACCTTTGAGCGGCATTCCTTTCGTAGCTTCAGTTGAAGACAGCAACTCGAGAAGATATTTGAGCAAATCATCTGTTGTCACAATTCCTTTTATATATTGATTTCCACCACTCACAACGAAAGCTGAAATTTTCATTTCGATCATCATGCGGGTGAGATCTGCTACGGAGGTATTTTCATCAACCGTCTGAACCGGCCAGCTCATGAAAGTTTCTACTGTATCGTGAGGATTGAAAGTCATCTCCTGTTCAATCTCATTGACCTGTCTGAAATGCACGGCCCTTTGAACATCGCGGTCTGATAAAATACCAACCAGTTTTCCAGTATGATCAACAACCGGTAAATGGCGAATGCCATGCGATTTCATTTCGTCATAGGCCAGCTGAATGGGCATATCTGCTTTAACTTTGATAATTTTTTTCGTCATCAATGATCTTGTTTCAGTCATAAACTCCTCCTATGATTTTGAGTCTACTCTTCCTCACCAAGACCAATATGAGTTTGATCAGATTTAATTCTCTTATTTAACAGGAATGAGAATTTCCACCAGGTTTTCATCAGGTGGCGTTTTTTCCGGATTCGACAGGTAGTTTTCGATGCCCCAGTTGTGTGCCATTTCAATCCGCTTGGTATGCAAATCATCAAAGACCTTGCCGCAGGCTTCAGGAATTTCACTGTAGTTTCCTTTAAAAAGATAATTCAGATAGGTTCCCCCTTCAAAAAGCTCATAGCGCAGACCTGGAATTTCAAAATCAGGTTTTTCTTCCAGCATCACGCCGGCACGATAAACCATTTCTGGATTGATCTTGTAGAGACTCGCCATCGATTTCATTTTGAGTTCTGGTAAAAGAGGATCAATAATCGCTCTGAATTCTTGCCAGCACTTAGGAGCTGTTTCCATAAAGGGTCCTGTTTTTTCCAGGAAGAGATAATGTGAAACGGGCCAGATTTTTTTTTGGGCATTCAGATTTAATTCCATTTATTTTTTCCTTTGAAATATTAAATTAAAGCGGGTGTTTTGTTTTGTAAGAAACATCTGCAGCCAACCTAAGCTAAATCATGTTTTTTCCAACTTTTTATAGTACTCTGTCGCCATGACAATGTACAAATTTAAAGACATTACCAAAGATCATTCATACCTCGGCGGAAAAGGTTTCGCTCTGGGTCTTATGAAAAATGCGGGTTTTCCCGTACCAGATGGCCTTATTCTCACTGAACAACCTTCAACCGATCAGCTATGGACAGAGATCCTTTCCTGGTGGAACGATGCAGGCAAACCAAAACTTGCGGTGAGAAGTTCAGCGGTCGGCGAAGATTCCAGCGAAACAAGTTTTGCCGGACAGAATTCGACCTTTCTCAACGTCGACAGCGAATCCGGTTTAAAGAAAGCCGTGAACAATTGCTTTCAATCCATGTTCAAACAATCGAGTTCCATTTATCGCGAACATTTTTTAAAAGAAAAGGCCAGTGATGCAAAAATGAATGTCGTCATTCAGGAAATGGTTGATCCAAAATACTCCGGTGTCTTTTTCAGTGTCGATCCAAGAAGCAATGAAAAAGGATGGATCGCTGAAGCAATTGAAGGACTGGGAGAAGATCTGGTCTCCGGTAAAAAAACACCTCATCATTTTGAAGAAAATAAAACCAGCACAACTTCACTCTTCAATCTTCAGGAAGTTGTGAAAACCGGACTCGCTGTCCGCGATTTCTTCAGTCTTGAAATTGATATGGAATGGGCCATTGACCAGAAAGGAAGCTTTCGCGTTTTACAAGCGCGTCCCATTACGGCCCTTTCAGGAAAGTCAGAAGAAAAACGTTTAATAGACGAAGAACTGAAGCGTTTAAAGGCCACCCACTCACCGGATACAATCTGGGATGGAAATACATTTGCAGAATGGAGCGGTCCCCCGAGCGAACTCACTTTTTCCATCTGGAGTGAAGCATTTGCAAAACAACATGCTTTTTCAAAAGCGTTGAAAAAACTCGGCTACCTCGGCATTGAAAAAGATATTCAGAATGAAACGCATTCATTGCTGGAAAAAATTTTCGGTCGCGCTTATGTCAATATCTCGATGATGGCGCCGCTTTATTTTGGTCCAATTCCCTATCGCCTCGAATACGATCATTCACCGAAATTAAAATTTGATTTCGGAAAGATGACTTTTAAAACTTTTGTTCTCACTCCTTTTACAATGGCGAGAATGGTGGGAGTCAGCTTCCGTCTTTCAACGGAAAGACAAAAATGGCTGGCGGACTGTGCGCGGGAACTTGCGCTTTTCCACGATAAATCATTTCGTCTGAAAGATGCTACTTATTATCGAAATCACACTGATGAACGCCTGTTCGAATCATTCAAACGTGAAGTGACCAATTTTTATGATGAGCATCTTGTCTGGCCACTGGTTCTTGTCTCTCTCATTGAGTCGACGACTCAAAGCCTGAAGGCCTTGCTCAAAGGCGTTCTTCCCCCCGATGAAATTGAAAAGAAGATGAATCACTGGCTTGGGATAGGACTTCATACAGTGACGATGGAAATGAATATGAATTACAGCGAGGCTTCGCTGGAATCTTCTCTTCGTTCTGAGTTCCTGGCCCAATTTGGTCATCGCGGCCCGGGAGAACTTGAATTAATGAACCCGCGCTGGATGGAACTTGGAGACAATGCCTTTGTCAAAATGTCGCGCTCTGAAAAAAAGGCGCACGCTGCAGGCGAAACTTCCGTTGAAAAAGAAATACAATCTCTCAACACTTATAAAAAACAAGTTATCGAAAAAGAATGGGCGCTCCTGCGTGAAATGCTTGAGTTACGTGAGAAGTGGAAAATGAATCTACTCTCACCGTATTCGCACATACGCTACTCAGCTCTGGAAATAGCCCGCCGGAACAATCTTGGCGATTCGATTTTCTGGATGACCTGGCAGGAAATTTTAAATAAAGATTTTGATTTAAAACGCGCGTCCCGCAGAAAAAACAGTGCGATGTTAAGCAAATCCATTTATCTTCCTGGCATTGTTGATTTAAAGGGACTTGAAACCATCCTTACAAAAACCAATGAAATAAAAACAAACAATACTTTAATTGGCGAAGCCCTTTCTCCAGGTCTTGTGTTTGGAGAAATCCGGGTCGTCACCGATCCGGAACAAGTCGATATGAGCAACTGGCCGGAAAATACAGTTCTTGTCGCCGAATCCACAGATCCGGGATGGACAGGATTATTTCTCAAGTCAAAAGCTGTCATTGTAGAGAAAGGTGGAGTTCTTTCTCATTGTGCAATAGTTGCCCGCGAAATGAATTTGCCGGCAATCAGTGGAATCAGGCAATGTCATCTTCGTTTTAAAGACGGAGATAAAATCTGGGTGGATGGAAATAATGGACGTGTTACTCTGGCTAAAAACTAATCACGAGCTCGCGACTAGAGGAATAGATCCTTCAATTATTCCCATGGTGCTCATTCCGTTAACGGCGGTTACTGTCGGCATGACTTCTCTGGCAGGGATTGTTGCCGGTTGGTTTGGTGTTAAACTTCACACTGAAGGCCCGAAACAATTTCTCGAAGTTCTTTTGAAAAAAAGAGTTCTGGCCAGCATGATTGTCGTCAATCTTCTTGGCCTTGGGGCCTATAAAAGTTACGTTTATGTTAAAACGATGCCGAGTTTCGTTTTTACCATCAACCGTCACTCGGAAAGCGAAGCTGTCGCTTCAAAAGATTTCTATCCGGAATCACTTTATCGAAAGCATGAATACACAGGGGCAATTGTTCCTGCGGCCTTTAACTCGCTCATCTTAGAAAAAGAAATTAAATTGTCCAAGGGAGCTTTTCGTTCAGGAGTTCTCAGTGGTCAGTCCCTTTTTTACGGTGTTGATGACGGTTATATTTATGAGTTCGATAAAAACACGCTCGCTCAAAAAAGAAAATTTTTCGTCGGAACTCAGGTAACCACAAGACCGGTAATCTTTAAAAATCGTCTTTACTCAGGTGAAGGCAATCACGATACTCACCACGCACGCATTTATTCTTTTGACCTAGCGACCGGGAAATATCTCAATTCCTTCCAGACAAAAGGACACACTGAAGGACAGCCACTGATATCCAATTGGCGAGGGCAAGATCTTTTGTTTGTCACAGCTGGAGTGGACGGGCTATACGCTGTTGATCCCATCACTATGAAAGAAATCTGGCACGCCAAAGACGGACATCTCGATGCCACTGTCACAGTTGAAAAAGGCGTCGTCTACATGGGCTCAGGAGTAGAAAAAGGAACGGTCAGAGATCGCAGCTATGCTGTCGCTTATGATTTCGGTACAGGAAATAAAATCTGGAAAAAGGAACTTCCCCTGTCAAACTGGATGCATCCGGTAGTCGCAGAAACAAATGTTTGTTTTGTTCTGGGAGAAATTTATTTTCCGTCAAACGTAGGCCTTCTTCACTGTCTGGATAAAATTACCGGCGAAGCCCAATTCTCTATGCCGTTTGATGCTCCCGTGGCCTCAAAGCCTTTTTATATCAAATCGGGAGAACAGGAATATGTTTTCCTCGGCGATTTCAAGGGCACTATCTGCGGAGTCAATCTCACACGCAAAGAAAAAATGTGGTGTCATAAAACCGGAAACGAAAAAACAAACTACGCTCTTTCCAGTTTCGATTACGATGCTGAAAAAGGAATTCTCTGGTACCCGAGCATGGACAATGGACTCTTTGCAGTCGAACCTCTCAGCGGAAAGATTCTGACTCACTGGAAACCAGAGAAATGGAATGAGAATTATGCAGCTGTCTCGGTTGAGCCTGGATTTTTATATCACATGGATATTGAGGGCGTGTTAAGAAAATTTAGTGTGAAGTAACGGATGTCAGATGACTGATGACTGGAGACTGGAGTTTGATGTTGGATGATAAAGTCATCAGTCAACAGTCGTCAGTCATCAGTCATCAGTCGTCAGTCGTCAGTCATCAATCATCTAAAGACAATCGCGATCATACTCACGCGAATAATTCTCTTTCATAAACCCTTTCACATCATTCACTGGAACATAATCATCGACATAAAGTTTCGCGGCCATTCCAACGTTCTTAGCGGCGGCAATTTCTTTTACGCTTTCTCCGACATACATTGAAGGGCACGCCTCCGCCTTATTGATGGCCTTGATGAAAAGAACCGGTGCAGGTTTCATTTCAGAATTTTTCAAGGGTAAAATGATTTCTTCATAAACACTCCAGTCAAAAGGCCGGTCCTCTTCCCATCCATCGGCAATCACTTTTTTCAACGTCTGAAGTTTTTCATCGTAATCCATGCCGAAATCTTCCGGAATATTGGAGATGATCCCGATGTGAAATCCTTCGCGCTTTAATTCTTCAATATATTCACGCGCGCCTTTCATATACTTCAGGTGCTTCATATCTTTAGTATTGACGACCGTATCACCGAGATCAAAATACACCCACGGACGCAAATCTTTTGCATGCGTTTTAGTGTGAAAACTGAAAAGGCCGATAAAAAATAATAGTCGTGAAAGCTTCTTCATTCATTTCCTCCTTGAAGACTTACTTACCTTCACTTTTATTATCGACCTCTCTCTTTTGAATAAACCTGATCCAGATCAAAAAAATCTATTCATTTAAACATCTATTTCATTGGAGAAGGCGGCTTACTTTACCGTCAAGATTAAGTTCTTTTACCCATTGTTTTACTGTTGTCAGGTGAACAGACTCTTCCTGCAGAGCAAGAGTAAATTCATCTACGGCCTCTTTAAGGCCCAAATGCGCTGCCAGTTCTATAAGTGTCTCCCAACAAGCATTGTCCACTAATTCCGCCTGTAAAATGGTCTCCAGCGATTGCAGGAACGTTGTTCTCGGGTCATTGATGACCTGAACCCAGCCCATCCCCGCAACTCCGGCGATATCCGCAGATGGAGTCATTGCCGTCGGATCTCCACCGAGCTTCATCATTATTTCAGCGGCCATATTGAAATGCTTTAACTCTTCCATATAAAACTGTTCTATGGTGATCAAATCCGGAAGTCCTTCCTGATTCGAAGTCCCCTGATATTTGCTGATCAGCGCTTCATATAAGCGCGTTCCCGTGCGCTCAAAAGCAATGCGCTCACCGAGCTTGTCCATGAAGACGTGATTGCCCATCAAAATTTTTTCCTGAGCAGATGAAAGTAGTCCTTTCACCGTCATGGGAACAGGAACTGAGCCGACGGGGTCTCCCTCCTGCATATAAAGAACTCGATTTTCCCCCAGGAGAGATGAATCTCCAGGAGGAGGAGTCGTTAAACTTTCTGCCCCTTTTTTTGTTTTCAAGGCTTCTTGAATGGATGTGAGAACACCCGTTTTATTTATTCCTAAATTTGTTTCAATTGTTTCCATGGTCGACTCCTAATGATTGTTCAGAAGATTCATTGCGTTTTCAGTGCCTGGTTTATAAATATAACCGGCCGCCACCGTTTCAGAAGGAATTCCTTCTGAGTGCATAAAATCGCGATAGTCTTGAGACCGTTCAGTTTCCTCTTCAGAGCTCGTCACATACTCTTTTCCGACAGAGCGGTAATCGACTTCTTTTTTCAAAACTTCCCGGACAAACTCACGATGACTTCTGTATTCAAGTGGAGACGGAAGTTTTCCGCTGATAATTTCCTGCGGATCTCTTTTTTCAATTTGTTTGAACAATTCCTGCACAAGTTGAAAATGACCGAGTTCATAATCGAGGAACCTTTCCCACAAGGCTTTTATCCTCGGATTAGTTTCGGCCACCAGGCATGAATAATAATTGTAAACTTCATTGGCTTCATGAATCAGCCATTTTTCCATCCACGTTTCTTCCGGATCAATGATCGATTCATACTGCGTGACATGTTGTTCTTCAATCGAAGCAATTTCAGCGTACAACTGTCTTGCGGTAGGATCTGAAAACAGTGGACCGATATTCATATAGTAATTGTGTGTCTGCTGTTCACCGGCCATGATGGTAAGCGCATGAAATTTACTGATGAGTTCGGCTGAATTTCTGTCGTATGGAAAGCGCAGATCATCTGAAGGATCTCTGTGTTCAAACAAAGTCGGTCTTCCCGGAACAATGTCTGTATAATTTTGAAGAATACAGTTGGAATCTTTTCCTTCAAGACGATCAAGTAAAGCCGTGTAGCGATACATGTGATCAAAATCTTCCAGCAAACCATAGCGATAAGTTTGGGCCAGATAAGGATCGGGTTCTTTCAACGCAACAGCAGCTGTCACTTCAATGGCAACCTGCTCATAACCAATGGTTGTTTCCAAAGGCGAATGATCTGCACCTAAGAGCCAATTGACTAAAGTGGCCTGGTGTTGTTCTACTCTTCTGATTTTAGCAAGCGGCAGCTGTAGTTCGGCGTTCATTCGCGCGCAGCCATGACTGAAGCGAACGGCTTCCAGCTCAATACCATTCATCAATATAACTCTTATACGGGTAAACGCATCGTCGTTTAATTTGCTCAGAGGTTTTTGAACAAGATCCTTCCACGTGAAGCGTTGCTGCTCAAGCGGTGTTCCTTTGTCAGTAAATAAATTGATACTCATAGATTTCTCCTCGACACTTTTTTTTCTTAGTGAACAAGAACAAATCTGCAAGGAGAATGCCTTCAAAAAAGGCTATTTTCGGGAATCGAGAGGAATCATAATGCTGAAAATTGTCCCTTCATTGGCAGAACTTCGGACCTCAATTTCGCCGCCGTGAGAGTTGACTAAACCTTTAACGAGCGTGAGCCCAAGCCCCCAACCAGCTTTGCCACTGGCCTTAGCGCGCTTCAAACGTTGATATGGTTCAAAAAGATTATTGATTTCATCTTGTGAAAGCGGTTGACCGACCAATTGATTTTGAATTTCAATCACAGCATGGTTGTGATTTCCCTTCAGCGTAATGGTGATCGGTTTATCTTGAGCTCCGTATTTAACAGCATTGGTGATAAGATTTTCAAAAATTCTTTTAAGCCCGTTATAACTCCAATATCCTGAAAGCCTCTCGCGACCATGAAAAACAATTCGTTCCCCATGTGCAAGTTTAAATTCCTCTATAACATCTTCAATAAGTTCATTGAGATTGCAATATTCCATTGTCACCGGAATATTTTGTCCGCTTCGGATCAAACTTACATCGAGTAAATCCTGAATCATTTCATCTGCACGTTCAGCACTGTTGATAATCCGCTGAAAAATGCGCTCCGGTGACTCCAGTTTTTGATTTCTTAAAAGGTGTTGGGCACTGATACGAATTGACGTCAAAGGACCTCTTAAATCGTGAGTCAGAGACGCGACAAATTGCTCACGAAGATTGCGCTCGTTGTGGAGATTTTTAACCGTCTCTTCCAACTCTATTTTTGCAAGTTGCTGTTCTTCAGCAGCAATACTTGCGTTGGCCATGGCCCGACGAAGAAGTTTTGAAACTGTAACCATTAATCCGGCAAAAATAAAAAAAAGAGCGTTTCTAGTATAATCGACCGGCCATTCCATCCGTAGACTAAAAATCGGGTCTATAAAAAAGAACTGAACACTAAAAGCGGTTAACAGCGTTGCGACGATTCCATCGCCGAAAATAGCAGCAATTAAAATAAAAGGATAAAAGAAGATATAGGGGGCGTTTGCCGTATAATCTTTCAGGAAATATTGAAAAATAGTAGCTATTGAAATCAGAATCAGTGAAACGACATAACGCTGCCAGGTAAGCTTAGGAACATATTTCAGCACTCCTGGCGCAGTGGATTTTTCATAAAGAAATTGCAACATCGCCTGTTTGCTTCCGATCTGAATCATATCAAGAATCAAATCTCTGTCAGGAGTAGGTATGGTGAACTCACTCTCGACACATTTAAAGAGAGCAATTCTGAGCTGGCGGTACTCCGCTATCAAATTTTCAACACCGTATCCGTTGATAAAGCTTCGTTCGCGCCCGTGTGCTCTGGCCGCTTTTTTTTCCAGGACGGCTTCCTCGTCTGTAATTTGCTTTTTTTCGAGGTGAACAATAATCGTTTCAATAAATTCTGGAATGTGATTAATGAGAACGTTATGGTCGAGCACTCGCATGCGCGAGATATTTTCTTTAGCTCTTTTTTCAAATTCAGCAACTATTGCGTTCTTTTTAGAACGCAATAGTTTCGCAGTCGTCTGCTCGACCATTCCGGTTGTATCCTTTAAGTTTTGAATTACCCTTCAGAGCCTAATCGGCGGGTAGATTCAAATAAGAACCACGTGCGTTTTTCTGTTTCGTCTATCCATTGTTCAATCATACTTGTCGATGCAATGTCACGGTATTTTTCGCAAACGTCGTGGGCAGATCTCATCACTTGAGCAAGATGCTGATTATCGCTGCAAAGTTCAGCGAGCATATCCATTGGAGTTACAAATTCAGCGTCGTTATCTTTTATTCTCTGCATTTTAGCAATATGACCAATGGAATGCAAAGTTCTTCCGCCCACTTTGCGGACTCGTTCAGCAAGCTCATCCGTCATGGCAAAAAGCTGAGCGGCCTGTTCATCAAGTAGCAAATGAAAGTCTCTAAAGTGACTGCCACTCACATGCCAGTGAAAATTTTTTGTTTTCATATAAAGCGCGAAGACATCTGCAAGAACGCCGTTCAAGGCCCCTGAAATATCTCTGGTCGCTTCATGTCCAAGATCAGTTGGTGTATTGAGAAAAGATTTTGAAATTCCCATGAGTCCCTCCTTCTAAATTGCCTTTATAAGCACATCACACCGAGAGACTAATGTCTTTACGATTAACATTCATTCACAAAGCTTTGGTCATTCATAATTTTTAACTATGATTACGTTTTTATTATTTCTTAAGTAGCTTATAAGTTGCCACGAATCATCATCATTTGTATAAGCACACTGAATATCCTTGAGGGGAACTGTAATGAAATTCTTATCAATCATTGCGCTCATTGCGCTCATGTGCCTTTCACAAATCACTGCCGCTGAATCTCAGATTGATCAGTTGGCAAAAAGAATTCAAATTCTAGAAAACAATCAGCAAGAAATTTTGCTTCAAACTTCCGAAGAAAATTCAAAAGTAAATTCGTTTCTCAGAAGTAATTTTACGCTGGGTGGATTTTTTGAACCATCCTATACATTGATCCAGGGACCGGACACCTCTTTCAAAGCGGCCAGTTCCTCTAACACACTCGGTTTGAATTTCGCTGCTGAATACAGCAACCGTCTTCGTTTTGTAGGCCAGGTTCTGACTGGATTATTTTTTCCTATTCAAAACCCTCAGAACGATCCACGCCATCCCACTTCGCCTCAAAGATCTTTTGGAACTCCGTTTTATGGCGCTCTCCTTTCTCAAGGTTATCTGGATTACGACATGGGCAATGGATGGGGATTAAGTGGTGGTCAGGGTTACGCTCCTTTTGGATATGCGGCCCAACAACGCGAACTTGTTTTATTCATCCGCAGGGGCGGGCCTCAGGTGTTGAGGACGTCAGAATTATTTTCTCCCTTGTGGTCTGGCTTTCATCTTCACAAAACGACTGATTATGGCTCCTACCGCTTAGGGTTCAATACCTATTCTTTCACAAGACTCGAAAACGCAAATACACCGGGCCTGGGAGCCAGAGTCTGGTGGGAAAACACCGGTGGAAAACTTCTGACCGGACTTTCCTTTCAAACCGCGAAATTTAATTCAAACATGGATCATATCTTCGGTTATGATATCAGACTTCAAACTGAAAACTATCTTCTCACCGCTGAATATGCCATTCATCTCAGACCAGAAAGCAATCCCTGGTCATTTTATGTAGAACCGAGTTTGTTTATTTTCAAAGAAGAGATTTTACTTTATACCTTCCTCGATTTTGCCCAGAGTTCGCTGAATAAAACCACTCCCGGTCTTCTTGATCCCTATCAAAAATATGAATACGGTCTGGGAGTAAACTGGCTGCCGACGTCCTATACCAGACTTCGTCTCGGAGCTGCTATGAATGATTATGTTTATGGCAACGCTGTCGTCTTAGGGAAAAACCGCGATTGTGTGACGCTGGATATTTCAGCAGGGGTTGCGTTTTAATGAAAACCCTAATACTCGCCACATTCCTTTTTTTCTCTCATCTCGTTAATGCACAGGACATTATCATCATCGTTAATGAAAAAAATCCGCTTTCAGAAATTACTCCGGTAAAACTCGCTCATTATTATTTTAAAGAAAACCGACAATGGCCAGGTGGAATGCCCGTGCGCTTTTTTGATCAGAAAGACGAAACCGAAGCTCGAAGAATTTTCCTTGAAAAAATTTTAAAGAAAACTTCCCGCGAAGTTGAACTCTTCTGGATAGGTCAGAAACTCTATACTGGCAACCGCGCTCCTCTTCAGTTGGGTTCAGACTCCATGATGGCCACAATGGTTGCAAGATTTCCGGGAGCTGTTGGATACGTTTCAGCCGCCTTCACCGGTGCCCCCGGTGTGAAGAAAATAGAATTGGATAAGGAATAGAGTGATCGAAGAATTTTTCACACAGACGTCTTCTATTATCAACAGACTTAAGTCTGTTATGTCTGTTATTGCCATTTTTATTATTTTTTGCGCTTTCGCACTTTATATTTCAAGTATGAGTACGGTCAAAGGTCTTCAGGAATTAAAAAACTCGAACGACTTTATTTCACTCAGCACTCAGTTTCTTGAAGCCATCAACGGTGCAGACAGAATGACTGACAAGGTAGGCGGTGTTCAGGATCTGGTTAAAATTAATTTTGCGTTTGAAGAAAATATCAAAGTGGCAAGAAATCTTCTTTCTCAATCAGTCGCAGTTGCCAGAAGACATCCTCAAATTCTTCAGCAGCTGGGAGAGATAAGCAATACGATAGATAAACTGGAAAATACGCTAAAGTATGATGACGGCGAAGACTGGCGCGCGGACTTGATGGAAGGAAAGCAACATATTCTCGATATCCGGGAACTCATCAGTAAATCCCAAATTGAAATGAAAGAATCGACCGATAAGACTTTTTCTATTCTTTATCAGCACAGATTTAAACCAATCACGGTCGGCATTACGATCTCTGTTCTGTTTTTTATTTTTGTCATGACTTTCGGA
Source organism: Bacteriovoracaceae bacterium UBA6261 (assembly GCA_002440825.1). Classification (GTDB taxonomy): domain Bacteria; phylum Bdellovibrionota; class Bacteriovoracia; order Bacteriovoracales; family Bacteriovoracaceae; genus Bacteriovorax. The sequence goes on along the minus strand of DJVH01000015.1, from coordinate 150,551 downwards.
GTTTCGCTTTCGCGCAGAATTGCCATTTCCATTTCACACTTACTTGAAGCGACCGATAAAGTCGCACAGGGAAATCTGAACTATGAAGTGCAGGTTCTGGAGCACGACGAAATTGGACGACTGACGAATGCATTTAACAGAATGGTTTACCATTTGAAGTTAGGACAGGATCAGCTCAATCACGCCATCGACAGAACCGTTCGACTGCAGTCCATTACCGCCTCATTTTCAGAGGCCTTGACCCCCGATCAGGTGTTTGACGTCGTTTTCAAGCAGGCTTTTGAATCTCTGCACGCAGTAACTGCTTCAATTATTCTTCTTTCAGAAGATAAAAATTTTCTCGAGCTCAAGCGTCTCGGCGGATACGATCAAAAAATATTTGATCAATTTAAAAAATTTCCTATCGATCTGGATTTGCCTTCAACCCGGGCCATACGTTTTGGACAACCATTGTTTGTTAATACGGAAAACCTCAATGAGGAATTCATAGATTTGAAGAAAGAGAACTTTCAATTCAGGGGACAATCCATCGCCTGTCTGCCGCTTACCATTGGCAGTGAATCCTTGGGATCTCTGACTTTCAGTTTTGACTTTAAACGGGAATTTACAAGAGAAGAAAAAGATTTCATGCTCGCTCTCACCCGCCAATGCGCTCAGGCCATTCACAGGTCAATGCTCTATGATGATGCGAAAAAAGCTATTGAAGCTCGTGATGAATTTTTATCCATTGCCTCCCATGAATTAAGAACACCGCTCACTCCCCTGAAGCTGCAACTCCAGAGCGTTGCCAGACAGATTAAAAACGGTTCAGGCGCAGATTTACCAGCAGAAAGATTGCAAAAACTTATCAATACTTCTGAAAGACAAATAAATCGTTTGCAGTCTTTAATTGATGATCTGCTTGATGTGTCACGCATCACTACCGGGAAACTCGTCTTGAAAAAGTCTCACTTTCGTTTAAGTGAAATGATTGAGGAAGTATTAAGCAATTATTCGCAACCACTGAGAGATGCCCACAGTGCGGTTGATCTGACGATTGTCGAAGATGCAGAGGGAGATTGGGACAAGATTCGTTTAGAACAAGTTATTATCAATATTTTAACGAATGCCCTCAAGTATGCTCCGGGAAAAACGATCCATGTCAGAGTGTGCAAAAAAAATGACAAAGCTGTTATTGAAATCCGTGACGAAGGTCCGGGCATTGCTCAGCAAGATTTTGAACGTATCTTTGCCCGTTATGAAAGGGTCGTATCAAAAGAAAATGTTGGCGGTTTAGGATTGGGACTTTATATTAGTAAACAGATCATTGATGCTCATCATGGTTCCATTTATGTTGAAAGCATTCTTGGCGCCGGATCGACATTCATTGTTGAATTACCATTGGAGAAAAAAAATGAATTCTGATCAATACGTATTGCTTGTAGAAGATGATATTGATATCAGCGAAGCTGTGGAATCGATTCTAAAAGAAGAAGGTTATCAGATTAAATGTTGCTTCAATGGCAAAGAAGCCTTGGAGTTTTTGAAAACAGCTGAAAAAAATCCAGGTCTCATCCTTCTGGACATCATGATGCCTTATATGAATGGCTATGAATTCAGAGAATTTCAATTGAAAGATCCGAAAATAGCAAATATCCCGACTATTATTCTTTCAGCGGCCGGTAAACATGAAGACATTGATAAACTCAACTTCAAAGAAACGCTGAAAAAACCTCTCGATCTCGATACCTTAATTGACGTGGTTAAAAGAAATCTTCCTTACTAACCTTGACAATTATTTCTTCACTCTCATCTTTTGAATTAAGGGAATCATCTTTCCCGATAAAACCAGGAGGTTTTGTGACTTATTCTTTTTCGACTCCTTTGATTCTCGGAGGGGTGATTACGGTTTCTTCACTCTTTTTCTATTTACTTGACGAACATTTACTTAGAAAAAAAATGCACGCCAAACTTTTCAGATTAAAAGAGCGCAAAAAATAATCCGCTTTACAGAATGGAGCGTGGTTTTTAATCTGTCGTGATATGGCAAAAAAAGAACTGCGCTCCGGTCTCACATTATCCGGAATTGCTCCCAATATATTACTTAAGCACGTCGAAAACACTGCTCCCTGGCTTTTTAAAGCTGAGCCTGGCAATGAAATCCTCACGACTGGAAAAGAGCGCGCCTATCTTGCGAAACTTATTTTCTACAAAAAGAATCTGAATGCGCTTAAGAATATTGATCTCACTGAATACTTTCATATCTGCATGGCCGCCCACTGGACCACGGCCGGAACTTTTGTTCCTACTGACGTCGACAATCAGATCCGCGAAGGACTTTGGCGTCATGGTGAAATCGGCAAGCACATCGAACGAATGGCAAAGGTGACCATCGACTCCTGGACCTGGGATTATTCTCAGGTGACCAACAGGAAATCGTATAATCACACCCGGAATCAAGTCATGAGCACTCACGAGGGAACATGGCTTTCAGTGGCCATCGGTGCGTATTGTGCTCTGAAAAAAAATAAGCGCGATTCTCTGGCCGATGAAGTGGCCGATGTCATCCTTGCTGAAAATGATAAAGAAGAAAAACTTCTACTCGACCTTCAGGAAAAAAGAGATCACATCAATTTTCTGCGTTCAACTGCACTCATGGCCCACAATTTCGGCGATCTCGACCGGGTCATCGATCAATGGCAGATGAGTGATGATGATCCTTTCAAGCAAAGAATTTACAAACTAGGTCACCGCCTCAATACAAACTACTCTCCTGTTTTAATGTTCGCAGGACTGGTGAATAAAGAATTTCTTTCTGTGGAAAACCATAGACACATGTCTTTAAGACAACCGCGTTGTCTTCGCCTTTCCAACCGATATCTTGTTCCCGTCGGACCTTTTATGGATGACTGGGGAACTCTTCTTGGCTCTGAAACTAAACTTACTCCAGCTGACAAAGTGGAAATCATCGCTGCCCTTTTTGAAGGATGGTCGCGGCAAGATTTGGCCTTTGGTTATGTCCGTGCTTTCAGAGGACTCACCGAAGCTCTTCCGCATGGCCTTGAGTCTCTCGAAGCCGATATGCCTTTTGATCTGATGGCCGGGATTAAGAAATCCAAATTTTTTGAATTGGCGAAAATTGAAAAAGCTGAGTTTGAAAATATGATGATTAAGCGACTTGATGAATTCAGAACACCGCTGGTGGATTACAAATTTTAATCCACCAGAAGTGATTGTGGTTTTATCTTCTTACTTCGCAACGTCCTTCGAAATCTGTAATTCGCGACGTTTCAGAATCTGTTCCGTGGAAAGTTGCCAGGACTTCACCTTTTTCCTGCTTTAGCAGATCCATCGCTAAGTCACGGTGAATCGTCTGGAAGTGAAACTCAACAAAGTGATGACCATGCATGGTGACCGTTTCATCTTTACATTCGATCTTGCATGAATCTTCTTTTTCACAGATTTTTTTACAGTGATTTTCAGTGACATTAAATGAACATTCTTCAATCGCACTTTGTCTTTCAGACAAAGTTATATCTGTTGTAATCACGCCCGAAACATCAAAAGGCTGATTGATTTCGGAATGAGAAATAAACACACGTCCGTTACTTGGAACATTCAGGTCTTTTTCGCTTTTAAGTGGAATAAGAATTTTCTCGCGGCCTTCTAGTTTCAAAGTAAAACTTTTGTCGCTGTTTGCTTTCAGCGAAGCTTCGTACAGATCCGGCTCAATGCGGATTTCCTTTGTTTTAAGATTTAAAAAACCGGATTTTTTTCGCGCGCTCATCGCCTGCTTCACATCCAGACGACCATCAAGAGTAACACATGATGCTGATAGAACAGTGACGGCCAGTAAGCACAGAACATTTTTTAAAACTCTTGATTTAGCTTTCATTTTCATCCCCCTCTTGATGAGTCAGCCTGATGCCGACGAATGCCTAAAAGCAAGGCTTATGCCAAGTGAAAAACTCAACTTTATCAACAAGAAGACGCACGGCGCACAAAAGATGTTTTTGACACCAGTGCCAGAGTGTTTCTGGCCTCGGGCCCGTTATGGTGTCATAAGGAGCGAGGCGGGATGAGAGCTTTTCTCATTGGAAGATGAAACAAATAAATTTATAGTAATGAGCCTATGAAATTAAAATTTAAAATTTTCTCCATTTTAGTTCTCTCCGTCCTTTTGACTCGTTGTCAGACTCCTTCATCGAAAATCCCGGCCAATCCAGTTATTCTTACGGCGAGTGAACGCATCGATCATCAAAGTGCGGAAGCTGTTGGAAAAAATTATGCCGTGGCCACGCAAGGAATTTACGCGACAAGGGCAGCGAAGGAAATTTTAAATCGCGGAGGCAATGCCATTGATGCAGCCGTTGCTGCTTCATTCGTGCTGTCGGTTGAAAGACCGCATTCCACAGGCATTGGTGGCGGCGGATTTTTGATCTTCCGTGATGGCACGACCAATAAGCTCTACGCTGTTGATTTTCGCGAACGCGCTCCGATGAAATCTTTTGAAAAAATGTTTCAGGATAAAGAAGGCAAGGCAATCTCACAACTTTCCATCAACGGCATTCTCGCATCAGGAGTTCCTGGACTCGTCGCTGGACTTCTGGAAATTCATGAGAAATTCGGAAAATTAAAACGCAGTGAAGTTATCGCGCCTGCCATTGTTCTTGCTGAAAATGGTTTTCCTGTTTATCCGAGTCTCGCCAAGGCTTTGCTTCAAAAAGAAAGCCTGCTTGCTCAGGATCCGGAAGCTGCCCGCATTTTCCTGAACTCAGACAAAAAAGCTTTGCGAGAAGGAGAACTTCTCTTTCAATCTGACCTGGGCCGGACTCTTCGATTGATTTCCAAAGAAGGAAAAAATGTTTTTTATAAAGGCAAGATTGCAGCAGTTTTCGCCGATTATTTTTCAAAACACCAAGGGTTGATCACCAGAGCAGATCTGGAAAACTACAAAGTAAAATGGAAACAGCCACTGATCAGCAAATACAAAGACTACGATATTGTTTCCATGCCTCCGCCAAGTTCTGGAGGTGTTCATGTGATTCAAATGCTCAACATGCTGGAAGACGATCGCCTTGCTGAGAAAGGATTTCTTTCTGCTGAGGCTATTCACCTGACAGCGGAATCAATGAGATCGGCCTTTGCTGACAGAGCGAAATATCTGGGAGACCCGGATTTTGTCAAAGTTCCGGTTGAAACACTTACTTCAAAAAAATATGCAGCTGAAAGAAGAATGGATATCAAGCATTCTGCCCGACTTTCAAAAGATGTAAAGGCCGGATCGATTCCGGGATTTGAGCACACTGAAACAACTCATCTTTCCATTATTGACAGCAACGGCAATATGGTGAGCACAACTCAAACGATCAACGGCTATATGGGATCAAGTCTCGTTCTTCCCGGGACCGGCATTGTTCTCAACAACGAAATGGATGACTTCAGTGCACAACCAGGCGTGGCCAATCTCTTCGGGGCCATCGGTGGCTCGCAAAACGCAATTGCTCCTGGAAAAACTCCACTCTCAAGCATGACGCCAACACTTGTATTAAAAAACAATGATCCAGTGATGAGTGTCGGTGCACCTGGAGGAACACGAATCATTACTTGTGTATTACAAACAATGCTTAATTATCTCGAGTACAGATTGCCACTGTATGAATCTGTAACGGCCATTCGTTTTCACCATCAATGGACTCCTGACAAAATCGACATTGATCCACCTGGACCGCGCTCGGACGTCGTGGCCGATCTCCAGAAACGCGGCCATAAAATTGAGATCAATCCTGTTCCATGCAACGTCATGGCCGTGACCAAAGAAGGAGATTTTCTTCACGCTGTTTCTGATCCAAGAGACATCGGAACAAGTACTGCTTTATGAAAAACCGTGAAACTTATTTAAAAAAATATCAGGATCTTTATACTGAATACTCAGCGATTGATCACACCCAGGTTATGACACCTGAAAAAAAAGCCTTCTGGATTGAAGGCCATCCTGAAGTGAACAAAGCGCTCTTTCTCGCCCACGGTTACATGGGGTCTCCAAGTGAAATGCTCCATATCGCCAAACCTTTTATTCAAAAAGGCTGGAGCGTTGTAGGTTTTCTCATTCCCGGACATGGCTCCACCTCTCGCGTCGCCAACGCTTATAAAGCTGAGCGCTGGAAAAAAGAAATGGAAGAACAATTACTGCTTGTGGCTTCAAGCTTTGAAGAAATTCATGCCGCCGGTTTTTCAACGGGCGGGCTTTTATTGCATGATTTTTTGCGAAGAAATAAAGCCCCTTCGACTTTAAAAAGTCTTCATCTCGTTTCTCCTTTTTTCAAACAGCGTTTTACGACTTTCCTTGATGGACTCATAGAAAAACTTCTCAACAATATCAGTATTGATCCTGTTTATTTTTTCACTCGTTTCAGAGACCTGAAAGTCATGACATTAAACCGCAAGCTTTATAATCAATGCATTCCCGTGACGACGGCCCGTGAAATAAAAAAGCTTGGTCTGGAAGTTTATCGTGCTGAAAAAGCTGACATCGACATTCCAGTGCAGATGTTTCTCACTCGTGGAGATTGGACAGTAAAACAAGCGTCCTCTAAGAAAGTCCTGGAAAGAGATGCGAAAAATCTTACGCATGTCTGGTACAATGATCATGATCCTCACCACTTGATGTCACCAGTGGTCAGTAAGGTTGCAGATGATGTTCAGCAAAAGATTTATACTTTCGTTTTTGGCAAAGATGATGGATTTTTAAGCTAAACTAACGTATAAATTTTCCATGAAAAATAAATTCTTCAATACGCCGAAACTAAAGTTTCTTTATTCCCTCATTATCTTTCAAATGGTCGCTTATACGCTTTTCCGTTTGATTTTTCTTGCGTACTTTCACAGAGAACTGAGTTCGGCCAATATGCCTTATCTCATGAAGGCCCTTTATCTCGGTTTTAAATTTGATTTAAGACTTGCAATGATTCTATTGCTGCCTGCAATTATCGCTATCAATATTCCGATGAAAACGAATTCTAAAATCCGTTTCGTCAATTTTTTCTATACTCTGCTTTTTGGAGTGACGACTTTTTTATATATCACTGATGCAGGCTATTTTGCTTATCTCAAACAACGTTTGAACTCCACCGTCATTCAGTTCTTAAAAAATCCAATGATCTCCTTTGAGATGGTCCGGGAAACTTATCCCTGGCCGCTTTTCATATTTCTGATCGCGGCCTTTACAATTGCCGCCTATTACGCCCTTTCGCGCTTAGTGACACCGATGCTGGAGACCTGGCACTCTGGAACGAAGAAAGAAAAAGTGCTCAGCATAACGACATTTGTTTTCCTGTTTGCTTTGGGAATTTATGGGTCAACAAAATGGTATCCGCTTCGCTGGTCGGAAGCCTTCAATTCACCTGATCCATTTACTTCAAATCTTTCATTGAATCCTCTTCTGTATGTCGCTGATACCTACAGTTTCAAGACTGATGATTTTGATGAAGCGAAAGTTCGTGAAGTTTATCCGATGGTTGCGGAGTTTCTGGGAATTGAGAAAAATGGTCCTGAATACGATCCGACTCATCTCAATTTCATCCGTTCTTATCCGGCCAATCCAGAAAGAATGAAACAACATCCCAATGTGGTTGTCTTTATCATGGAATCAATGGGTTTTTATAAAACGGGAGTCGGGGGATCGAAAGTCAATCCTACGCCGAATCTTGATAAGCTTGCCGGCGAATCGCTTCTTTTTACTAAATTTTATACGCCAACGGTTGCTACAGCGAGATCTGTTTTTGCGGCCATTACCTCGCTTCCGGATATTTCGCGCGTAAAGACGGGATCCAGAAATCCCTTTATCGTCAATCAACATACCAATATCGGCGAGCTCAACGGGTATGAAAAATTTTATTTCCTGGGTGGAAGCGCCAATTGGGGGAACATCCGCGGTGTTCTCACCTACAATATTCCCCAGTTGAATGTTTATGAAGAAGGGTCATACAAAAGTCCTCGTGTAGACGTCTGGGGCATTTCAGATCTCAATTTGATGAAAGAATCCTTCGGCGTCATTGATAATGGCCGCACCGTCGAAAAACCTTTCTTTGCTCTGATTCAGACCTCGGGCTTTCACCGTCCGTATACAATTCCTGAAGACAATGACGATTTTAAAACTCTCACTGAAAAAGATATTTCAGTAAAAGCAGTTCAAGAATACGGTTTCGATTCCCTTGCTGATTACAATGCAATGAGATTGCAGGACTACGCTCTCGGCAAATTCATCGATATGGCGAAGAAGACAAAATGGTATGACAATACAATCTTCCTTGTTTTCGGCGATCACAGTTTGCCGGCCAGTGGAGCTCTCAATACTCAGGAATGGGAAAGACCCCTTTCAAATGGTTTTCACGTTCCGCTGATCATTCACTCCCCAAAATACGTCAAGCCGGGTGTGGAAACAAAAATCGCAAGTGAAATGGATGTTATGCCGACGATCGCTGGTCTGGCAGGAATCCCCTATCGCACGCGCAGTTTCGGAAGGGATTTATTTAATCCGAAATTTGATTCATATCGTGCAGCCTTCTCGTATAGCTGGACGGCGCCATTCAATCTTGCCTTGATTGATCAGGACTTTTACTTTGAATACATTCCGTACAATGGGCAGGGGAAAATTAATAATCATACGAGTGCAACTCCGAATGAAAATGTGAAAGAGAAATACCCTGAAAAATATAAACAGATGGAAGATCTGGCAAAAGGCCTCTATGAAACGGCCAAGTACCTGCTTCATCATAATGCCCATATGTATTAATTCCCTCGGGATTAAAACGGAATTAAAACCAAATTAAATTTTCATTACGGGCCTGAAAGCCTGTTTTAGTGAAGCTATCATAGCGTATCTCCTCAACTGAACTATAGATAGAAGGTGCGCTATGAAAACTCTCATCATTGAAGATGACTCAAAAATTCTCGAATTTCTGGATTTAGGTCTGCGCGAAGCCGGCTATCAGGTTGAGTCCGCGACAGATGGCCTGATGGGATTTGAGAAAATCAAAAAAGCTGCATACGACATTATTATTCTCGATGTGATGCTACCACTTATGGATGGCCTTACTCTCTTAAAAAAAATACGTGAAGAAAAAATCCGAACACCTGTTTTAATCTTAAGTGCAAAAAAGTCTCTTGAAGAAAGAGTTGAAGGACTCCAGATGGGTGGAGATGATTATCTGGTAAAACCTTTTGCATTTACCGAGCTACTGGCAAGAGTCCAGGCCTTATTGAGAAGGGCCGCGCCTGTGGAAACATCGCTTGAAACCACGTTAACTTATGGCGACCTGATCATGGATCTTGAAAAACGCGAAGTCTTCCGTCAGGGAAAAAAGATTTCTCTTCAGGTGAAGGAATTTGCTCTCCTCGACTACTTCATGAGAAATCCTGAAAAAGTCATTACCAAATCACTCATCCTGGAAAAAGTCTGGGGCTACGATTTTGATCCTCAGACAAATGTCGTCGACGTTCTCGTTTGCCGCCTACGCAATAAAGTGGATAAAGATTTCAACGAAAAAGTTATCCAGACTCATAGAGGCGTAGGATATGTTCTTAAGCAGGCTTAGATCTTTTTTCAGACAGGTGGGGGTCAAGATGACCCTCGGCCATTTATTTTTACTTCTGGTCAGTTCCAGTTTCCTTTTTTTTCTTTTCTATTATCTCTTCTCTCAATCGCTGGAGAAAAAAGATCACGAAATTCTTGAAGCGCGCTTTAAGGAATATAAGGCGATTTATACTCTTGGAGGAGTCAAGGCCCTTGAGAAATACATGCTCTCTCCCGATTTATCCATCAAGGAAGCCTCTTCTTTTTTTGTCCGCATAGAAAATCCTGATTACTCGACTTCTTTTTTTCAGTCCGAAGGAAAACTTGATATCTTCAATGTTCGCGAAATAGAACACGGGCTTTACGACCACAGCGATAAGAAAAAATGGTTTTACATCAAAACGAAAAGAACTGACGATGATCTGGAAATCCTTTCGCTCAAAATGAACAATGGCGAATATCTTCAAGTTGGTAAAACCGTATCGGACCGCGACGAGTTGCTTGAGCATTTTGAAAAATCGTTTGCAGAAGTTTTACTGATTGCGCTCGCTCTCGGAGGGGTGGGAGGTGTTCTTTTATCCAACAGAATTCTTCGCCCTGTACGCGAATTGATCATTACCTTGCAAAATATCAACAAGGGCGATGAAGAAGCGCGCGTTCCGGTCAGAGAAACCGATGACGAGCTTGAAGAGCTATCAAAACAATTTAATGAAATGCTTGATCACGTAAAAACGTCTAATCAAGGAATGCGCCAGACACTTGATACGATTGCACACGAATTGAGAACACCCTTGACCAGCATCAGAGGAATTGCGGAAGTTCACCTTCGCAAACAAAACATTTCTGACAGTGAAGCACGGATTGCTTTTGAAAATTGTGTCGAAGGGGTTGATGAAATTCTGGCGGAATTTAAAATGATGACCGATATTACTGAAGTGGAATCCGGGCTTCAGAATCTTCGCAAAGAAGAAATCGATCTGCTCAATGTCTGCGAAGACATTATCGATTTATATGAGATCGTAGCTGATCAAAAAGAAATTACCATTAAACTTTCAGCTGAGGCCAAAAGCCTGCATCTTCAGGCAGACCGGAAAAAACTTCGACAGGCGCTGGCCAATCTTATCGACAATGCTATCAAGTATTCACATGAAGGAAGTGAAATCAAGGTCGACTTCTACCGTCACAATCAACACGCTGTTATCCGGATCAGCGATCAGGGAATTGGAATTAACGCAGAAGACTTGCCGCATATCTGGAAACGTTTATTCAGAGGGGAAAATAGCCGTGGTGAAAAAGGAATTGGTCTGGGGTTATCTCTGGTCAAATCAATCATCGAAGCTCACAACGGAAGCATCTCTGTCGAAACAAAAGAGGACGAGGGAAGCACATTCGTCATTCGCCTCCCTCTTTAGAATTTATTCTATTTCAAAATCGGCAGACACCTGAGCGCGCACTTTTATCTCACCCGAAAATACCGTTGTCTCGCGGGCCCCACCATCCATTGATTTCATCATCGGTGCCGCTGCATACATCGGAACAGGGGGATTAAAAGATTGAGGCGTTAATCTGTAGATGTTTTTGATTTTCACTCTCGCCGCTTTGGCTAAAATCTGAGCGGTGTCTTCAGCATTTTTAACGGCTGCCGCAAGAAGGTTTTTTTCCATCTCTTCGCGTTTTTCAAGATCCCAGGCCACTCCCTGAACCATAATTCCAGACTTGGTGCTTTTTCCTTCTTTAATCAGTTCATCAAGAAATTTGCCGACAACTTCAGCTTTTTTCAATGTCACTCTGATAGACTGGTTGGCCGTATAACCGATAATTTTATTTGAGTTGGTTTTCTCTTCCCATTTATATTCCGGCGTGAGGTCATAGCCAGTAGTTGAAATATCCTGTTTCTTTAAATCAAAGCGGGAGATCACTTTTTTAAAATGTTCATTTTCCTCATTGGCCAGCATTTGTGCTGCCTTGGCGCCATCCGCCTTTCCCCAGACATTCACCTGCACTCTTGCCATATCGGGCTCCTGAGAGCCTTCTGCGAAGCCTGAGACGCTGATCAATCGTGGATCCTGGGCCACCGCTCCTGCAATCGAACTCAAAGTGAAAAATGACGCTAAAATAATCTTTTTCATGGCCGTGACCTGCTCCTTTTTTTGTGATATGTTCTGCGTTCAATTTTACAATGAGAGATGTTTATGGCCACTAAAAAAACAGTTCCCCAAAAAACAGAACAAAAGAAAACAGCAATGACTAAACCTCAAATTGACGTCAACGGAAAGGCTTCTTCAAAAGACGGCATCTATGGTCTTCCCTTTAAAGAAGAACACGCAACGATCGTTTATCTTCCCATTCCATGGGATGTGACGACTTCATATCAGGCAGGAACGGCCAAAGGTCCAGGCGCTATCCTGGCCGCTAGCGAACAGATCGATTTCTTCGATCTGGACTACGTCGATGCCTATCAAGCAGGCCTTTTCATGAAAAAAGAATCGGCAAAATTGAAAAAGCTCAATACGGAAGGGCGGGTTCTTGCTAAAAAAATTATCGATGCTGATGATGACCAGATGGCAAAAAATAAAAATCTTCAAAAAGCACTGGTAAAAGTTAACCAGCTTTGTGAAGAGATGAATAAGGAAGTTTATAAGGAAACGAAGGCGCAACTTGATAAAAATAAAATCGCGGTTGTTGTCGGAGGAGATCATTCAACTCCGTTTGGCGCGATCAAAGCTTACGCGGAAAAATATCCCAAACTAGGTGTTCTTCATTTTGACGCTCACTCAGATACCCGCGTCGCTTATATGGGTTTTCAAAATTCTCACGCCTCCATCATGCATAACGTGATGGAAAAAATTTCCGGCGTTTCAAAACTGGTTCAGGTTGGAATCCGCGATTTCTGTGAGCAGGAATTCAATTACACACGCGACAATAAAAAAGTTGAAGTGTATTTTGATCAGACACTCGCCAGAAGAAAAATGAGCGGTGAATCGTTCCAGAAGATTGCTAAAGAAATCGTCTCACACCTTCCGGAGCACGTTTATATTTCTTTTGACATTGATGGTCTCGATCCACGCTTCTGTCCGAATACAGGAACACCTGTTCCTGGAGGACTTGATTATCAAGAAGTCGTTTTGATCATCAACGAATTGATTGCCAGCGGGAAGAAACTTGTCGGGTTTGATCTTGTGGAAGTTGCACCGAATCCTAAAGATAAAACCAATGAATGGGATGCTAACGTTGGAATGAGACTTCTTTATAAAATGACTTCTGCAAGTCTTGCGAGTCTCGGCCACATAAAAAAACGCTAATTAAAAATCTGCAATAACCGAGCATGGGCCCAGTAGTTTGTAAGTATTCTTCTGGTCTATGCTTGGTTCATGAAAAAACTCCTTTGCTCACTAAGTTCTCTTTTACTCCTCTCTTCTTGTCTTCCGGGACCGGAAAAATTAATTCCCCAAGATCTGGTAAGTTCTGACGATCCTACAACTCTCCCAGCAACGACTCCTGCATTGGAAAAAAACACTCTCTCCTGTGAAGAAGCAAGGTTTGTGACTCTTCTGAATCTGTATCGAAAGAAAAACAATTTAGGAGTAGTGGCCGTGTCTGAAGCAGGCGTAGAAGGGGCCAGATGGCATGCTCAGGACATGAATGATAAAAATTATTTTTCGCACACTGAACCTGACGGACGCACCTTTTCTGAGCGCGCGCTCGCTTTTGGTTATCCTGCGTGGTCGGAAAATATTGCTGCCGGGAATACAACGGCGCAACTGACATTTTGCCAATGGAAAAATTCTTCGGCCCACAACAGCAATATGCTCAGAGCAGATCACAAGACAGTGGGGATCGGAACCTATTCCGGCAATGGAACTTATAAAGCTTATTGGGTGAACACTTTTGGTCCAGCGACTCAGGATACGATCAGTCTTCCGCTTGCTGATGAGACGAAATGCGTTTTGCCTTTAGTTTTACCTGCGTGCTAATTAAGTCTTAAAGTAATACGACGGTTTTTTTGTTTTCCACAAACCCTTTTTTCCCTGAAGACTTTCCGAATGACCGATTAAAAGAACACCGTTTTCGGTAGTCGATTGAAAAATTTTTTTTGCTGTTTTTTCTATTCCTTCGGAATCGAAATAGATCAATACATTCCTGCAAAGAGCAAGATCAAATTTTTCTTCATTGTGAAAGGGAGGGAGTTCTTCGCTAAAGAGATTGTGTTGGACAAAACGAATTCGATCGCGAAGTTTTCTTTTTACAGTAAACCACTCTGAAACTTCTCCTGTTCCCATCGCCAGTAACGAGCTGTACTCTGCTGGAATTTCCCAAAGACGATTTTTGCTGTAAACACCGTTCCTTGCTCTTGCCAGAACTTCAGTATCGATATCTGTGGCAAGAATGGAATACGTGATTTCAGACGGCAGGTGTTTTTCAAAAACCATCGCCAGCGTGTACGGTTCTTCTCCGGTAGAAGAAGCACAAGACCAGACATTGAGATGAGTTTTTCCGAGTTTCAGCCATTCCGGTATAAACTGATGAATCAAATAGTCGTAATGGTCAGGCTCGCGAAAAAAATCTGTTTTATTAGTCGTCAGTAAATTGATGAAGACCTGCCACTCCATGGAGTCGTCAGCTTCTGTTTCAAGAAGCTGACGATATTCATGCAGCGAGCGCATTCCTAATTGGACCGCTCTTTTTCTGAGGCGTGAACTCATCAGGTCACTTTTCACTTCTTTCATCCAGATGCCGCTTTTTTTATAAAGCACATCTTTGAAAAATAGAAAATCGTCTTTCTCAATGGACCATTTAAGGCCGTGTGTTTCGGTAAACATTAAACGTCCTGGAATCCACTGTGATCACAATCCGGCACAATCTCATGTCCCGACGCTTTTTTCATTGGCGAGTGAGAAGCTGTCACTTTTTTTACGGGAAGAGATCTCACTTCAGCTGATTTAGAATGGGACTGTACAGGGGCCTTGTTTGCCCCTTCAATGGCCGCAACCAGGTCGAGAACTGCGACATTGAGAGATTCAGCTTGTGCAGACAATTCTTCAGCGGCACTTGCCGTCTCTTCACTTGAAGAAGAGTTCTGTTGAGTAACTGTATCAAGCTGAGTAATGGCCTTGGTAATTTCACTCACACCTTGGGCCTGCTCATTGCTGGCAACAGAAATCTCTTCGGCCATTTTAGAAATGCTGCTTACTTCAGTAACGATAGTTTCAAGTAAGGTTCCACACTGGTTAGCGATTTCCGTTCCGGCCTTGACTTTCTCTTTTCCTGAAACAACTTGTGTTCCAACTTTTTTCTTTTGTTTCATGGACAATGGTTTCTACTTTGTGAATAGAGTTGTCCAGAAGATCACTGATTTCTTTGGCAGCATTACCACTCATCGCTGCAAGATTTCCGACTTCTTCAGCAACGACAGCAAAACCTTTTCCCATTTCTCCGGCGCGGGCCGCTTCAACTGAAGCGTTGAAAGATAAAAGTTTTGTCTGGAAAACGATATCATTGATGACTTTTGTTTTTGCACCGATTTCTTTAATCACGTCGACAATTTCGGTAATTTGTTTATTGCTGTTTTCAACCTGCTCCATAATAGAGTTGTTGCTTTGATTGATTTCACCCATTGCTGAAATCATTTTCTCAACGGCCATTTTACCTTCGCGAGCATGTTCCTGTGACTCTGTTGTGACCTCTGCCGCTTTTGATGCATTCTCTGAGTTTTTAGCTACCATCGAATTCATTTCTTCAATTGAAGAAGATGTCTGTTCAAGAGAAGAAGCCTGTTCAGTACTCGCTTGAGAAAGTTCTTCTGCTGTAGAAGCAATTTGATGAGAGGCACTTGCTACGTTGCGTGCATTTTCAGAAAGAGTTTGAATAATTCTTTGAATAGATGTTTTTAATCCTTTGATGACAACGAAAGCTATTGTGACGGAAACAACACCAGCAAAAAGCCCAAGAGCAATAGAAAGAGTTGATGCCAGCATGACCATTTTACCTGCATCATTTGCTGCTTTCTCTGCTGTTTCACCCGTCATTGTTCTGACTGTGTCGAGCGTTTTCAACATGCCATTAAGAATTTCTGTCTGGGCAGTGAAAATTAATTTCTTTGCTTCTTCAGTATTGTTCTGAGTTTTCAGTTCTCTTGCTTTCTCGATGATCGCAAACCACTTCGTTCTATTTTCCTGATAAGTTTTTAGTTCAGCAAGAGCTGCCTGATCAAGAAGAGGTTCAATTTTAGTAAAGAGTTCGTCCTGCTTTTTTCCTGTCTTTTTAAACGTTGCAGAAATCTCTTTTATATTTGCTAAATCATTTTCGATGATGAGGTTTCTCGTAAGAATAACCATGAATCGTTGTTCATCAGTAATCTTAAAGGCAAGACCTCTGGCCTCATAATGGACATGTGACAATTCATCGATCGTTGAGTTAATTTTTTTCAGACTATAGATTGAATACACACTGGAAAAAACACCGAAGAGAATAAGCATTCCTACCAGCGTCCAGATTTTTTGATACAAGCTCCAGTTTTTAAAATTCATTTTCAAGGCTCCTAACTAATCGTTGATGATTGTTGTTCGGAGCACGAGCAAAAGAAACTTATTTAAGAAAACCTTAAAAGTAAGACATGTATCATAATTTTTAACAATTTTTTCGCCAATAGCGTGACCAGCATCACATGATTCTAAACAAAAAAAAAAGGGACCCTCCACAAGGTCCCTTTTTTTTATCATCTATGACAATTTAGGCGTCTTCATAATTTGTGACGTGAGCACGCGCGCACGAATTTAAGTCCAGGCGGACCATCTTTGATGGCAACTCCAGTTACTGCAATCATAGTTGCCAATGCCACTCCATATTCAACAGCGTGTGACGTGATCGACTGTCTGACGATACCTCCAGTCAGTACATCCGCAAACACAACGGTTGTGAGGATTGCGAGACAATAACTCCAAAACGAATAGCCGTTTGGTGTCTCGTTGTTAGCATTGTTTGAATTAGTCATATGCATAGACTTCTCTCCTATCGCAATCATTCGGGATGGTTTGAGTTGAATGAAGGCGATGGAGTGATTATACGAGGGAGTTGAGAAATTCAGAAATGAGTCTTTCGCCGAATAGAGATTCAAGGCATTAGCTATTGGGATAGTCCTAGTTTCAGCCTAATAAGCGCCAACTTTTCGGGGAAAATCCTTTCGCAGACTTTTTCACAAATCTGAGCAAGATACACGTGGTACTTGTGGGATTTATCTACATCCATAATGCGGATTTTTTCTCCGTGAGAAAGCAACACTTCGTCTTCGCCCTGATCAATGAGAATGCCTTTCAGGTTTTTCTTTTCTGAATAGAGCACCAGAATTCCTTTGAGACTTGAGGTCGTTTCATTGTCATTGATGTGATTAGCGAAGTAGTCGGCGACTTTATAGCTTGTCGAAGTTGAGGCATAGCCTTTCTCAACAAACTCCTCCCCTATATCAAAACTTTTATTCTTTCTGTATTTGAGATCGACTCCGCGAAAGAGAATGATATCTGCCGGAATTGGACTCAGTTTGGAATAAATGCTGTCGATGTTTTTCACCATCGGGCCTGCCTGCTCAGGCGAAATGCTGTCCCAATCATAATCAGTCTTTGGAAAATTTCGAAGGAAAGTATTGATGTCGCGGTACCAGGTGTCTTCTTTGCTTGTGTAGGTTTCCAGATCGGCCATCGCATCTTCTGAAGCCGCTTTTTCCAGGGCCATGGGATAGTTCATCTGCTTCCATAGGTTCTGGAAGTTGTATGGGCGGTACTCAAGGGCATAAGCCTGAGCTGCGATTAAGAAGGAGAAAGTGAGTATGAATTTCATATGGGGATTATATCGGTTTAGAGCGTGGGATTGGGGAAATGACTAAAAATTACATTCTCTTCTATGTAAAAATTGTAATTCAGAAACGGACTTCACTTCAAAAACCCCTCGGTTAAGAGGGTGGGATGCTTAAGACAATAAAAGTTTTGATACTAGTTCTTAAACTTATGAAATTGCTAGCAACAATTTAAAAGTTAATTATATTTTACAGTTGCTATAACGAACTATTATTCTGTTCATATGCAACCAACTCACCAACCAAAAACAATAGTTTTTTCTTCAATAATTGTCCTAATACTTTTTTATTCCTTATTGGAATTTGTTTCTTATCTATCACTATCAACTGAAGAAAAAAAACTACCGCCCTCGCAACTTTTAAGCGTAAATCAGAATAAATTTATCGAAGATTTTTCACTTAAAACTGGCTGCCTTTTTTCAGAAACAATCATAGGTCATCCGGTCTTGGGTTATGTACATCGCCAAACTCCGTTTATGACTGAAAGGTGCCGGAAAACTATTTCTGTGAACAATATTGGAATGAGATCACCGAGAAATTTGCCATTAAGAAAAAATCCAAACGAATTTTCAGTTATGATTGTCGGTGGGTCTGTCGCTGAGCAATTTGCCAATTATGTTACGAGCAATGGCCATTTATATTTTGAAGATCTTTTAAATAAAGAAATAAAGCTTCCAGAGGGAAAAAAATTTAAAGTTTATAATGGTTCACTTGGCGGTTGGTCAATGCCCAATCAAATTCACATGATTGAGCTTTACGGTGAAAGGGTAGATGGAGTCATTGCTCTAGATGGTTACAATGAAGCCTATCCAGTAAGTAAAGGATTAAGACTTGAACAAATTTTTCCCGATTTATATTTGCTTGCTAATTCACGTTACAATGGTTTCAATCAACTTTACCTAAGAACTCTTTGGGCCCTTCAATATGGGCTTTCTCATAAGATCATCAAACATTCCTACTTTTTCAACGTCTCTTACCAGATCATGGTCGCTTTCTTTCATGACATGATTATGTCTCCTGAGTTGCTTGAGGAATTTTCAAAAGGAAATATCGAACAAATCAATCTAGCAAAAGAAGACGCTGTTAACTGGAGTCTCAACAATTTAAAAAGATTTAATTTTCAGTTTCATTCTTTAGCGAAAGCCAATGGTTTAAAATCAGCCCAGTTTTTACAACCCACTCGCCTTTATGGAAAAGTACTAACTGAAAAGGAAAAAAAACCGCATGAACTCATAGAGAAAGAAATTTATCAAAAGATAGAAAATATGTACAAAAGTCTGGCAAAAGAAAAAATGCCTGTCTACTCGCTCACAAACGTTTTTGAAAAAGATCGTCAGGATATTTTTTCAGATCACATTCATTACATCAAAGATCAAAATGACATTTCTTATGGAAATGAAAAAATCGCTGCCGCTATTGTTGAACGTTTAAAAAAGACCTGGAAGTTCTAACTATAGCAATAAAAAGACACCATCATTCAGTAACAGCTCCCACCTGCTCCATAAAAATCTTCCGCATAGGAAAAGCAAACTTCATTCCCGTCTCATTGGCCACTTCCAGGATGCGTTTGATGAATTTATGCTTTTCTTCCATCTCGATTTTGTAATCGCTGGTGGTGATAAAGGTTGTGACAGCAATATTTACGGATGTTGGGGTGAGTTCATTGATTGTCACAAGCGGCTCATCTTTCAAGAGCATCGGATTAAGCTGAATTTCGTATCGTAGGCGATCGCAGAATTCCTGCAGCTTCTCAACAGGCGTGTTGTATTCAAGCTGAAGAGTCGTATTGAATCGTCTCATTGATCGAAGCCCATAATTATCAATGGCCATATTGGCCAGCACGCTGTTGGGAATTGTTACGACAGATTTAATAGGAGTTCTGAGACGTGTACTGCGGAATCCTACTTCTTCCACTGAACCTTCGATTCCTTTATCCAGAATAACGTAATCACCAATTTGAAAAGGGCGATCGATGATAACTGTGACTGAACCGAAGAAATTGGAAATCGTGTCTTTGGCAGCAAGAGCGACCGCCACACCTCCGATTCCGAGGCCGGCCACGATGCTGGCGATATCAAATGTCAGTGAATGTGCGATAAGCAAAATTCCAAAGGCCACGACAACGACTTTCGATGTCTTCTTCAACATCGGAATAAGAACATCATCAAACTTGTTGTGAGTAGATTCTGCACGTTTTTCAAAATGCAAACTCACATAGTCTACAATTCTCAGCGCAGACCAGACAAAGAAAAAGGCCGTCAAAATGTATGAGGCGCGGACAAAACTTTCCAGCATGTCGACGTCAAATTCAAGAAAGCGAACACCAATCAACCATGTCAGTGAAAACGCCAGATAACCAAACGCCTGAGTCGAAGCATATTGATCATCGCTATTCATCTCCATCGAACGATTGCGGACCTTGAATCTGATGACAGCGGTAATGACCGATCTGACCACACCAAATAATGTGACTGACAAAATTAAAATGGCAATGAGACCAAGCCACTGCCCTTTTTTGAACATCAAAAATTCTTCTGCTGTCCAGGCCGGCATTTTTTCTTTAAAGCTGGTCTTCCAGTTTCGATACTCTGAAACTCCATGAACGACTTTCTGATGAGACACAGCTGTGTAGAAATTTTCGATTGATTCAACGGTTTCAGGAGAGAATTTCCAATTTCCATCTGCGGCTTTCCTGATGGCTATTTCCACATCGTGTACATCGCTGCCCACCGTGACCGTCTGCTTTCGGAAAAACCATTTTGGCCCGTCTGCATAAGTTGGAATATGAGAGTAATTAATTTTAGCAATGCGATCGATAGTGTTGATCAATCGTTCAGCTGTTATTTTTCCCGTAAGCGTTCGAAGAGGAGAATCAATCTGCGAAAGATCCAGTGTTTCAATGGCCGCTGCAAAGGCGCCATTGTCGCCATTCTTCACTTTATCCATGGACTGAATAAAGGATTTCATCGTTTCCTGAGGATTTTTTAAGCGCTCATGGAGATCGAGTTCTTCGCGGGACAATTCTTTGGTTTCTTTTTTAATTTCGGTCTTTGATTCAATGGCAAAACCGCCCGGACCAATCTGAGCGTTTACCTCTGCGTTGTGAAGATAAAAGGAAAGGCAAAAAGCAGCAAGGAATAAGCGAATAAACATGAATAGACCCCAAAGAGTAGTACCCTTAAAAAGTACACTCTTTGGGTGTCAGGGTCAATCATCTACTTTTTCTGAATATATCTCAATCCCATTTCAAGTGGACAAAATTTTGTGAATGATGATTGCAGCAAATTCACGCCGACAAACACCGTAAACCAGATCCAGTTTGGATTGTGGACTTTGGCCAGCACAAGGCTTGTTAAAATAAATGTTCCAGCGAATGCTCTGATTTGACTTTCAATTGTCATAGTTCCTCCTCTTCACGATGTCTGATTTGTTTTACGCGCGATTTTCCCACCATCCAGTAATAAAGAACCGGAACCGCAAATCGCGATAGTACTGTTGCAGCGACTTCACCGAAAATTAAGCTGACGGCAAGCCCCTGGAAAATAGGGTCAAATAACATGACCGAGCTACCAACAACAACCGCGGCAGCTGTTAGAAGCATAGGTCTAAAGCGCGTGATACCTGCATTGATAACGGCTTCTTTTAGTTCCATTCCTTCAGCAAGAAGATGCTCGATGAAATCCACCAGAATGATCGAGTTACGTACAATAATCCCGGCCCCTGCAATGAAACCGATCATCGACGTTGCTGTAAAATAACTTCCGACGATAGCATGGCCCGGAAGAATGCCGATCAAGCTGATTGGAATCGGTGCCATGATAATAAGCGGAACTGTAAAACTTCTGAACCAGCCGAGAACGAGAATGTAAATCAAAACCATGACGACTGCGAAAGCTCCGCCCATGTCTCTGAAAACTTCATAAGTGATAAACCACTCACCATCCCACTTCACAACTGGTGAAGAAGTATTCCAAGGAACTTCTGCTGTCTGCAAAGGATACTTGATTTTCTCAGTGAGTTTCAGGATCCCGTAAACCGGAGCTTCTTCAGCACCCGCAAGTTCGCTCATAACATAGGAAACCGGCTTCAAGTTTTTGCGATAAAGCGTTTCAGTCTCAATGATTTTAGGTTTTCCCAGAACATTTTTCGCTTCAACAACTCCCGATTCCATTGAAGGTATCGTAATATTAGCAAAAGGATCAGAACCGCTTCTTCTTTCATCATTGATGGAAAGATTGATGCTTACTTCTTCAGGTGAGAGATTATCTTTTAACAGACCCATTGGCATTTCAGAGAAAACCAAGGCTCCGTTTTTCATAATAAGATCAGCACTCGTGCCATAGTATCCACCACGGGCCTGATCAAACGGGTAAACAATGCGTGGTCTGCCCAGGCGAGAAGTTGAATCAAGATCCACAACGCTCTTTTCTTTCGAAAAAATATCGTAGAGTTCTGCTGCCACCTTCTTTCTCGTTTCTTCATTCGGACCGTAAACTTCAGCCACCACTGTTGCCATAACAGGAGGTCCTGGCGGAATTTCCAGAACTTTAGAAAGGGCCTTTTTAGAATCGGCATAATTTTTGATCACTGGTCTTAAGTGCTCAATGATCGCATGGCTTGATTCTTTGCGCTCATCTTTGTTTTTGAGAACAATTTGCAAATCACTTTGATAATCACTGCGTCTCATGAAGGAGTGTTTTACCATTCCTGAGAATGAGAACGGAGCTGGCTCACCGGCAAAAACCTGAACTTTTAGAACGTTTGGATTTTTTAAAATTTCCTTTGCCAGTTCAACTGAGTAACTTTGGTTTTTTGTGAGCGGAGTTGTCGTTGGATAATCCATCAACACCTGGAACTCTTCTTTATTGTCAAAAGGAAGCATCTTCACTTTTACATTTTTAAAGTACACCAGACTCATGGCCCCCAAAAGAAGGACGATGGTGAAAGCTCCAAATGCGATAGATGATTTTTTTGTATCAACAAGAAAGTGCATCATCTTTTCATAAATCAAATCCAGTTTGCTGTGCTTATGCCCGGATTCCGTTTCTTCATGATGATCATTGTGATCATGCTTCAGAATTTTTACAGCTGCCCATGGTGTAACAATGAAGGCTACGAAAAGTGAAAGAATCATGGCAAAGCTTGCACCGACCGGAATCGGTTTCATATAAGGTCCCATCATTCCCGAAACAAAGGCCATCGGAAGGATAGCTCCGATAACGGTAAATGTTGCAAGGATTGTCGGGTTACCAACTTCCGCAACCGCATTAAGCGTTGCTCTGATCAGAGAAATTCGTTTATCGAGTTTCAAGTGGCGCTCGATATTTTCCACTACAACGATGGCATCATCTACCAGAATCCCGATCGAGAAAATAAGCGCAAAGAGCGTAACACGGTTAAGTGTGTACCCCATAAAATAATAAACCGCGAGTGTAAGAGCAAGAGTTACCGGGATCGCAGTAGCGACGACAAGCGAAGCTCTGAAGCCCATGACAACTGCGATAAGAACTGAAACTGAAAGCGTTGCCAGAATTAAGTGCTCGATCAATTCTTTTGATTTGTCTTCAGCTGTCGATCCGTAGTCTCTTACAATATTCATCTTCACATTAGTCGGAAGATCTTTAGAGAAGGCCTCTGCACGTTTAATCAAATCTTTGGCAAGAGTAACAACGTTTGTACCTTTTCTCTTGGCGAAAACAACTGAAACCGCATTCTCTTCTCCATTCTCTTTAGTCAAGAGAGTCGAAACGCGTGTTCTTTCTTCTGGTCCATCCTTAACATCGGCGACATCGCGAATGCGGACAATCGCCCCACTTCTCTGACCGATGGAAATATTTTTGATGTCTTCAACGGATTGATATCTACCTCCGACGTCTACATCAAACACTTCTGTTTTGCCCCAATTTTTTCCCACTGGCATGTACGCTTCGTTTGCTTCAAGAGCTTTCGCGACAAATGCCAGCGAAACGCCACGCGCGCTCAGCTTGGCAGGATCAACAATGACCCGCACGCTTCTTTTTAAACCGCCAAGAATTTCAACACGGGATAAATCAGGCGTACTTGAAAGCTCGCGGGCAAGCGGTGCAATCAGAGTTCGCAATTTAAAATCATCAAGTTCCTTTGAACTGAAAGTCAGCACCAGGAAAGGGACATCATCAATCGTGAAAGACTGGACGTTTGATGCCATCGCTTCTTTGGGAAGCTGGTTTTTTATAGACATCAGTTTATGGTGAACTTTAACAAGACTTGGCTCCATCGGTTCGCCGACTTTAAATCTGACGGTGACAAGTGAACCATGGTTTTGAGATCCGGAGTAAACGTATTCAACTCCATCAAGACCCCAGACTGCGCGTTCAATCACTTCGGTAACTTTGCGTTCAACTTCTTTAGCATCCAGTCCCGGGGCTGCCGTCTGAATATCAATCATAGGAACTGAAATTTGCGGTTCCTCCTCTTTTGGAGTGAGATAAACCGCCATCACGCCCAGAAGAATACTTGAGAGAGCAATAACCAGAGTGAGTTTCGACTTGATGAACATTTTTGCCAGCGTACCGGCAAAACCCATTTTATATTTTTGAGTTGAATTCATATTTCTTCGCCTTTGTTTCGATCAAGTTTGTTTCAACTTCATTCTTATTTTTTAAAAGATCTATTCTTCTCGACAATACTTCAGTCAATTGAAGTGCATTGATCATCCCGTTCTTGAAAAGATTATTGGCTACACTAGTTTGCTCATCCAGCAATTTCTGGCTTTCTTCCAGCGTGACCATTGTTCTTGCAAGAGTTTCTTCCATTTCCTTTAAAGAATTAAATTCAATCTTTTCTTTTTGTGACATGGCTTCCGCATAAAACTTAGCGGCATGAGAATTATGAATCGCTTCCTGAGAAGCTCCGTAGTCAGTTCCAGAATAAAGATTCCAGTTCAGGTAAAGGCCGGTTGAAAAACCTTTGCCAGTATCGCGTTCCCCATTGAAGGCATAGCTTTCTGCAAATAAACCGACACGGGGAAGATTTCTTGATTTTTCTGCTCCAATGGCTGCTTTAGCAGCTTCTGCGTTTTCCTGCATAGACTTAATCTTTGCAGAGGCCGAATACTCAGAGCTGGATGATAAGTAGCGTTCTGCTTCTGTGAGATAATTTGAGCCCAGTTCGCTTTTCCAGTTTATCTGCTCTCCGTTCAGTTCCTGAAGAGCATTGAGATAGGCTTTCTTTTTCGCTGAAGTTTCATCATTGATGGCAGTGATTCTGTTTTTTAAACTTTTTAAACCTAAGAGTCCAGAATACCCAAGCATGTTGGACTTATTGCCGATTTGGTATTTGCCAATAATGGAATCAATTGTTGATTTTACTTTATTGACTTCAACTTGAAATCGATCAAGTGATTTTAAAGTGAAATAGCTCTTTGCCACTTCACTATAAAGTCCGATCTGAGTTGCCTGTGATTCGGATTTTTTTGATTCAAATTGATGGACACTGACGTCGGCCAGACTTTTCTTCATTCCACCTTCATAGAGCGGCAGATTCAATCCGAGCGTTCCTTTCGTGAAGAGATTGCTGCCTGGATGATTAAGACTATCCGGCATAAAATCGGCCTGTTGAATCTGACGTTGAGAAAGAAGACCGAACATATTAGCGCCCGGATCATTGGTTAAATAACTTTCTCCCTTCGCATACACCGTAGGGAGCCAATGCCGTTTTGTTCTCGAAACATTTTTCCCGGCCGCTTCCACTGATTCTGAAGAGGCCTTTAAGGCAAGACTGTTTTGTTCAATAGACTTCCACAGATTTTCAAAATCTGCATCGGCCATCGCTGAAGAACTAAGAAGCATTAATGTTAAAATGGCTCTGCTTTTCATATATCACCCGTTGGTTTTCTTGGTTGCTTTTTTCTTTAATGCTTTTAAAGCTGGAGCTTTCGTTTGTTGAGTCAAATTTTTCTTAAGTTCACTCATGCGTTTCTCTTCGCCGTCAATTCTGTCGGCCAAGATGGTGCGAACAAGGGAGCAGGCATCCTTGATTTTAGGAATAGCTAGTGAAACATACTGAAATTGACCTTCTTTTCTCGTCTTTAAAATGCCGGCATCTTTTAGCACTGTCAGATGCTGGGAAAGATTGGCCTTAGGAATCTGCAGTATCTCCAATAACTCACTGCTCGTCTTCTCAGAAGAAGTGAGAATATCCAGGATTTCCAATCTCACTGGATGTGAAAGTGCGTAACAAATTTCTGCCTGCATTTCATATAAAATTTTATTTTTGTCGACCATAGATGAACTCCTTCTCGATCGCTAGTTTATAAAATTATAAACTAATTAATTACAAAACTCAATAACTATTTAAAATGAAGCACCGAATTGAGCAAATTTGGCAACTTAATGCGCTTCTGCTAGGCTTTTAGAGAAGAATGAACACAAGGGATTGTCGATATGATTTTTCATCAATTATTCGAGCAGGAATCATCTACTTATACGTACCTTTTGGCGGACGAAGAAAGCAAAGAAGCTATTCTCATTGATGCCGTTCTGGAAACAGCTGAACGCGACTTTAAACTTCTGAGTGAACTTGGATTGAAATTGAAATATCTGGTGGATACTCATATCCACGCAGACCATATTACCGGTGCAGGGACACTCCGTTCAAAAACCGGGGCCAGAACAGCTGTCAGCAGCGGTGCCAATGTTCAATGTGTGGACATCACGCTAAAGGATGGAGATGAGTTGAAATTCGGCAAGTATACATTAAAGGCCGTTTCAACTCCTGGGCATACAAACAGCTGTATGACTTTTTACTGCGAAAAGATGCTTTTCACCGGCGACGTTCTGTTTATCAGGGGTACCGGCCGGACCGATTTCCAACAAGGTGATTCGCGAAAAATGTATCACAGCATTCACGATAAAATTTTCACTTATCCGGATGAGACAAGAATTTATCCCGGCCATGATTACAAAGGACTGACCTACTCTACTGTCGGCGAAGAAAAGAAATTCAACCCGAGAGTTGGTGGAGGAAAAACTGAAGATGAATTTGTAAAAATTATGAGTGAACTAAAACTCGCCAATCCTAAAAAAATCGATGTCGCAGTTCCTGCGAATCTTAAATGTGGGCTCAATCTATGAAATTGTTTTCAGTCTTTGCAGCAGTTCTTTTTTCAACATCAGCTATTTCTTCAGTATTTATTGAAGAATCTTTCTGGATCAAAAATCCTACGGGAGACGTTTTTGAATTGCTCAAAAATCGACCGGAGCTTACGATTGATCACGTCAAGGCCAATGGTTTTGAACTCTATGGTCCCAAAGGACTCGAGCAATTCCTGAAACAAAACAAGATCGCCTATGGTCTGTTGGGGACAGTCTCCATTGAAGCAAAAGGTGGCTATCCTTCTCCGGAGCAAATTGAAAAAGAATTAAAAACGATTGCTGAAAAGTATCCTCAGCTCACAAAGCTCTACACGATAGGCAAATCAATCAAGAAGCGCGACTTGTGGGTCATGAAGCTCTCTAAAAATGCCAAAACAGAAGATAAGCGTCCTGAGTTTAAATACGTAGCTAATATGCATGGGGATGAGATCGTCGGGCGTGAAATGATGATGAAATTCATTAAAGACTGCACAGACAATTACGGCAAAGATCCAGAGATCACCAATCTTCTTGATAAATTTCAGATTCACATTCTGGTTTCGATGAACCCAGATGGCGCTGCTGCCGGAACTCGTGCCAATGCCAATTGGGTCGACTTAAACCGCGACTTCCCGGATTTCTCGACCTCAGATAATCAAGATACACCTGCCAATCGCGCTCCTGAAACACAAGCAGTGATGAAGTGGCAGGCAGAACATAAATTCAGATTATCGGCGAATTTCCACGGTGGTGCTGAAGTTGTGAATTACCCTTGGGATACCATTGCTGATAAATTTCCTGAAGAAGAATTAATTAAAGATTTAAGTCTTGAATACGCTCACAAAGCTCCTTATATCGGCGCTTCCACCGCTTTTGAAAACGGCATTACCAACGGCTACGCCTGGTACGAAGTGAATGGTGGCATGCAGGACTGGAGTATTTATTACAAAAAAGATTTCCAGGTGACGATCGAACTGTCCAACACCAAATGGCCCGAGTATTCAAAGATCGATTACTACTACGAACAAAATCGTCCGGCGTTAATTCAACTTGTGCAGAGACTGGAAACCTTACGCTGATTTTTTGTAATCAGGACCGTATGCCGATTCATGATCCGGTTCTACATCTTTGGAATGTCCGTGGTGAGCATCATGATCCTGCTTGATCACAGAGATCATGAGTCCGATGGGAAAAGCAAACCAGAAGAGCATTCCAAAAATGGCCACTGCTCTTTCAATCATTAATGTGTCTGTGTAATTATCCACCCGCGCCTCCTCATTGTTTTGGCAAGTGAAACGCTAGCACAGATCGGTTTGTTTCATTGAATAAGTTTTGATTATGCTTTCAAGAGAAATTCTTTAAGCTTTTTCAATCGAACGCGTTTGTCCTGCCCTGATGTAGAAGCGGCAAACGAAAGCAGCGTATTGAGGCGCTCCAGGTTGAGCCAGTCTTCTTTGGGCGGATCACCCGCTTCAAAATTCAGCGGACAGTAATCCAGAACATTTTCCGATTGAACAAATAAGGGAGCTCCCTGAGTGCGACAGATGATTGGACGCGCTTCATAGACTGTGCAGCTTTCATTATAAAGAAAAGCACAAGCGCCAGCGTTCACCGGCGTCTGCCATAAAGATTTTAATTCTGCTTTTTTTTCATCACTTTGAGAATTGAACCATTCTTTGATATTTTCCGATTCCACTTCAAAAACTGAAATGTCGGTATAACAGCATTTCGCGCACCCTTCAGTGCATTTCATCTGAGCTGAATACTTATTCTGAACTTTATCAAAAAAGCCCGAAGCGTTTTCCTGTAATGAGACAATCGGTTTTTTTAGACTACTCAATGTGTTTTCTCTCGTTAGGTGAAAGGAGTGAATAAATTGATGGAACAACCAGCAATGTGAGGAACGTCGAAACAAGAACCCCACCGATAACGGCCATCGCCATCGGAGACAAACTCTCCGCGCCCGGACCAAAAGCAAACGCCGCCGGAACAGCCCCCGCAATTGTCGCGAATGATGTCATGATAATCGGTCGAAGTCTTTTAGGGCAAGCTTCAAGAAGAGCTTCGTGAATATTTTTACCCGACTCATCTCGTACCTGATTGGTAAAATCAACCAGAAGAATGGAGTTTTTCTTAACAATCCCCATGAGAAGAATAATCCCGATCAAAGAATAAATATTGATCGACTGATCTTTTAAGTACAATGCTACAAACGCACCGGAAACAGAAAATGGCAGGGCCACGAGTACGGTTATAGGATCAAAGAAGCTGTTGAACTGCGAGGCAAGGACCATGTACGAAACCGCAATCCCCAGAATAAGAACGAAAATCAAACTTTCAAAAGACTCGCGGAATGTTTTTGCACTCCCCGATTCGATGATATCAGCACCGAGGAAGAGATGTTTTTTGGCAAAAGCTTTGGCCTCATCCAGGGCCTGCGCTTGTGAGTAGCCGGATTTGATGTTAGCTGTGATCGTAATAGCTCTTGCGCGCTGAAGTCTCGTCAATGACTGTACACCGGTCTGCAGTTCAACCTTGGCAATATCGGCAAGTCGAACAAGTTCTCCTCTGTTGTTGCGAAGACGGATTTCTTTAATTCGATCGATATCGTTAGCGCTGATATTTTCAAGACGGATGCGAATATCATAGCGGTGACCATTCTTGGTGAATTTTCCAATAACAGCTCCCCCCACAAGAGAGTTGATGGCACTGGAAAGATCGGAAGTCGCTACACCTCTCAAACGGGCCTTTTCTCTATCGGGAATAACGTGAAGTTCCGGCACGTCTTCACGATAGTTGGAGTCTACGTCGATAAACACTCCACTGTCGGTCATATCTTTCATTGTCGCTTTCGAGGCATCAATTAATTTTTGCCAGTCACTGCCCGTGATAGAGAATTCGATCGGAAATCCGCGTCCGCTGCCGCCGATCGCCCCAAGCGATGTATCCTGAATAATAACTCTCGCGCCCTTAAAAGTTTTAAACTGATTGCGATAAACTTCGATCAATTGCTGCTGCGAAAGCTTTCTTTGTTTTTTCTCTTTCAACGTTAAAAACGCAATGGCAGAAGAAGAGTCGCCGCCGCCCAATCCACCGATGGCGACAAAAGAGCGTTGAATTTCCGGACGCCCCTTGAGGTAATCTTCCACTTCTTTAACTTTGGCATCGGTAAAATCCAGAGAGGAGCCCGGTTTTGTTTTAATGATAAAAAGAACAGTGCTTTGATCCTGAGGAGGCGTAAATTCTTTTCTGAGTTTTGTCACCAGACCGCTGGAGATGACGAAAATAACAATCGAAGCACCTATCGTAAGGAAACGGTGTTTGATGACAAGAGGAAGAATGCGCTCATAAGTTTTTTCCATCCATGCAAAAGCATCCTCCATCATCTTTCCAAGAAAAGTTCGCTTCTTCGCATGAGTAATAAACTGAGCACATCTCATTGGTGTTAATGTCAAAGCTTCAACCAGTGAAAGAAAGACGGCCACCGAAATCGTGACGGCAAACTGATAGAAATAACGTCCGATGACACCTTTCATATAGGCGATCGGAAGGAAAATGGCGATGATCGCAACAGTCGCAGCAATGGCCGCAAAAGTAATTTCTTTCGCGCCATCAATGGAAGCCCGGGTTTTATCTTTGCCCATTTCAAAGTGACGGAAAATATTTTCCAGAACCATGATGGCATCATCAACAACGATACCGATGGAAAGAGAAAGACCAAGAAGTGTGAAATAATTCAGGGTGAAATTGAGAGCTTTAAGCGCAACAAAGGCTCCGAGAATCGATGTTGGAATGGCCAGAATAACGTTTAAGGTGGCAGACCATGATCCGAGGAAGGCCCAACAGACAAGTGCTGTCAGAACTGCAGAAAGCACAAGAGTAAAGGTCAATTCGTGCACAGACTCGTTGATGAATCTTGTCGAATCAAAGTTCACTCCGAGTTTCATAGTTGGAGGAAGTATCTTTTGCAGCTCTGCTATTTTTTTATAAACGGCCTGGGCCACGGCTACAGAGTTTGAACCTCTTTGTTTTTTGACTCCAATACCGACGGCAGGAATTCCCATGACTCGCGACTTTCTTGTAACATCGGCCAGACCGTCTTCAATACGGGCCACTCTTCCCAATGGAACCGGCGTATAATTGGGAGAGCCTCCGCGCTTATTAATTGAAAGTTTGGCGAAGTCCTCTACTGTTTCAGCTTCACCGAGTGTTCGCACTGAGTATTCAACTTTTTTATTTTCCAGCTGCCCGGAAGGAAGTTCCGAGTGCTCGGTCGTGATTGCATTGATGACGTCATCGACGGTGAGCTCAAGATTGCGAAGATGATTTTCATTCACCCAGACGCGAAGATTTGGTTCAACATAACCTGAAAGTTGAATGTCTGCGACTCCATTCGTAGTGAGAAAACGGTCGCGGACATTGTCGCGAAGAAAGGTCATGAGATCTTTTGGCGAAAGAGTTGTATCAGTTACTGACAGCCACATAATGGGCTGATCTTCAGGATTGGTTTTGGTCACAATAGGAGGATCAACATTTTTCGGCAAACGTCTTTGGGCCTGAGAAAGTTTATTTTGAATATCGTTGACGGCGGCATCCAGGTTCCGGTTCAAATTGAATTCAACGGTGATGTTGGCAGAACCTCTTTTGATTGATGAGGTGATCGTTTCAACCCCCTCAACCGACATAACTGCACTTTCAAGTGTGTCGACAACATCTGATTCAAGAACATCAGGAGCAGCGCCTTCCCATGTGACGTTGATATTCACGACAGGCATGTCGACGTCAGGCAATTGCGAGACGCCCATCTGGCGAAAAGAAAGATAACCAAAAAGAATCATGGCCACCATGAGCATCCAGGCAAAAACCGGACGTCTGATCGATGCTTCAGAAATATTCATGGAAGAACTCCCGATGCGGCTTCAAGCAATTTTAAATTCATCATGGCCTGAATTTTTGTTTTTTCACTGTTGCGTTTGCTGTCCAGATAGAGATTGAGTGAAGAGAGAACGTCCAGGTTTGAAACGAGCCCAAGCCGGTAATCGGCCACAGTTGCTTCGTAACTGTTTTTAGCTTTCAGAAGCGCCTGATCGTAAGCTTTGACCTGATCGAGAAAGCGTCGATACGCTTCGTAACGAGTGCTGATATCTATTTCAACACTCTTTTTAAAATCGGCAAGCGTGTAGATGGCTTGTTCTTTTTTTTGAACAGACTCTCGCACGCGGGCGGTGTTTGCGCCCCCTTCAAAAAGTGGAAAATTCAAAGTGAGCCCTATGTCCCATTTTGAATCACGAAAGGTCGTACTGTTTCTTTTATTGAAATAATAATTACTGGCCAGATCCAGCGTCGGAAGAAACTGCGCTTTCGATTGACTGACATCAAGATCGGCCAGATCAATTCTCAATTCACGGTTTTTGACATCCACGCGGTTATTGGCGAGATCAAAATAATATTGCAGGGGTTTTAAATCGCCGGGAACAGCAATCTCTTCCGTAAAAAGATTTCCTCCGCGGTCAAGGCCTGTCAGGCGAAAAAAACGCTCTTCGCTTTCCTGCAATAAACCGCGGCCGTTGAAAATTTGTGCTTCTGCGGAAGCAAGTTGTGCCTGCGCCTGCAAAAGTTCTCCTCTTCTTGTGCGCCCCACTCGGACGCGCTTGCCTGTTTCATCCACCCGGTCGGCAGATTGCTTGCGGAGAAGCTGTAGATTTTTATAATCATTCAGATTAAGAAAATAATTATAGTAAGCCTGGATGACATTCAGATAGAGACTGAGTCTGTCGGTGGTTTTCTGGTTCTCGGCGATCGCAATATTTTTTTCCGCCGACTCCACCTGCAGGCTGTCGCGGCCTCCGCGATAAATCGTGTGAGCGAGATTCAGACCGATTGTTTTTTGATCAACACTCACGTTGTCCTGTTTTAAATAAGTGCCGCGTGCCGAGAGGGTCGGCAAATATCTGGCCTTATTTTCTTTTCTGATTTCCACATTCTGCTGAATGAGAGTTTCATTGATGTTGTCGAGCTGGTTTGTTTTTAAGGCGCTCTCATAGCTGTCTTTCAGAGTGAGAGCAAACGCCGGTGTAAACACCGAGACGAGAGTCAAAGTTGCTACCAGAAGGGAAAATTTCATGGATCATTCCTTGGGCCTAAGCGTTTGATTCTTAAAGTTAACTTATTAAACAACTGTTGAGTAAACATGACAATCATCTCTACCCTTATTCTGTTTTTTCTGCTACATATGTCTAACTCAAATTTACTTTTATAACGGAAGGTCGAAAATGGTATTGAATCTGAAACTTCAAAGCGTCATCTTTTCTCTCGTTCTGGTTCTGTCTTCATCATTCGCACAGGGAGCTGACAAGCAACTTAAAGTGGGTATGGTTACAGATGTGGGTGGCGTCAACGATCAATCCTTCAATCAATCGGCCTGGGAAGGCCTTCAAAAAGCAAAAAAAGAGCTGGGAATCAAAGCGAGTTACCAGGAATCAAAACAGGATGCAGATTATCCTGCGAACTTAGAAACACTTTATGATGCAGGCAATGAGCTGATTTGGGGCATCGGTTTCAAAATGGCGGACGCAGTCCTTAAGGCCGCTAAACAAAATCCTAAACAAAAATACGCCATCATCGATTACTCTTTTGGCGATAAAACTCCCCCTAACGTTGTAGGAGTTATGTTCAAGGCCGAAGAAGGTGCTTTCCTTGCTGGTTACATTGCAGCGAAGATGAGCAAGACTCATACAATCGGTTTCATCGGCGGAATGTCTGTGCCAATCATTCATGCCTTCCAATATGGATTCAAGGCCGGCGCAAAATATGCTGACCCAAAAATCACCATTCTTGAGCAGCATGCAGAATCCTTCACAGACGCAGCTAAAGGAAAAGCGATCGCCAACCAGATGATTTCTAAAAATGCTGATGTTGTTTTCCACGCAGCGGGAGCTGTCGGCGACGGTGTAATTGAAGCTGCAAAAGAAAAAAACAAAATGGCCGTTGGTGTTGACCGCGACCAGAATTATCTCGCTCCAAAAAACGTCATCACTTCAAGCATGAAGCGTGTTGATACAGCGATCTTTGAAGTGACAAAAGATCTTAAAGCGGGAAAATTCGAAGGTGGAAAAACTCTTAACTACGGTCTGAAAGAAGGAGCTGTAGATATCGCTCCTACCACTACAAAAATGGTTCCAGCAGCTCTTCTGACTGAAGTGGGTGCTCTTAAGAAAAAAATCGCTGACGGAAAAATTAAAGTGCCAGCTGATGAAAAAGCTTACGCTACTTTTGCAAAAACTTTAAAATAATGTTTCGTCTCGAATTAAAAAATATTTCTAAAACATTCGGCCACTTCAAGGCCAATGACGGTATCAACCTCTCCGTTTCAAGCGGAGAGGTTCACGCCATTCTCGGTGAAAACGGCGCCGGTAAATCGACGCTCATGAAAATCATCTTCGGTCTTTATCAGCCCGATCAAGGTGGTGAAATTCTCATCAATGGTGAAAAGACTCAGATCCAGTCTCCCCGCTTTGCCATTAAACTTGGCATCGGAATGGTTCACCAGCATTTCATGCTCGTTCGACCGTTCACTATTCTTCAGAATATTATTTTAGGTGTCGAACCAAGAAATGCTCTTGGCATGATTGATTACAAGCGCGCCCGCGCTGAAGTCATGAAACTCTCAGAAGAATACAATTTTAAAATTGATCCTGAGTTAAAAATTGAAAACATCAGCGTCGGTATGCAACAGCGTGTGGAAATTTTAAAAACGCTTTACCGCAATGCTGAGCTTATCATTCTCGACGAACCGACAGCTGTTCTGACTCCGCAGGAGATTACAGATTTCTACCGCATTGTCAGAAATCTTAAAGCCCGTGGGAAAACGATTATCATCATCACTCACAAACTTCACGAGATTAAAGAAATCGCTGACAGCTGTACGATTATCAGAAAAGGCCGTTATATCGAAACAGTCAATGTGTCCGAAACAAGCGAAGAAGATCTCGCTTCAAAAATGGTCGGACGCAAAGTCGATTTGAAAATTAAAAAAGAAAAAGCTCATCCGGGAGATGAAGTTCTTTGCATCAGTGCCCTCAATGCAAACAATGACAAAGGACTTCCTGCTGTCAGAAATTTTGATCTCACTATCCGCCGCGGAGAAATTCTGGGTCTTGCCGGTATTGATGGCAACGGGCAATCGGAATTAGTTGAAGCACTGGTCGGTTTGCGAAAAATTAAATCTGGTTCCGTCAAAATCAACGGCCGCGAACTCGTCGGTCTCACTCCGAAACAAATTTACGAAAATAAACTGGCGATGATTCCAGAAGACAGACAACGCCGCGGGCTCGTTCTCGATTTTAAAGTGAAAGAAAATTTTGTTCTTCAAACCATCGCCAATGCTCCTTTTTCAAATTACGGTTTCATCATCACGCGCGAACTGGATAAGTTTGCCAATGCTTTGATGGAGCGCTTTGATATCCGCCCCCGCAATATTGAACTCAACGCCCGCAACCTTTCTGGTGGAAATCAGCAGAAGATTATTCTGGCGCGCGAAATTGCCAACAATCCCGATGTTCTGATTGCTTTTCAGCCGACGCGCGGACTTGATGTTGGTGCTATTGAATATATTCATCAGGAACTTGTGAAGTTGAGAGACGCAGGCAAGGCCGTGCTTCTTATTTCTTATGAACTCGATGAAATTATCAACCTCTCCGATCGCATTGCTGTTATCGTTGAAGGCTCAGTGACGGCAAATCTTGATGACCAGACAATTTCCAATGAAAAAAATATTAAAGAGCACATCGGTCTTTATATGGCAGGCAGAGGTCACGCATGAAAAAATTTCTGCTTAGCTTTTTGTGCGTTTTAGGCGGTCTTCTCTTCGGAGCTTTGATTTTAAAACTGTCAGGCATTTCTCCGGTCGAAGCTTACATTGTTATGTGGAAAGGCGCTTTCTCGCGTCCAAGTTATTTGGCGTATATTATCATTCGCTCGACTCCACTGATTCTCACAGGTCTTTCTGTGGCGTTTGCTTTCAGAACAGGATTGTTTAATATCGGTGCTGAAGGACAATTTATTATCGGTGCTCTTTCGGCAGCTACTTTTGGTTATCTTTTTCATTTTTCTCCATGGATTCAAATTCCTCTGGTGATGGTGCTCTCAATGTTCATCGCTTCCTTCTATGGTGGTCTCGCAGGCTTTTTTAAAGCGCGCTTTGGTGTTCACGAAGTTATTTCAACCATCATGCTCAACTGGATTGCTCTATATTTTTCCAACTTCATGGTAAACCTTGAAGGCCTTCATAAACCAAATACGGAAACGACGGAATATATTCAACAGAGCACTTCAATTACTTTTTTTGAGAATTGGAAAGCGAGCGATGCTGGTATGGCCTGGCTTGAACAACATCCTTTTTTGAATGAATTCATGCGTCCGCCTTTGAACGCTGGAATTTTTATTGCTCTCATCGCAGTTATCGTGATCTGGCTTCTCTTAAAGAAAACAAGTTTTGGTTTCAAACTTAAGGCCGTCGGAAGTTCAATCGAAGCTGCCCGTTACTCTGGAATTAACGTCAATAAAAAGATGACCCAATCGATGATGATTGCAGGCGGACTTTCTGGTCTGGCCGGTGCTACTCACGTCATGGGCGTTTCAAAAAACATCGCCATTCTCGCGGCCCACGAAGGTTACGGGTTTGATGGTATCGCCGTTTCACTCATTGGAAGCAATTCACCTTTTGGAGCTTTGATCGCGGGGCTCTTCTTAGGCACGCTTAAATACTCCGGACAAAAAATTCAGTCGGCGCTTGAAGCGCCAAGTGAAGTCATCAGCATTATGATCGGCGCGATTATTTTCTTCATCGCTATTCCGGTGATCTTTGATAAACCGATTACAAAGCTTGCTAAATTATGGGAGAAAAAATGAAAGCGTTTCTTTTCTTATTTAGTACAACGTTGATGTATTCGACTCCCCTCATCTTTACTGCGCTCGGTGGAGTACTTTCTGAAAAATCGGGTGTCATTAATATCGGACTTGAAGGCATGATGACGATGGGAGCTTTCATCGCTTCTCTCGTGGCCATTAAAACGGGCAATCCGTGGCTCGGCTTCATTGCTGGAGGTCTCGGAGGTATGTTGCTAGCTGTCCTTCACGCTCTCGCTTCAATCCGCTACAAGGCCAATCAAGTCGTTTCAGGAATGGCCATTAACTTTCTTGGAAGTGGTATTGCTGTTTTTCTATGTCGACTTTTCTTTGAAGGCACGAGCATGACTCCGCCTCTTGATCTCGAAAAGAAAATTCCGGTGTGGATGGGGCAGTACGCAACAGTCTACATCGCGATCGCCACGACCATTCTCATCTGGTTTATTTTTACAAAAACAATTTTTGGTTTGAGACTGATCAGTGCGGGTGAGCATCCCAAATCAACTGATGCTGCCGGCCTCAACGTCGCCTGGTATCGATCTCTCGGAGTACTTTTCTCCGGATTTTTAGCAGGACTTGGCGGAGCTAGTTTATCGATCGCCATCGTTTCCAATTTCAGACCGACACTCATTTCCGGTCAGGGCTTCATCGCCATCGCCGCTCTAATCTTTGGAAAATGGAAACCAGTTGAAACAATGGCCGCGTGTCTATTCTTCGGATTATCCCAAGCGCTGGTGATTTTTCTTGGTGGTCAGGAAAACATCGCCATTTCATCTCAACTTCTTTCAATCCTTCCCTACGTCCTCACTCTGATTGTCTTAGTCGGATTCATGGGCAAGACAACTTCGCCGTCGGCCCTCGGCGCAGAATAAAGGTTCCAGGAGACTTTTAGCTCCTGGAAACTTTGCGAACCTACAACGTGAATTTAAAATCGTTAACCAGGATGCCTGGCGCTTTTGTTCCACCGACGTCGCGCTGGAAGTATGAGCCAGTAGCAGGACTGATATCAGCGAAGTTTGTCAGATCGACAAGGCCTGTTCCGAATAAATGATAGAAGCTTTCGTCGAAACGAAGATCCTGAATTGGACTTGCAATTTCTCCGTTCTCAATCCAGAAGCAAGCATAACGGGTCATCCCTGTGACTCTCGCCGTTTCTCTGTCTGACCAGTTCAGATAGTGAAGGTCTGACAAATAAAGGCCTGTGCCGATTTCTTTGTAGATCTCTTCGCGTGAAAGATTGCCAGTAGAAATAACCGGCGATCTGAGAGATTCCCAGTCGCTCGCATTATTGCTTTCCACTTTAAATTCGTTCGCTGTTCTTGTGCTGGTGAGGAAATTTCTGAACTCGCCTTTTTCAATCAAGGGAAGATGAGCAGGACTCACTTCACCTTTATCGTTGAAACGCGGACTCATGCCGAGAGAAAAATCTTCAGCGAGAGAGAACTTCTCCGACATTTTCTTTTTTCCTTCCCAGAGATCTTTGA
Source organism: Bacteriovoracaceae bacterium UBA6261 (assembly GCA_002440825.1). Lineage (GTDB taxonomy): Bacteria > Bdellovibrionota > Bacteriovoracia > Bacteriovoracales > Bacteriovoracaceae > Bacteriovorax. Next base: position 112,649 of record DJVH01000015.1, on the reverse strand, counting down.
GGGAGCCGCCGCCGCGTTTATGCTCGCCCATCGAAACTCCGCCCCATGAAAGTGTGCCTAGAAGTTCAGACACAGCTGAAGGAGCAAGGAAGACGCGGTAAGCGCCGCGCTCGATTTTTTTGGAATCGCGGTTCATGAGAGAAAGTTTGTATTCACTGTCTTTGATGTTTGTTTTTAAACCATCAGCGTTCCAGCTGTTGCCGGCAAATAATCCTTTCACGGCTTTTTGTTTTTCATTGTAAAGCGAGTAATCGAGATAGTAGTTGCGTGTTTTAAACCAATGGAATTGTCCTGCTGAATTGATCGTTGCCCGAATGATATCACCGCTTGAAAAAACGCCGGCCAGATCGACATGAGACGCAGTATCTAAAACAGATGAAAGCATTTCTTCGCTTGAAGGAAGTGTGTCTAAGTTTTCATCTTTTGTGACACCGTAATAGGCAGGACGAACGAGATAAGGATCTTCCGGTAATTTTTCAATCCAAGCTCTCGCCTCTTTTAATTTTTTGATTCCAACGGCTGCATCCTCTTCTGTTCCTCTGAAAGGAAGAGTAAAAGTTGTCGTTTTATTTCCCTTGATGAACGAACATTCAACAAAAGCCTGATGAAGTGTTGTCACCTGACGGATTTTCGCCTGAGAAAGACGAGTGAAAAGAGTATCTTCACCCGACAATGAAAGAGTCAATGATTCATCACCTTGAAGTTCGTTGAACATTTTTTTGGCAAAAATTTCCAGTGCTGATGATTGTAGTGCCTGCATTATCGACCTCCGCCAAAAACTTCAATGTTTGAGAATAAACAAGTTGGACTTGCGTGTCCGACAAAGATGACCTGATTCGGTTCACCTTTTCCACAATTAGTGAGTCCGCCGATTTCAAATGTCGAGCGATCACCGACCATTTTTAACTGATTCCAGAATGGAGCTGTAATGCCACGATAGTTAGGATTTTTCACAAGCTTTGTGAGTTTGCCGTTTTCAATCAACTGACCGTACTCGCAACCGAATTGAAATTTATTTCTGTAATCATCGATAGACCACGAACGCGTAGTTCGCATGAATACGCCTCTCTCAACTGAAGAAATCATCTGATCAAAAGTAGACGTTCCTGGTTCAAGGTTTACGTTGGCCATTCTATCAATAGGCGCTCTATTCCAGGACGTCGCTCTCTGTGAAGAGACGCCTGGCATGTTTAAGCGCGTTTGCGATTCAAGGGATCCCAATCCTCTTTCGAGAATTCCATTTCTGATAAGATATTCTCTCGTCGCAACGGCTCCGATATCATCGGCAAAATAACTTGCATTTTGTCCCGAGACTGTTGATCAAAAGTCACGTTCATGAGTTCTGATCCGTATCTGAGAGTTCCAAAATCAGACGGCTTCACAAAACTCCAGCCTGCATAATTTCTCTCATCACCGAGTATGCGGTCGAGTTCAAGCGGATGGCCGATGCTTTCGTGAATCTGTAAAAACATCTGATCAGGAGCAAGAATAAGTTCCATTGTTTCACTTGGACATTCTTCAGCGTTTAACATCTCAAGCGCTTCAGTTGCGACTCTTTTCGCTTCGCCAAGAAGAACACCGAGGTTCAGTTCTTCAATCCCTGCTTGCGTCGCTTTGTCGCCACCGTAAGTTCTCGTCTGAGTTCCTTTGTCACTTGTCGCGGTTGCGGAAAGTGAAATCACAGAGCGAACAATTTTTTGTTTAATATCTGTACCGTTTGTGGCCACAAGATGCGTGTCCATTTCACTTAAGTTGTAAAAGGCCGAACGACTGATCACATGATCGTGCACTTTCATTTCCGAAGAAAGCTTCATGAGAATGTCAGTGACTTCTGACGGATGAAAATGATTGATGCCGTATTTTGCCGGGCTTGAATACTCGCCGACGACAGGTGGTCGTTCTTTTGCTGAAAAATGATAAAGCCCGTATTTATGAGCGTGGTGTGCGGATTGAAGCGCAACCTCTGCTGCTCTTTGGACATCTGAGAGTTCAAATGAATTAGTCGCAGAATAAGCAATTTGTCCGCCCACCATGACTTCGACCATGAGGCCGTGATCGTGAGAAGTGCTGACACCTTCCAGAACTTCATTGCGAACGCTGACACTTGCTGAATGGGTGTGAACAGATCGCAGAGAAATATAATCTGCTTTTATTTTTAATCCTGAGAGAAGTTGTTTTAAGTTCATATAAAATCCTGTGAAGAATTAATTCTCGCGACCTTTCCAATGCATCATGCTTGTTGAGACGCCGAGAATTCTCGATACTAATGTAAAAAGTGAAATAGGAAGAATCCCTTTTAAGAGATCAACCGTTTTAACCATAAAAGGTTCTCTGATAAAAGGAGCATTACTTTCAATTCCTGCAATGATTTTTGCAACGATGTGTTCCGGCGTAAGCCAGGGAAGAACGATGGGAGCCTTCACTCCATGAAACATTCCTGTTTTGATATAGCCCGGGCAAACAGTCGTGACGTGAACGTTGTAGATTTTTCGCTCGAGCATTTCCACGCGGAGTGATTCTGAAAAACCAATGACGGCCCATTTAGAAGAGGCATATGTGGTTCCAAAAGGAAGTCCGACATATCCTGAAGCGCTGGCGATGTTGACGATGTTGGCGTCAGCACTTTTTCTTAAATCATCAAAAAACAAATGAGTCATAGCGACCATTCCATCTACATTGACTTTATAAGTGAGCAAATGTTTTTCCAGCGTTTCTTTTTCAAACTCTCCGCCAAACACAACTCCGGCGTTGTTGATTAAAATATCGAGCTCAAGGCCCGCTGCTGAAACCTCTGATTTTAATTTTTTGACTGATTCGATTTCGGCAAGATTGACTTTAAAAGCGTGAGCTTTTCCACCGGAGCGCTTGATTTCTCCGACAACAGCTTGAGCGTCAGCTTCATTAATATCCGCGATAATGATTTCGCCGCCGCGTTTAGCAAGCGTTGTCGCCATTAATTTTCCAATACCAGACGCGCCTCCGGTAATGAGGATTTTCTTACGAGAAAAATTTTTCATGAATTGCCTCTAAAAAACGAACTACTTTTTTGAGGCTATTATAGAGGTTCCAGAAGCCAAAAGTCTCCTGGAACCTTTGAGATTATTTCCAGCTGTCGATGTAATTTTGAACAGTTGCTTTAAGATCTGCGATGTCGTTTTGGACTTTAGTATGGTCTAGCTTTGTTCCGATAGTGATGTTTCCATCTTTTAAATCCTGATCAAAGCGCTTCATGACTTTTTTCCAAAGTTTTGGAGCGTTCCATGAGTCGGCCATTTTTCCATTTTCATCGTAAAGAGAAGTGATGATTCCCTGGCGTTCAATGAAAGTGTCGATGTTCATTTTAACTTTATCTTTGTAAGGAGTTTTCAAGACAGCATCGATGGCGCCAAGGCGAACGATGGTTTCTCTCATGACTTCCACACTGTCGATCGGATCAGCAAGAAGTGTTTCCTGCAGGTATGTACCAATGAACATAACTCTCGACATAAGAAAAACGTACGCCGTCGATTCATAAAGACCGCGTCTCGCGATCTGGTCTTCAATAATCTGATCCACTTTTTCCTGAGGACAGAAACCTGCGATAGTCATGATCTGGTTTAAATCAACCATTTTCTTGTGATCGTAAAACTCCACAACTGACTTTGGAAATTTTCCATTTTCATCTCTCAATGAATCATCAGGTCTTTGTTTCTTGATCTGAAGAAGAAGCACACGAGTGTACTCGATCAATTCTTCTGTCGTTGCGGCTTCACCGAATTTTTTAGCGCCAGCAATCATGCCGAAAGCAACCGGCTCAAGATCCTTCGTGTTTTTATCGTCGAGCATGTCGTTCTTTGCAAGCATCAGCTTTTGAAGACGAACAGATTCGTTTGTTTCATCAATGCCCTTATTCGTTTTTTGAATTTGAGAATAAGTTGCGTCTAATTTCTCAGGAATTGAATTTGCTGAATCAATCGCTTTAAGAGCTTTACAGCTTGTAAGCGCACCAACCAATGAAAGAACTAAAAGTGTTGATTTCATCGATTACTCCCCTTTAAGAATTGAAGCTTTCAACACTTCAAGACCTGCATCAGCAGATTCGCCAAGCCAGATTGAAAGAATAGCGTTGAAAAGTTTTTCATCGCCAGTAATTGTTTTTTCAACACCGTTTGTGCCTTCGAAAACAAGAGTCACAACGCCGTTATCTTTTTTCATCGACATTTTCATTGATTTGCCTTCTTTCGCGTCTGCACTTTCTTTTACTGCAGAAAGGAAAGCCGCCACACCTTTGTTGTTAAGATCAACATCGTTTGCATCGAATGCGTCTCTGAAAGAAACTTGAACCGTTGGAGCATCAACTGATCTAAGGAACGTAAGATTGACAGCTGCCGCTTTCATCTCTTTTAGAGAGGCCATAGCACCTGCTTCTGTGCGAACAAATTTACCGGCGTTATCAACGAAGATTTGAGCTACGTAAACTTTTACATTTGCGACGAGAACTTTCTTTTGACGAAGACCAGCTCCGACTGAATCTAGTTTTGTTGCTTCAGTTGCACCAGTCAGTGATAAAGTCGCTGAGCTTGCAACGTTTACACCTTCAATGGATTTTGAACCATGCTCAAGAGAAAGGACTCCGGCAGAAGCGATTTGAGAAAATAATGCAAATGAAAGAACTAGAGATGATAGTTTCATGACTGACCTCGTTTTGAGTTGATAGAAAATTTGTCAATTTACTATCAAGAAGAGGCCACATAACCTATACAGAAGTGTAAAAAAGAAACGGAGCTTAACCGAAATTAAGCTCCGCTTGAGATTGTTAAGACATTAATCCACGGCATATCCGTGGCTTGTGTTCCATGATTCGATATAAGCCTGCACCTGGGCCTTGAGCGCAGCGATCTCCCCCTGCACGTCTGAAGCTTTAGTGCTGCTTCCTGTGACGATGTTTCCGTCTTTCAAATCCTGGTCAAAACGGATGAGGACTTTTTTCCAGAGTTCAGGAGCATTCCAGGAATCATCCATTTTGCCGGCCTGATCATAGAGAGAAATGGTAATCGGTTCGTGCTCGAGAAAGGTATCGATATTTAATCGTACCTGTTCTTTATAAGGCGTTTTTAAAATTTTATCGATGGCCCCGAGACGATTGATTGTCTCTCTCATGATATTGACGGTGTCCATGGGTTCGGCAAAAGTTGTTTCTTGCAGATAAGTTCCGAGGAAAAGAACTCTCGCCATAAGAAAGGCATAGGCCGTTCTTTGATAAAGACCTCCACCATAAATCTGCTCATCAATAATGCGATCCACTTTTTCCTGCGAACAAAATCCGGCAATGGTTAAAATCTGGTGAAGATCCACAAGCTTTTTATGGTCGTATTCCTTAATCACAGATTTAGGATATTTTCCGTCAGAATTTTTCACCGATTCATCCGGCCTTTGATCTTTGATTTTCAAAAGCAGAACGCGGGTATATTCAACCAGCTCTTCCGTAGTAGCGGCTTCACCGAATTTTTTTGCTCCCGCAATCATCCCCAACGCCACAGGTTCCAGATCCTGTGTGTTTTTATCGTCAAGCATGTCGTTCTTGGCGAGGATGAGTTTCTGCAATCGAACAGACTCATTAGTCTCATTAATCCCCTGATTGGTTTTTTCAATCTGAGAATACGTCTGATCAAGCTTGCTCGGAATGGCATTGGCAGAATCCATCGCCTTGAGGGCCTTACACCCGGACATAAATCCTGCACTCGCAATAAGGGTCAGTAGAATTAAAGAAGCTTTCATAGATTACTTCCCTGACAAGATTGATGATTTAAGAGTAGCTAGTCCTGAATCGGCAGGGTTTCCAATCCAGATAGACATGACCGCTTTAAAGAGTGAGCTGTCACCTTTAATTGTGCTTGAGCCACCTTTTGTATTTTCATAAACCAGAGTGACACCAGCTCCTTCTCTCTTCATGGCCATAGTCATTGAATGTCCTGAACTTGCGTCAGCTCCCTTGCTGACAGCAGAAAGAAACGCTTTGACTCCACTGTTGTTCACATCAACTCCGTTAGCATTGAAGGCATCTTTGAATGATGTCTGCACAGTCGGAGCGTCTACACTGCGAAGGAAAGTTAAACGAACAGCGCCTGCCTTCATATCACCTACTGATTGAACTGCTCCTGAAGCAGAACGGACGAATTTACCGGCGTTATCCATGAAGATTTGAGCCACGTACACTTTCACGTTTGAGACGAGAACTTTTTTTGAACGAAGTCCGGAGCCGATATAGTCGAGTTTCATCGATCCGCCCATGTTCAAAGTAGCAGAAGAACCAATGCTCACTCCTTCAATTGTGCGCGAGCCTTTTTCAATTGAAAGAACTCCGGCCGAGGCAATCTGTGAGAATAAAGCAGTGGCGAGCGTGAACCCTAAAACTGTAGATGATAATTTCATAAACTTCTCCTTGTTTAAATGGTCATTGCGAGACTTTCGGAAACGCAAGAACGCTAACAGGAGACGAGGATGAAATGAAAGAAGAGATTGCGGAGCTCATTTAAATTAAGCTCCGCTTTAGTAAACTTTTTTCTAAATTAGTTATTCAATACCTGAAAGTTTCCATCGCCATCGACGTAGAAGCTTTGAGCACTTCGCACTTCATTCATTAAGCCTTTAACTGTGTAAGCTACTTGAATGATCCCTGAGGCAACTGGCTGTTCAGCTGAACCAACATTGGATAATCCGATCAATTCTGATGTTGCATCAAAGTTGAATCCCCACGCCGTATAAATTTCGCTCGCCTGAACTTTCAGGTTGGTGACGTATTTACCAATACCTTTATAAGAACCGTTGTATTGCCAGTAAAGAGTGTAAGTGAATCCTACAACTTCTGATCCCCAGCCATTTTTAAATGAAACGCGGTAACTTCTCACTTTCGGAATAGACCAGTTGCTCATTTGGTTAAGCGTAGGATTCTGTCCTTCAAGGTTTGGTAAAATGCTGATCGCGGGAATAAGTTTATTATTGATGACTGGTCTGCCGGCCTCAATGATCGGCCAGATTTTTTTTCCAAGAGCAATCATGCTGTCGATAACAGCGATAACTTCTCCCAATGGATTGGTTGGAAGTTCAGCCGTCGGCAGAACAAGAGGTTGAACTTCTTCTACTGTCACGCTTTCGATGACAAGTGAAGGATCAGTTTTTTCAACTGATGAAGCGGCAAAAGTGTTTCCAAGTAATGCGGTCATTAAGAAAGTGGCAATGAGCACTGACTTTAACATGGGGATCCTCCTGTGGTTTTGGATGCAAAATTTTTGCTTCACAGAAGGAGTTTGTCCAAGTTTTAAAGAGAGTTTGAGCTCGATGTAAGAAAATATAAGGCAAATCCTATATTTCCTATAGGAGGTGTTACTTTCTTTCGAAAGCAAGTTCGCCGTTTACATAGACTGCCTTAGTCGCGCGGTCGTCACCCATGATCATTTGAATGAATAAGGCCTCTTCAATTGAACGGCAATGATTCATGCGAAATTCAATCAGCGGAGTTGATTTCAAATTTAAAACCAGCAGATCTGCTTCCATTCCTGGTGCTATCGTTCCGATTTTATCTTCGAGATCAAGAGCTTGAGCAGCTCCTCTGGTGGCCAGATAAAACGCATGTACGCTCGAAAGAGCATAACCTTGAAGCTGGGCAATTTTATAGGATTCATTCATGGATTGCAGTTGAGAGAAACTAGTACCGGCACCGACGTCAGTGGCCAGACCAACGCGAACCGGGCGTTCTTTTTTCTTTGCATTTTCAAATTGAAAAAGACCACTTCCTAAAAACTCGTTGGAAGTCGGACAATGTGAAAGGCTTGTGTCTGTTTCTGATAGGCGTTGCCATTCACGTTCAGACAAGTGAATGCCGTGACCGTAAACAGCACGTTTCCCCAGAAGCCCGTATTGATCATAAACGTCTGTATAATCTTTTGCCTGCGGAAAAAGACTTTTCACCCATTCAATTTCCCCGGCATTTTCAGAAAGATGACTTTGCATATAGGTGCCAGGGTGCTCTTTCCAAAGCTGGCCGGTGGCCACCAGTTGCTCGTGAGTTGACGTTGGCGCAAATCGCGGAGTGATCGCGTACTGAGCTCTTCCCTTTCCATGCCATTTTTTTATGAGTGTTTTTGACTGATCATAGCCGCTCTTTGCTGTATCCATCAAATCAGGCGGAGCGTTTCTGTCCATGAGCACTTTGCCGGCAATCACTCTCATCTTTCTTTCTTCGGCCGCTTCAAAGAAAGCGTCTACTGATTCCGGATGGACTGTACAATAAGTCATCATTGTCGTCGTTCCCGCTTTCAGTGATTCCTGAAGGAAAACGCGTGCCACTGACTTCGCGTAATCAAAATTGGCGAACTGCTGTTCAGCGATGAATGTATAGTTATTAAGCCAGTCAATTAACTGCTTTCCATAGGCCCCAATGATTTGGGTTTGGGGATAGTGAATATGCGTGTCGATAAAACCTGGAAGAACGACGGAATCTTTGTACGTTTTAATCTCTGCATTTTCAGGAAGAGTATTTTTTAAATCGGCATATGATCCGAAGGACTTGATTTTTCCTCCTTCCATGATGATCAAAGCATCCGATTCGTAACGGTAAGATTTTTGGGGATCAGTGAGAAAGGGATCCGCAACAAAGGTAAGTGCGGCCGATCTGATCGCGGTGATTTTATTCATGAAAAAAACTCCTGAAGTAAACACCGTATCTTATTCAATTTTTTCAAAATGAGCAACAAGCTGAGCTTTGAACTTTGAAGGAACGGCGTGAACTTCAGGAGAATGAGACTAAATTAATTTAGAGTATTGCAAAAAGCAGTGCCCGATAAATAAGAAATTGAATCATTCTGCATATCGCGCGGGTAAACGCGAATCCACGTTGTCTGGTAAGGGAAAAGAATTGAGTATTGAAATTGAGAAATCATCTCACCTTTTCTGGTTGAACCTGAAATGTGGATATTACAAGTCACCTGCTTGCCACTTGTATTATTCAAAGTGCATTCGCCCTGATTGCCCCAATTGCTGCAGTACGGATAAAGAAAAACCGGCTCAGCAGAAACGGTGAAGCTCACGCCTAGTGCGAGAAGTGCGCCGATGATTAATTTTTTCATAAAGGACTCCTTTTTCATTTGTTGCAACTACGCCTATAATCTTCTCAGAAGCAGAAAGGCAATGGCAAATTTTTAAGGAACAGGACCAATGAAAAAAGGAAAGAAAACTCTCGCTCTCATCGCTCACGACGGAAAAAAAGCGGAAATGATAGCTTTTGTAAAAGATAACATCGAAACTTTCAAATCTTTTGACCTGGTTGCCACAGCAACAACCGGCAAGCATCTTCAACAGACCGGACTGAAAGTTAAAAAATGCTTATCAGGTCCACTCGGAGGCGACGCTCAGATTGCCGCGATGGTTGCAACCGGAAAATGCAATGCCGTTATTTTCATGCGCGATCCATTGGGAATGCACCCGCACGATCCGGATATCTCTTCTCTCCTGCGCATTTGTGATGTCCACAACGTTCCGCTGGCCACCAATCCTTCCACTGCAAAATTAATTATCAAAGGTCTCTGGAAGTAAATTTCTTCGGCCATGCACTGAGTTTTTTGACCGGCATGGCGACGAGATAAATCAATCCGGGCATAAGCTTTCCGACATAAGGAAGACCGATAGTGATACGATCGGCATTCACTTCTTCTGTGTGCGTGCGATGGAGCCTGTCCCAAACTGAAAAGATGGCCGAAAAATTAGAATCCGTTTCTTTTTGAAAATACGAATGGTGATTCTGATGAAAGGTCGGCGTGACAATAATCATTCTTAAATATTTTTCGACAGACTTGTTCAAGGCCAGGTTGCTGTGATGAAAAAGTGCCGAGCTGGTTACGATCAAATCAAAGACAATTAAAACGTTGAGAGAAAATCCAAAGAGCAGGACAAGAAGAGTTCTCTGCACTGAAGAAAGAATCAATTCACCAAAATGAAAACGAAGAGCAGTGCTTGCATCCATTTCCGGATCGGCGTGATGAACCTGATGAAATCGCCACAGAAACGGCAAGCGATGATTGAGCCTGTGCCACCAGTAAATAAGGTAATCCAACAGAAGAAAACTGATCGAGAACACAAGCATTTCATTCAGACTCAGCTTTCGAAATAGTCCCCAGTTTTTGTGCTCGACGAGCTTGATCACTTTGCCGACTAAGGGATAGGCCAGAAGACGCGTAAAAGGAATGCCAAGAATGGAAAGCATCAGGTTGTCTTTTATTCGACTCCATTTTTTGAATTGCACTTTTCTCAATGGAAAAAGACTTTCCAGCAAGAGACAAAAAAGAAAAAGGCCAAGAATCACGAATGATGATTTCACCTGCGAAGCCGCCTGAAAAATTTTTCCAGTAAAGTCAGGATAAAATGAGGCGCGTGATTTTTTTGCCAGACACCAGCAGCATATTTATTGGCTTCACCAAAAGTGGGATAAGGATGAATTGTGCTCAGGATGTCTTTCATGCCTTTATTGTATTTGATGGCAGTCACAAATTCCAGGATGAGCAATCCCGCTTCATGACCGACAATGCTGGCCCCCAGAATTTTATCACTCCCCTTTTTTGTCAGCACTTTGACAAATCCTTCGGTTTTTCCGTCGATAAGAGCTCGATCGAGTTCGGCGAAAGGAAAATGCGTGACTTCGTAATCCATTTCTTTTTCGCGAAGAAGTTTTTCATTCATTCCCACAGTGGCCACTTCCGGATCGGTAAACGTGCACCAGGAAACTGAACGATAATCCACAGAAAACTTTTTCACAAAACCAAATAAAGAATTCACTGCTGCAAACCAGGCCTGATACCCGGCCATATGAGTGAGCTGGTAGGGGCCAGCGACATCTCCGCACGCATAGATATTGGGGAAATTGGTTTGCATCTGCCCATTGGTTTTAACAGTTTCATTCGAGTTGAGTTCAAGCCCCAACTCTTCCAGTCCAAATCCTTTGACGTTTGCAATCCGGCCAGTTGCAAGCAAAACGTAATCAAATTCAATCAGCACATCATTGCCAAGAGTTTCAGCTTTAAGAAAATAGCGTCCGTCGTTGACCACAAATTCTTTCGCAACTGTATAGAGAAAAAGCTGAATGCCTTCACTGCGGAATTTTTTTTCCAGAACATCGGCCACGTCGGCGTCTTCTTTGGGAAGAACACCTTTGCCTCCTTCAACTAAAACCACTTTTGATCCAAGACGGTGGAAGGCCTGTGCCATCTCACAGCCTATAGGTCCTGCTCCAAGAATGAGAAGTTTTTCAGGCAATCTTGAAAGTGACCATAATGTTTCCGAGGTGAGATAAGGAATCTCTTTAAGACCAGGAAGAGATGGCAACCTCGGTCGGGCCCCTGTAGCGATAATGAGATTTCTCGCGGTGATTTTTTTGCCGTTTACCTGCACCTCAAAAGGCGAAAGAATTTTAGCATCACCTTCCAGGCAATCCACGCCGAGCGAAGCATAGCGCGCGTTCGAATCGTGAGGAGCGATAGCCGCCTGTGCTTGCTTTATTTCGTTCATAACCAGAGAAAAGTCGACATCCTTTTTTGTAAGATGAATCTCTCTGGCCACATTGATCAGCGACTTGCTTGGAACGCAGCCCGTGTAAAGACAGTCTCCGCCCATTTTATTTTTTTCAATCAACGCCACTTTTGCTTTGAGCGAAGTCGTTATCAAGGCACTGACCAATCCCCCTGATCCTGCGCCAATAACAATAGTATTGTAATCAAAACGTTTTGGTTTTTTAAAACGGCGATAAAGTTTTCTCACTCGCCATTGTTCAAGGATAAATTTAAGCAGCAGCGGAAGAAGTCCCGTCAGCGATAGAAGCAGCAATAATTTAAATGAGACAATATCCTTGGGGCTTTCTATTTGCGAGAAGGTTTTTCCTGTTAAGACAAAAATAGCCACTCCTGGAAGCATTCCCACCATACTGACCAGAAAAAAAACGATGGCCCTCATTGATGTCAGCCCCATAACGATGTTCACGAGAAAAAAAGGAAATATCGGTACAAGTCTGAGAGTCAGCAAATAATAAATTCCATTCTTCGCAACTTCTTCTCTGGCGGTTTTTGCCTGAGGCTTGAATTTTTTTTCAACGAAATCTTTGAACAAAAAGCGGCTTCCCCAGAAGGCCAGCGTTGCTCCGGCCGAGCTGGCAAAAGCCACGACAATAAACGCCGGGAAAAACCCCATCACGGCTCCGCCTAGCAATGTTAAAAGTGTTGCTCCCCCTGGAAGAGAAAGTGAAGTCACCAGAACATAGAGACAAAAATATAAGAGAATGAATTTTTCGGGAAATTCTTCATAGAGATTCTGTAACTCAGACAAATGAGCTTTGAGGTAATAAAAATCCAGTCGGGAGAATAAATCCAGCTGCCAGGAGACAAAGAGTAAAAAAATGATAATGGCCAGTACAAGAACTTTTTTCATCATGACTAATGAGGTGAGTGTCCCCACACTTCCTTTAAACGTTTATCGCGACCGCAATTGTAACGATAGAATTTATAACGGATAGGATTTTTTAAATAATAATCCTGATGATATGTTTCGGCAGGGTAGAATTTTTTAGCAGGCAGAATAGCAGTCGCTACAGGCCCTTTGGGACGGGAAGCTTCCGCTTCTTTTTTTTGACTCTCGTTCAGATAAAAAATGGCGGATGTATACTGCTCGCCTTTATCGCAAAACTGACCTTTCCCATCGTAAGGATCAATATTTTCCCAGAAAACTTTCAAGAGTTCTTTGTAGGAAATTTTTTTTCCGTCGTACTCAACCTGAATCGCTTCTCTGTGTCCGGTTGTCCCGGAAGAAGTTTCTTCATATGTCGGATTTTCTTTTGTTCCGCCCGTGTACCCCACTGTTGTTTTGAGCACACCTTTTGGCCTCAAGGCATCATAAGGCGGTTGCATGCACCAGAAACATCCGCCGGCAAAGATCGCGGTGTCGGCCGCTGCTTTAAAAGAAATGAAGGCAACGAATAAAATACTTTTCAGCATCAGCACTCCTTTGTCTCCCTGAAGACCTTACCATTTTTCAATTGTTATCAGCAGGATGATTATTAACAATTCGAGACTTGCATCCAGCAGATAAATCTTGCGGATCTTGTGTTTAAAAACAAAAACTAAATCTATACAAGTTAAGGCTAATGCGTTTCCGACAGAAAGTATAATTGTTTCAACCGGCGTACTTGCGTTTTTAAAACCTGAATAAAGATAGACCAGCGATGAAACGAGCAGCAACGAAGCCACTGTATAAACGAGCCAATGATTGCGTTTTTTTCCAGTTACAACTTCAAAAGAATCAATATGCAGCAGGGGCCAGAGAGCTGTGATGAAATAATAAAGCCCCTGAAAAATGAGAATGTGTTGTCCCTTCATGTTTCGTCCAACCTATGTTAAAAAGTTTCATCCATTCATTCGAGGTATATAATGCAGATTCTCAAAACGTTACTGGGCGATACATCTCTGGAAACTTTTTTAAGCAAGAACTTCGCTCGTCTGCCCTATTCAGCTCCAAATGCGGCAAAGTCTTTAGAATCCTATCTCGACTGGAACGTAGTTCAAAAGGTACTTGAGTCGAAACAAGCCATTTTAAGAATTGTCAAAGATGGCCTTGTGACTGTTGATTCTGAACACATGAATTATGATGAAGCTATGAAGTATTATCACGCGGGAAATACACTTGTTCTGCGCTACGCGGAGAAAGGACATTCCCTCTTGAAATCACTGGCAGATGATTTTTCTGTTCCTTTCAGGACCGAGGTGGATATCCAGCTCTATTGCACACCTGAAGGACACAATGCTTTCGGCTGGCATTACGATATAGAAGAGGTTTTTGTTATACAAACCAAAGGGTCAAAAGAATACACGCTTCGTCCAAACACTGTTCATCCACGTCCGTTGCTTTCTTCGGTTCCAAAAGATATGCAATATGAAAATGAAAATGGCGAACAAGTGCTGAAAGTTTTGATGGAGGCCGGAGACTGGCTCTACATTCCTTCCGGCTGGTGGCATATCGCGCGCACGCAAAAAGAATCGATGCATATTTCGGTCGGCCTTATGCCAAGATCTGCTGTGGATGTGCTGGAAGCCCTGCCGAAATTTCTTTGCAAGAATGCCTACTGGAGATCACGCCTTCCTGTGCATAAAGATTTTGCAAACCCCGACGAAGAAGTCGCTTATTATCAGGAAGCCATGCAGTCTCTTGCCGCAGATTTAAAACACCAGATGGCTTCGCCAGAATTTATAAAATTCTTCTTACAAGAAGCCAAGAACCGCATCAAGAAGTGAAGGCTTGTTTTTGGGCTATATCGAACCAATTGCCCTTTGACAGTAAATGCAATTTCACATCAAAAATGGAGATGGCCACATCCTGTTCTGCTTCTGAAATATTGCAGCCGTGGGCCTCATGTGCATCCAGTACGTACACTGCACCGGCACCGATGACGTCAAATCGCACTTTATCCTGCAGAACAATCGCCGTATTTTCATCTATGCCGATTCCCAGATATTTCGGGTTATGAGCTGTCGCCCCAATGAGACGACCGATACGACCTCGTTCCGCAAAATGTTGATCAATCATCATATTGGTCGCAAAACCGAGACCTGGGGCCATTTTTAGAGCGTTGGAACCAATCCTGAATGAGACATCAGAAGTTCCGGCAATCATCATCGTTTCCCCCATAACGGAAGCTCCCGCAGAGGTGCCGGCGATGATGCCACCATGATTATAAATTTCAGCAATTTTTTCCTGAATAATTGTTCCGCCCAGCTCTGATGTAATTTTCAGTTGATCACCACCTGTGAAAAAAATGACGTTGGCATCTTTAACAGCGTTGTAACCGGCAGTATCAATGCTTTTTGTCCGTTGTACGACATCGAGGTGACTCATTTTTTTTACTCCGAGTTCTCTGAAGACGTGGCGATAGGACTCCCACAATTCATCCCCCACGCTGCTGGCAACGGAGACAATACAAAGTTTTCCGTCCCCTACACCATCAGCGACTGCCCGGAGAATTTCCATATCTCCTTCCTTATCTTCCCTGCCTCCGATTATGATGAGCTTACCCTGTTGTTTTTTTCCCATAAATTTCAATCTTCCTTGTTGAATAATTGAGATATTTCGCTTCGTACTCCATCTTCTTGTCCTTCATGAAGATTTTTCCATTGGCAATGACATGAAAAATTTCAAAAGTCGTTGGATCGACCACGACCAGGTCGGCATCCATTCCGACATCAATGCTTCCTTTTTTGTTCAGCTTTAAAACTCTCGCAGGATTGCTTGTCACTAAAGGCAGAATTTTTTCAAGTGGCCATTCAAAATAACTGAGCGACTCCATCATTTGCTGGTAAAGAAAATCAGGACCGACAAAAGAAGCATCACTTGAAAGAGTCAGGAAATTAAAATCTCCTTCATTTTCAACGAAGGAGCGAAGCGAAGGAATTAAATCTCCTCCGCAACAATCAAAATCAATCATCACGCTTGCTTTGGTAATACGGCATCCCTCTTTAAGAAGTTCCGCATTTCGATTCACATGAGTGGGATAAAGTGAAAAAGGACGAATATCAAAATGTTGAAGGAGATCAAAAAGTGGATTTAAATAATCACGTCCGTCTCCCATATGAAAATGAGTGACCCCGCATTTACCCGTGAACAAACTTCCGTTGTAAGCGTCAGACACAAGGCGGGCCAGTTCATGAAGAGAAGGTTTGCTGCTGCGGACATCTGAAATGGCAATTTCTCCCGCTCCGATGACTTCCGGAACGAGAATCATATCTGTTTTGACTGAACCAGTGAGAGTTGTTGGTGGAACATCGTATCCGCCGGTCCAGATATAAGCAGTGAGGCCTTCCTCGTTATAATTCTTTGCCATCGCCAGAAGAGACTGCATATTTCTGGTGTAAGTATCGACTCCAATGCAACCGATGACAGTGGTAATTCCTCCTCTCACAATTTCAGTAATGCCGATTTCAGGAGAGCGCGATTTATATCCCTGCTCAC
This sequence comes from Bacteriovoracaceae bacterium UBA6261, assembly GCA_002440825.1. Taxonomy (GTDB): domain Bacteria; phylum Bdellovibrionota; class Bacteriovoracia; order Bacteriovoracales; family Bacteriovoracaceae; genus Bacteriovorax. Next base: position 96,635 of record DJVH01000015.1, on the reverse strand, counting down.
CGCTGCCACCGATAATATGTTCGTGAGAATCGATCAATCCTGGAAAAACGATCGCACCATCAAGGTCGAGAATTTCAAAAGGAACTTCGAGTTGCTCAATATGCTCAGTTTTCACTTCGCCTATTTTGACAATCTTTCCTTCAAAGCAAAGGATATCTTTTCTTCCGATAGGAAGAGGCGCATAGACCTCCGCATTTTTTAAGACGAGTACTGTAGCCATTCCTCTCTCCCGTCAGAGGCATTGATCACGTCCTTTTTAAAGAAAGTATTATCCAACTGAGTTAAAGGTGAAACATTTAATTCATTGAGAACTTTTTCAATTTCCTTATAATCTTCATAGAAAAAAACTACGAGTTCTGAGGGACGCATTTCATTCACTGCAGTTTTAAGGGCTTCATTTGAATTGTGAATGATTCTGCATTCTATACCGGGATTTTCTTCTTTGACGGCCTCTGAAATTATTTTCGAAATTTCTCCCGGTACTCTTCCACGCGGATCTGCGTCTTCTCTGACAATGACTCTGTCAAAGACCCAGGCAGCAGCTTGTCCGGCCATGGTGAGAACTTCATCAGAGCGGTCACCTGGCGCTGTAATGATGGCCGTTGTCGTTGAGACATTCCATTTTCGTCCCATTTCACCGATACAAGTAATGGCATCCGGATTATGTCCATAATCTAAAAGTAGATAACCAGGTCCCGCATGATATAGATTTGTCCGCCCTTGATTGCGGTGCTGTCCGAAGGACATAAGACCAGCGATGATCAACTCGTCGTCCACGCCAATGGCATGAGCAGAAGCAATAGCGGCTAAAGCATTCGCGACATGAAAGGAAGCCGTTCCTCCCAAAGTCAGAGGTATTTGGGAAACACTCACGACAACACTTTCTTCATTGCCTTGAGCTTCGATAATTTCATCCTTGCGAAGAAAGTAAGCGTGGCCACCGGCTTCCAGATGATCCAGTACCACTCTGTTGGTCGGATGCAGAGAAAAATAAACAACATTCCTGCCGGAAAGTGCTTCTGCTGATTTATTTTTGTAGTCTACTATTTCCGGTGAATCGGCATTGAGAATAATCGTTCCGCCAGGTCTCACTCTCTCAATGACAAGAGATTTGATTTTTAAAATATCATCAATGGTTTCAATCCCATCTTGTCCGACGTGATCTAATTTCAAATTGGTGAAAACTCCCACATCACTCCAGTCATAACCGAGGCCTCGCTTAACAATGCCTCCTCTTGCCGTTTCAAGCACTGCTACTTCAACTGTGGGATCTGTTAAAACGGTATTGGCAGAGATTGGTCCCGTTGTGTCTCCTTCAGCGACCTGAATATTGTTGATCCAGATTCCGTCGGTAGTCGTATTGCCTACACATTTTCCCGTTCCAGAAACAATATGAGCAAGTAGTCTGCTGACTGTCGTTTTTCCATTAGTTCCAGTGATCGCCACAATAGGAATTCTACCATTGCTGCTCAGTGGAAAGAGATGATCTATGATGGCGCCTCCAACATCGCGCGATTCTCCCGCTGCCGGATAATGATGCATTCTGATTCCTGGTCCTGCATTGACTTCAATAATTCCTGCCGACTGAGAATGAATCGGCTTTGTAATATCTTCTGCGACAAGATCAACCCCACACACGTCAAGCCCAATAAGTCTCGAAGCACGTTCGCACATAAGCTTGATTTCCGGATGAACGATATTTGTGACATCAACCGCTGTTCCTCCCGTTGAAAGATTGGCGGTTTCTTTGAGAAAAATAATTTCATTTTCAGCAGGAACACCGTCAAGACTTTTTCCTGCTTTCGCAAGAAGCTTGTGGGTTTCATCATTCACCAGGATTTTTGTGAGAGGTTTTTCGTGGCCTTCTCCCCGTAACGGATTGAGGTTTTCTTTTTCAATTAATTCCTTCAGAGTAGACGTTCCATCTCCTTTGACGTGAGCGGGAGTTCTTTCTGCTGCCGCTACCAGCTTCCCGCCGACAAGCACGAGTCTGTAATCCCTTCCTAATAGACATTCTTCTATAAGCACAATATCGGAATGTTTTCGCGCATTCAAAAAGGCAGACTTTACTTCATCAGGAGTACGGACTCCAAGTGAAACTCCTCTGCCATGATTCCCGTCCAGTGGCTTGATAGCGAGCGGAACGGGAATTTCATTTAAAACTTCGAGCGCCTCAGTCATTGAATGAACTGCACGTCCTCGTGGAACTCTGATGGCCGCATCTTCAAGTATTTTTTTCGTGAAGTTTTTATCCTGAGCGATATCGACAGCGATGTCTGATGTTCTTCCGGTTGTTGTCGATTGAAAAAACTGTCTATGCTTTCCATAACCCAACTGAATGAGTCCATCTGAATTGATAATTTTGTACGGGATATTTTTTTTCTTGGCCGCGGAGAGAATTGAATTGGAAGATGGACCAAGCTCTGCTCTCTTGATGAGATATCTTGCATGTTTGAGACAGTTTTCCAGATCAAAGACTAATCCTGCGGAAACTGTCTGTGCAATTTCGACAGATGATTCCAGGAGAAATTTCATTCCTTCTTCATTGGTGTAGCGAACAATGACTTTATAGTGTCCTGGTTCGCCACCATAAACGGATTTTCCATAACTGACGCCGATGCCGGCAAGCTCGGATAGTTCAAGAGCGATGTGTTCGATCATGTGAGCAAAATACGTTCCTCTGTTGAGCCTTTCGACAAAACCACCAGGATGCCCCGGTGAACAATGGTGCTGGTGCAACCCCGGCAGCAGTGAAGTCAGTCTCTCTGTGAACTGAGCGATGTCTGTACTTGCGACATCGGCCATTTCTTCAAGATCGATTTCCATAATGACAACAGGACGATGATGATAAACATTCGGGCCGGTAATCGTAGTCATTTTCAAAATTTTCATAGCTTCCCGTTTATTAATGATTTTTTAATAAAAAAACTTCGTGCTTAGATTGCCAAAATAAAGCCAAGGTTAAGTTGCTGCAAGTTGGAAACGTAAAACAAAATCTACTCCCAATCTGTCCAATAGGCGGTGCCTAATTGCCACATTATTAAAAATGATGATGAACACGGTTGCTCCTGAATTTGGGAAAGACAAACCACATTGATATATAAGTCATAAAAAGAATCAATGCGATGATGTGATGAATGTTATCTGTTCTTAAAATAAGACGCGCGATTATATCCACTTCAAGTGAGATGCTTAAGCTGAGCGCGATCATGGAGTAACGGATAAAATGCGAAGACATAAATACAAAATAAGATGAGATAAATCCTTTCTCACTTTGCCGATGATAGGCTGCCGGAGTCATAATCAGCATGGCAGAAACAGCTGTCATACAGATGGCCAGTAAATGGAGTATTCTTTCAGAGGTCGTTATCTTTTCAAAAAACGCATTGTTAAAAACGGCAATGAGCTGGAAACCAAATAACGCCTGAATGCCAGGTAAAACCATTCGGGCTTCCTGCTCTGCGCGGCTCACTTGTCTATCCAATGGCCCAGCCTGCCTAACACTTTCAAAGTTCAAGCTCAAGTTCCCCTCCTGCGAAGATTAAACAAGACTTTGCCCGTCAACTTCTTAGAAAAAAAATATAAAAAAGTTATTTTTGTTTCATCTTTTCCGAATAAGCCGAGCTGTCATGAAGTTTAAAAGGAGATGTTGTAAGCTGACTTCATGGACTACAGAAAAAGTGAAAACCAAAAATATTACTTCTTTCTTATCTTCGCGATGTCAGTCGTACTGGCCTTTACATTCAAATTTTATATCTCTCAAAGAAAAGAGAATCAGGCGCTGCGCTTGAAATTAATGATGGCCAATAAAGAACGAAGACGACCTAAACCATGGGGACGTCTTTTTGCTTCTCAACCAGTAAGAACGCTGACAACGCCTGCCAAAACGATTTCTGAACAAAGTCAGTCTGACAGTGTTTCTACCGGAGCCGCGGCCACCGTCCGCCAAAATCCGGAGCTCATTAAAAACCGTGAAACGGAAGATCTCGCTCTCGATCTTCAGGACAAAATGAAAAATGTGAAAAATCTGGATTTGCCGCAGATCGGGCGAACTATCGAAATCGCTGATGAACTCATTCTTCGCGAACCGGAAACCTATTCAGCTTATAAAGCAAAACTGATTGCACTTCTCACGCGTGAAGGAAAATTTAATATTCCTGCCGATGATGAAGAAATCAACGCGCTTTTAGAAGACATGGCGAGATTTGATTTAACTAGTGATAAAGCTTTACAGAAGGAAGCTGCTTTAATTTCAACGGCGAATGCTGAAGTCAGAGCGTTGGAACAAAAACTGACTGAAACACAAACGCAATTAAATGCAATCGAAACTCAAATGGCGCAGCTTGGTCCCAATAATCCAGATTACCGTGCACTAGATATCAGACGGGCCGTACTGGCCATGCAGCTCGACGATACCGTCGGAAAAATTTCAACTATTGAAGATCAAATTCAGCGCGGCGATTTTCCTCCAGACAGTTTGATCAATGAAGATGTCGTCCAGATTCCGTTTATGAGATCCATGGCACGTGGAGATTATGAAGCTGCTGCAGACAATGCCGAGGGATTTGTGCAGCAGTTTCCCAACTCTCCCGTCGGTTATTTTTATCTGGTTCTCGCGCTTGAACAATTAGGGCGCAAAGAAGAAGCCATCGATACACTTGCCCGCTCGCGACTGGGAAGTGCTGAGCAGGCAAAATTACTGGAAAGACTATCAAACGCCCGTCTCGAAGATCCAAAACGATATTGGGAAAAATTGAATTTTTAAAGGAGAGATTTATGGCGATACCTAAAATAAATTCCTCAGACCCTAAAGAGCATGCTCAAAATGTGGAAAAATATATCAGCGAATTAAAGCATCATCTGCAGGACGATATAAAAATTATTTCCGAACCTAAAGCAAAGGCCCTGTTTGAAACAGCGGCCGATATTCTGGACGGTCTGGAAAAAGCATTCAGCGATTATCAGTCTGAAAACTTTGGTGGCTGGGTCAACGATCCGGACCGCCCCACTATTCAATAATTATTTTTGGAGTGAAGAGGAATTGAGTCTGCATTCGATATCAACAATGCTATCTCTGCTCCATGCGCTTGCTACAACTTTATCTGTGCTTTCGCGAAGAGCCCCTTCACCGTAAATTCTCATTTCATGATCGGCTAGAAAAGCTTCGATAATGTAATGAGATTTATCTTTTTCCGTTACATAGGCAATGACATTGCCGACGGAATCAATGGGAGTTTTTTCATTGAGAGACGTTGTCACTGTGGATTCAGAAAGAATGTCCAGGTTGACAGAAATATCGCAAACGAGTTCTGCTGAAAAAGCATTTAAAGAAAAAAGGCTGATAAGCACGGCCAGAATTTTTTTCATAGTTCACCTCTTTGGTTTAGTGTAAGCTTGATACCTGGAATTTGCGAGAAAAAATTTATGAAACCATTAATCATTGCCCACCGGGGCTACAGCGCAAAATTTACAGAAAACACGATCCCTGCTTTCAACGCGGCCATCGACTGCGGTTGCGATATGATTGAACTGGATGTGCATTTCTCACACGACAATCAACTTGTCGTTTTTCACGATTTGAAATTAAAACGTATCACTGGCCGTAAAAAAAGGGTCGTCGATTATGCAGCGGAAGAACTTCGCGTCCTCAACATACCTACTCTCCGCGAAGTTTTAAGTGTCATTCAAAAACGCGTACCACTTAATATTGAAATTAAACATGAAACAATCAAGCACTCCGAATACCGGAAAATGATGGTGAAGAAACTGCTCGATCTTCTTGGTGAAACGAACACAAAGGAAAATGTTCTCATTTCGAGTTTCGACGACGCCCTTTTGCGCGATTTGAGAAAAAGCGATGAAACCATTGCTCTGGGGATACTGGATCACAACCATCCCAGACAAAGGCTAAAACTTGAATTGATCAAAGAGATTAAGCCTTTCTCCTATCATCCCAATCAACGTTCGTTGAATGAAAAGCATATGACCTTATTGAGAAATGAAGGGTTGAAGGTGTATTCCTATACTGCTAATGAAATAAAACAATTTCAAAAGTTATGTTCATTGGGAGTCGATGGAATCATCACCAATGAGGTTGAGCAACTTTTCCGCTATCTCACAGATTAAAAGACAATTTCCGCTGTGACCGGGCAGTGGTCGGAGATCAGATTATTGTAGTACTCCAGAGTCATCTGATCGTTCTGCGCAGGAGAATCTGAATTACAAATTTCAAAAACGTTGAGCGGCTTTGTGACTTTTAAAGAACTACTCACATAAAAATGGTCAAACTGTGAAGCGCCATATTTTGTTTTAAAAGTAAAAAGCTCATTTGGAATATGACTGATTTTTAAATTGGCATCATCCATCTTTCTTTGAATAAGCTGAATATCATTTTCAGACTGCCCGTTCATTTGCGTTGTATAAGTATTAAAATCCCCAGTCATAATAACTGGTAAATTTGGTTCTTTGACATTGGAAAGCCATCTGGCAATAACCTGGGCCTGATCAATTCTCACATTCGAATAATCAGGAAGAGCTTTCAAATGAACCGCCACCATTCTGAAGAGAGAATTCCCTTTTAAATCTGTGACAATCGCAGTGACTGCTGGTCTGAGAGTTCCTTTGGGACCGCCCACTTCATCAATGACATCATTATCGTCGTTTGGTTCTCTTTTGAAAGAAAATTTCGGTGAATGGCAAAGAAGAACAAATTGATGAGGCGTCAGGTGATCATAGCTGAGGCAAGACCAGTTTTCTGGCATCAATTTTTTAAAGCGTGCCACATCCATGATTTCTTCAAAAACTAAAATGTCTGAAGCCGGCATGGTTTCAAAAATAAATTTCTTAACGACAGGATCGCGCACTTCACTGTCATTGCGATAGCCGTACATCCTTACGTTAAAAGTGGAAATCGTCACCTGACCTGCGAACGCAGAAAGACTAAAAACAAAAAATAGAACTAAACTCGTCCTTAACGTTCTCAAAGGCATCATATCCGTGACTCCTCATTTTAATGGCAATAGGAGACCATATGTCTTTTAGATGAGTCAATTCAAAATAAAAGATGTGAGGGAAAGAAAGAAAGTATGAAAAAAGCAGTCACAAAATCTGTCAAAATTGTGACTGCTTTATAGGTAAAACTAAACGTGAGGAACTAATTTCAGAATTTCGTCAGAATCTTCTTTCGCAGCTTCAAGGAATTTTGCCACGAGATCGGCCAGGACCTGGGCCTTCGGACCAATAGTTTCCGGAGTGTACTTGTTGCTGAGATACTCAAACACGCCTTGAATAACATCGTTCTTATTATAATTTGTTCCAATGATGGCCTGAATGTCAGCAATCAGCTGCTTACCATCCGGAGTTGTCATCTCATAAGAATAAATGGCGCGTTGAAGTTTTTGTCTGTCTTTTCTGGTGATGCCGATACCACTGCGTTGTGGACCGTCTGGTTTGTTATTCGGACTTGGAGCAAACCAACCACCGAGGTCGCTGTCTGTGACGACACCGCCGATCACGACTTTACCGGTTTTAGCACTGACCACTGAAACGCATGTGACAGCTGCCAGATCGATTTCCCAGGGATGATTTCCTTTTTCAAGATTAACCATCAGATGTCTATCGGCTTCAGCTGTGTAAACAGTCAGGAAGTCAGAAAGCACCGATTGTCCGGATTCATTTAATTGTGACCATCCGCTTGTATCACTGTTGGCGAGGGCCATAATCATAGCGCGATAAAAAGGTTTCACGTCCACTGTTGAATCCAGGTATTTTTTCAGATCGCGCAGATATTCAGGATCACTCGCATCTGAAGCTCCGTGTGTCACAGAAGAAGCAAAACTTCTTCCGCTCATTACTTCTTCATGAGGTTTTGTGTAACCAGTTTTATAAAGCACGTGATAATTGTAATTATTGTCATCAAGTTTTACTTTTACGCCCAGGCCGCCTGTCAAAGCGTAAAGAGTGGCCAGATCAAACGGAGCGGAGCTCACTCTCGCCTCTTTAATCGCGACAGACATATCGTTTTTCAAATACCACTGTTTATCTTCGCGGTTGAAGTACGTCAGAGTATCTACTGATGAATGAGGTTTTACTTTTTTAAGAGTATTGTAGACAGTGGCAATCTGATCGTCATTTAAGCCGCCTTCATATTGTTTACTGTTGCGATTCCATTTTGCGCCTTTGTAGCCGGCAAGTGTTTTTCGATCGAGATAATTTTTTTGCGACAAATAAGCATCAGCTCCGATGTTGTCGAAACCTCCTCCTCCACCATTGCTTGAATCGCCCAATTTATCGAGAGCAGGCTTTACTTTTGTTTTCATGAAAAAAGCATAGGTTTTTCCGAAATTATTCTTCAGATCAAATGTAGAAGCGGCAGGATACGCAATGCCAGAATCTTTGCTGGCAATGGAACGCGATTCCGATTCATGTTGGGGAACAGAAGATACTTTCTCCCAGGTTGAACAGGAAACGAGGGATAAAAGCAGTAATGAGAAAAGCAGATTTCTTTTTTTAAGCATTATTTTTCCCCTTAGAATGAAGATAAAAGAAAAGACTTCTTCATCTTATTACGGCCGGGAAAAATAACAATTATTGGTCCTCTCTTGCCTAGAGATTGCAAAAGACCGAGCATGGCGCTCGGTCTTTTCGGTTTGCTCTTAGTATTTTTTAACGATACTTCCATCTACTGGGTTGAAGTAGATTTCTACTTTTTTACCGTCTTTATCAGTACCGTAAATTTCGTAACAAGTTCCTGGTGTTTTGAACTTGTTAATTTTGTAACCTTCAGCTTCGACTTTTTTCTTGAAATCTGCTTCGGTCATCCATTTATCTTTAGGCTGGTCAGTACAAGATTTAGCAGCGTGAGCTGAGCCGGCAAAAGAAAAGACAAGAGCTAGGGCAAGTAACGTTTTCATATTCTACCTCCATAGAAATATTTCTCATGAGTTTATAGTGTGATGGTCTCAAAGAAAATCCAATGGGCATATGATCTAAATGATGGAAATTTCTTAATATAGATCATTTGAATGATGATGAATTATTGTTATAAAACTAGTCTATTATAAAACTGAGGAGGTTTTATGAATAAAACAAGTGTTCAAGTCCAGGTCTACGACTGGCCGGTAAGATTTTTTCATTGGATTTTTGCAGGCTTATTCGTCAGTGCTTTTTTCATTGCTCAAACTTTTGACGACGATTCAGTTCAATACCCTTATCACATGATGCTGGGCTTTACACTGGCCTTAGTTGTTTTACTTCGCATTGTCTGGGGAATTATCGGAACAAAGTATGCTCGTTTTAGTTCATATGAATTACGACCGGCCGATCTGCTTCAATACATGAAGGACTTGCTAAAAAAACCAGGTAAAATATTTATCGGCCACAACCCTGCTTCAAGCTGGGCAGCAATTGTGATGATGATCTATGCTTTAGGCCTTTCCGCTTCAGGATATTTGATGGTTCACGGTGACAAAGAAAACTTTGAAGAAATTCATGAACTCTTTGCCAATTTATTTTTAGTTTCTGCTCTCGCCCACGTGGCCGGAGTAGTTTATCATACAATTCGACACAAAGATCCGATTGGCCTGTCTATGATTCATGGAAAAAAGAATTCAGCACAACCAGTGGAAGGGATAAAGCAAAACCATCTTATCGTTGGAATTCTCTTTATTCTGTTGGCAGGTGGATTCGGCATTCACTTGTTTAAAAACTTTGATCCTGCGACACAAACACTTAACGTTTTCGGAAGCTCACACGTATTGGGCAAGATAGAGAAAGAATGAACTCTAAAGAAAGAAAATTCGTTTCGGCCATTTTACTAGCGATCATTGTTCTCACATTGACCGATCTCATTTCCGATTATTACGAAGGCTCCACCTGGTGGCATCTTCTCGCGGAAGCGCTCATTGCTGTGGGTGCCGCCGCGGGAATTTTTTTTCTTATCAGAGACTCTTTTACTTTAAAGCACAATCTGGAAGAACAGCTTAAAACAAATGAACAATTAAAAGTTGAGAATGAAAAATGGAAAGAGCAATCCAGAAAGTTTATCGATGGACTCAGTCTGGCCATTGATCAGCAACTGAGCGATTGGAAGCTGACTGTTTCTGAAAAAGAAGTGGCGTTTCTTTTACTCAAAGGACTTAGTCTTAAAGAGATTGCCAGTGCCCGCAATACTTCAGAGAAAACAGCGCGGGCACAATCCATTGCTATTTATGCCAAGGCAGGCGTGAACGGACGCTCAGAACTTTCTGCTTTTTTTCTAGAAGATCTCCTTGTTCCCAATAGATAAAGAGTTTCTATTCTTTGTATTAATTATATGAATTAGTCTTTTTTTTCAAAAAACTGCTAAATTCCCATCAGGTTTTTCCGGGTGGGAATTTATGAAAATACTATTTGCCTCGTTAAGTCTTTTCCTTGCTTCAAATATTTTTGCAGGTGAATTCATCGGCTGTTGGGATACAACCAGTCTGGGAATCATTAAAGAAAACAAAACCTGGATTATCGATCGCGGGCCAAGCGAATCACTCTGGCTGACATCACAAAAACAAACGACCACTGCTGTTCTTAATTTTGCTTCACTCTCTCCGGTGAAGGGATGGACTATTTGTCTTGAAGGAGAAATGAAAAACTCACAAGTCAGTGTCAGCGACGCTCTTATCTGTACCAGCGATGAGACTGTCGGTGTATGCGATCCGGATTCTAAAATTGCAGACTCGAGATTATTTTAATGGGAATTGATTTTAATCAAATTAAAGAAGCTGTTCAAAAACGGGATGAATTTCTTCAACAACATCCTGAACTCCTTCCTATGCAGGAAGAAATTAATCGCCTGCTCATGAATGAAGGCAATGATAAGAGAAAAAGAAATATGCTGCTTCAACAACTCTTATTAGAGTCCTGGTATCGAATCACAAAAATTTAATCTAGTAAGTTCACCTTAAAATACACACACAGATTTGCGCCACTCCGGCCTAAATGAATAAGTCTTACATTTGTTGTAAGTACCCTTGTTTTATTAGACAATGATTTTGACTATATAATCTGCATCAGTCTTTTCAATCAAATTAGGGGGACTCGTGGAACAAACTATCAGAGATCATCATGTGATCACGAAAGAAGAAAAAAGTGTCATCTTCGCTTCTTCTCTGGGAACAGTTTTCGAATGGTATGATTTTTATCTCTACGGGTCTTTGGCAGCCATCATTTCCAAACAATTTTTTTCCGGCGTAAATGAAACAACAGCTTTTATCTTTGCCTTAATGGCCTTTGCTGCGGGGTTCGCTGTCAGACCGTTCGGAGCTATTTTCTTTGGCCGCATCGGAGATATGGTCGGAAGGAAATATACATTTCTCGTGACGATTATTCTGATGGGTCTTTCGACAGCGGTGGTCGGAATGCTACCCAACTACCAAAGCATCGGTCTGACTGCTCCAGTTATTCTGGTGTGCATGAGATTGCTTCAGGGGCTCGCTCTTGGTGGTGAATACGGTGGAGCCGCCACTTATGTAGCGGAACACTCTCCCATGGGAAAAAGAGGTCTTTATACGGCGTGGATTCAAACCACTGCAACGGCCGGGTTGTTTCTCTCTTTAATTGTTATTCTCATTTGCAGAAAATTAACGGGCACTGAATTCGAAGTCTGGGGATGGAGAATTCCTTTTCTCTTGTCTCTCGTTCTCCTCGCTATTTCGGTTTACATCCGCACTCAATTGAATGAATCACCTGTCTTCAAAAAAATGAAAGAAGAAGGAAAGCTCGCGAAAGCCCCCATCAATGAAGCTTTCGGACAGTGGAAAAATTTAAAGATAGTCATCTTTGCTCTTTTTGGGGCCACTGCTGGTCAAGCTGTCGTCTGGTACACAGGCCAATTCTACGCACTCTTTTTTATGACGAAAATGTTGATGGTTGAAGACGAAACGGCCAACCTGCTGATCGCTGTAGGGCTGCTTATCGGAACACCTTTTTTTCTGATCTTCGGTTCTCTCTCAGATCGAATTGGAAGAAAGAAAATTATTCTCACAGGCTGTATCATCGCTGCTCTGACCTACATTCCATTATTCAAAGCTCTGACCAGATATGCCAATCCTGCTATTTTTGAAGCACAAAAAAATCATCCGGTAAAAGTTGTGGCCGATCAAAAAGAATGTCACTTTCAATTTGACCCTATCGGAAAAGCAAAGTTTGTTTCTTCATGTGATATCGCTAAATCCACCCTTGCGAAAAAAGGAATCAGCTACTCTAATGAAGCGGCTTCTGAAGGATCACCTGCCCAAATACAAATTATCGGTTTAGGTTCTGTCCCTTCCTATGATGGTTCAGCGCTTGCGGGTGATGAAGCCAAAGCAAAGCAAAAGGAATTTGAAGCCAATCTCGGTACGCATTTAAAAGAAGCGGGCTATCCTACAAAAGCAGATCCAAATAACATGAACACGCCGATGGTTATTTTGATTCTCACGATACTCGTCATTTATGTAACGATGGTCTACGGGCCGATTGCAGCTTATCTGGTCGAAATGTTCCCTACAAGAATTCGTTACACCTCGATGTCTCTTCCCTATCACATCGGCAACGGCTGGTTTGGTGGATTTCTTCCAACAGTGGCGTTTGCTATGGTGGCCGCTACAGGAGATATTTACTATGGGCTCTGGTATCCAATTGTAGTTGCCATTGGTACGGCCATCATTGGATTTTTCACCCTTCCTGAAACCAAGGATTGGGACCTGGATCACCACGATTAATTATGGAGTAGTACGATACTTCAACTCTCCTCAATCCGGAATGTGTTGAGAAAATTATTAAAGGTAAGAAGAACTAGTTATTTGAATATAACTGTCTTGTGTCCATTTTGCAGAATGCGATGTTCGCTATGCCATTTCACCGCCCGCGCCAGCACCTGACTTTCGGTATCTTTGCCAATGGCCGCTAATTCAAGCGCCGTTTTACTGTGATCGATACGATTCACATCCTGCTCGATAATTGGTCCTTCATCAAGATCGGCAGTGACGTAATGAGCAGTCGCCCCGATCAATTTCACTCCGCGGTCATGGGCCTGGTGATAAGGCTTGGCCCCTTTGAAGCTCGGTAAAAAAGAATGATGAATATTGATGGCGCGCCCTTGAAGTTTTTCACACATTGTATTGGATAAAATCTGCATGTAGCGGGCCAGGACAATCAGCTCTGCCCCTTCCTGTTCTATTATCTCCAGTTGTTTTTGCTCAGACTGAGGTTTCAGAGCTTCTGTCATAGGAATATAATGGAAAGGGATATTGTAACTCGCGGCCAGCTGGTAAAAGTCGCGATGATTGGAAATAATGGCCCTGATGTCGAGATTCAAGAGCCCGCTTTTCCAGCGGAACAGAAGATCGTTCAAACAGTGTCCTTCACGGCTGACCATGATGACTGTTTTCATAGGTTGAGAAGCTGTGTGCAGGCTCCACTTCATTGAATATTTTTCACCAAACAGCTGAAAATCTTTTTTTAAATCTTTTAGTCCCATCTTCATGCTGCGAAATTGAAGACGCATAAAAAACAAACCTGTGTCAGGATCATTGTATTGAGCGGCTTCTTCGATGTTGCCTTCTCTCTCAACTAAAAAACCAGAAACGGCGTGCACGAGTCCGACGCGATCGGGACAGGAAAGATTTAAAACATAACTTGCATCTGATGTTGTTGCTTTCGCCACTGGAAATCTCGCTGTAAATTGATAATCAGATTTCAATTTTAAAGCACAATCGAGTGGCGTACCAATGAATTTTTTTTAGAGCAAAACTCTGCCTTTCCCGATCGCAACAGTCGGACTCAATGCTGGCAATGCTTGCAGTAGTGACTGAGACGTGAACGTTTTCCTGTTTCTTCTCTGGTGACAGGTCCACCGCAATCCGGACATGTTTTCTTTCTCATGATGAGCCAGTTCTTCTTCAAAACAAAAACTTTTTTCCATTCATAGAATTGCCAGGTGTAAGCGTGAGTTGTTTCGATCAGGGCCCTTAACTCCTTATCGGAAAATGTTTTAATTTTTCGCTGCGGAAGAAAGCGATGAATGAACAGCACTTCATTTTTAATAATGTTTCCTACTCCTGAAAAAATATCCTGATCCATGAGGACATCGCAGACCATTTCGTTGGGAGTGGATTTTATTTTCTCAAGCGCTTTTTCTGGATCCCATGAAATGTTCATGATATCGCTTGACCAGTCGTAGAGCTCATTAACATCCTCAGTGAGAAATTTCACCGAACAGGCATAAAAGAAAAGAGTGATGCCTTTAAACTTAAGTGACATCCTGATCTGCCGGTTTTCCTTGGGAGTGTCGATACTATAGGATCCCCAGAGCATAAAATGAATTTTCACAACGCTTTCTTCAAAAAAAAGCAGAAGATGTTTTCCCCATGTTCCTATTTCAATCAGCTCCTGTCCTTTCAACGAAGAAATGGGCTCTCTGCTGTTGCCGGCCACAGTCAGAACTTTCTTCCCGACAGCAGGAATCATTTCTTCGCGGGCAATGACAATGGAGGGGCCTTCAGGCATGAGAATCTCCTTTTATCGGTTAAAAATTTTTGGAAGTTCAAAAACAAAGCAAGTGTGAGGACATTCATGATCGATATAGAATTTACCGCCGAGAGTTTCTATTATTTCTTTGGAAATGCTAAGCCCCAATCCGGTTCCTTTCCCCACTTCCTTGGTTGTGAAAAAAGGCTGCATTATTTTTTCTGCAATTTCAGGTGGGATTCCATTACCTGAGTCGGTGACAGAACATTGAACTAACGCTGACTCTGGCATTAACTTAAATTCGACCTGTATCCATTTCTCAGGCAAATTCGCAATAGCATCATGAGCATTGTTTATTAAATTAATCAGAACCTGAGATATTTGAGTGAGAGACGATTCAATGAACAAATCGCCAGGAGGAATCAAAACCCTGAGCTCCACGTTGGCATAGTTTAATTTCTGCCCAACTAAAGACAACACCTGCTCCATCATATTTTCGACGGAAAAAACCTGAATATCTTCGTTCACAGCATCTCTTGAAAGGTTGGTCAGTCCTTTAATAATTTTATTAATCCGGTCAACAGCTCCCTGGTTTTTTTCCAGTGAATGGACGATCGTGTCCGTTGCCAGTTGTTCTTTTTTTATTTTTTCCAATAGTCTTGAATTGGTCAGTTGAATCACACTTAAGGGGTTATTGATTTCATGAGCGATACTGGCAGACATTTCTCCAAGTGAAGCCAATTTTGCGTTTTGAACCGAGCGCGCGCGTTCAAGTTCAAGCTGTTCATTATTCATCTGAAGTTTGCTGGTCATGGAATTAAAAGAGGTGGCCAGGTCAGAAAATTCATCCTCACCTTCAATATTAATCCGGTACTCCAGTTTCCCCTGGGAAATAATATCTGCGCCCACATGAAGAATTTCAAGTCTGCGGCTGATGAGTCTGTTCAAATGCCAGGAACTAAAGATCACAATAAAAGAGAGTATGACGGCAAGAACAGTGATGGCCGTAATAAGATTGCGGTAAGTTTTTTCTACTTCTTTTTCAGTGCCGGACCGTATTTCCTGTACACCATTAAAAAATTCGTTATGCCTGATATACATCTGACTGATCAGTCTGTTGTCTAATTCGGAATAAACCTGCTTATTGGGAAGAGAACTTTTTATCAGAGATGTGTTTGCAATAATTCGTTGAAACAAAGCACTGCCTTTTTTCTTTGCTTCTACAATGTCTTTAATATTTTTGTCTTCTCCCTTGAGGGCTTGAAGGTTTTCCAGCAGGTTGTCCAGGTTTTGGTTAACTAATACCCACTGTTCCTTCGGTCTGTCTTCTCTGTAGAGAAGATACTGGTCACGCAAAGACGTACTGACAAAAAATTTAATCTGAACTTCATCAGCTATATTGAGAACCGACTTTGCAGTTTTATACCGACTGGCCGAAAGAATAAAAAAAGAAATAAAAATAATCAGCACAATGATCGCTAGCGTAGAAATAGTGTGGAGCTGATTTTTAATTCTCATTCTCAACCCTATTTAACTTATACGCGGAAGGACTGACTGACTTCAAAGCATCAGCATAAATAAATTTTTTAAAATCCGGCACCTTCGTCTTATCAGTTAATTTATTTTTGATGGCCCATCTCGCTTCATCCTCCAATGTGATAAGAATCGTCTGATCCAGAGTGACGTTAAAACTAAACGAATTCCAAACCTCTTTGATCAGCTCAGGTGTTTTATTGGTCACCCTGGCCATAATTTCCTGTGCTTCTTTAGGATGATTTTTTACAAACTCCTGGGCCTTAACAACTGCTCTTATCAGTTGCTTGATGATTTCCGGATTCTTTGTGACAAAATCCTGCTTTGAAGCCAGGTTAAACGTTTCAGTATAAATATCTTCATCGAAAAAAAGAATGCCGTTGTCCCCTAGCAAATGCTTGATCTGAGTCAAAGGATAATTCCAGGTGGAAGCTGCATCAATTTTTTTCAGCTTCAGTGCTTCTTCCATATCATCAGGAAGCACCGGCACAGGAATGATATCTTTTCTTGTCATTCCATTGGCAATCAGCAAAGAATCCAGAAAAAAATCACCAGTGGTCAATGGAGTCACACCGATTTTTTTGCCTTTCAGGTGGTGGGCCTTACTGATGCCTGCATCTTTTCGGGCGATGATGGCGCTGTTTTGTGAACTGGCCACAATCGTTGAAAGAATAAAAATTTTGTCATCATTTAAAATGCTGAACAAAAGCGGAGTTTCGGCCACTGTGGCCAGATCAGCTTCATTCTCCAGGACAGACCGCAAGGCCGTTTTGCCGTATTGATGCATTAAAGGAACGACTTCCAATCCTTCTTCTGCAAAAAATCCTTTTTCCTTAGCGACATGAATCAGCGTGCTTTGAGGTTGGAAGGTATAGGCGATGGTGATTTTTTTTAATGGAGAAGGTGCTTTTGCAAAAATATGTTTGTTACAGCTGGAGACTAACAACCCCATCAGTAACAGGAAAAAAACCCGGAACATGTTAATCTCTCCTGGCCAATAAACTTGTCTGATTAAAGCATTTTAAACAAGATAATGATACCAAAGCATAAATAGAAAAAAACTCTGAGATTCAAATGGCGCACCTTGGCTAATCCTTTTAAATCATTAGTATAAATTTATTGATTGACTCTGTACTATAGTACGGATGATATAGTCTCATTATGGAAAAAATAACTATTGGTAAATTAGCAGAAATGGCAGGTGTAGGAGTTGAAACAGTTCGCTTTTATCAGCGAAAAGAACTTATAAGAGAACCCAAACTCACAGGTGCTTTTCGAACTTATTCAGAAGACGATGCTCAAAAAATTATTTTTATTAAGAAAGCTCAAGAACTTGGATTTTCATTGGCAGAAATAAAAGAGTTATTGGAACTTAATACAAAATCCAGAATGACGTGTTCTACTGTAAAACAAAAGACGCTTGCTAAAATTAAAGAAATTGAAGGAAAAATTAACGACCTTAACAAAATGAAAAACAGCCTTGAAAAATTGTCCTGTGCCTGTGATGCGAGTCAAGATCAACTAAGGCAGTACAAAGTCCAGGAATGTTTTTCAATAGGTCTTGATTGTAAATGTTAATAAAGGAGAGCTCAGATGAAAAATCAAGTTAAGAATGATGAGATTAGACAAGCCGTCAGAGAACAATATTCTAAAGTGGCGGAGGGTGATGCCTGCGGATGTAATCCTTCTTCATGCTGTGGAACAAGTGAAACTTCTGTAGAAAGCATTTCACAAACTATGGGCTATAGTGAACATGAAACTGGCTCTGTTCCAACGGGAGCTAACCTTGGCCTGGGTTGCGGAAACCCGCAAGCCATTGCCAATCTTAAAGCAGGTGAAACAGTTCTTGATCTCGGCAGTGGTGCTGGTTTCGACTGTTTTTTAGCTTCTAAACAAGTGGGAAATGAAGGCCATGTTATTGGAGTGGACATGACTCCAACGATGATTTCAAAAGCAAGAATAAATGCGGAGAAAGGCCATTACGGTAATACAGAATTTCGTTTGGGTGAAATTGAAAATCTTCCAGTTGCTGACAATTCGGTCGATGTCATTATCTCCAACTGTGTAATCAATCTCTCACCAGATAAAGAAAAAGTTTTTAAGGAATGTTACCGTGCTCTAAAGACAGGTGGAAGACTCGCGATTTCCGATGTGGTTGCCTTTGCAGTTTTACCGGACGAAATCAGAAATGATCTTGCTCTTTTCACTGGCTGTATGGCCGGAGCCTCACTCATTACAGAAATAAAAGAAATGCTAGGTGCTGCTGGTTTTAAACAAATACGAGTCACTCCAAAAGATGAAAGTAAAAAATTTATTTCAGATTGGGCACCGGGAACTAAAGTTACAGACTATGTTGTATCGGCCAATATTGAAGCTGTTAAACTTCCGCAAAGCTGTTGTTCACCTTCTAATGGCTGTTGTTAAATAAGAAGAAGTGGCGCACCCTGAGAGATTCGAACTCCCGACCAACTGGTTCGAAGCCAGCTACTCTATCCAGCTGAGCTAAGGGTGCACATGGATTTTTGAGATTCTCTAAGTATAAAAATTTCAACTCTATTAGACAAGTTGCTTTCCGTAATATATTAAAAATTCATGAATAATCTTATCTCTCAGAACATACCGGGCTACCAGTTGCTGGATTCAGGTTTTGGTAAAAAGTTAGAAACCATCGCAGGCATTACGGTCGAACGCCCCTCGCCCCAGGCGATATGGGCCCCCCGCCTCTCTGAACAAGAATGGAAAAAGGCCACCTCAGTCTGCATCAGAAAAAATGACGGCGGCGGGACATGGAAACACCGTGGAGATAAAGAGCCTTCAAACCTTGTGATCGATTACCAGGACTTGAAATTCAAATTGAAATTTACGTCATTCGGCCACTGTGGAGTTTTCTTTGAGCAACAGGCCGTTTGGGATTCTCTCACTGCGGAATCCAAACGCCTCTCAACTGAGCTAGGGCGTCCTTTGAAATTTTTAAATCTCTTCGGATACACCGGCTGCGCTTCCCTTGCCGTTGCCAAAACTGGTGCCGAAGTTTTTCATGTGGATTCTTCGAAAGGCGTTTTGACCTGGGGGCGTGAAAACGCTGACCTTTCAAAGCTCGATCAGAAAAAACTCAAATTTGTTCAGGAAGATGTCCGCGCTTTCGTTAAGCACTCTCTTCGTAAAGGATTCAAATACGACGGCATTCTCGCTGATCCTCCAAGCTGGGGACACGGGGCCAACAAAGAAGTCTGGGAATTTGAACAAATGATTCATGAATTGATCATGGATTGTTTCAATGTTCTCAACCGCGAAAAAAGTTTCTTCTTTCTTTCTTCTCATACCCACGGAGTTCAATCTGAAGCACTTCGCAACCTGATGAATGATCACAAATCTAAAAAAGATATTGTCGTCGGCGAATTGGGAGTCAAGCATTCAGGGCGGAAAGACGAACGCATTCTTCCGGCGGGCATTTACGCTTTTGCCAGAAACATTATTTAAGAAAGCCCGTCTCCATCAGAAGCTTGTAGGCTTTACTGCTGTTAGGCCCTTGTGATTTCGGATAGCCTTTCATCCAGATCGATTTCATTATCGAGCTCATCTGATTCGTAATCGTTTCCATAACGTATTTATCATTTTCTTTGGCGCTCTCTTTTCTTGCGAGCATTTCCTTTAATACGGATTTATTTTTTTCCAGATAGGCCATAACCTTTGATTCATCTTGTTCGTAATAAAGAGCTATGTGAGCTTCGGCAACGACATTGGCATAACGGGAAGCTTTTTTATTGTGATCAAAATAATCTTTATCCAGACTGCGATTTAAAAAACCTTCTTCCTCAGCAGTGCGTTCGGGAAATTTCGTTTTAAGTATTTTGGCGATTTCCACTCCCACCGGGGAAAAAGTTCCGGCCGCGGCGTCGGCATAAGCAAACAAACCAAAACGACTATTGGGATTCGCCTGCTGATAAGCAATGACTGCTTTCTCTGCTCTGTCTTCTTTATAAGATTCTTTCGACCAGGCAATCATATCTGTTAAATATCTTGGATCTTTATTATTGTCATAAACGCCAGAACAGATTTTACAGGCGAGATCCACTTCAGATTTTTTATCTTCAGCGGCAGGAAGACAACACGTTTCGCATGTGTAAGGATATTCAATACTCGCTTCATTATGTTTGATGCCAAGGTTGTGCAGCTGCTCGTGGAAAAGAGTTTTTACCAGTTCATTCTTTTCATCTTTCGTGGCCTTTCTTTTTTCTTTCGGATCGTTCGGACTGATGGAAACAAAAGGATGTCTGACACGAGGATCTTTAATCGATTCATCCGGAGAAGTCGAAGCGTGACCGGCAGTTCCCGTCCAGCTGTAATCCTTTTCACCGCAAACAATGCTAATTCCGCTCGTCTGCAGCAGGGCTGCAAGACCGACCATATTTTTCTTCGCTCCATTGGGAGCAGACGGATCTGTTTTCTCATTGGCCTTTGCCAGTTTATCAAGACAGCTGAATCCTTTTTTAGCCGTTTCATTCATCATGGACGTAAATTCGGTCGCTCCCCAATTATCAAGACAGGATTTATGAATTCTGTATCCGTAATCATTCACGATAAATCCGTCATTCATTTGCGACTGCGCTTTGTTCACATTTTTTAGAAGTGTTTCCACCAGAGGTTCTGCGGGAATAGCATTTTCACAAGGTGTTGCCTGGTCTTTTTTTTGAATGAGCTCTGTTACATTCGTCCATGTTCTGTCAAATGTGCCGCTGAATTTTGTGTCTGTTTCAAACGTTGTGACCATTTGATTGCGCGAAGGAATTTTATAGACGGATTCAACATAATCAATCTTGCCATCGCCATTTGTATCCCGCTTTGTGACAACGACAGGAGATTTATCTGAAACGTAATCTGAATACGTAATCCACTCATTAACTTTGCCGTCGTATTTCGTCTCACTTTCCTGGGAAATCATCTGATCATTGTGAAAAATCTGAAATGTATCGGCCTTTCCATCCTGATTCATATCAAGCGAGATCTTTTTATCCCCATTGGAAATCTTTTCTGTTTTTAAAACGATCTTTAGTGCTGCCTCTCCTGAGAAACTCACAACTAAAGCGATTAAACAGACTAAGTATTTGTTCATGAAATAACCCTCTCACGTAACAGTATAATCGCAACTATAGCTGCACCAAAGGCGGAAAAAAGAAAAACGGCCGAAGCGCCATAACTCATCCAAATTGCACCCGCAATAAAGCTCGCCAGCATGGCCGCGATGCTTTGAGTGGTGGATTGAAAGCCAAGTGCTGTGGCCAGATCCACTTTTTCACAAAGATTGCTGATCCAGGCCTTTGTTATCCCTTCAGTACAGGCTGCAAAAAGTCCATAAAAAGCAAAGAGCAGGTAGAAGATCCAGGTCGTCTTATTGAATGCCATTCCAGCATAAGTGATGATGAAAAAAAACAGGCCAAGCAGAAAGATCTTTTTCTTTCCGATAACGTCAGAAAGAATGCCCATCCGATAGGAAGTCATGGCATAGATAAAATTGTAAAAAATGTAGAGCGATATCATTCTCACATCAGACAATCCGCTCTCCTTTGCTTTCAGAAGTAGAAACATATCGGATGAATTCATGAGGGTAAAAAGGAGAATGACAGCAATAATCCGTTTATATTCCGGCGTAGCAACTTTCCAGTAGGTTAAAGAATTCCAAAGAGGGTTTCCCTTTTCGATTTTCTTTTCAACCGGTTTTTCCTTCACAAACGCGAGAAACAAAACGACAAAAAAAGCGGGAATTAAAGCATAGGCAAACAGTTTGTGATATTCGCCGGGATAAAAGTGCAGAAAGATCAACGCGAGAATGGGACCGAAAAAAGCCCCAAGTGTATCAAGCGATCTGTGAAATCCAAACACAGCTCCTTTGGTTTCTGGAGTTGCTTCGGCAGACAGCATGGCATCGCGGGAAGCTGTTCTCACCCCTTTCCCCAATCTGTCTGCAGAGCGTGTGAAAAGAACCCAGACCGGGTTAACAAACAGGCCGATGGCCGATTTAGAAAAACTCGAAAGAACGTACCCTGCCCAGACAAATGGCATTCTCCTTCCGCTCACATCCGAAAGTTTTCCAAAATAGGTCTTGGAAATTCCCGAGATAGCATCCGCAATCCCCTCCAGGACTCCAATATAAAGTGCTCCCATTCCAATACTTTTTAAATAGAGAGGCATGATCGGATATAAAAGCTCGCTGGAAATGTCTCCAAAGAAGCTGATGATAGATAAAAGCAGGACTGTGCGGGTAATGATTTTGGTTTTCAGGGGGTTACCTCATTCTACTAAGAAGAAAAGGTTATAATTTTTTCCCGCTTTTGTACAAGAGTCCCTGGGGTTTGCTATAAGACTCCTTATGCGTTTTAAACTGCTCAGTTTGACCTTATTAATGACTTTTAAGTCCTATGCCTGTTCTGAGGCCATGAAGTCCTATGATGTAGAATGCAAGGCCCAGGATCGCTGGAACGCCATTACACAGGATTTCTCTTCCAGAAAAATAAATTCTGGAAACATCAAAGGGTTTGCCATTCCCCGTGTCCTCGGCAAAACAAGTTATTTCCAATTGAAGAATGATTATTTAACCAAACCAGAAGTCACCCTTTCACAAAACAAAGACTGGCAAGCGTGGAGCAAAGGGAAAGACTTTTTCAAAGATTACAATCCCACTTTTCTGGAACTTGCTGACGTTACAAAGCTTCACAAAACCATGTTTGCAAATAAGGGTGAAGCTGGAAAATTAAGAATCGTTTTCGGCCAGACAAATCCACGCCAGGAAATACAATGCACTGATAAACTCATCACAGATGAAGTAGCTGCTTTGCTGGACAACTATGATTTAAAAAGCAACGAAGGTTATCCGCTTTTAAATTTAGAAAATCTCACTTTGTGTGATGATAAAAAGACTTACTCTGCACAAATTGTTTTTTATAAAGGTGCCAGCATGAAGACAGAACTGAAAGCCTGGCTCGTCGATTATAATGATCTGGTAAACAGATTTGCCAAAGGAGACACCACCAATGGGATAACTCCTTTTTCTTATCTGGCCGACATGAAAAGATGGTTTATGGCCATCCATCCATTTACCTTTGGTAACGAATTGGTTGCAAATATGCTGATTGATTTGGCGTCAAAAAAGTTAGAGTTGCCTCCCCTGGCCTTTACACGCGATTCCTATTTAATGAATCCCAACACAAATAGAGCCCTTACCTTAAAAGCAACTCAAGACAGTCTCGTGTTTCTTGAAAGTTGTTTATTTGATGTCAAACTGAATTCTGTCGCTCCTGAGTGCACTTCTCTCTAAAAAATGACATATCTCAGAAACTAAACAATAAAAAATTATCAGCAAATTTTGTCGAACTTCTACATTAATTAATTTTTAAACCGAACAATCTTCAAAGAGTTTATTTGAGGAGAAAGTTATGAACTTTCAAAGTTTCAGTTTAAAGAAAAAAATTATCTTCACTTTTATGACATTAATAGTGATGTTTATTTTCGTACAAGCCTACCTGCTCTATTCACAAAATAAGCTTGGTTCACTCCAGGATGCAGGAGCAGAGCGGTTTCGTAATGCTCAGGAGATCTCACATCTCGTTTCGGAAGTTGCAGAAGTTTACGCTGTTTCAGCAGATGCTGTTATTAACCACAATCTCAATGAAACCAAAAAAGATATAATTGAAATAAAAAAGAACAAAGAGCACGCAATCGACATTATTTCCAAGATGGCCGATACTGCTGAAGAAAAGAAATGGGCCGAAGATTTTAAAACTAAGTACGCTGCCTATGTCGATACTATCGAAAAAGAAATGATTCCTGAGCTGGAACAATTTGATGGTATTTCTCCTAAAGTCAGATCGCTGGATGAAAAAATCGATCATCTTCGCGATGAAACACTGGCACCTTTAAAGCTCTATTTGAAATCCCTGGAAGAGGAATCGACAAAATCAGATGTCGAATTCGACAGTACTTTCCATGCCGGCATAACCTATTCTGTTGTGGCTTCAGCAATAGCAACGTTGCTTGCCATGCTGTTTGCGTTCTTCCTTGCAAACAACATTGGAAAAGTTCTTGCTGACGTTAAAGAGAATATGACTAAGGCATATCAAACGATTGCAGAAAACGCCCAGAGAGTGGCTGATGCGGCTTCCAATCTTTCTGAAGCTACAACGGAACAAGCTTCTGCTATTCAGGAAACATCTGCTTCAATGGAAGAAATGACTTCAATGATTAAAAAGACAGCTGACTCTGCAAGTGAATCCACTCGATTATCTAAGACCAGCTCGAACAATGTAGTCAAAGGACGCGAGACTTCTGAAGATCTGATGAAATCAGTTCATGAAATTGAAGAAAACAACAAACATATTCTTGCTGAAGTTGAAAGAGGTAATGTTCGCATTGGAGAGATCGTAAATTTGATTAATGAAATTGGAAATAAAACAAAAGTCATCAACGATATTGTTTTTCAAACAAAGCTTCTTTCTTTTAACGCTTCAGTTGAAGCTGCCCGCGCCGGAGAACAAGGAAAAGGTTTTGCTGTTGTTGCTGAAGAAGTGGGAAATCTTGCTCAGATGAGCGGTAAAGCGGCAATGGAAATATCTGAAATGCTCGAAGACTCAACCAAAAAAGTTCAATCTGTCATCGATGAAACACAAAAAAGCGTCAGTGATATTCTCACGAAAGGGAATAATGTTGTCCGACAAGGTCTGGCCGTAGCAGGCAGCACTGCTGACATACTTAAAGTTATTGATGGCGATGTGAAAGGTGTTGATGCAAACATTATGGAAATTTCCGTTGCCAGCGATGAGCAGGCACGCGGAGCTGAACAAGTGGCCCAGGCGCTTCACCAGCTGGATCAGACGACTCAAATGAACTCTACTCTCTCTCAACAACTTTTTGATTACTCCAAAGGCTTAACCGCTCAGACTGACACCTTAAAGACAGCGGTAAGTACATTGGAAAAAATTGTTGAAGGTGCATAGCCATCCGACAGAGCCGTCTAGTTTTTAGACAGTGTAGACGGCCTAACCCTTCGCAAACGAAGACGTCCAAACAGGCACAATCCTTGCTTACTAAAAGCATTCACATTTATTGGAGTTTCCATGAAAGTCAGAATGCTTGTTTTTTGCCTATTCACATTTATGCTTCTCCCTCAGGCATCGCAGGCTCAAATGGCCACGAAAAAGGTTCTCATCTCGGTCGGTGATATTGTTGATAACAAGTCGACTGTCTGGAAAAAACAAACATGTGACCAACTCTATTCTCTTGCCAATCAAATTGTGCAGGAAGGTGTGGATGTGGTCTGCCGCAATTTCAATACGGACATTTTTTACGACAAAGAATTCGATAAAATCCGCGATCAGTTTGACTATCATATGCGTCTGACACGCAATATGGATAAAACTGTTTCAATGGACGTCACAAAACTTCACCGTCGTCATGAAACTGATTTTAAAACACTCGGATGGACTTTCCGCGACGGAGAAAATTCAAAAATCACCAAAGAGGAAGCACTGACAAAAGCGGCAGGAAACTTTTTCTTTTATGCTGCCAACGAAAGCGCCTTTAAGGCTGGACTGCTCGTCAATGGTATCCAGGAATCTGATGAAGTTGAATACGATCAGAAGAATGGTCTCTTTATCGATAAGCTTACGAAAGAACCTCTTTCAATCAACCGCGCTTATAGACGATTTGAAAGCGAAAGCGAAAGAAAGAAAAATTATCTGCGCACAGGTGTAGAAATTGGTGTTCTTCTTTCCAGTGCGATGGCGATTTATTATAAAAACCTTGTCTTCAATCAAGTTGATTTCGACTATGGGTTTGCAGAAGGAATTGAGAAGAAATTAAAAGGTGAAGCGATCCGATTTGATGACAACGATAAAAATTCAAACTACGGCCACGTCTATGCCGGAGTTATGTATTATCAGATGGCGCGCTCTAATGGTTTTAATTCCCTTGAATCCTTTTTGATTTCTTTTGCGTCTTCTACGACCTGGGAATTCATGGAGTATCATGAAGTACTTTCTATCAACGATGAAATCCTTACGCCGGTTGGTGGGTATGTCATTGGAGAAGCAACTTATCAGATTTCATGTGCTCTTCTGCAAAAAAATTCCATCGCCGCCAAGGCGTTAGGCTACACGATTAACCCGGGCCTTGCGACGAACCATTCAATCGATAAAATAAAACATGGGGACAAGTACGCAAGTCAACCTGACTGTAAAAAGCCCCGCTGGTCAGAAATTTCAGTTTTCGTTGGTCTGGATAAAGGGCAAAAGCCGTACAATCCAAAAGAAAACACCAATGCCGTTTACGGAATGGATGCAACGGTCGTCAACATAGCGGACTATCAGAAAGAAGGGAAAAGCTCAAAGCTCGTAACAGATACAGCAATGACTAAAATGCTTGTTGAACTTAACGGTAACGAAGGCGTCACTGACATGAGAGTCATCGCACAGGTGGTTGCGGCCGCTTATCATCAAAAAGATCTTGGCAGAGATGCCAAAGGCCAGCTGCGCGGATACGACCTCGTAATCGGTATCGGATCAGGGACGGCCTGGAACGATCGCGGAACAGGTTATAAAACTCAGAATGAAGACTTCTACGGCACCATCGATATTCTGGGAGCAAGTGCTCACGCCAACATTCATTACAATGGTTTTAATATCAAAGCTGACTTTGCTTTCTATGGCGACTTTACAATGGTGAAATCGTACTCACTTTCAAAATATACGGCCGCGAATCCAAATGCTCTTGAAGGACAGGCCACAACGATTCAGGACAAAGGATATTACTGGGGAATGGGAACAACCACTCTGGCAGGAATATCAGTGGCAAGAGGCCGATTTGAAGTAGGTGCCTCTGCCCAGCTCTCATCGACGAAGTCAATCAACGGACATCACAGACTTCAGGAAGAGATGACATCTCAAGACCGCTTTGCTGATACTCTGACGAGTAACAAAGTCTATGTCCGATTCAACCTGACAAAAAATCTTTCAGTCCAGCTGGCCCGTGAAACCTTTCAAAGAAGAGGAACAATTAACGGTGAGTTTGAATCAAAAGGTGTAGAAACAAGAACTACAGGAACATTGCTTTATAAATTCTAAAATGAAAAGGCCCTCGAAAGAGGGCCTTGTTTATTTAAAGTGAATCTTCTGTTGCTAAATCTCCAGCATGCTCTTCATCAACATGAAAAGGCGTCTCTGCCATATCCACTCTGTGACGGCACTTAGGGCATTCGAGCTGTTTTCCATTTTTCTTTGTGAATTTCTCACCCATAACGGCATAACCGCATTTTGGACATGCAAATGGATAAGGCTTGGTCCACATAGCGTTTGAACACGCAGGATAGTTTGAACAACCGTAAAAGAATTTTCCATAACGGGATTTCTTTTCAGCAAACTTACCTATTTTGCATTCAGGACAGTGAACATCCAGGGTAAACGGAAGTGTCGTTGCACACGTAGGATAATCTTCGCACGCAAGAAATTTTCCGTATTTTCCTTTTTTGATCTGCATGCGCTTTCCGCATGTCGGACAAGGATCGTTGGCAAATTCTTTTTCCAGAATGAGATAGGTCCCATCGAGATTCTTTTTGAAATCTTCTGTTGAATTACAATCAGGGTAATTCGAGCACGCAAAGAACTGTCCGTTCTTCCCCCACTTGATCTGGTATTCACCGTCTGCACATTTGCGGCAGTGAACGCCTGTCGGAATCGCCTGCTTCTTCAGGTTTTTCATTTCCTCTTTCGCTTTTTCAAGCGTGAGTTCAAACCCTTTCCAGAATTCTCTTAAAACTTTTTTCCAGTTAACGTCGCCTTCTTCGATTTTATCGAGAAGCTCTTCAACCTTCGCTGTGAATTCGATATCCATGACATCTGGAAAACTCTCCACAAGCATTTTGCAGACAACTGTTCCAAGCTCTGTTGGAATGAATCTGTTTTCTGTTTTTTCTACGTAACCGCGGTCTTGAATGTTTGAAATAATCGCGGCATATGTTGATGGACGTCCGATCCCGTCTTCTTCAAGTCTCTTTACAAGACTTGCTTCCGAAAATCTCGGAGGCGGTGATGTCCAGTGCTCTTCCATATCGATTGCTTTCTTTGGTGTAAAAGTTTCACCTTCAGAAATATCAGGAAGCACGCCCGACTTTGGTTCATCTGCTTCTTCAGAGTCTTCTTCTTTTCTGCTTTGTTTTTCAGCAGCAGATTCAAGATAAACAGTTCTGAAACCCGGAAACTTGATAATCGATCCGTTTGATTTGAAAAAGTGACCGTTAGCTTCAAATGTTACTGTCGTCTGGTCAATTACGGCCGGAGACATTTGTGAGGAAATAAATTTATTCCAGATCAACTCGTAAAGTTTTTGTTGATCGGGATCGAGATCGCCTCTCACTTCATCAGGAGTGAATTCAAGGTTTGTCGGACGGATGGCCTCGTGGGCATCCTGAACCTTGCTTGTTCCTTTTTTCTTGTAGACGATTTCTTCACTCGAGAGGAAATCCTTCCCGTATTTCTTTTTGATGAATTCGCGAACTGATTTCATCGCTTCCGGTTCAGTTCTCACCGAATCCGTTCTCATGTAGGTAATCAAACCCTGCATGCCGTGATCGCGGAGGTTCACCCCTTCATACAGCATCTGGGCAATCATCATCGTTTTCTTCGCTGTGAAGCCGAGCTTGTTAGCTGCTTCCTGCTGTAGTTTTGATGTTGTAAATGGAGCCGTCGGGTTCTGCTTTCTTTCTTTTTTCTGAACGACTATGGCCTTTAGTGACTTGCCTTTAATATCAGCGAGAACTTTCTTTGAAAGTTTCTCTCCGTCATTTCCGTCTAGCTCAGTTTTTTTACTCTGCTCTTCACCGTAATAGCGCACTTCAAACGCGATGCCTTTCTTTTCAAGTTCTCCCTGAAGCGAAAACCATTTCTCAGGTGTAAAAGCCTTGATTTCATCTTCGCGGTCAACAATAACTCGTAAAGCAACCGACTGAACACGTCCCGCTGAAATTCCGCGCTGAACTTTATCCCAAAGGATCGGAGAAATTTTATAACCAACGAGACGGTCGAGAACACGTCTTGTTTTTTGCGAATCGTACATTGGCTGATTGAGTTCAGTCGGGTGATCGATTGCATTTTTAACGGCCGTTTTTGTTACAGCGTTGAAAACCACGCGATGGATTTTCTTCTTTTTTCCGATTTCTTCAGCAAGATGGAAAGCGATCGCCTCTCCTTCGCGGTCCATATCGGGCGCGAGGTAAATTTGATTGGCGCCTTTGGCGAGTTCCTGAATGCGTTCGATCTTGTCTTTCTTTCCGGTAATCGGAACAAGATCAAGAGCGAAATCATCTTTAATGTCTACACCAAGCTTTGATTTGGGAAGATCTTTGATGTGCCCGTTCGAGGCGACAACCTGATAGCCTTTCCCCAGATATTTTTTAATTGTTTTCGCTTTAGAAGGTGACTCTACGACAACCAGATCATAATCACCTGTATGACTTGAAACCATGACTTCATCTGTATCAACTTTCGCCGCTGATTTTTTTGTCACCGCTTTTGCTGATTTGGTAGCCGGCTTCTTTTTTGCCGCCGGTGCTGCTTTTGATGCAACTGGCTTTTTTGCGGCTGATTTCTTAGCTACTGCTTTAGCGCACATATGATTTACCCTGAGTCATTATAATTGTTTTTTTAGAAATTACTTTTTGGGACCAGTATTCAACAACTCGTCTACTTCTTCAAGGTCAAATTCAGTCAGACCGTAAGGATTTTCTTTGTTGTTGATATCTTCATCCAGATATTTTCGTCCAATGTCTTTTTCGATTTCATTAATCGACTCAAAAGCATTCGGATCCGGTTGTTTTGCTTTTTTCTCATGCTCTTCAAGATTTGACTGCTCGAGGAATTTATCTTCGTCAACTTTACTTTCATTGAGAGATTTTTCTGCGTCTTTAATCTCACCTTCCAGACGATCCAGCTCTTTTACGTCGCGCTCAGAATCTTTGATCACTGATTTATCGCGCTCTTGACGTTCCAGTTCCTCAAGTTCGTCTTCGGTAAGTTGAATCTTATCTGCTTTGTTGAGAATGTCTTGACTTACATCATCAAGGTTCAATTCGACATCGAGTTCATCCAGAGCTTTTCCTTCAACTTTTTTAACATCTTTCAACTTGTCTTTGCTTTTCAGGCGCAACGCACGTGCCGCTTCTTCCTGAGTTTTGGTAATGGAGATACTCCCCAAATTGATTTCGTTTGAAGACGCCGTGACAAGCGCCGTGGCAAAGTTATCAGTAATATTGATTACAGTTAACTCACCCACTTTATAAGTCGGGCTTGGTGTGATTTTTCTCTGAGTTCCGCGATCTACGAATGAATAAACTTCAAATAAATTTCCAAGCTCAACACCATCAGCGCGTCCGCGATCGAGATAAACGACATCACCGAAAGAAATCCCGGTTAAAGAATCGCGGTAACTACCAATGATGGCCGCTTCAACACTTCTTTTACTGTATGTACGGGCGATTTTTCCGATTCTTGGAGTGTAAACTGTGATGCGGTCTTTTCTTTGAACGATGCCCGACTGATCAACGACCATACACTCCCAGACGTCATCAATTTTCTTGATGGCCTTGATTTGGGCAGTAGTCGTATAAACAAATCCGGAACGATCAGAAATAATATGCTTAACTTCTCCACCGGCAGTGTAAACAGAGAACAGATCTCCTGGTTTTACCTTGGCGGCCTTATCAAAGTTTACATAAATGGTATCGTGCTTGTGAATGAAAACTGATTCTTTCGGTGTGGCCTTAATTTCGCCAAGATCCTGCAGAACGTTTGTTGTTACAAAAGTATTGAGGAAGAATCCTTCCTTGTAATTGAAAACAATTTTTGATGATTTATCAAAACCGCTGTCGTCGTATTGTTCGCCCGGTTCTTTAATTTGGATATCACTGATCGGGGGATCATATTTTTCGTATTCAGTATTTTTTTGCTGTTTTTCTAAACGTTCAAGATCTTCATAGGTTTCTTCTGAAGCAAACTGGAAGTAAACACCCTGATCAATAAGTTTTTTTCTTTCCTGCAGCCAGCTCGGACGGTCTTTTTCCGCAACGCTGGTATAGGCTCCCGTTCCACCTTTAGACGGAATATACTCATCATCGGAGAACTCACCCACTTGAACGTTCGGCATTGTATCTGCCGTTCCTGTATCAAATGAAAGGATTGTTCCCGGTTCAATTTCATGCGGGTTGGTAATCTGAGGGTTGAGGGCCCAGATTTTTGAATAATAGAAACCGGAGCCAAAAAGTTTCTGAGCGATTTTCCAGAGGTAATCGCCCTTCTGAACTTCAAACTTTTCCATTTTGGCCTTGACGGCGATATCGTCCCATTCTTTGGGCGTGATTTTTTTACCGAGAAGTTTAGCGACATCAAGAAGCTTCTTCTCTTCGTTTCCAGTGTCAAAGTTCAGGCTTTTATCAGCGATAATTTCAGCTTTCTCATCGCCTTTGCTTTCAACATTTTGTCCGGCAGGACTTTGAACGTTCAAAGGTCCTTTTTTATCTTTGTCTTTATCTTTGTCTTTATCAAAAACAACATCGCCAATGTCTTCTTTCAGTGACTGCAAATCGTCCTGCTCTTCAAGCGTGGACATTTTCACTTCATTGCCATTACTTTTTACACTGTCCTGATCGGCGGGAACATCACCTGATTTTTTCAACGACTCATAAACGTTCACTTCTTCCAGATCAGAAGGCACCGAATCCTGCGCTTGAGAACGCGCAGTTAAAAGACAGGCAAGAATGGCAATGAGTAGTTGTTTATTCAATTATGTTGCCTCAAAAAAATCATGCAGAAGTGAATAATACTTCGCTTGCTTTTCAGGTTGTTTCAGTTTTTCACTGCAAGCTACAAGTTTTCCAAGTGCTTTGAGAACATAACCTGAAAAGGCATATTTTTTTACGACCTCTTCATAAACTTGTGATGCGAGATCGAATTCTCCCTGATTGAACAGAAGATCGCCGAGCATAATTTTTGCTCTGACGACAATTTGTTTTTCTTTTGAATTTTCCAGTTCTTTCAGAAGCGTTAAGGCCGCTTCAAACTTATTGACCTTAACAAGTTCCTGAACTTCGCGGAGTCTTGAAATCTGATCATCGATATCGTCCGTCATGTTGATGTGTTCAACACCCATACTTGATGGAATTGCAGGTCCTGCAGTTTTGTCATGTTTCACATCAGGATTTAAAGCGTCTACGCTTTCAATGTTCGCTGTATCGGGAATGGCCTTATCAATTGTATTGACCAGATCTGATGGATCAAGATTTGTTGATGTCGCGATTTCAGGTTTAGCCTGAGCCTCACCCATTTTTTCATCGACGCCAGCTGCTGGAGCGGCCGGTGTTTCTGTTTTTGCAAGTTGTTTAGATTGATTTAAGAGTTCCTGATATTTTCGCGCGAGTTCATCGTATTGTTCTTTTGGAACCATTGCCGATGGAGCAGCGCTCTCGCCTTGAATTGAATCAACTGTTTGACCATGACGTGAAAGAAGTGATGAACAAGAAGTAGAAATTAATGCAGTAGCGATAATACACAAGGCCGGCGAGACTATGCTTGCAAAATTCCTTTTCACTTTTTGTCCTCCATGACTTGTAAATGTGAAAGCGATAACTTAACTTTTATTCTAAATGACTTCGTAAACAAGTCAACGGTCAACGGCATATAAGGAAGTTAAAAGGAATATAAGGAAAATGGCCAATCATTCAACTCAACTTTTCCATTACGTTATCCGCCTGAATAAAGAAGACTCAGCCTTTTTTTATTTTCAGCTTGAAGCAAACGATGGCCTATGTTTTTACTCAACTCTACCCCACGAACATCATGCTCAGCATAGAGACATTGATCTTAAAGGCGACATACTTTTAAAAGGTGAAGTCAAGGCCATGATCGACTATTGCTCACAAAAATTTCCGATACAAGTTTTAGTAGATGAATTAATTCCAGACCAATTGAGTGCAATATGAAAAAAATTTTAATTGTCACAAGTTTAATTCTTTCTCTGGTCGGCTGCTCTTCCATGGGAGTAAAAGAACCCAGCGATGCTGAAATCAATGCTGAAGCCGCCAAAGCTTATCAGGAAGTAAAATCCAAATCCAAAATGTCTACCAACAAAGACTGGAACGACATGGTTCAAAGAGTCGCCAACCGTATCGCTTCAGCTTCAGGTGAAAAATTCAATTGGGAATATGTTGTTATTGAAAGCCCGGAAGTGAACGCCTGGTGTATGCCCGGCGGGAAAATTGCCGTTTATACCGGAATTATGCCGATTTTAAAAACCGAAGCTGCACTGGCCACGGTTCTTGGCCACGAAGTTGCCCACGCTACTCTTCGCCACGGTAAACAACGATATGCCCGCGCAATGAAAGAAAATCTTATCGGACTTGTGGCCGGTGTTGCTGTGGCAGCAGGCGGACAATTCTTGTGTAAAACAGATACATGTAAAACACTTGCTCAAGTCGGCGGTGTTGCCGCAGGCTTTGCTCTGACATTCTTCGACCGGAAATTTTCTCGCGGTGATGAAACAGCTGCAGATAAAGAAGGCCAGATTTATATGGCGAAGGCCGGTTATGATCCCGCCGAAGCGCCACGACTTTGGGATCGCATGAGTGCTGCAAGCGGTGGAAAAGCGCCACCCGAATTCTTGTCGACTCACCCTAGCGATGCCAACAGAAAAGCAAATCTCAATGCCTGGATGCCTGATGCGGAGAGAGCTTACGCCTCCGCTCCAAAAAAATACGGACTCGGCGAACCAATTAAATAAAACAAAAAAGGCTCCTTTCGGAGCCTTTTTTTATTTCTTTTTCTTTTCTTTCTTCTCAGGTTTTTTCTCAGCTTTCGCCTTTTTCACCAGAGCCTCCGGATAAGTGAGATTGACGACAATGGGAAAATGATCTGAAAATCCCATCGCTTCTTTAGTCGACGCTTCTGTTTCAAATCGTTTTGGCGCAATGACGATCTTGATATTTTTTTCTTCGCCGTCATATGTTTTTTTCTTCAATTCATGTGTCATGAATTTCGGTGCATAAATCTGGAAAGAAGCTACATCGACATCCAGATCTTTTCCGTCGAGCAATTCCCCATTAGCAAAAAAATGATCGAGAGAATTCCATTGGTCTTTTGGAGCAAAATAATATGTCCCAGGTTGTTTTTCTTTCTTTAATTTTTCATCAACATTCTTTGCGGCCAGAAAACTTTGTTCAAGATCAGCAAAAAGATTGTCTTTGTAGAGAACCGTTTTAAATGGATGCGGATCATTGTCATCAATAGTGTTGAAATCTCCCATGGCAATCACTGACATTTTAGGATTTGCTTTCAACAATTCTTTTGTTCTGTTGGCGAGAATGTCAGCAGCTTTCACTCTCCATGAATCCGGATTGGCAAGTGACGGCCAGTGGTTCACAAAAACTGTCAGCGGATATTTATTATCAATCAAAAATTCCACTTCAAGAATATTGCGGGTCGGATAATCAACAGGCACTAAATGTTCTGCTCTGGAAACTTTCTTCAGGTCTTTTCCTGCTTTATAAAGAAGGGCAACGTCTATTCCTCTCTCATCAGGACTTTCTGTGATTTCAAAATTATCGTAGCCAAGTTTCTTGGCAAGACGTTCTACAACATCTGCATTTTCAACTTCAACCAACGCGAGAAAATCAGGCAACGCGCGATCTTTAGTCACAACATCGACAATATTGGAAAGTTTCATTTCAACTTTTGAATCAGTCCAGTCCGAATCAAAACATTCTTTTTTATGATGACGGTTTTTTTCCTGACGGCAGGCTTCTTTCTTTCCCGGAGCTTCCTTCGGGAGAAAAGTCCAGTCTTTCTTCTCTTTACCGTTCACTACATCGTGTTTGGCATCGAATAGGTTTTCCACATTGTAAGACATCACCTGCAGAGTTTTCGCCTCGGCATTGATAAATAAACAGAGAAATAAAAGCGCAATCATTTTCATCATCGTTTCCTTAAGCAAGATTTTCTTTGATATAATTAATGACATCATCGTGATGAGTTTTGGTTTTCACGTCGTCCATCACATGAACAAGTTTTCCGTTAGCATCAATAATAAAAGTTGTTCTGAGAATACCCATGAATTCTCTGCCCATGAATTTTTTCAGTCCCCATACACCATACTTTTCCGCAACTGCATGGTCAGGATCAGAGAGCAAATCAAAATTGAGTTTTTCTTTTTCGATAAATTTCTGAAGTTTTTTAGGTTCATCAGGACTCAGACCAAGCACTACGGTATTGAGCTTGGCGAATTCTTTTTTCGAATCGCGGATACCGCAAGCTTGAGTCGTACATCCCGGAGTCATCGACTTTGGATAAAAATAGAGAACGACATTTTTTCCGCGAAGGGATTTAAGATCTACTTTTTCCTCATTCTGATTAAGCAGAGAAAAAGCAGGTGCAAGATTACCTGTTTTGGGAAAAGTCATAGTTGATCCTCACCATTTATTTCGCCATTCCCTCAAAGTTAAAAATACTTTTTCGGGATCAGCGCTTTCTAAGTTTAATGTTTTTTTTATGGTCGAATTATTCAATCTTAAAAATGTATTGAACTCACGCTCAGTATGCATTGTATTGATGTAAAAAATTTCGTCGAGATTCTGACCTTGAATCCGGTTTAAAAACTCTCCGGCCTTGGCATTGTCAGGTTCGCAATGAATCGTAAACTGAAGATTGCGCTTTAAATATTCGTGCCCGGGATAAATGAGCAATTCATCCGGCCACTTTGAAAATAATTCAGAGATCGTTTGATAAAGAACCGGAGCACTTCCACCATTGTGGCAGTTACCCACTCCCGCATTGAAAAAGCAATCACCCGTGAAAAGTGCGTAAGGGGCTCCGGACTTTTTCATTAAAAAACAAAGATGGCTCATCGTATGGCCAGGAGCAAAGACAGCCTCAAGCTGCCATTCTCCGGCTTGATGAACAATATCGCCATGGCCGAGGCTTTTAGTTTTGCCAGGAACTTTGGCTTCGTTATGCGCCATCACGTCACAGTCGTATTCGCGGATGAGGACTTCATTTCCAGACCAATGGTCGCAGTGATCGTGAGTATTGAGAATTGCTTGAAGAGTATGGCCTTTTAAGGCCGAGAGGACTTCGCCTCCACCGAATGGATCGATACAGTATATTGCGCCATCATCAAATCTTATTAGATAACAAAAATTGCGGAGTGTATTCTTGTAGAAGATTTGCTGAATTTTCATATTGCCCATACTATAGTTCATTAAAAGACAAAAAAATAGAAGGATTGCACATGCACGCGAACTTATTTACCAAATTTTTTCTCCTCGCTCTTTTTCTTAAAAGTCTGGTCGAAAGTATTTTAGATAAAAGAAATCTCGATCATATTGTAAAAAACCGCAACGCCGTTCCGGCGAAGTTTGCTTCTTCTATAACGCTGGCCGAGCACCAGAAAGCAGCAGATTATTCTGCAGAAAAAATTAAAGTAAGCCAATATTTTCATCTTTTTGATCTTGTTGTTTTCCTTGTGTGGACATTGGGCGGAGGACTTGAATTTTTAAATCGTCTTTCTATGACCTTCGGCAAATCTGAAATTTCCACTGGTCTTATTTTTTTCGGGCTGCTGGGTTTGATCAGCAGCATTCTTTCTCTTCCCCACAGTCTCTATTTTACTTTTGTCATAGAAGAAAAGTATGGATTCAATAAAACAACTTTGAAAACATACATCATGGATAGACTTAAAGGTGCCATCCTTGCCGTCGCGATCGGTGGACCGATTGCCTGGTCTATTCTGAAAATTATGGAAAAACTTGGAAACGCCTGGTGGGTTTACGCTTTTCTTTTTCTCACCATTGTTCAGTTGTTGCTGATTTTCATTTACCCGACTTTTATTGCACCCATTTTCAACAAATTCTCACCTCTGCAGGAAGGAGAAGTGAAAGAAAAAATCGTTCATTTATTGGAGCGCTGTGGTTTTAAAAGCTCTGGTCTTTTTGTCATGGACGCCTCAAAAAGAAGCGGACACGGCAATGCCTACTTTACGGGCTTTGGAAAAAATAAACGTGTCGTTTTCTTTGATACTTTAATCAATACGCTCGAAGCTGAAGAAGTTGAGGCCGTTCTCGCACACGAACTTGGCCACATGAAGAAAAAGCATATTCTCAAAGGAATGATCCAAGGCTTTGTGATGAGTTTCATCGGATTTGCCGTTCTTGGTTATCTGAAAAATGATTTTGCCTTTTTTCAGGGACATGGTGTTCAAACCCCAACCAACTATATGGCGCTTACATTGTTTTCGATGGTTGCCGGTGTCTATACTTACTTCCTGACTCCGGTCATGGCCTGGTTTTCAAGAAAGAATGAATACGAAGCTGATGAGTTTGCTTCCAAGCATGCCAAGGCTGAAAAACTCATTACTGCACTGGTGAAAATGTATCGTGACAATGCGAGCTCGCTGACCCCCGATCCGGTTTACAGCAAATTCTATTTCTCGCATCCTCCGGCCCTGGAACGCGTCACCTATCTGGAAAAGCTCTCTTAAAAAGAGAGCTTTGCCTTAGGCTTCCGGTTTAAAAAGAACTTCGCCGAAAATATTTTTCAAATGATCAAAGTAAGGTTTGCGGTACTTCTCGATCTCGTTGTGGATCTCATGATAGGCCCCATCAAAAACTTTAAAGTTAAAAGATTTATCCACATTCGTAAAATAATCGATGACTGCTTTAGAACCGACAACTCTGTCAGCACTTCCGACAGAAGCAAAGCTCGGGCATTTTGATCTGATGGGTCTGGAGAACGTATCCTGGGCAGTTTTCATCAACTCAAAAATCAATTTAGATTGAAGCTTTACTGAATTTAGTTCATCGCGAATATATTCTTCTTTCACACGAGGATCGTGTGACAAATAAGTTAAGTCAACCAGACCGCCGACGGGAAATGAATAAGGAATTTCACAAGCACCTTTAAAAAAAGCTGATGGAAGAATCTTCAACACTTCTCCAAAGACTCCATGGGCGCCGCAAGGAGGAGCATTGATGACAAATCTCTCCGGGTAGCGTGCCTCTTCTACGAAATTCTGCATGAACGCGCTGGCGATCAACGCCCCCATTGAATGTCCGAACAGAACATAGCGATCCATTCTGTAGCGGTCTGAAAGAAAGCGGATAATCTCTTTCAAGTCTTCCATGTAAAGGCCGAAATCATCGACGTAAGCTCGTTTGCCCGTGCTTCGGCCGTGACCGCGTAGATCAAACTGGAAAATATTAAAATCGTGACCAAATAATTCCGGAATATACTTATGCCGCTCCATGTGTTCACCAATACCGTGAACTGCCACAATCCACACGGGACTGCCGCTTTCTTTAATCTGCACATAAAGTTCAGCGCCATCGCGCATCTTTAAAAACTTTTTATCCATGAACATGGGAGTATCCTTTTAAACTTTTATCCAATGACATTGACCAACCCAAAAATTGTACAATAGGATACTCACTTATGCGACTGAACAAATTTGTCCCCTTTATCCTGGCGGTGCTTATTCACCTCCTGCCTTTAGGCTATTTTCTCCTCAGGAAAAGCCCGGACGCAGCAATCGCTGTCCTGCCTGGCCCTCAGGGAATAGACCTGGCGGGATTCAGCACCAAAAAATCTCCTTCCAAAAATCATTCTGTTCGCAGTTCACCGGATATCCAAACGTCATCCCAAAATAGTGCGCTCGCTACCGCCCCAACGTCTTCTGCAACTGAAATAAGACAAGACTCAGGGGGCACAGTTGGAGCTGCAAATGGAACCGGGGGCCATATCGGCGAGTCCATTATTCTTTCCGCTGCTGAACCTGTTTATCCTCCGCTCGCTCGTCAACGCGGTCTGGAGGGAACCGTCAAACTCAAGGCCCATTATAATCCTGATGGAACCGTGACGATGGTTGAAATCCTCCATTCAAGTGGTACAAAAATGTTGGATGAGTCCGCCAGAAAAGCGTTGATGGCCTGGAGGATTAAATCAGGCCATGAAGGAAGTTTTGAAAAAACATTTCAGTTCAAACTGAACAATTAAGGGCAAACCGCGTCCATATCAATATTTACTTTGCTCATTCTGAACTTAATCATTTTCCAGTTATGCTCTTCACTTCCTTCTTCTTTGTAATGACAAAGATAGTTGGCCACCATTTCCATTTCGCGGACGGTGAGATGCATTTGAGGAAGTTTTTCCATTACACTGATCGCCGTATTGGGATCATCAGAGGAAAAAGATTTTGCGATAGAATTAAGGAGTCTCGTATGAGCGTCTTCTGAAATGTCGCCGGACATTTCAACAAGTGCATCAGCTTTAGCATTTCCTTTGTAGTTGTCGACGACTTTCAGAAGACTATCTGATGAATTTTCCTTCGGGTTATATTTCTTTAAAATCTCTACGGCGAGCACCTGAACTTTTTCATTTGAGCTTTCAGTCAAATCCTTAATGACATCCCAATCGACTTCGTTGACCAGTGACGGAT
Source organism: Bacteriovoracaceae bacterium UBA6261 (assembly GCA_002440825.1). Classification (GTDB taxonomy): domain Bacteria; phylum Bdellovibrionota; class Bacteriovoracia; order Bacteriovoracales; family Bacteriovoracaceae; genus Bacteriovorax. The sequence continues at coordinate 57,107 of DJVH01000015.1, read as the reverse complement.
CATTCTCAAAGGACTCTTTTAAAATTTCCAGGTTTCTTCCCAGGAGAATATGCCCGGGAGTTCTGGTGTCATCAAAGTAAGCATCATTTTCGTCTTTTCTTTCCATTCCACAAAAATCTTTTTTCAGACAGCTCGCCAGATCATAAACTGATTGCTTGCTGACCTTGAAAAGAGATCTGGGATTGTGATTAAGGCCCATCAATTGTTTTACAGGCAAAGAAAAATCATTGATCGCACTCCAGTTCTCGTTTAAGAGAACTTCTTTGCTGATATTTTTTTCCAGTGCCTGTTTATCTCTTGCGAGAATCGATTCAGTTTTCACAGGGGAAGCAGCTTCTGCAATCGTCCGTGAACGATGGCCGGTCTGGGCCTTTACGACCAGACCGGCACAAGCCGCTAATGAAAGAACATAAATCAATTTTAATTTCATTCTTCTCTTATCTTCCTAAAAGTCTATTCAAAGCTGATCTTTCGTTTTTGTATTCTTTCAAGTTTTTCACAATCTCCTTAATTGCATCGGCAGCTGCTCCATCAACTCTTATGTCCCCTACGTAATCAACAGGAATAACTCCGCTGAAGTTAAGAATTTTATCGAGGTTTTTTGCGAAGTTCGCATCATGATTTTTGAATGGAGAATTAGGATCGGCAAAACGACATGTCTGTGCAATTGAACCAGAGTTGTATTTTCCTGCCCATATTCCTTTGATCAGGTTGATATAGCTGACTCTTCTTTTTGGAAGACTTCTGTCATAGATGCATGAATAGTTCGATACGTTTCTATAGACCGGATCAAATCCGTTGAGAAGATGGCTAAAGCCGTAGTTCAATGTTCTCGAAACACTTTCATACTTTTTGTTGGCCAGGAAATCATCAAAGTGCCAGCGGATACTTACTTGCATCATTGATAAATCCGTACCGTCTCCTCCGCGGATCATTTGTCTTACACCGGTTGAAGATTTGATTTCCGAACACTCAGGAAAGAACGGCATTTTTGGATCTTTAAAATACTGTGCAAAAATTTTATAAGTTGTTTCGCTCGACTTTCTGACCATGTTTCCGCTGTTGGCTTCTTGAACACAAACGTTGCCGTCTACATTTCTGAAATGGATGTATACTCCTTCGTGCAATGGAACTGTCAGGGCCATCGTCAGGAACGCGTAGTAAGCTTGTGTATCTCCCGCTTCAAGATACTTTCCTGCTTTTGCATCAGCTTCTTTCAAAATAGATTTGATGACCTGTTGTAAGTAAGCAGATTTTTCTGATGCTGAACTGGCATCGCGAAATTGTGGTCCATCAAGTTTTGCTGATGGGTTGATCGTGTACATCATTCTGTCCAACACTTTAATTCTGTCTTGTGCATGAAGTGCTCCTGCTGAAAGAGCTAATGCCGTCATCCCTAAAATACACGATTTCAAAATCCCTTTTTTCATTATGATCCCCCTCGTTTGCATAAAACTTGATCGTTTTCCCCGACAATCGGAGCTCACTAGGAATACAACAAGATCACGGATGCATTCAATGCTCTTCATGGCATTGAAAAATGCATCCTGAGGAATAATTTATTTCTATGAAATTAGCGTGAGTGAACTAATGTTAATTGTTCAATGATATGTGGATCTTTCACGACGAAAGCCTTGAAAGGTGTTTCACTGTTATGAGTAATCCATGGGAAAAAAGTCGATCTGTCCGATACCCCGATGAAAACATCAATATGAAATGACTTGATGGCGCCGCCCATATCGCCGGCAAAGAAATATCCGTCATGAATAATGGTTTCTGTTTTTGATACCTGAATGATGGAACCTCTTGCTTCCGGAATGTATAAAACAGTACCTGTAGGAATGACTGTTGGATCGGTAGCAATCGTTCTGTAAGGTCTAAGAATAAAATTTCTTACTCCGTCACCATAGGGACCATTGGCCAGTTTAAACTTGGTTTTCCCCAGGTTGAATTTGTAATAAGCTGAGCAGTCATTGGGAAACAATTCATTGCTGACGTCATAATTGTAAGTCCGCGCAGGTCTGTTTTTGGAAATGATTCTGATAGAGCCTTCCAGGGCGCTTTTACACCACTGCTGAAGCGAAAGTTTAGGCCCGAGTATTTTACCTTCAATATCTCTCAGTGGAACATCTCCGGAACCATCAGTAAATTGTGGCAAATGATAATTGGTTGCCCATAAAAGAAGAGGCTCGCCCAGGTCATGGACTGGAGCCTCTTCAAAGTTAAATTTATCGATCGGTTTAGGAACGGCTGCGAGGACTGAACCAGACAAAGCAATCGCCATCAAAAAGATTTTAAGCATCGGATTGTTTTACCTTAGTGTAGTTCGCCTTCAATAGAAGAGAAATCATCGCTGAAATCGAAGTCTTTTACCATTTCATTTGGATAAGTATGGAATCCTTCGAACTCGTAGTTGAAGGCTTTTGGTCCACCCATATCTGTCATGATTGATTTAACCATGTTGTTCTGGACAATTTTCGATCCGGAAATGTCTGTCGACTGGTTAAAGATACCAAAGAAGCTGATGCCGTTTTGAGTATTCATCATTCCTGCAAGCGTTGATGTATGCATTAATGTACCAGTTTTTGCGACAAAAGAGTTTTTGTAATCTGCAGGGAAAATTCTGTTTCTGAATGTCCCGCCGTCGCTTCCTGGAACTGCAACCACATCTTCCATTTCTTTGTTTTGTGTTTCAATTTTATTCTTCAATTCAGTAATTAAATTCAGCATGATTGAACAAGAAGCGTAGTTGTCTTTTCTTACGCCATCAATAAAAGTCGGCAATCCACTTCCTGAATAAAAACGAATTTTATCAGAGCTAAGCTCGAATGAGTCTTGAAGATACGGACCAAATTTTGAACTCGCACCCAATTGACGGAAAATGGTCTCTGCAACGTAGTTGTTGGACTTGATGTTCATTTGCTTTAGATATCTGAAAAGCGCAGGTGAAGAAAGAGTCAGAACCTTTGCTTCAGAATCATTTTCAAAAGGATTGTTTTCTGAATATTTAATAGTGGTAGCTTCGAATTTAACCTGATCAACAAAACGACCGGCCTTCGCAAGATCGCGGTAGTTTCTATATTCAGATTTTGTATCTTCCGACCATGATTTTGAATTGAAGTAATTCTTCAAATATCTTGTGACAGCTGCTGGTGAAACACTTGGATACTCATCAATCAGGTAGGCAACGTCAGGAAACACGATCGTGTTCTTATCAAATGTGATCGTATCGAATTTTGTGTAACCTTGTTCATTCAATTGCGAAAGAAGATAGAACATTTTTTCATTGCCAAGGAATGGATCATAAGATCCCTGGATGTGAAGGTTGTTTCCCTTAATGAAAAGTTTCGTTTCGTATTTATAATCAACACCGAGTTTATCAACGGCCCAAAGAGAAACCAGAAGTTTTGAAACTGAAGCCAGTCTCACTCGCATATCAACATTTTTCCCTTCAACTTTTCCGTCTTCATTGGTGAAGCAATAAGCTTGATCAGCTGAAGCAAGTCCTTGAGAGGCCAGTTGTTGAGACCAGGCTTTATCTGTTTTTTCGCTAGCGAAAGAGTTTCCGACCAAAAGTGCGGCAATTAAAAGTGCTTTCATTATTTTTTTCCCTGCTCTGATTGAATATTATTTTCTCAAGTTATTAATCGACATCCATGGAGGAGTCATTTCATCCATGAACCCACTGACTTCTACGATTTCATTCGGATGAGCGTAGCTGTCGAGCATACCGGCATCGACAAAGAAAGTGCCGTGCATATTGATGTCTTTAACACCGTAAACATTCCCTTTGCGGCCTACTTTTCTAGCCAGCTTGGAAAGTTTTTCGCCTGGAGTGTATTCAATAATATCCGGGTGAGAGTCAACATCGTACGTCCCAACTTCGATAACCTGATTCAGAGGATCTTTTGGATCGAGAATCAATTCACCACCAGCAAGTTTGGCCTGCCAGAAAGCATCCAGATCCGCACCGTTGATTTTAAGAGCATTGAGAACCTGATCTCTATCCACAGCATGGTTTCTTGTTTTTGTTAAAACGTAGTTCCATGGAGTAATCATATTTGGATATTGAGAAAGAGAAGGATCAAGATAAGCTTCCTTCGCGTAAATTTTGATGATTGGAGCGCCTACATCGATCAAGTTTCTAATGAAGGCGATCGCTTCGTTATTATTTCTGGTACAACCAGAGCTTCTTGGATCAGAAACCATGTTGATAAGAGGTTTCTTTACACGCTTGATGAATTTATCCTTATCAGAACCCCAACCAAGAGTTCCATGAGTCCATTGTCCGTATGCTTCTGGTGCGACGAAGGCCGTATACCAACCGAAAGCTCCGCGCATTTTTCCTTCTGGTTTCCCTTTTTCATCAAGTGGCATAACTTTTTTAGAGAACCAGTCATTCCATGAAGCATCTGCTGCTGGAGTTGCCGGGTATCCATCGCGGTACCATGCGGGGTAGTGAACTTCTGGATCCTGATAAAATTTTGACCAGCCAGTAACACGGTAACTGCCAAGAATAGATCTTCCCTTTCCTGGTTCTTCTTTTGGATGATCAGTATCCTCACCTACAACGACTTCTGATTCCATAAGCATTTTTGCCGGACAACTATTGTCAGCACAAACTCTTTCGTAGGCGCGAAGTGTTTCTGTAGCGACGTTAACGACCACAAAATATTTTCCAGAAAATTCTTTGTAATCCACTTTTTTAGGAGAAAGAAATTCGAAAGCGATAAAATATTTTTCTGACTTAGCAATCGGATCGTAAGTTTTTACAACTTGAACTTCGATATATTTATTGTTGTAAATTTGAGTCGGGTTGATTACTTTCACCTGATCATTCAAGCTAAGTTCACCAAGAATTTTTGTATTCAGATCTCCAGAAGCTCTCACTCTTACACTGTTGCTGCTGATCCAATAAATTTGCTGATCATTAAAAACTGGTCCAGGTGCTGGTGTCGGTTGAGTGACAGGTCCAGGAACTGGTGCTGGTGTTGTCGTTTGATCGTCAGCATTTGCAGTTGCCAGAACACTTGCTGCAAGCATGGCAGATAGGATTACCTTATTCATTGAAATCTCCCCATTTTGATAAATGAATTTCCGGTGGAACTTATCTCTTTCGAAAACGCCCCATCAAGTTTCGTGATCGAACTTTGTAATTTTTACAACCCGAAAAAGCAAGGAATAGATAAGGGGGAATTCGGTGCCATTGCGACACCTTGTAGATTTTTCAGAGTAAGTTTTTTGGCAATTTTAAAGAGCGTCGGACGCTGGTTCCGCTTCTCTTTTTAAAGCATCAAACAAGGGATCTTTACATACCCACTGCGATGTTCTTTGGGCACACGCAATTAACTTTTTGCGAGGAAAGGTAGAGGCCTTCTTGTAAAGATCGTCCTTTAACTGACTGTTCTGGGCGATATCCGAATAAACGCCGCAATGACAATTGACTTCGCAATCGATGAGATGTTTGTCGATTATAAGATATTTTCCGGTTTGAATCTCTTCATCAAGACGAGCATGCAGAGGCTGCATCAATGTAAGGGCCTCGGCAGCACTTAATCCACAGGCTTCAGTTACTTCTTTCTCACCATCCGACACGAGAGTCAGAAAGTTTGCAACGTCGTCCAATTTCTCTACTTTTGAAAGGCCCGACGAAGAAATTTGCTTCGTCGAGCATGAATACAGAAATAGTCCGGCCAATAGAATTAATAATAACGTTCTTATTTTTTAGCTCCATTCATTTCATCTACAATCTCAGGCAAAGTCACCCATCTGATTTCTCCAGGAGTTCCTTTGAAGGATTTGGACCATTCAACAAGTTTCTTTGAAGCGATGACTGACTGAGGGTGAATGTCGTGGAAAAGAACGACACCATGTCCAGCTGCCTGCATTTGTTTTTTAGAACGGGCAACGATTGAATCCGGGTCTTTATCCTGCCAGTCGAGAGTATCGACGTTCCAGAAGACGTGGATCATTTTTAAATCAGCAATCATCTTACGAATGCGCGGCACAGAGTTTCCCGCTCCGTATGGGCAGCGGAAAAACTGCACGGGTTGTCCGTAAGATTTCTGCTCAATGGATGTTGATTGAACAATTTCTTTCTGCAATCCCGTCGCGTCCAGTTTTGGCAACTGCGCGTGCGACCAGGAATGGTTTGCTCTCGCATGTCCTTTTTCTCCCACCAGATCAACGGTACTCTGATAACGGATGACGTTTTGAGCAAGCCAGAAGAATGTGGCCTTAATGCCAAGATCATCCAGATTTTTTACAATAGCTGCTGTATGAGTAGGATTTGGACCATCATCATAAGTCAGGGCCCAAACACCTTTCGGGAACACTAGTCCCATGACGTTTCCACTCGAAGTTGTCGAAGGAAAAAATGTTAATTCTGATTGTGGCTCTCTTCCAGTTGCATCGACAAACTGCATTTTTTCAGTGATCGATTCGACTGTTTGAGACAGTTCATCACCTGAATCAGCTTCCACTTTACCAATCGCTCTCATCATTTTTCTGTATTGGCGAAGAGTTGATAATTTTTCCTGATCATTTTTGAAATTATTCGCTGGAAGTTCTGCTGGGCTCAGAGATTTTGTCGAAAGGCCCTTTCTCTCTCGAAGCTCCTGAGCAATTTCCAGTTTCAATTCATCAAATGAAATTTTCTCAATTGGATCTTTTGAATCGAGTTTCTTTTTGAACTTTGAAAGAATAGATTTTGCCAGTTTTCTCTTATCTGAAGGAAGAGATTTATCATAGGCCATATCAGTCAGCCTCAGGTAGTGATAAGAAATTTTGTCTTTCAATCTGTGGCTGAGCGTATACATCGTGATCAATTTTTTATAGCTTTTCGACGTTTCAAATGAAACGCTGCTATTGGCGGCAACAGCGTCATCAAGTTCGCTGTCGAAATCGGCCAGGTAAGATTCCGCTCTGAGGAAAATACTTTTTAAGCCGCTCAAATAATCCAGAAATTCTTTTTCAGGCTCCTGGGAATTCATCATCATTTCAAATGCAGTATTTAAATTCTCTTCAGATTCGGATGAACTCGGAGCACGTACAGAAGGCGTGGCGAGCTTTGCCGTCAAGGGCAGCTTTGGTTCATTAAAAGGTTTATAGGTGGAACAAGAAGAAAGCAGAAAACTCAAAGCAGCTGTCGCAGTCAATGTTTTTTTGAAACTCATAAAAGAACACTCCCCTGGGGTTAAACGAGATAACGTCTAATTATCGGAACAAAACACTCGGATATTTAACTATATTTTCTGTCAAAAACTTAAACGGCCGGTTTTGTGTATTTTTTTCACAGTTCATTAAACAAACTGTCCGAAGTCCAGACACTTTTGATATTTCCTGGCCTGTTATTAACTTTCAAAGACCGGGATATTCTAATGAACAAGGTTCTACTCACACTGACGCTCGTTTTTCAGGCAGCTCAACTTTCCGCTGCTGTTTCCTGGGACAATCCCCCAGTTATGTGTCCGGAAGAGGTTTTCGCCCGCGGATTTAAATGCCCGGATTTTTCACGTGTTGAAAATCCTTATACAGACTTTCCTTATGAAACTTCCAAAGAAGAAATTCTCGACTGGAGAAATAATAAAGCTGCTGATTTAAAACTTTGCCGCAATCAGGAAGTTTTAAGAAGAGAAGCGATTAAGCCTGGCTCATTTTCTGCCGCAACAATTGAAAATGCCTGGATGGTTGTAGATGGTGCTAATAATGTTTCTGAAAAATTAAAGGCCATCGATGAAGCTTCAAAAAAATACGACATGCCAGCGCACGTGTTGATCGGAGCGATGAAACAAGAATCACTTTTTGCTTCGTTGGGAATTTCACCTGACGGTGGCAATTATTCTTGTGGAATGTCTCAATTGAATATTCAAGAATGGTGTCAGGCAATGAACGGGCTTCCACGGGCGGAGAAAGACGCTTTCGGATGGCCATCAGACATTCAATGTGATTCATCCGATCTTCCAACAAATATCGTAAAACCATTTTATGATCTGGCAGTAAAAAATCTTGGGACAAGACCAAGCTACCAGCTGACAGCAGAAGACTTTAAAGGAATTACAGCTGATCAAGTGACAAACGCATTTCCTAACGGTAACAAAACTCTTCAGGAAAAAAGATTCCAGGCGGTCACGTCTTTTGTTCACAACTGTCAGGACATTGCCCTTTCTGTTAATTTCAAGGCAAAAACATTGAAAGGTCTTTTTGATCACTTTGTTCCTTCCAAGTTAAAACAACAGGAACTCTATACAGAAGGGAAAACATATAATCGCGCCTGTCGCTCAAGCTACAATTCAAAATTCTATCCTCTCCACACTGGATGGTTGCTTGCTGTGGCAATGTATAATGCTGGTCCTTCTCAAGCAAAACTGGTCGAGTACTATTACCAGACAAAAGCAGAAAATCTGCCTGCCATGAATCCTCTCGATTTGATTGAAGCTCTCCATTGGGGGGGGAAATGGAAACCGGGAACTGACAGCATCGTTTATGCTGATATGGACGCTGAAAGCAAACCAACGCGAAGATGGTTCAAAAAAGAAGAGTCAAATGAAATGACTCAACGCTGGTTTAAAAGCTGCATTGTTCAGAGACACGTGGCGAGAGTTATTCAACACGTAACTCTTCCAGCTGATTCCATTGCAAAATCTCTTGAAGTCGGCGGTTGTACTGTGACTGGTGTTCCAGAATATCGTCAGAAATCAAGCGGTGTAAAAAATTAAAAAATCACAATGGCGTGGCCGTCTCAAACACAAAGAGACGGCCTTTTTTTCTTCTTGCCCCCACTCTCTTAGGGGAGTAAAATAAAAGTCCAAACTAATCGAACGAATGTTCGACTAAAGGATTTTCATGACAACGAATGCTTCTTATCAACTTCTCCACGATTTATCTTTTTGCGTCTTTGACCTTGAAACCACGGGCGGCAATCACAACACCGATAAAATCATCGAAATAGGCCTCGTCAAAATCGAGAACCTTAAAATCGTTGATCAAAAGGGTTTTCTCATTAAACCTGAAATGCAAATTCCGGATTTCATCCAGAAACTGACCAGCATTAAAGAAGCCGATGTCAACGATGCGCCTGTTATCGAAGATGTGATAGACGAAATTCTGGCCTTCATGGGCGATTCCATTCTGGTGGCCCACAATACTTCGTTTGACGTTCCTTTTTTTAATTCAGTCCTCAGACGATTGGGCAAAGAAGAATTGAAGAATAAGGCCATTTGTACCAACTTGATGACGAAATACATGATCCCCAATCTTCTCAGCTCCAATTTAAATTACATGAGCAAGATTTTTGATCTCAATCACCAGAAAGCTCACCGCGCACTGGACGATGCTTTAGCTACTGCTGATTTATTGCTCAAGTATCTGAGCATCTTTATTCACAAGAAAATTCACAAAGTGAATTCTCTTTATTACCCAAAGAATAAATTTGAGCTGGACCGGATCCACTACAAAAAGTCGACACCTTTGAATCAGGTGATTGCTCACATCGAGAGTATGAACTCTCCTATTCTGGTCACACTGAAAGGAGTGGAAGGTGTGGTTTTGTTTTCCTTCCCTAGTCTTTCAACAGAAAAAGAAAAGAACTATTTAATTCAAAAAATAAAAGAAATTCCTTACGAAATTCTGACGATTAAAATGATTGGTCCTTTTTTCCAGGGCCTCATTGAACTTTCGACATATTTTTCTAAATTGAGTGATTCTCTCCAGAGCGAAACCATTCAGAAGCTGTGCGAATTTCACGAGATTGATTTTAAATCTTTGAATGCCAGCACTGCTGTTGATTTCAATCATGATTTTATTGTCATGAATCATCTTATTCCTGATCAATTTGTGATTTACCCTCTCAGATCGCTTCATCATAAGATGGAACTGGTTTTCCGATATCCAACTCATCAGAACAAACTGGTTCAATACATCAATTCAAAAAGTGCGCGCATCGCTCAGGGAAAATTGAAGAAAGATCATCTTGCCCCTTTGATGAATAATTTTCTTTGCGCTTATCTGGAAAAGTCACGTACTTATCTTTTGATTCACAAGAGTCAGCAAAAAATCGTCAATGCAGATATCAAGTCACCTATTGAAACTTTTATGGAAGAGAACCCTAATAATTATAATTTTCCAAGGCAATATCTTTAAGAGCGCTGGCCGCTGTAGATCAATCTGATTTCCTGGCGAAGGAAAGTAATTTCCAGTTTTTCAAAGACGAGAAGATGTTGTATCAGCTTTGATTGTGCAATTTTTTCTTCGTATTCAAAATCGTGATCGAGCTTAAGAACTATCTGATTCGAAAATTCCATCACCTCACCACTCATCGAAGTAATGTTGGTTTGAGTGATCAATCTTTCATGAGCAAAAGCCGTCATGAGTTCACTTAAAATAAGATACATAATCATCGACATAATCGATGAGTTCATTTGATGCGAAAAAGTCTCCAGCGTCGGAATGTACTTCACATCAAGACGCAGATTGGCTTCAATCATTCTGAAGCGAAGGAGATTCAGTGCCTGGTCAAGCGACGCTTTGATTGAAGGAGCCTGGCCGGCCGTAGGAGAAAATCTTGAAAAGCCGAGGAAAATTTCAACAAGCTCTTTGCATCGCTTGGCCCCGTTTCTCATATCATCAAGGTCCACGAGATTATCTTCCGACCATTCTTCCAGTGAAAGCAGTGAGAGGGCCGCAAGGATCCCGGCGAGTGGATTGTTCAACTCATGAGCAATGGAACTCGAAATAATTCCAAGTTCATCCACTGAGCCTTTAGAACCCTTGCCTCCTTTTGCCAAAGGCGAAGACTGGGTTTCACGATTTTCTGATGTATAAAAAACAAAGTAGGACGCATTGATGAGATTGATGGGAAACTCAATCCTTCTGACTTTGTAAAATTGCTGGTGAAGCTCAAGACTTTCCTGGTCGCGAAAACGCAGACATTCTTTAGGCAGAATACCGATCTTGGCAAAGGATTCATTGTATATGAGCAAATCGCCCTGAGCAGAAATAACGGCCATTGGGTAAGGGATTTTAGAAAAAATTTTTTTCCAGAAATCAATTTCCCCGTCGCTTTTAATCAATTGCTGATCTTGAAGCTGAATTGTCCGCAAAACAGTTGTGACAATTAGCTCAAGCGAACAAGCTTCCGATTGCCACTCATGATTTTTAAATTTCAACAGAAGAAAATAATCATTATACGGAAGATGGAAGACGAGTGTGTTCTCATCAATTTCTTCATCCAGCAATTGTTCTTCATGGACAACAATCATATTGAGAAGCTGAGAATGTTTTTTGGCAAAACTTTTAAAATGAACATTCCAGTTCTTGATCTGTTCGTCTCCTAAAAGCTGAATTTCCAGATCGAGTAAAGCTTCGATGTCTTTTTTTTGCTCGGCAGACTGATTTTTAAGCGTGTCAGTATTCAATGCGAGATTATTTATTTTAATTTTGTCGTAAACTTTTTCACTCTCCTTGATTTTGTTCTGGAGAGCAATTCGTTTTTCAATCAAAAATAATCTTTCGATAAGTTTGGTCACTTCCTCATAGGAATTAAAATTAATTTTCTCGACAGTCGTCGTCTCAAAGGGCTCATTTGAGTCCAGTATGATCAGACGGTTTTTATAACGAGAGAATTGGCGAAGACTTTTCTTATGCGCAAAGATGACACTTAAAGTATATTCATCTGAACTTTTCAGCTCAGTCTGAACTTTAATTTTTTCATCCTGCAAAGCACGCAAAATAAATTCTGAGCGCTCTTCCTGCACAAGGCGGGGATCGACGATGAAATTCATTCTGGTTTTATGCTTAGCTTTCATTTTTTAGATACTTTTCTTTTACCATCGTGGAGGTGCAAATTCAATTCGGCCCCAGATGGCAACTGATCAAAGGATGCGACAGAAGCAACCACATGACCATCGTTGGATTCGACGTAACCATACCCTCTTTCCAGAACGTTGGAAGGATTCAGAACTTTCAATAGTCTGTCTGAGCGATCAAGCCGGTGCTGAAGCTGCATCATCTTTTCTTTCATCAATCTCTTCATTTCTTCAAGATTAGTGTCGAGCTCAACATAGAATTCATGGATATGGGTCAATTCATGAAGTCGATTTCGCAAATCACATCTTCTCAAACGTTTTTGAAAGGAATTGAACTGTCCCCAGATAATGTTGAGAATGGAATGAGGGTGAGCATGTTTCAAACGATTGTGAAGGCGGCTGGCCTTAATTTCCATTGTGCTTTTCAGACGTCCTCGCAGACTGTGCATTTTATCTTTGATCATTGTCTGATGATGAGTAATGACTTCAGCGGCCGCGGAAGGAGTCTCCGCACGAAGATCGCAAACAAAATCGGAAATGGAATAGTCGACTTCATGGCCGACGGCGGAGATTGTGGGAATCGGACAATTGTGCAAATCCCAAGCTAATCCTTCATCGTTGAAGGCCCAGAGATCTTCCAGACTTCCTCCTCCGCGCGCAAGAACAATGAGATCAATTTTTTTATCAGCGGGAGCTTCCATGGAATATTTAATTACATTGTGCAAAGACTGGCGAAGTGCTCTCGGAGCCTCATCTCCCTGAACCAGAGTCGGAACGATGACCAGGTCCATCCAGATAGAACGTCTCTTGTAGATATTGATAAAATCTGCCAGGGCCGCACTTCTTTGCGCTGTAATCACGGCCACACGTTTAGGCATGAGGGGAATAGGCTTTTTCTTATCCAGATCAAACAAACCCTCAGCTGCCAGTTTGCGTTTTAATTTTTCAAACTGCTCTTTCAGGTCGCCTACTCCCAAAGGAGTAATTTTTTTAACAATGACCTGAAACGTTCCGCGTTTGGGATAAACATTGATATCGCCGATCACGACAACTTTATCACCATCTTTAATTTTGCGGATAAGAGGATTGCGAAGAGCATCCATTTTAAAAAGAGCTGCACTCAGGCAGGCATCTTTATCGGAAAGAGTGAAATACCAATGGCCGGAAGAAGAAAGGGAGAGATTGGTAATCTCTCCCACTATAGCTACATTTGAAAAATTGCTTTCGAGCAGGTTTTTAATTTCACTGACGATTGCAGATACATTTTTTGCAGGGATGTCCATCAACTATATTTTTAAACTCTTAATCAGGCCGATATTTTTCAGATAGTTTATCGCCTGAAGAACCTGATAGTCATCTCTCGGTGCGATTTTTTTGTTATATTCGTCATCCGATTCTGCCACTTCTTTAGTTTTCCCTTTCTTTTTCTTTTCACGCATCGCTTTGAAACGCTCAGTTCTTTCGATGCGTTCTTTCAATTCATTCGCTTCGCGGATTTTTCTTTCTTCCGGAGTTTCAATAGTTGCGGTTAAGTGATTTTTCAGGTCTTTTTCGCGGATGAATGTCGTTTCTTTTTTATTGCCTTCGACAAACTCTGCTTCTACTTCATCAATAACTACGTCTGGTTTAATTCCTACGGCCTGGATCTTGCGACCGCTCGGAGTCATGTACTGCGCGATGGTCAGCTTTACACCGATTTGTTCATCGATTTTTGCAACTGATTGAACTGAACCTTTCCCGAAAGACTGTGTGCCCATAATGATGGCACGTTTCGCATCCTGAAGAGCACCAGAAACAATTTCTGAAGCTGAAGCTGTTGATCCGTTGATCAAAACGATCACAGGGATGTCGAGCTCTTTCAGACCTGATTTTTTTACGTAACGGATTTCTTTATTCTTAGGATCGCGGCCTTCAGTTGAAACGACGATTCCGTCTTTTAAGAAAATAGATGAAACATCCACGGCTTCATCCAGAAGTCCGCCAGGATTAGAACGAAGATCAAGGATGACACCTTTCATTCCGCCTTTCGTCTTTGCCTCTTCTCTCATTTTGATCAAGGCTTCTGAAATGTATTCAGCTGATTTTTTCTGGAACTGAGTCAGACGCACATAAGCGTATTGATCCTGAATGAGTTCATATTTAACAGGCTTCAGGTAAACGATTTCGCGCGTGAGCTCAACGTTTTTAATACCGTCAACACCTTCACGGGCGATCCCTAAAATAATTTTTGATTTTGTTTTTCCGCGAAGACGGTCAATGGCCTGTTCAAGAGTCACGCCCACCATGGATTCGTGATTGATTTCGACAATTTTATCACCAGGACGAATTCCGGCCTTAAAGGCAGGCGAATCTTCAATGGGAGTAATGATGACAAGGATCCCGTCTTTTTGAGTGACTTCAATTCCAAGTCCACCGAATTCTCCGGATGTCTCTTCCTGCATCTTAGCAAAAATCTCTTTATCAAGAAAGGCCGAATGCGGATCGAGAGTTCCCATCATTCCATTGAGAGCACCTTCAATCAGTTTTTCAGTGTCGACTTCGCGGTAATATTGAGACTCAATCAAATAAAGAACTTTGTTGAAAAGCTCTAGTTTTTCAAAACGTGATTTCTTTGCTGCTTCAGAGTTGACGTCAGGAGCTGCAGCGTAAGTGAAATTTGATTGAAGAGTTAACAGTGATAAAAGCAAGAGACTTTTTAGTTCTCTTTTCATGATCTTCTCCTTCCATGAGAGATAGATGCGTTTTAGATTATTTTCTTAGATTTCTCTTATCTAAAAGCAAATATGTATTTTGGGCTAAATTGTTTTTTCGTACTTCAAAATAAATCTTTCCGTCGCCCAAACCATTCGTGTTGCGAGGGTTGGTGTAACCGACGATTTGCGACGCCTGAATGCTGTCGCCATTTTTAACACTGTAATCAAACTGTCCCAGAAGAACTGTTCGCGTATCGTTTCCATGATCAATCATGAGAACGTTTCCGTAGCTTGCCAGAGAGCCTGTATAAACAACTCTTCCGCCTTTAGGAGCATGAACTTCATTCTTGCCCTGGAAATTAAATGTGACGCCCTTTTTCTGATAATCCATCCCCATCACTTGCGCAATCGGTGGAAGGAAATCGCCTCCAGGCGTTTTGTCCAGAATTCCCTGTCTTGCCTCAAGCGGCTGAGAAGGAATTTTAATTTCTTCAGTAATCTGAACAGGCGCTAATTTTTCTTTAAGAGCGACTTTTTTCAAAGACTCTCTTTCCATCGCCAGTTTATTTTTGGATTCATCAAACTGAGTTTGAGAAGAAGTTTTTTTCTGCGTTTCTGCTTCCAGATTTGCTCTCAGGTCTCTTTTCTTCTGCTCAAGTTCCTGCATGAGTGCGAGAAGTTCTTTTTCTGTTCTCATAGAATCTTCGAGGCGCTGATAAAGTCTTTCGACGTCATCCTGAACAGCCTTGTTGGATTTCATGACACCTTCGAGATCAACCATACGTCGCTGAAGATTTTCCACAAGAATTTTTCTGGAAAGAATATCTGCGGAACTTTCAGTCTTCTCCAGTTTGTTGAGAAGAACACCCATTAAGATAGCTTTCGTCTCATTGTAATTCTTTTTTAAATTTTGGTTGTCGATATCGGCATTTTTCCTGGCCAGAGAAAGCATCTCTTCAATCTTCGCCCTTTCATCGGCAAGCTTGAGATATTTTTTATTCTGGATTCCAAGATTCATTTCAACGTTGGACACTTCTTTGGTCATAGATTGAATGAGGCGATTTTGCTCCTGCAATTTTCGTTTCATTTCAAAGACGCTGACTTTCTCCCCCGACTCGATCGCAGCGGATAAACTCAAAGGAAGAAGAATAAGGCAAAGAAGAGATGATTTATTCATGGGGAATTATCGGTTCTCCCATTGGTATGTTTTCGAATGCAGAAGAATTCCTGCCACAAATAACATGAGTGCCGCAATTAAATTTAAAAGTTGAGGCATACCAAGAATAAAAGTCGTTGCTACCGAAAGAACAAAGATGACGGAAAGGCCAAAGCTTGCCATTTTCAGACCGATCTTTCTTTTGCGTTGATAGCTCTCAAGAAGATAAGAGGCTTCTGCGATTTTCGCTCTGATTGAAAGAAGTGAAATCATCCAGAACATGAAAACAATGAAAAGATAAATTGAATAGCCCCACGCTTTGATCGCAGTGATGAACTGGTTTTTCTTATCGAGAGTCTGGTCGTTGACCTTGATGGCCCCGAGAGTAATATTCCCCTCGCCTACCAGGTGAGTGAGGTAATCGCGGACAAGCTCCTGAGCGCGAGGCTTCAGGTCTTTAGCATAAATAATTTTAAGACCGGCATAGTTCAGATCAAGAGTCGTCTCAGGCAGATTGATCTGCATAGCGCCCAGGATATTCTTCACTTCATCTTTAATCTGAGCTTCAGAAAGAACTTCAACTTTGTGCACGCCTGGAAGCACGGCCATCTGGCGGGCGACATTCTGATAAGATTCTGTGGAAGCAATCAATGCGTAGAAATAAGAACCTGCTTTGTTTTCGGGAATCAACTTAGTGAATTGATCTTCAAGAAACGCTTTTTGTCCGATGGAAAAAACCATCAGGATTGAAAAGAAAAATAGAAAAAAACCACGCACTGGTGATTTAAATAGAATTTTAAAGAAATGATTTAAATAAAACATGCATGCCCCGAATACACTAAACGTCCATTGTCTAAATGAATAATCCGGCCGGTAAAGCTCTTGATGAGTTCTTTATTGTGAGTGGCCCAAATGACAGTCAATCCTCTCTTAGCATTGTAGAGATTGAAGACATCAAATAATCTTCTTGTATTATCGATATCCAGCGAGCTCGTTGGTTCATCAGCGATCAGAATATCTGGTCTGGTTAAAAGTGAGCGGATAATCGCTACTTTTTGCTGAAGACCACCGTTGGCCTGATTGATTTTTAAATTGAGTCTGTCTTTGATTCCAAGAATGCGAGCGAGCTCATGCATATCCTGAACAAATTCATTTTTATCTTTGTAGATGGACGAGTCGTAAGCGAACATCAGGTTTTCTTCGCAGGTATATTTTCCCATAAGGCGAAGATCTTGAAACACGTTTGAAGCGTAGAGATTTTTTTTACCGCCTAATACATTCGGGCGAATCACTTTCCCCGAAGTTGGTTCCTGCAATCCTGAAAGTAATTTAAGCAATGTCGTTTTTCCTGCTCCACTTGCACCCGTGACAAAAATGATTTCACCGCGCTCGATAGTGAGCTGAACATTTTTAAGCGCGCGGATTTCTCCGAATTCGACGGAGACATCTTCACAATAAAAAATGGGACCATTAGAACTATGTGTTCCACGATTCATACGTTGATTTGTATTGATGCTTTGGTTTTGCATAACGACCTTTTTATCCAAGTCAATTTCAGCAGTCATCCTGACTGTGAAAGGGGTATGCCCCTTCCTCAAAATTTTAACTTAAATTTAGGTTTTTAGGTAGTTTTCTGTAAAACCGAGAAATTTATTCCGGTATCCAAAACAAGTTCTTAGCTGAAACTTCCTTCAATTACTCCCTCTGCCAGGAGTAGCTCGTAAGCGGAAGTTGAGCAATAAACGTTTGGAATGAAGTTATTGCTGTTAAATAGCCTTGAGATCAGTGAATTTTCGACATCTCCCAGAAGCCGGACTTCCCCGTTTTCCATTGAGATTTTCACAGGATCGCGGTCAAAAAGCACATTGGCGAGCTTTTCCGAAGTGTTTTTGGCAACGTTTTTAGGAGATTTTACAAAGAGAATCGGCTTTTTAGGAATATCGTAAATCAACCAGTCAGAGGGACTACCTTTTTTCTTTAGGACTTCCTCGATCTCATGGATTTTTGCCAGAGCGCGTTTGGAATATTTTTCCAGAGCGCCAGGGTCGTCCTGGGAAAGCAGACGGGATTTAAAGTCTTCACATCGGATGGCCTTTCCGCCAGATCCCAGCAAGATGGTTTTCGCCATATCTTTAATTTTCGGATTTTTGTCCAGATCACCATTGGTGAAATGCTTATGCACGGTCGACATGAAGTAATTATCGTTGAAGCCGTAAAACTTCATCGGATCTTTTTCAATCATCTCGAGAAGCTCGCTGTAGCGGTAGATATAGCCCTTCTCCAGAAAATAAGAACAGATCGTTTCAGCAATAGAATCGTATTTAGCCCCTCTTGGAGAACGAATAACCTGCGAATACCAGGCAAATCGGCTCATCAGAAAATCTTCCACGCAATAAAGAGCATTGTGACGAATCGTGAGAATATCGTGATTCTCAATTTTCTTTACCTGAAAGTGATATAGCAGATAATCGCGGTCGTAAGATCCGTATTTCAACCCAGTGTAATGAGCATCACGCAAAAGATAATCCATTCTATCGCAATCGACCTCAGAGTGAAGAATCTGATTAGCGAGAATACTTTCATCAACGCCTTTTACGAGATCGGAAATTCGCTGAGGATTGATGCCGTATTTTTTCAAAATATAAGTGATGCCGCCTTCGTAATCTGTGTTTTTAATGATGAAAGCACCGAGGTTTTCGTGATCATCAGAAAGACCTTTTCCGCCTTTTGCCTTAGTTGTCTCGCCGTAGGCAATATAGGCCATCTCGGTTGTATGTGAGAACATAAATGTTCCCAGGTCATGCATCAGCGCCGCCAGACGAACGCTCTTGTGATAAATGGCATCTTCTGTTCTGCAGTCAGGATCCATGAGTTCTTTTTCACTCACAGCTCGCTTACAGGATTCTAAAATTTTAGAAGCATTATGCATAACTCCGATGGAGTGATGAAAACGCGAATGTTCAGCGCCTGGAAAAACATAACAAGAAAATCCCAGCTGCTTAATCCAACGCAGACGCTGATAGAACGGCGATGAAATGATTTCCCACTCAATGGGATTGAGTTTGATGAATCCATAAATCGGATCGTAAATGACGTGTGATTTTTCTTTATTAGATTTAGTTAGTGACGGTGTAAGAGACGCGACTTCCATGTGTTTTGCTCTCAAAAAACAAAAAGGCCCACTACGAATAGCGGGCCTGCGATGTTGCTTGTATTAATTAATGTAAATTCTTTTTTGATTTTGCTTCTTTTTTCTTTTTCTTCACAGAGGCCATAACCTTTGCGTGAATCAGTTCAAGCATAATCTTCGCTTCTTTTCTCAGATCGTTGTCGTTGACGAAGCGGTAGAAATTTTCAATATCGATTGCAGTTCTAAAGTTCCTCGGCGTTTTCGGGCTCTCTACAACTGTTTCTTGTTCTATCATTGACATGGGGTCCTCCATTTAAAGTCGTTCAATTGTACCTTATTCGCTCTCGCAATTACAAGTTCTTAAGTCGCAAGCCGCTCTTAGGCTTCTTTATCAAACTCAATCCCGTAAGAGTGAAGTTTGTTGTATAGAGTCTTAACTGTAATTCCAAGAACTTTAGCAGTTTTTGTTTTGTTTCCACCAAGGTTTTCAAGAGTGCTCATAATGTGGTTTCTTTCTAGTTCTTCCAGCGTCACAGGGATAAATTCTACTGGTTTTACCGCTACAACTTTTTCTACTACCGGCTGAACTTCCGCATTTTGAATATTCTGGTCAAGGTGAAGCTTCTCGATAATTGTTCCTTCTGCAAGGATGTATGCTCTTTCTACTACGTTTTGAAGTTCGCGAACGTTTCCTGACCATGTGTATTCTGTAAGAGCTTTGATCGCGCTTGGTGAGAAAGATTTTTGCGCGTCTTTTGCTTTTCCTTGGTTTAAGAAGAAGTTAGCAAGAACTTCGATATCTTCTTTTCTTTCTCTTAGAGCAGGTGCTTTAAGAACGATTGTTGAAAGTGCGAAGTACAGGTCTTCTCTGAATGAACCATCGCGAACCAGGTCCATCAAATCTTTTGTTGAAGCAGAAATCAATCTTACGTCTGACTTGAAGAATGACTGGCTTCCAGCTTTAATTCCCATTTTTGCAGTCGCATATTGCATAAGTTTGTTTTGGATCGCTACTGGCATTCTTTCAACAGAGTTGATGAAAAGAGTACCGAAGTTAGCTGCTTCAAGCATACCAACTTTTGAATCGTCACCGAAAAGTTCGATATCAAGCTGTCTTTCGTTAAGAGTTGAACAGTCAACAGAAACGAAAGCTCTATCACGTCTTGTGCTTCTGCAGTGAATTCTTCTTGCGATCATTTCTTTACCAGTCGCTGCTTCACCCATGATGAAAGCAGAGATGTCTTTATCAGAAATTCTATCAACTAGAGCAAGAAGGTCTTTCATTGATTGTGAACGACCAATGATATCTCTTTCGCTGATTTTGTAAGTGTCTTGTAGTTTAAGACCTGAACGAGATTCTTGAAGTTCTTTCTCTTTAAGTTCGATTGTTCTTAGAAGAGTTTCGTTCATGTTTTTAGCAGCAAGGTACATTTTCATGTTTTGGATTGGAGCTTTAATGTCGTTCATGACAGCTACACCAAAAGTCATATCTTCTCTTGAGAATTCTCTTTGAGCTTTTGTTACCTGGCAGTGAATTGAACCGATCACTACACCGTCAACTGAGATTGGAAGGCAAAGTTCAGCTTTAACACCAAGACCTGCTTCTCTTGTGAAAACCGGGTCTCTTTCTACTGAGTTTGAGAAGTATCCTTTTTTCGTACGAGCGATGTAACCTACAGCGCCTACACCTTTTTCAAGGACGATTTGGCCGTCTACGATCTGGCCATTTTCTGACATAAGGATCGCTTGACCGTTTTCTAGAAGCTTATAAGCCTGAACCTTGTCACAGTTCATATGGTCCATAAAGAACTTATTGATATTGTTAAAGAAATGAGCTTCATCTAGGCTTAGGAAGAGAACTGAAGAAAGAGTTGCTAGTTCTGCTTGGTGCTTTTGAGCTGATGTAGTCATTGTAAAACTCCTGGACAATTTTTAGTGTAAATTGCGATGCGTTACTGAGAAAATAATACACTGCGTCTGAATTTTTTACAAGACTAAAACACTCAATTGTTCAAAAAAAAGTCAGGAATTTCGTGATTTCTAGAAGTTATACCATCTAGGACTTATACAGTTCCCAAATCCAGCGGTCACTGCCCCTAGAATGCCCCCGTCTTTGTCCATAATGTAGATATTCTGGTCGGCCTTCACACGAGAGATGACTCTCTGGCTGGTAAAGGCGATGAACTCACCATCATTGGAGTATGTCGGGTCTTCATTAGAGCCGAAGTCTTTAGTCAGGCGAGAAAGGCCCGAGCCATCAGAGTTAATACGGAAGAGATCGAAACAGTTGTCGAGCCATGAAGAGAAAACAATTTCTTTTCCATCTGGAGAAAAACGCGGAGTCGCATTGAATTGACCTACAAAAGAAATGCGTTTTACATTCTTCTCTTCGCCGTTTGGATCCAGAGTATAAATCATCGCCTTCCCCGGACGGTCTGAAAGAAAGGTCATCAGCTTTCCGTCATAAGTAATTGAAGGGTCGACGTCAGAAGAAAAATGGTTCGTGATTTTTCTGGTGTTCTTTGTATCGAGATCCATTTCATAAATTTCGGCGTTACCTGAAGCCGTCAAGGTCAGCGCAATACTTTTCCCGCCCGGCATGAACACAGCTCCAGAGTTAATCCCGTCACGTTGTGAAATAATTCTCGCTTCCTTAGTATGCATATCCATCAGGTAAAGATTGTTGTTTCTTTTTCCTGCTGAGTTTTGAATAAGCGAATAAACCAACCATCGCCCGTCCTGGGAAAGCGCAGGTCCAATGGCAATTCCGCCGTGGCCGGTGAGCTGCTGAACATTTTTGCCATCGAAATCCATCATATAGATTTCTTTGACTGTTTTACTGCCGCGCGAGTTTCTGTCTGAAACGAAAATGATTTTAGATTTAAAAATCGAATCCTTTCCCACAATCTGCTTATAGATGTTGTTGGCCATTTCATGACCTGTTTTTCTCATACTGGAAATGGAAGTCATTGCAGTTGTATTAAAAATCTGCTTTCTGTTCTTGATATCTTCAAAGGTCACATTCACCTTAATAGAATCACCTGATTTTTCAGCACTGACAGTTCCCAGGTATTTAACAGCTTTCGTATTCCAGTATTCATAATTGGTCGGCGGTCTGCTGGTTGTATTATTAGGCGCAGCCTCAACAAGGAAAAACTTTTTTTGATAAAAACTGAAATCATTGCGTAGAAGCTTTACAAGATCATCGATGGCCTGCTTTTGCCCGCTGGTGACAGCGCTTGTGATGTAAGGATCCTGGATGACCATTTTATCTTTTTCAAGGGTCGCTTCGCCTACGGCGACAACTGTCAGGCTGTCGTCCTGAGCGATAATTTGAAAAGAGAAAATGAGAGTTAAAAGAACAATCAGTTTTTTCATAGTGGGAATCCTAAAATAATATTGCCATTTCGTCCTCGTTCAACAAGTTCTTCGGGAAGACGAGGAAATTGTCCGGTTGATTTTACAGCTTGAACTGCCCGCGAATCAAAGTTTTCATTTCCGCTTGTCTGGTAAACTTCTGCGCGTGTAATGTCACCATTTGAGGAAATCCAGACGCGCACTCTGCATTTTAAATTTTTCTCTTTAAGAAGATAATCAGGAAGGGACCAATGTGGCTGCACAATCTGCGGAAGTTTAGCTGCATAAATTTTAAAAGCAGACATTTCTTCGGCCGTTCCAGATCCGGTAATGGCCACGCCTTTAGAGAGCTTGTTTCCTGAAAGGATGATCGACTTAAGGTCAGTGGCCTTATCTCCATACAGCCCTTTATCGGCCTTCACAGTTCCTTCACCTTTTATTTTTTTATTTCCGATTTCTTTAAGCTTTGAAAGGAAATCGATTTTCTTTTTTTTGCTGGCAACTTCCAAAGCCTGTGAACTGTCATTCTCTGCTGCTTGTTTTTCCGCTTTAGGCTCTTCCTTCACGGGTTCAGGCTTAGCTTCTTCTTTTTTAGCCGGCTCCTGCACAGGTGCCGCCTCTTCTTTCTTGGCCTCTTCCACACCGCTGGAAAGATTTTTTAACTCAGCGAGAGTGTATTTCGGCATCGCGACCATATCGACACGCACTGAAGCCTGAATGAGCTCCAGGTTTTTTTCGCGCAATTTTTCCTGCTGGACAGAAATGATTTTTCCGCCGATCAGAGTGAGAGAGAAAAGCCCCACATGCACGTAAAAAGAGCGGCGCAGATAAAAAGGCAGCTTCTTTACCGTGTAGGAATGTGTCTGTGGGTCCGTGTAAACTTTCATTTAGTTTTTATCTTCCGTCACTGTAACGAGTGAAATCTTATGGATTCCACCACGTTTTAAAAATGACATCAGCTTGGCCACTTTTCCGTAAGGCAGATTGAAATCAGCACGGAGAAAAAGTGTATCCGTATTATTTTTCTTAAACTGCTTCTGAATTTCAGGAATGATTTCATTGTTCAGGATTTTATCTTTACCCAGGAAATATTCTTCGCTTTTGCTGAAAGAAAGAATAACTTGGGTGGCATTCAGGTTAATCGGATTGACTTCCTTTGTTTTAGGAAGATCGAGTTTGATTCCATTTAACATTAATGGAGCCGTTACCATGAAAATAATCAAAAGAACGAGCATGACGTCGACCAATGGTGTGACGTTGATATCACTTATCGCCCCTTTCTTTTTTCCAGTATTGAAGGCCATAGCTAATCCACAACTGAACGTTCAACGACGTTCAAGAAATCCTGTCCGAAAGATTCCATATCAGTATTAATTTTATCAGATTGATTGTTGAAGTAATTGTAAAACCAGACGGCCGGAATCGCAGCTGCAAGACCTACAGCTGTCGCAACAAGTGCTTCCGCAATACCTGGCGCTACAGCATCAATGGAACCGCCACCGCCGGCAAGCCCGGAGAAAGCATCGATGATGCCCCAGACTGTTCCGAAAAGACCAATGAACGGCGCGACAGAACCAATCGAAGCCAGTGTTGAAAGAAGTCCGCCAAGCTCTGCATTCGTTTCATTCACACCTTTTTTAAGTCCGCGCTCTAAAATGCCAAGGCCAAAGTTCTGAAAGTGAAAGGCAAGACCACTTTTATGCTGACCTGTATAGGCTTCTCTGATTTTCATTAATTCAGCGTAGCCGTTGGTGAACAGAGATTTGTAAGGAGAGAACGGAAGCATTTCGCTTTTGAGCAAAACATCTTTTAAATTTTCTGATGTTTTATAAATTTCATAAAAGCGTTCATTGTTTTCTTCAACTTCCTTGAAGAGTTTTCTTTTCTTTAAAATAATGGCCCAAGAAAAAACTGAACACGCGATCAAAAGACCGAGAACGATTTTAACGACAAAGCCAGAGTGTAAAATGATTCTTAAGATATCCAGGTTTCCAGATTGCACGCAATACTCCTAAAAAAATTGATTCCCTCTCATCATAGACAATCTTTCAGGAATTATTAAGCACTTTTAATCCCGATAAATATACTCTGGATTTTTACGGATACTGCGGTTGAGATAATAAACGGCAAAGCCGATCAGAATAAAAATAGAAAAACTGGAAATGCTCTTATCCATGGCAAGAATGGTGTAATTTGAACTCCAGACGGGATCTAGTCCAAAGATGGTATAGCTTGGAACCATGAAGGCCAGAAGAAACAGCAATGGAAGAGTCCAGTTGCGTCTTCTCCACTCGCCCAGGTAAAGCAAAAGAAAAAAGTACGCATAAAGTTTCATGCTGACTGTCTGTTCATAAATAAAAGTCGCGTATGTAAACCAATAAAAGAGCAGTGGAAAAAGAAACAGTTTCCGCTTTTCATCATGGGAAGATCTGAGCGGAAAGAAAATTTCCAATATTACCAGCATGGCGTAGTCGACTGAGAAAAAAATGATGGTACCAACAGCAGACAAAAGCATGCGATGCAATTCGAAAATCAATGTATTATTCAACATCATCTTTCCTAGTCCCATCAGACCAATGAGAAGAAAAAACAAAGCGACAAAAATTTCTTTTCTGGGAAGTTGAATACTGTTGCGGAAATAACTGCGAACCAGTGTGATCTTATTGCTCTTCAGGCGAATAAACTGCAAGGCCAGATAGAAAATGAGAACTTTCGAAAGAATAATAAGAAACCATCCCCGGTCACCGATCCAGTCACCGATAGTGCGGATGTTATGATTGAGAAGAAGATGAAAATAAGAAATGAGAGAAATCAAAACGAGATGAAAGCTCCACAGCACGAAATAAAACAGCGCATAGTACTTGATCTGCGATCCAAGCGGAGACGCGAAGAATTCGGTCACGGCATGTAGTTTTCTTCTCAATTCCATTTAAAGTTCAGACTTTTTTGGTTTAAGCCAGTTGAGCTGCAGCTCAGGCGATGGATAAATTTGATTGTACTTTTTATAAAGCGCGTTTGATTTCGTCAAATTATCAATTTTCTCCAGCAATGTCAGATAGGTATTCCACATCTTCAGGTCGTTCTTTAACAAAACGTCGATCTCTTTGGTCGTCTCAAATTGTTCCTGAAAAGTGAACCCTTTCTCAAATAAAAGTGTGCTGTATTTTTTCAGGTGAGAATCTATCAGCTTTTTATCAAAGGGCTTGCCGTTGAAATTGGAGCCCAGAAAATTTTCCAGCTCTTTATCCAGAACATAATTTTTAAAATAGCCTTTGCGGATGCGGACAAAATCTTCAAAGAGAATCAGAGAAATCTCGACTTTAGACAAATCCATAGTGCGGATGAAAGGTAGCGACAGAATAAAAATATATTCATTATCATTGCTCGGCAGGGCCGCATGGACTATTTCTGTAGAATCCATCAGAAGAATTTTGATTTTCTTTTCAAAATGCCCTTGTGATTCAAGAAAAGCAGTAAAGGCTTTTTCCAGCTCAAAATCCGGCTTGTGAATATCCCATTTTAAGGAAGTGGCATTTTTTACAAGCCATAACTCGGAAAAGAAGCTCCAGAAGACATCCTGTGTAGGAACATTAAAGCGTCTCATTTCTTTTAATTTTTGAGCATCGAGATATTTTCTTTTTTCGTCCTGTTTTTTCTTTAACTCACCTTCGAGGCCATCTTTTTTTATGATGTCTTTAATAGATGAGAAATCGAGCAGATCTTTACCCTGCTCTTTTTTTTCAGGCCCGCTCTCTGCGAGAAGTGTTCCCGTAAATAAAAGCATGGCACTTATAAGGAGAAAAAACTTTGCTGGTATCATTGGCGAACCTTTGATTTCCCCTGAACGTACTGATCATACAGTCTCGCCCAGTAATAAAGATCATTGATATCAAGATTAAGGCCGTCAAAAAATTTGGGATATTGCTCTTCGAAACATTCATTCTTTTTGTCACTGAGATAATCCGACATGACATAACCTTCGTAGGGACCAACCGTGACAAGATTCCAGTTGTTCTCTCCAAAAAAAATCATTTCTTTTCCGTCTTTGGAAACCTCTTTCATCACCTTTACCGGATGATTGCAGCTGATTGTCGTCAGCACTTGGGAATAGCGTGACGGATTCTGATGAACGTTGCCCATCATCTCACTGAAATACTTTACTCCTATCATGCTCTTTTTCACCGCATCCGCAGAAATGGCTGAGTAGGAAAACAGACATAATGTGAAGAAGAGTATTCTTTTCATTAAACTTTCCATCTGAACTGAATAGTTTCCCATTCATGGCACTGAGGGCATCTCCAGAAAATACTGTCCGAATTATAACCGCATTGGCGGCAATAATGCTTTGCCAGAGTCTGATGAAGATTTTCCAGAAGACCTTTTGTCTGCACCAGCGCTTCATCTTTTTTCTGAAGCTCTATCAATAATTTAATGTATTCAACTTTCATGACTTCTGAAGAATGTTTGTTGTTGTCCATCCATTCTTTTAAAAGATCGAAAGCATTTTGAGTCAATCCTGATTCTTTTAACAACCGCACTTTTGAAAGAACAACTGAAGCTGAATTGACCAGGTCTTTATCATTCATTTCCAGGAAGTATTTTCTTAAGATTTCAAGGCGGCTCTTATAAGTTTCCTTTAATTCGGCATTACTTGTTTTGAAATCTTCATCAATTGAAACAAAAATAAAAGAAGCATACATCGGGTGCTCTTTTAAAATTTCAAGCAACAGAAATTTAGCCTGCTCCATATCGCCACTGACGAGAAAAAGCTTCAGTCGAAGAATTTTTGCGGAAACCGACGGAGCAAAACGGAAAGCATCTTCAAGATCCTCTTCACATTTCTTGAACTCGCCTTTTTCAAAATACTGCTTGGCTTTTTGCACGAGAATATGTGAAATCGTTTCCGCCTGATTCTGGTGTCCGACTTTCGAAAGCATAATGCGGTAGTTGTACGCCTGATCCCAATCTTCAGTGTCTTCATAAATACGACATAAAGACTGAATAACTTCGTATTGGTCGCGGTTGATTTTTAAAACATCTTTATAAGTTTCAATCGCCTTATCGACAAACCCGCCTTTGTCAAAATCTACAGCGAGTTCTTTAAGAGCACGCAGCCTGTGTGACTCTGAAATATTTTCTCTCGCAATCAGCGATCGGTGAATGGAAATCGCCTTTTCAATTTCGCCATTCGAACGAAACAATCCACCCAAGGCAAAATACGTTTCGATCGTTTCGCGGTTGATATCCACGGCTGAAAGAAATTCCTTGATAGCGAGATCTTTATTTCCGGAAATGAGGTATTGAGTCGCATTCAAAAAGATTTTTGACTGTGCTTCGAAAATAGAATTGCGATAGCGCTTTGATAATTTTGCGCCCGTCTCTTTCTCGATGAGGTAATGGTAAACAAGCACCAGCGTAATGAGCGTGGCGACGACACCAAGTAAATGTTCAGCCAAAAAGCTGGAGAAAGAGCTTAGGTATATTTCCATTATTTAAACATAAGAAGAGGAGCCTTATCGCTATGGACAAGGTTATTAATATTTAATTTCGAGATGCCCTCTTCGAGTGATCCCATGAGATCAAACAGTCCCAAAACTTTTTTCTTTTTCATAAATTTCAGAGCAAATTCATCTTTGAGTTTAAGGTCTTTGTGAATAGCGCGACCAGCGGTCCACAAACTTCCCATCTCATCAACAAGCCCCGCTTCTTTTGCGCCTTCGCCTGAAAAAATTTGCCCTTGAGCAAGTTCCTTAATATCACCTTTGATTTTATCCGCTCTTCTCTTCATGATGTCGCCGATAAATTGCTGATGAACTCCTGCAATCAGTTTGTTCATCATGTCCTGCTCTTCAGGAGTCAATGCGCGTGCAGGGTTTCCCGCATCTTTATAACGACCGGCCTTCACTGTCTGAGGAGACACTTTGGCAAATTCATACAACTTTGAAAGATCCATGAACTCCATGATGACGCCGATAGAGCCTGTAAGTGTCCCCGGGCTGGCCCAGATTTTTCTTGTAGCAGCTCCGACATAGTATCCGCCGCTGGCCGCGATCGCTCCGAAAGAAGCAAAGATAGGTTTCTTTTTATCAATGCGCTGGACTTCTTCATAAATTTCCTGAGTCGGACCAACAGAGCCGCCAGGTGAATTCACTCTAAGAATTATAGCTTCAATCTGTTTGTCGTCTTCAGCGGCCTGTAGAAGATCAATTGTATCTTTGGCATCCATAATTACGCCTTCGATTTCTATGACGGCGATATGAGCACGATTAGATTTTCTTTCCAGTTCAGAAGTGTCATTGAATGCATTCATTGTATAAGTTGCAAACAGTACCAGGATGACGAAGAAAACGAAAACCATCGCAAAGACACCAAATAAGGCCTTGCTATTTTTTGAAGAGGTCACAAAAACTCCATTTTTTGAAATAACCTTGAGAATTTAATCCTCTCTATAGTCTCAAAAATACGGGCTTCCGTAAACAATCTTTAAAAACCCGACCCGGACACTCAAGTTTTTTTGACATTAAACCGATCCGGAGAAAGTACCGATAGGATCGGGTAAGGAGTGAAACTATGAAAATTAAAACAATCTCTCTCATCGCTCTCTCTCTGGGTGTTTGTGCTGGAGCTTTTGCTACAGACTATAAAGCCCCTGAGTTTAATGAAGATTACAAAGTGGAAGGAGCTGTGAAAACAGACCGCGGAATTGCTTCTGAAGAAGAAACAGACCGTGAACCTTCATCAGTTGTAGCGAAAGAAAAAAAGAAAGTGGAAGAGGAAAAAGCTGAACAGGCTGAACCGCAACCATGGACTTATTCTAAAGGTAGAGCAGCAACTAGTTACTAAGCGACTCAATTCGTTTTGAGAGCTCGGACTCTGCTCGATCCCACAAATTAAGTTTTTCATACTCGCTTTTTAATTGACCGCAAGCGGCCAGGATATCCTGGCCCTTTGTGGTTCTTGTCGTACAAACGTACCCTCTTTTCAAAAGTTCTTCTTGAAACCAGATAACTTTCGAATTACTCGGGCGCTTGAATTTAGAACCAGGAAAATCATTGTAAGGGATCAAATTGATCTTAGATTTGTCTTTTTCAAGAAGATCGACGAGTCCTTGAATGTCTTCAGGGCGATCATTTAAATCAGCGATCAAAATGTATTCGTAGGTAATTCTTCTATAAGCTTTCAGCGGCACTTTTCTGATGGCCGTAAAAAGTCTTTCAAGATCGTAAGCTTTGTTGATCGGCATGAGTTCAGTGCGAATATTGTTGTGAGCTGCGTGAAGTGAAATGGCGATATTGACCGGCGGAAAATCCCACATTTTTTCAATCTGAGGAACAAGACCCGAAGTCGAAAGTGTGATCTTTCTTTGAGACAGACCGAGGCCTTTATCTTCCATAAAAATGATGGCACTGGTTCTGACGTTGTCATAATTGTGGAGAGGTTCCCCTTGTCCCATATAGACAATATTTGTCAGTCTTTCTTCTTCACTGGCATTTTCTTTAAGCCAGTATTGAATCGCCATGAACTGCCCTACGATTTCGTCTGGCAACAAGTGGCGCTTAAGTCCCATCGTTCCTGTGTGACAGAATGTACATCCGATAGCACATCCCACCTGAGATGAAAGACAAAGCGTGAGTCTGTCGCGAGCAGGAATTGCTACGGCTTCTACCGTCTGCTCATCGTGCATCTTGACCAGAAATTTTCTGGTGCCGTCCTTTGAAAGGCCATTCCAGATAATTTTTGGAAGATCCAGATCGAGATTTGTTATGAAATCTTCTTTGATTTTTTTTGAAACATTGGTCCAGTTATTGATGTCGCGTTCCTGAATTTTGTACATCCACTGGTAGATTTGATCTGCCGCAAATTTGGCAAAGCCGCGCTCTGCAAGATAGTCGCGCAATTCACTCAAGGTGAAGGAATAAAGAGATTTTTTTCTTGGCTGCTTTGCAGTCATAGCCACTGTTTGGTCCGATGAATTTGTCATAGGGGCATTTATAGCAAACTTCGCTTGTAATGGCGACGTAAAGTAATTTTTACAAACTAAAAACACTTCGGTACGATTTTAAATAGACCTTTTTTAAACAGGATGCTTAAGAATGAAAACCTTCTCTCAACTTTCAAAGACTTTAACCCTCACGGTCCTTTTCTCCGCGGGACTTTCAGTTCAATCCACTGAAGCAGCTTTCAGCTACGCTCACCCCGTTCCTAAGGATAACGAAGTCTTGATGACGGTCGGAACGGCCAGCCAGCCCTCACTTCCGAAGAGAATGAATGTCCTGGTCTGGAATTTACATAAAGGGCAGGATGGCACTTTCGCTACAGATTTTACCGATCTCGCCTATAAAAAAGATTTAATTATAGCCCAGGAAATGCAACTCGATCCGTTTATGGAGAAGGTTTTTGCGGCTTTCCCTCTAAATATTTACACTACCGCCACTTCCTTTTTTCTGGGGAAAGAATTCTACCGCACCGGTGTAGCTACGGCGACTCAGGTTCAACCTGACTCAGAAAGATTTATCCGCACTCAGACGCTTGAGCCGGTTGTAAACTCTCCCAAAGTCACACTTATTACCCAGTATCCGATTCGGTCGACTGATAAAAAACTCACCGTCGTGAATATTCACGGAATTAATTTCGTCGATGTGCCGTCGTTTAAAAAAGAAATCGGACGCATTTATGAGGTCATCAAAGACATACCTGCGCCGATGGTTTTTGCCGGTGATTTCAATTCCTGGAACGATGATCGCTTAAACACTCTGAAAGATCTGTGCGTGAAAATGAAAATGAAAGAAGCAAACTTCTTTCCCGACAACCGCATGAGATTCAACGGTCGCCCACTCGATCATTTCTTCTACACAGAGGATCTTCGCATTCTCGAAGCTAAAGTTGAAGGTTTTTATCAGGGATCTGATCACAAGCCTCTTGAGCTGGTGATTGAGTATTCACCTCAGAAAGTTTCATTCCGCAAATTCGCCAAAAGAGAATAGGAAAAATTTGCCTCTCCCTCCTTATCTGTGCATAAGTTTCGTATCCTAGAAGCAGGACACAAATGCATTTGCCTATAAGGAGTTTTGCGTGAGCAGACAAAATATTTTGAAGGTTCTTCTTCTTTCTTTAATCCTTTCATCATGTGGATTGATTGAAAAATGGAAAACACCGGAACAACCAACAGATTCAAAAACATCTGCTGCTGAAACGACAGGCGCTTCTGAAACACATGATGATCTTTTTGCTTCTTCAATGAACGAAGGTGCAAAAGAAACCGATCTTAAAAACGGCACAGATGCTCCTTCCAATACAGCAGATGCCGCTCCTCAAACGGAAGTCCAAGATGATTTAAAATCACTCGAAGCTGAATTCTCCGGCAACACGACGGCAACGACTGCTAAAGAAGTTGCTGCAAACGAAACTGCAAAAGATGTAAAAGTAGAAGAAGCTCTTCCGGAAATTAAGGAAGAGGCTCCTGTTGTGGAAACAAAAAATCCAAACGCCGGTCACAAGATGACTTACACTGTCCAAAAAGGCGAAACGCTTATGCAAATCGCTTTTAAAATCTATGGCGACATCGGAATGTGGAAACAGTTAAAAGCGATGAACCGCGATATTTTCGAAAAGAGATCCGCTTTACGCGCTGGAATGAAAATCAACTACGCCGCTCCTGAAAAAGAATTTGTCTGGAACCCTGAAGGAACTCCTTACATGATTAAAAATGGTGAGACCCTTGGAGTGATTTCAAACAATGTTTATCAGACTCCTAAAAAATGGAAAAGAATCTGGGAAAACAATAAGCCTCTCATCAAGAATCCTAACGTCATTTACGCAGGATTCACTCTGTATTATAAATCAGAAGGCATGGCAAACTACGTTCAACCGAAAGCTGTTCAAAGAAAAACGGCCACTGCAAAAACAGAAACTCAGCCTGCGATTGAAGAAGTAAAAGTTGAAAAGGCCCTTTCACAAATTGAGCAGTCAGTTCCTGAAGAAAATACGATCGACCTGACAAAAGAAGTGCAGTCCGCACCTATCAGAGATCTCCACGAAGAAATCAAAGCAGATACTGAAATTGACGAGGCCCTAGCAAACTAATCTTGCTCAATAGGATGAAGTGATTGCAACTCCGCTGCTGAAATTCTCTTGGTATCAATGAATACCTTATAATGGCCGATTTCAACCACTTCGTGCGCGCAAAGATAGCAGTGAGTTCGAGATTCATTCTTGTATTCCAACCGCGATTTTTGATTGATTGTCTTTAGAAGCACTTTTCCGGAAGAAGTTAATTCAATTCTAAAATGAAAATCGTGGACGTATTTCTCCTGAAGAGTAATGTCCGCTGATCCGTCTCTTCCAATGACATATTTGTCCAGCAAGGGAAATTCTATTCGTTCGCTAGTCTCTTCATTTACAATAAGAACAATGATCATATTCTCTTTCTTCCATTTTGTTTAACTTACTAACGGCAAGCCATTTCCATAAATGAGAAAAAAGAGAACGAAACGACCCCATGGCCCATCATTCTGATGCGAATTAATTAAGTCGCAACACTTAAAAGAAGCGGGATAAAAACCCTTTTTTCTTCCGTTCGATATTTTCCATCACATTGCCTTTTAAAAGCAGATCGCGATGGAAATCAGACGAAGTCTGGGTACTTTCGAGAAGCGTGTTGTATTCCTGAACGGAAAGAAGACTGACCTTGCCTGCATTCATTTCTTCGCAAAGTTGAAAAGCGAATTGATTCAAACGATCGGTCGATTCAAAAGGACCAATCATTTTTGCATGAATATTTCCTGCAGAGAGATCCGTTTTAAATTTTTCGTCGTAAAGCTTATCAGCTACTGAACGGTCAAGGATTCCCTTCTCATCAAGAAGATAAAGAAGATAATAGGCCGAATCACTGTGAAGTTCCGGAAAAGCATTGAGGTAATTGTAGACACCTACAATGTATTCGATATCTTTCATGAGAACACTCCAAAGTCGATAATGACTGAACCTTCCGGAGAAAGCTCAACTTCAAGTTCGTTCGGGTACGTTTGAACGATCACATTAATTTCATCCAGAACTTTGTAGACAACAAAATTCTTATTGAGATTCATGCGGATTTTTTTGCGGTAGCTGGTTGGATTGTAAAGCGACAATCGTCTGATTTCTTCAAACTTTAGTTCATTTGCAGACGAAGGCCGTGTTCTCCAGTAATAATCAATGCCCTCTACATTTTGAATGGGCACATGGACCAATGAAAAAGTTTCGACAATGTTTTTCCAGAAGTCTTCGTACTCGCTTGAGTCCATTTCCTGAAACTGATCACCGTCAATCAGAACCAGTCTTCCCTCGCCTAAAGCAATATTTTGGATTTGAGTTTTAAAACTGACTTTTTCAACGTTAAGCGAATTTTCCAGGAAAAAAGTTTCAAGTCTTTTTGAATAGTCTTCCGAAAGACCCGAACGGTTTAATATAACCCGTCCGCCGTTCATAAAAGTCTTAAGAATGAAATTAAAAAGCGTTCTGTCGACATCGTGGCCGTGGAAAAGGTGAATATGTTCCTGGTACGGATTTTTATTTTCGTGAAGTTTCAGCGTATCATTGGAGATAATTTTATAACTCCAGCCAAAATTCTTCTGTAGATAGTTCCAGAGATGAAGCTGTTCCCAGCTTTGAAACATTGAACTGACTCCATCAATCTTTTCGTAAACTTTGAAAAAAGAAAGTGGAGAAAAAACAGCGATGTCTTCATATTCATAGGCAGAGTTTGCAGACAATCTCGCAGGAAGATAAGAATTGGCCACCAGATCGTTCAACTCTCTTGAGAGCACGCCCTTTTTCAGCCGGTGAGAAATTAAAACGGATGAAGGGATAATATCTTTAGCAAGTGATTCATAAATTTCAGAAGTATAATCGACAGTCGAAATTGTTCCAGACAACCTCTTCAAAAATTTTGCCGTACTCGCCCCTAAAAAAGCTACGTCGAGAGCTCCTTCAAAGTTGGAGCCAATATTTTCACGGGCGTTAGTTGCGTAGAGATCCTGAACTGTTTTATTGAATTCAAAAGCGTATTGTTTTTCTTCAATGGGAGAAAGAGTCTGATCTTCGGCTTTTTTTCCCTGTAAAAAACGGCTGAAGGCCTGTTCAAACGTTTTAGAAGTGTCTTCCAGAAAACTTCTGAAAAAACCGTCTTTGAAATACCCGCAGCGAATCCCCCAGACATCGGCAGGAATCTTATTGGTGGCAAAATATTGACCTAATCTTTTGACAAATTTATCAAAGGCCTCGAATACGCGAGGATCAAAAAAAGAATAAATTTTTATTAAATTTTCATCGGCATCGATGATTCCATAGGCCATCTGTTCGTTGTTTAGGGCCAGTCCTCTTGCCAATAAATGCGGCAGGCCGCCATTGGGAAGAAAAGGGGCCGGAGTCAGCGGAAGGAAGAAAACGACTTGTTTTCCCACTTCTGTGGCAATTTCATACAATTTTTTTAAATTTGTTTCAGGTCTGTGCTCTTCAAAATCGAACTGATCCCCTGTTTCAGAGTGAAACGACCAGTTGATCGGAATAATGATTCTTGTTCCAGGAAACTCCTGAAGCTTGGTTCTCCAGAGAGAAGCGGAGGTTTTCCAATAAAAAAACCAATTCTCACCTGGAAAAACTGTATCTAAGTCTCGTGGAACCGGGGTTGTCAGGGTCACTACTAACACCTCATGTCTTACAGTGTCTGTCTAAATTTGTTATAAATTCAGGACTAAATTTTTAAAAATTATAATCTGCAAAAAGGCGGTAAAGCAATGTGGTTTTTCACCGAAGAAGAAAAAGACCTTCAAAGACTCTGTAAAGATTTCGCTAGTAAAGAATTAGCGCCGTTTGCAGAGAAGCACGATCATGATGAATCGTTCAACATCAATGCGTTTAAAAAAATGGGCGAACTGGGCGTTTTAGGAATCACTGCAGATCCTGAATACGGCGGTGCCGGCATGGGTGCCGTCGCTGCGACTCTTGTGATGGAAGAATTCGGCGCAGCTTGCGCAGGTTCAACTCTGTCTTATCTCGCTCATTCAATTCTTTGTGTGAACAATATTCAAAACAACGGTTCAGCTGAGCAAAAAGCAAAGTATCTTCCAAAACTCATCACAGGCGAGCACATCGGCTGTATGGGAATGAGTGAACCGGAATACGGTTCAGATGCAGTTGGTATTCAAACCAAAGCTGTTAAAAACAACGACGGTTCATACACAATCAACGGCGCTAAAATGTGGATCACGAACGCTCAGTATGCTGATGTCGCTTACGTGTACACGAGAACCGGTTCAGAGAAAAAAAATCTTTCAACATTCATCGTAGAAAAAGGAACACCTGGTTTCTCAGTTGGAAAACCGATTCACAAAATGGGAATGAGATCTTCACCTACAGGTGAATTGATTTTTGAAAACGCCCGCGTGCCTGCAACAGCTCTGGTCGGAAAAGAAGGCGATTCAGTTTATCACATGATGAAAAACCTCGATATCGAACGCATCACCATCGCTGGTATCTCTCTGGGAATTGCCCAAGCGTGTGTGAATCAATGTGTGAAATACGCCGGCGAAAGAAAGCAATTCGGGAAACACATCGGTTCCTTCCAGATGATGCAAAAAATGATTTCTGAAATGGCCACTGAAACTGAAATGATGAGAAGCTTTCTTTACACGACAGCAAAAAGATACGACATGGGAGAAAGAGGACCTTCAATGGCAGCTATGGTAAAACTGGCGCTTCCCAAAATGGCCACCAAAATTGCTCTCGATGCAATTCAACTTCACGGTGGTTATGGATACTCCCGCGAGTTTCCTCTAGAGCGCATGATGAGAGATAACAAACTCAACGAAATCGGCGCTGGAACTAATGAAGTTATGATCATGATTATTGCCAAGAACCTTCTTGGTAAAGCGGCCCTTGAGTAGGTGTAAAAAAAATGAACGAACTACAACTTGAATTAAAGAACCAGTTAGAAAAATACCGTCTTCAAAAAATTGAACCGCACATGGAACACGATGATGAGACGGAAGAATTCCGCATGGACATCTTCAACGAGCTCGGCTCACTTGGATTCACGGGAATGACTCTTCCGGAAGCCTACGGCGGAATGGGACTTTCTTATGAAGATTTTTCAATTGCTCTTTGTGAAATTGCCAAATCTTCAGTTGCCTACGCTGTCACCATTTCTGTCTCCAGTATGGTGCAGGCCATTCTTAACGAATTTGGAAACGAGACACAGAAAAAAACTTATCTTCCTGCCTTAACAAGCGGAGAAGAAATCGGTGCCTTCTGTCTTTCTGAATCCGGAGCTGGTTCAGACGCCGCATCTCTCGTAACAACGGCGAAGAAGACTATAGTTGATGGTCGTTCAGGTTATGTTTTAAACGGTTCAAAAATCTGGATTACCTCAGGGGGAATTGCTAAAACTTATATCGTCATGGCAAGAACCGGGGGCGAAGGCGGCAAAGGTGTTTCTGCTTTTATCGTCCGTGATGGTACTCCTGGTTTCAGCTACGGCAAGAAAGAAAAGAAAATGGGATGGAAAGTTTCTCCAACCAGAGAATTAATTTTCCACAATTGCTTTGTTCCGGAAGAAAATTTACTTCTCACTGAAGGTGAAGGATTTAAAATTGCCATGGCCGCTTTAGAGAAAGGACGTTTCACGATCGGGGCAATTGCCGTGGGCTGTGCTGAGCGCGCTCTGGATGAAGCCGTGAGATACTCACTGACTCGTCAACAGTTCAAACAACCTATTTTTGACTTTCAAGGTCTACAGTTCATGATGGCCGATATGGCTACTGAAATTGAATGCTCTCGCCTCCTAGTTATGCAGGCTGCAAATGATTACGACAACGGCACCCCGAATGCAAAACTGGCCTGTATGGCAAAGCTCAAGGCCACAGATACGGCGATGAAAGTCACGACCGATGCAGTTCAGATTCTTGGCGGTGTCGGATACACAAAAGAGTATCCGGTAGAACGATTTATGAGAGATGCTAAAGTTCTTCAGATTGTTGAAGGAACAAATCAGATCCAGAGAGTTGTTATCGCACGCAATTTGAAAAAAGAATACACAACACACTGAGGTGGTTTATGAGTCTTAATTTCAAGTTTTCCGAGAGTGTTCAGGCCGATGTTTCAAAACTTGATTCTTTCAAGAAAATCATCAGCAATCCAAAGACTCAGTTCTTTCACACTTTCGAAAGAGATGAATTGCTTGTTCAAACTCGCTCTGTTTTTGAAAAATTCAAAAACAGAAAAACTTTTGTTCATGTTGGTATCGGTGGCTCAAGTCTGGGTCCTGAGATGCTGGTTAGTGCTCTCCAAAAAAATAAAACGCATTTTCTTTTTATTAATAATATTGATCCGGATGAAATGGCCTCTCAACTCGAAGGAATCCATCCGGAAGAAACGTTGTTTTATTTCGTTTCTAAATCAGGCGGAACTGCCGAGACGATGGCCGCCCTTTCTATCGTTACCAATTTTCTTATGGAAAAGAAGATTGGAAAAGATCAGCTGAAAAACTATTTTGTTTTTGCCACTGATCCGGTGAAAAGTGAGCTTCTGGATCTCGGCCGGGAACTGGGCATTGATCTTCTTGAAGTTCCTTCCGATGTTGGAGGACGTTTTTGTGCATTAACACCGGTGGGATATCTGCCTGCACTCTTTGCTGGGATCAATGTCGAACAAATGATTAAAGGGGCCATGAGTGCGCAAAAAGTCTGTTTGCTAGACTCAGCTGAAAACCCTCTGCTCAAATCAGCTGAATTTTTATTTCAATTGAAAGAAAAGAAAAATATTTCTCAGACAGTTCTGATGCCGTACTCTTCGAAGCTCAGAAATTTTTCTTTCTGGTTTACTCAACTCTGGGCCGAGAGTCTTGGCAAAAAGAAAAACACCAAGGGAGAAACTGTCCACACCGGCTTTACTCCGATTGTTGGCTACGGCGCCACCGACCAGCATTCTCAAATGCAATTGTTTATGGAAGGACCACAGGATAAATGTCTCATCTTGATTGAGGTCGTAAAATTTGGCGCAGACTTTAAACTCAACTCGAGCCTTAAAACGAATGCCCTAGAAAAACTCTCAGGTTATTCACTTTCCAATCTCATGCAGGCAGAACTCAACGGAACACTCAAAGCTCTCGCTGAAAATGGCAGACCCACTCTGCATATTCAAATTGAGCGCAATGACGAGTTTCACATGGGTGAATTGATCCTCTTTTTTGAATCGCTCACGGCTTTAATGGGTGATTATTTAAAGATTGATCCTTTTGATCAACCAGGCGTTGAAGCCGGAAAGATTTATGCCTATCAGTTTTTGAACCAGTTGAAATAATTTC
The DNA here is from genome assembly GCA_002440825.1 of Bacteriovoracaceae bacterium UBA6261. Taxonomy (GTDB): domain Bacteria; phylum Bdellovibrionota; class Bacteriovoracia; order Bacteriovoracales; family Bacteriovoracaceae; genus Bacteriovorax. Next base: position 18,628 of record DJVH01000015.1, on the reverse strand, counting down.
GACTGTTAGTTAAAATTGGTATTTAGAGAATTGTCTTTAATAAGGAATCAAAATCAATATGAGTACTGATGATACAACCATCGTCTTAACCGATATACGTGCAGCTTTACAAGCTTCAGAAAAAGAAGCTCAACAAAAGCCTGCAGCACTTCTTGTAGTCGGTGGAGATTTGAACGGAACTCTTTTTGATTTAAAAGATGCTCAGACAAGCGTCGGTAGAAATGCTGACAACACAATTGCCCTTGAGTTCAATGGTGTTTCCCGCTACCACTTCAAACTTCTTGCCAGTGGTGAAAATCACGTTCTCGAAGATTGCGGATCAAAAAACGGAACATACCTCAACAATAAAAAAGTTGAAGCTCTCACTCCACTTGCAAAAGGGGATATCATCAAAATCGGAAGTATCGCTTTAAAGTATCTTCCCAAAGGTGATCCAGAGAGACTTACATATGACAAACTCAATCTTGAAGCGAATACAGACAAACATACAGGTTGTTTCAACAAAGGTTACTTCAACAACAAAATCACTCTTGAAGTGAACAAATGTAAAGTGACTGGTGAACCGCTTTCTCTGATTATTTTCGATCTCGATCACTTTAAAAAATTAAATGATAATTACGGCCACGATGCCGGCGATTTTGTTCTTAAAGAAATGGCGCAAATCATTCGCACAAACGGCATTCGCGAGCAGGACGTGTTCGCCCGTTATGGTGGTGAAGAATTCGTCATCCTTCTTCCTAAAACAAATCTAAAACAGTCTTTTGAAATTGCGGAAAGACTTCGCAAGCTTATCGAAAGCAAAGAATTCATGTACGACGGGAAAAGACTTCCCGTTACAGCATCTATCGGAGTTGCTGATTATCGCCAGGGAGTAGTTACAGGCACTGATCTCTTCAAAAGAGCTGACGAGGCCGTCTACAAATCGAAAGAGGGTGGCAGAAATCAGGTTAACTTCTATAGGGGCTAATGAACACGAACACTGAGACTGCCAATCGAAAAATCGAAATTCTCCCTGAGCATATCATCGACCAGATCAAAGCTGGTGAAGTTCTCGAGCGCCCTGCTTCTTTAATTAAAGAGCTCATTGAAAATTCACTTGATGCAGGATCGAGTGAGATCAATATTCATTTGATTGAAAATGGTCTTGATCTTCTTTCCATCGAAGACAATGGTCATGGAATGACTTTTGAAAATCTTCCCTATGCTTTTCTTCGCCATGCTACTTCCAAATTGAAAAATTATGAGGATTTGTTCAGCCTGCACAGCTTTGGATTCAGAGGTGAAGCTCTGGCCAGTGTTGCTGCAAGTGCGAGAATCACCTGCACTTCACAACCTGCTGACTTATCCAAAGAAGGTGGAAAAATTATCATTCATGGTGGAGCTCAGGAATTGTTGATTCCCAACAAGTCCGGCCAACAGGGAACAAGCCTCTTTATCAAAGATCTTTTTTACAATACTCCTGCACGTTTAAAATTTATAAAATCCAAAGTCAGTGAAAAATCTGCTTTGAAAAAAATGCTTTATTCTTTTGCACTGGCAAATCCCCACGTTAATTTTTCAATAAAATGGGATGAAAAGGAACGGGAGATTTTCAGAGCGGAAACAGCGCTTGAACGGGCAAAACACGTCTTTTTCCCGCGCACTTCCAAAGATGTTCAGGGGGAAGTCTGGACGAGTTCTGAAGAATACGATGGTTATAAAGTTGAAGTTTTTTTCACACCGACAACTCATTCGACACCGCAATATCGCCATCATTATCTTTTCGCCAACAACAGATTTTTCCAGGACAAGTCACTCCACTCTGCGATTTTAAGAACTCTTGAATCGCATTGGCGTTACGGCGAATCCGGCCATTATATGGTGAAAATTTCAGTGCCGCCTGCGGATATTGATGTGAATGTTCACCCGAATAAAATTCAGATTAAATTCTTTAAATCGGATGTTATTTACTCTCTTCTGGTCAGCTCAATTCGAAGTGCGGTGAAAAAAAATTCCGTGCCGGTTCAACCAACGATGAACTTCCAGGACCAGAGACAAGAGCAGTTTTTTACCAGAGAAGAGAATCAAAGCTTTGATCTGCAAAATATGTTCGGCCAGGTTTCAGGGCCAAATGATGCCGTTTTTTCATTAGAGCAACCTTCACAAACAGCTTCTGGGCAAAATTCAGTGAGCAGCGGCCCTTTGTTAGGAATGATTTCTCCCTCTTTGTTGCTTTTAAAACTGGAAAATGGTTTTTTCATCGCGGATGTTAAAAAATTAATGGCTGCCTTTCTTGATATATCTCTGAACGAATTCATGGCCAATGAAGAAGTGGCAGGCCCTCTTTTAATCAGTGAACCGTTTCGTATGCCAAAAGGAAAGATTGATCGACATCTCGAGGAACTTAAAAACCTTGGGTTTGAATTGGATCGTCTAAATCCGGAAGTCCTGGCCCTCAGAACACTTCCGCGTTTTGTTCCTCAGGCCCAGTCGAGAGAAATCACACAGACTCTCTTGAATTATTTTGATCAGCCACGTGTGCAGGTTTACTCTTCTTCAGATTTAAAAAATTTTGTGGCAGCAAACTGGGACTCCACCGCTCTTCCTTCTGAATCAATGCTTGAGAAAATTCTTGGAAAAACTCGGGAAAGCCTCGTTCAGCTCACCGAACAGAATGTGCGGAGTCTTCTTAAATGAAGAATAAGCTGATTATTATTTCCGGTCCAACAGCGACAGGAAAAACCCGCATCAGTATTGAAATTGCCAAACGTCATCCTGTTGCTGTCATCGTGAATTTCGATTCCCTGCTTTTTTATAAAGAAATATCTATTGGAACGGCCAAGCCTGCAGAGAACGAAAGACAAGGAATTCCTCACTATATGGTTGATGTTGCTTCCATCAGCTCGCCAATGAATGCCGCCGATTTTATCAAGATGGCCCAGGTTGAAATCGAGCGCTTATTTTCACTGGGAAAAATTGTCATCCTGGTAGGCGGAAGTGCTTTTTACCTGAGAGCTCTTCTGAAAGGAATGTATGAATCAGCCTCTCCTTCAGAAGAAATAAAAAATAAGATAGAGAGACTGTTTCAGGAAGGCGGAATCGAGGCGATTGTCGATTATCTTCGCCTGCACGATCCTGAATCCCTGAAAAATTATCATATCAATGATCATTACCGGCTCATGCGGGCAGCGATCCATTTTGAATCGACCGGAACAAAAATCTCCGATCAAAAGCAAACGTTGGATGAAAAAGATCCATACGATTTGAGTTCCAGCGTTCATCCATGGGATATTCTGCACCTGTACCTGGATGTGCCCAAAGACCTGCACTTTAAAATCATCACTCAACGTACAGAAAAAATGTTTAAAGATGGTTTGATGAAAGAAATTGAAGATTTGAAAAAGTCCGGCTTTACTCTGACGGAAAAACCACTGTCTTCTATCGGGTATAAAGAGGCTATCGAGTACCGCGAAGGGCTTTTTAAAACGGCCGAAGAATGCATGGAGAGAATATCCATATCAACTCGTCAGCTCGCCAAATCACAGAGAACTTTCTTCAATAAGATTCATCCTAAAGAACATTACAATCCCCTGTGCGATGAAGAGAAAATTTTTTCGAGCGTAGAGCAATTCCTTTTAAAGTGATAAAGTAGAGTTATAGTTCACTTAAAGGAAAAAAGCTCATGGCGCTGGAAACACAACGATTAAAAATTATTATTATCTCTGATGGTACTGGTGAAACCGCCACGGCCATTTCAAGAGCTGTCATGGCACAGTTTAAAGACAGAGAAGTCTATTTTACACGTTATAAAAATATCAGAACTCCGGAACAGATCGATGCCATCTTCAACGAAGCAGCGATTCATCACGATCTCGTTATTCATACTATTGTTTCCGGCAAACTTCGAGAATACATTGCAGAACTGGCGAGAACAAAGCACGTCCGCACTCTCGATCTGATCGGACCGGCCCTCACTGCATTTTCAAATTATTTTAACCAGGAGCCGATGTCGGAACCAGGCTTGCTTCGCGCTGTGAACGATGAGTATTACAAACGCGTTGAGGCCATGGAGTTTACACTAAATCACGACGACGGAAGAAACCTTGAGTCTCTTCACCTTGCCGATGTGATTCTCGTGGGTGTTTCCAGAACATCCAAGACTCCACTATCCGTTTATCTTTCACAACATGGAATTAAAGTTGTAAACATTCCGATGATCAAAGATCAGCCTCTTCCGAAAGAGCTTTTTGAAGTCGATCAAAGGAAAATATTTGCACTGACCATTGATCCCAACTCTCTTTCTGAAATCAGAAAGAACCGGTTGCAGCGCCTTGGAGCTGATAAGCACCAGGGAGAATACGCTGAACACAACAAGATTATTGAAGAAGTTGAATGGGCCAACAATATTTTTAAAGAAAACAAACGCTGGCCAGTTTTCAATGTAACCGACAAAGCGCTGGAAGAAACGGCGGCGGATATTATGAAACTTCTCAACATGAGAAAGAATAATATTTTCAAGCAATCTAAAAGTGATCAATCGGAATAAGAATGGAAATTTTCAAAGATCTGCCTGATATAACTCTGCACTTTTCAGCGACAGTGGGCATCCCCGTGTATAGCGAAGATGGACAAAAGCTCGGCGGGTTAGTGGACTTCTTCATCGACTACGAAGAAATCTATCCATCGGTCCTTGCTTTGCAGTACAAGCGCAGTGGAGTGCTTTTTTATGTCCACTGGTCAGAGGTCTTACGTTTTTCTTATAAAAAAATCATCGTTAAAAGAGAAGCCTACTCCAGACGCAGCCGTACTTTTCCCAAAACACTCAACACTAAAACAGTGACGAGTATTCTCGCCAATCAGTTTGCCGGACCAACTGTTGAATATCCACCCTTAGGACAAATTGTTCTCGATAAACAAATTGTCGACACTCATGGAAAAAAAGTTGTCCGGGTAAATGATATTCAGTTCATCCGCGCGGGAAAAGATTTAAGAGTTACGCATGCTGAAGTTGGTCTCAGAAGTTTTGTCAGAAGACTGAGTCTGGAAAGACCTATTGATCTGATGATAAAAGCGATAAAGCCTGGATCAAAATATTTAACTAACGATACTACGATCAACTGGAAATACGTTCACGCTATTCCCAACCGCAATGTTCAAAAAAGTGTGCGCCTGAATCTGACGAATGAAGATTTGCGCGACCTTCACCCTGCGGATATCGCCGACATTCTTGAAGATCTGGACAGCCACGGCCGCGAGATGATTTTTTCAAATCTCGATCCGAAGCTGGCAGCTGAAACACTTTCGGAAGTTGACGAAGAATTGCAAGCTTCTCTTCTGGAGAATGAGAATCCCGAAAAAGCTGCAGAAATCATCGAGAACATGGATACGGATGATGCAGCAGATTTATTAAACGAATTGGATGAAGATAAAGCCGATGCCATTATTTCAAATATTGATGACCTGGAAATTCAAGAAGAAATTCAGGAACTTCTCGAGCACGATGAAGATACCGCTGGCGGATTAATGACCTCAGAAATTTTTGAAGTCACTGCTGACACATCAAAAGCTGAAGTGCTGAAGCAAATAAAGCAACGTTATGAAGAAGTCGCCTCTTTCTACGACATTTATGTCATCAACGAACACAAAACGCTTATCGGTACACTCTCACTTCAGGAACTGCTCATTCATAATGAAGATGTTCAGGTCAAAGAGATGATGAATGAATCAGACATCAAATGTTTATTTGTTGATACACACTGGAAAGAAGTGGCTCAGTTTATGAATAAATATAACATGGTCACTTGTCCGATAGTCTCCCGCAATTATGAATTGCTTGGAATGATTTCGGTTGATGATATTCTCGACAGGTTGCTATCGTGAAAGAAATAAAAAAAACAATTCTCGCTAATCCGTTCTGGACAAAACTTGTGCTGATGTTGAGTATTATCGGACCAGGCCTTGTTACTGCTAATCTCGATAACGATGCCGGTGGAATTGCAACCTATTCTCTGGCAGGGGCGCAGACGGGATATCGTTTTATCTGGATTTTGTTCCCGGTCACTGTTGCCTTGATACTGTTTCAGGAAATGTCTGCAAGAATGGGTATTGTTTCGGGAAAAGGTCTTGCCGATCTCATTCGCGAAAAATTCGGATTGAAAGTGACTTTTTATTCACTCTTCTTTTTGCTCTTTGCCGACCTCGGCAACACCATGGCCGAATTTGCGGGCATCGCTTCATCAGGTGAAATCTTCGGCGTCTCGCGTTTCATCAGCGTTCCCATCTGCGCGATTCTGGTCTGGCTTATTGTTCTGAAAAGCGATTACAAAGGTGTAGAAAGAATTTTTATTGTTGGTTGCAGCGTTTTTCTCACCTATATTGTTTCAGGATTTCTGGTAAACCCTGACTGGAATGAAATTTCCACGGCCATTGCCAATCCTAATTTTCACAACATTACCGCAAAAGATTTCCCGATCATGGTTGGCTTGATGGGTACTTCTATTACACCCTGGATGCAATTTTATCTGCAAGCAGCAGTCGTTGAAAAAGGGATTCCTGTAAAACATTTATGGCATTCTAAGATTGATGTAATTGTTGGTTGCACGCTCACGCTTATCATTGCTGTTTTCATCATGATTTGTTGTGCAGCTACCATCAATAAAGCAGGCATTAATATTTCAACTGCAAGCGATGCAGCTGTGGCCCTCCAGCCACTGGCGGGAAAATACGCCGGACTACTTTTTGGTTTTGGTTTGTTTAATGCTTCATTTTTTGCAGCAGCGATCCTTCCTCTGGCCGCGAGTTATTACATTTGCGAAGGAATGGGATGGGAATCAGGAGTCGATAAGAACTTTAAAGAAGCTCCTCATTTTTTTTCAATTTTCACTTTGATGATTGTTGTTGGTGCTGCAATCACGTTGATTCCCAACATAAACTTATTCAGTATTCTTGTTTATTCTCAAATCATCGACGGGCTACTCATTCCGATCGTTATTCTTTTTATAATCAAGCTTTGCAATGATCCGGACATCATGGGCGAATACACTAATTCACCGATGCAGAATTTCATCAGTTATACATTAGTCGCAATGATGATCTTTCTGAACATCCCGATGCTCTATTTTACTTTTTTGGGGAATTAAAGAAGCTCGCAGAGATCCACAGTTTGATCTTCTCGGTTAAGCGTGATTTCAATTTTTCTTTCTATGTCCTCACCTTTTTTCTTAAAGAAGATTTCATATGTGGCCGGAGTTAATTGTCCTTTCTCATCGAGTCCCAGCGGGAAACCAATTCCAAAAGATTCTGCCATTGGAATCTGACTTACGCGTTTTTCGCCAAGAATTTCAAAGCGAATTTCACCGTGAGCACAGCTTGAAGAAGTATTCACGTATCCATAAGCAATCGATGGCATTTCAGGAATTTCAAGTTCTACTGTAGAAGTATTCTCTACTCTCATTTCTTTGATGAAATGTTTCTTTCCTTCAATCTGAATTCTCAGGATGAAGTCTTTTCCGACAGGAACTTTTACGACAGAGAGTTCAACTTCTTTCTTCACTCCATCAACAAAAACCTGCATTTTCTGTTTATCAAAATGAGCAAGGGCCAGCTGTCCTTTGTCGGCACCGAAGTCATGGTTCATTTCCGGTGCGTGCTGCTGTTGATCCTGAGAAGCCACTTTGCGATCAGGTTCATGCTTAACCGGTGGTGTCTCTGTCATGGCAGGCATTTCCGGTTCTTTAAGCGAGTAATACAAATAACCGGCACATCCAGCAACGACAGCAAGAAGAGCTGCCACAACTCCTGCAGAGTTCTTTTTCTTTGCAGACTTCGCGTCGGACTTGAGAATTCTCGTTCTTGTACCTTCTGTTGATTTTTTAATACCTGACTTTGTGACGCCTGGTTTTAAAGTTGTCGTTGTTTTATTACCGACATCAACGTTAACTTTTGAATCTGTCTTATCTGACTTGGAAACGGCTCCAGCACCGGTCATTGTTCCGGAAGGTTTTGGCAATGCCGCTGCAGCTTTTTTAACCGTTGCAGTTTTCCCTTTCGATTTTACTTCATCATCAAAACCAAAATCGAGAATCTGCTCTCTTTCACGTGCTTTTGGCTCATTCGAAGCGGCTGCAGAGTTGTCACTCTCGCGAGGACCACTACCGCCCTCTAGTTCTTTTTTCAGCTCATCTAAATAAGGTCTGATATCGATCTTACCGAATTCGAACATTTTCTCGCGATCTTTTTTAATTTCATCGCGGAAAAGCTCCTGAGCAAAATACGATAAATCTGTGGCGTTGAAGTCCGGGTATTTTGCATACAAGAACTTCATGAGCGCGCGGTTCATCTGATCAAGATTATCGAAACGTTTATTTCTGTCTTTACTTAAGGCCTTAAGAACAATCTCATCGAGTTCTTTTGGAACGTTCGGGTTGATTGATGAAGGTACCGGAATTTTACATTCCTGGATTTTTTTCAAGACAGCGAGATCGTTGTTCTCTTTGAAAAGTTTTCTGGAACACAACATTTCCCAAAGGGTAATACCGACAGCAAACTGGTCATAACGGGCATCCAGTTCTTCGCCTTCAAGGTATTCAGGTGCGAGGTAAGAAAGCTTACCTTTGATCGTTCCCGCTTGTGTAGATTCAGTATTTTTTTGAGATTTCGCAATACCAAAGTCGATGATCTTAACAGAACCATCATACGTGAGCATGATGTTGTGAGGAGAAATATCACGGTGAATGATGTTTGATTCCTGACCTGTCAATTTATCTCTGAAAGTGTGAGCGTAGAAAAGCCCCTGACATGCTTGCGAGATAATATAAGTAGAAATTTCAACCGGGAATACGAATTTTCTTTCTTTAAGTTTGTCGAGATATTCTTTCAGGTTACGACCATCACAGTATTCCATGGCAACAAAGAGCTGCCCCTTGTGCATACCATAGTCGTAAGTTTGAATAACGTTAGGGTGTAAAAGACCAAAGGTTACTTTGATCTCATCCATAAACATCGTTTTAAAAGCTTCATCTTTTGAAAATTGAGGCTGAACCATCTTGATGGCAACGACTTTATCCGCCTGCTCACCAAGAAAGCGCGCACGGCAGATCTTTGCCATACCACCGTCGACCAAATGATCCAGGATCAAATATCGTCCGAAGCGTTCGCGTTTGTTTGTCTCACTCATTACTTGACTACTCCTGATAACTTTTATCGGAATAATTGAGACAAACTTAAATTTATTTTATTAATTTTTCTGAATATCCAGGAAAATTCATATTCAAAGGCTTATGATCATTAGCCTGTTTGCAAATAGCGAAAATCTTGTATAGACGAAAACTATTTTGGATCGCATCCGGATGCTGAAGAAGATGTTTTTTGAATTCAGGCAATTCAAATCTGGTGAAGCCGTTTTTCTCGAGTTGTTCGTAAAGCATAGAATAAGGGATATCTTTTGTATCCAGAGAATAGGCCATCACGACTCTCGCGTCTCCACACTTGATCATCTGTTCCAGTTCATCTTTCGACAACCAGAAATTAAAGGCAGATTGTGGAGAAATATGGGCCATCATGACATCAAGTTGTAATGTCAGCTCGTGATACCAGGAAGTCTTATCGAACACTAAATCTTCTTTCCAGACTTTATCAGCAAAAGTTCCGTTCTTAACCAGAAGTACTGACTCCTGAACAATATTCTTGCTCAAATTTGCCGTTGTACAGGCCGCTAAAAAAAGAACTAATGGGAGAAGAGATGCTAGTTTAAGCTTCATACGATTTCATCCAGCTCAGAATATCTTGGTAAACAATTTCTTTATCTCTTTCATTATACAAGTCGTGCTTCATAAGTGAATACTTCTTTTCAGTGAGAAGTTCTTTTTTAATCCCCTTCGAAAAATACTCCATCCCTTCAGTGGCAAGAGCATTCCCGAATTCTGACTTCAACAGAAGAAGAGGTCGATCAATAAAATACGAATCCTGATAGATATTCTGAGTTTTTTTCTGAAGCTCTTTGACACTGTTTAATGTCGGTCTGTGAATGATCAAAGGATCCTGCTCATAGGTCAGAACCTCAAGAGGATCAGTGAGCAAATCTTTTCCAAGAAAGAAACGTGCAGGCCGGGTTTGCGCCAGAATTTTCTTAAAGACATTCTTTTCGCTTAAAATCTGCTCTTCCATCTGAAGAAAGATAGATTGAAATTTCAGAATAAAATTAGAAAGAATTAACCCATCAATTCTAAGTCCTGCCGATTCTTGAAACCTGTTGAGTAAATCGAGGGCCACGAGCCCTCCCATTCCATGTCCGAGAACTATCCATTTTTCGTTTTGTTTTTTTTCCGTGTAATCCAGAAGATTGTGAAAATCCTGCACGAGATAATCAAACTTCTCAAACTGACCACGCGTGCCCGAACTCAAGCCGTGTCCGACAAAATCCATAGCAATGCAGGTGACGCCAGGAATGTGCTCTCTCACCCATTCAATAAAATGAACGTATCGCCCGTGGTACTGGCAAAGATCATGGAGAAGAAATAAAGTTATTTCTGATTTACCTTTCTCTCTTGGCTCAAATTTTTTGACATAAATTTGAGAGGGTCCAAATCCCACTGCTGGATTTGTCGAAGAGAAATGACCGATTTGGACTCCATCACGAAGCCTGGTCCAGGTAATGCTCTTCAAATTTTCTTTCAAAACTACATCATCAAGCATAGTTTTGAATCACTTTGCGGGCTTCATCATTCATCTCGATGATTTTGCAGACAGCTCTCTGATGTTTAGGTTCATACTCTTCAATATTTATTTTTAAGTTTTTGGCCTTTAGAACTTTGCCCGTATAGATTGAGCATAACTTTTCAGAGCCTGCTTTAAATGGTCCAGCGCCAAGGACTGTGCATTCTTTAGTTCCCGCCTTATCAACCAGAGCAACTAAAGGCAAAGGTTCATTGTCCATGACGAGAAGAAGTGGAACTTCATCTTTCACCTGATCAAGATTGATATCTTGTTTTCCCGGATTCAAGGGGGTATTTCCTGCTTCAATCCATCCTGGCAATCCGGCCGCATAGACTAATGTTTGATCATTAATTCTTTTCTCTTCTTTAGCTTCGCGAAGTTCGCTGAATGAGTACGGACCAAAGTATTCGGCATCAATTAAATTTTTTCTGTCACTGCCGATTTTTAAAAAGAACAGTTCTTCATCATCGCGTATTTTTTTCCAGTCAAATTTAAATTCCATTTCCGGAGAAGCAGCTTCTTCTGGTTGTTCGAGAACAACAGCAGGAGCTTTGCCGCTTAAATCAAGTTCAGCAACATCTTTTAATCGTTCCCAATTTTGAAAACCTTTGCGCCAGACATAGGATTCAAGATTTATTTCTTGTTTGCTGAATAAATCGCGCAAAACGTCCACGCTGACGGGCCCAACTCTTTCAGATCCGCGCACGTAATACCAGTTCACCATACTCTCTTTCTCCCTCTTTATATGTCGTCGTCTTCTTCTATTTTAACTTTTTGAAATGACGTTGATAGCGCGAAACTTTTGCCTTATCTGGATGAAATTGCTCAGACTTGCAATCTCCTACTCAAGAAATCGGAGAATTTTCCGATAAGCCAAAGGATGACTGTGACTTAAGTAAACGATTGAAGGTAAATATTATGAAGAAACCACTCTTATTAATCGCGCTCTTCTTGTTGGCTTCATGTGCAAAGGAAGAATTTGCTACCAACAAGGGTAATCAAAGTTCGAGTATCAGCCCGGTTGTAACAACCTCGACTCAACTTTGTTCCCAAAGTACGCTAGTCAGTCCAAAAGTGGACGTGCTTCTTCTTTGGGATAACAGTTCGAGTGCTCTCTTCATCAACTCGGCGACTAAAGGGTCTTATAATCAGCTTATTCAAAGCGTCTCTGAAAAGTTCGATTACCATATTCTTTCGGCTCCCTTGATTTCAACAAACAGCAATACTCTTTATGAAGCTTCTCTCGTGGCAAAAGATACGACGAGTGTGACGGGAACTGCGGCGAGCATTCTGAGAACTAAAGATCAGGCGGCAGCAGCGTTAAGTTTCACCAAAGCGTCGGGGTCTTATGAGCCAGGTGTGAGCCGTGCTCTTTCGATGATTCAGGCCAATCGTTCAAACGGAATTTTCAGAAGTGACGCTTATACAATCATCGTTGTCATGTCGAATGGTGATGATACGAGCTGTGAAATTGAAACTGGTTATGGCACATGTGCAGAAGCAGACTGGAAACCAAGGATTAAAAATCAAATCAACAGCCTGCTTTGTCTGAGAGGAAATTCGGCCACGGCGACTGGATGTTCGAATCCTTTGAACTCTTCTATGATGAGATTCATCAATATCGCCCCTCTCACAAAGTGTGACAGTGGTCTTGGAAAAATCAATGCTCGCTACAGAGAAGTTGCAAAACAACTTTATGAAGCGCCTTATTCAAACGGATGGCCGACATCCAATGATAACCTGAACCCGTTTACGACCAATGGAATTCCATATCCGGACAACTATGATATCTGCTCAATTGATTTCAATCATATCTTCGATGGGGTCAACACAGCTATCAAGCAAACATTGATCAAACACGTTTATGAATTCTGGCCGGTCGCAGGCAATGGGGTTTCCATTGATCCGGAAACTCTCCGCGTAGTCAGAGACGACGGCAAAGTTTTAATAAACCATACAGGAGAATCGAATCCATCAAATGGTTTTGCTTTCATTGGTCCTCAGACTGCTCATTACACAAGAAGCTTACCGACTCATGGTGAGCCGTTCACTGGTCAAATGATTCAGCTGTTTGGTTCTCAGGACAATGATCTGATTGTTTATCCTCGCTGTCTGACTGTAACTTATGATGCTCAGAAACTGCAGTATGGATATATCTATCTGACAAACGGCGAACCTTATATTCCAACAATCGAAGTTCGCATCAACGGACAAGTTGTTCCTCAAAACGCAACGAATGGCTGGGACTATATGGGTCTTCAATACACATCTGCGCTTGATCCAAGCCTGAAGATTGTGGATCTTCCAGCTGGCGCAACGTCAGGATACTTCATCCGTTTAAACGGCAGCTACAAATTCAACAATACTGCCGGTGCTGCGACAGCAGTCAACGTTTACTACACTTCTAAATCTGCACAATAATTTTCTAATAACGAAGGCCCTGGTTTTTGACCGGGGCTTTTTTTAAAAAGACTCTCTTAACTTAAAAATTAAGCCTTCATCGCCGCTTGCGCCTTCACATCATTCACGCGATTAATCGCATTCATGAAACGCACAACGGGATACATTTTTTTGAGGTAATCGAAATTGATAGTGGTGGAAATATTGTTCTTGTCGTCCATTCTGTATTCGCCACAGAACTTCGCGTTTTTAGCGCCCTGAAAATCATCCATTTTGATGTCTATGTTGTATTCTTTGAAATGGGCCACGATTTTAGTGAGTTCAATATCGCATTTGCCTTCGATAATTTCACTCTTCTCGCACTCTTCCATGACCTTCACAATGAACTTTTCACACTTAGGAGAGATGATCATTTTTTTGTCGTCTCGAAGAGTTCTTTGAGTATTGAAGAAAACCTGGAAGATTTTAAATGTTTCAGGTTCTCGTGTGCTGTAGATTTTCGATGAATCCTGTTCATCCACAGTCACTTCTACAATCTTTTCGTCTAAAAGCAATTGCAGGAATTCTTCCATCTTTGCTTCGTTTAAGTTGAAAATATCAAGAGCATAAACTTTCAATTTATTGTAGTGAAGAAACCATTTTCCTTCTTTATTTTCACCAAGAGACCTGAAAGTTAAAAATAAAATAGACAGCATTTTCACAACGTCTGCAGCCTGGAAAAACTTATAATCCGAAGAGAAACCTACAGAGTTGTTTTCGAGAGCTTTAACTCTTTCGTTTGTTTTGCGAAGTCTTTCTGCGAGTGTATTGATCAGAGTTTTGAACCACGGGTTTAACGCCTGCATGGTTTTTTCAAGAGCGACAAAAGAAATTTCGATGACGTCTACCGATGTGATCGCAGCTGCAGACACGCTTCTTGTTTTTGTTTCGGGATCAAAATACGCCATTTCCCCAAGAACTTCTCCGGAGCGAAGGACAGCTATTTCGACAAAACCTTTTCCTTTCGGACGGAATAATCTCAGCTGCCCTTTTTGAATGATGTACATGGACTCAGCTTTGTCTCCCTCATTAAAAAGAATTTGCCCAGGGGCCAACGTTTTAATTCCGGATTTCTTTTGAGCACTCGGTGCTGCTGAGCCTGTACTAGAAGTCGACATTTCAATCCTTGAGATGGCGTAATATTAAATTTTAAAGTCTTTCGATAATAAGAGAGAGCGCCTCTCCACCACCGATACAAATTGCTGCCATTCCGTATTTAGCTTTTTTATTTTCCATAGCAGTCATCAAAGTCACAACGATTCTCGTACCGCTTGCGCCGATTGGATGACCTAAGCTCACACCACCACCGTAGATGTTCACTTTGCTGTGATCTAATTTTAACTCCTTCATAGCGGCGAGCGCAACTACTGCAAAAGCTTCATTAATCTCAAACAGATCAATTTGATCAAGCTTTAGGTTGGCTTTAGCAAGTGCCTTATTCATTGCCTCAACTGGTGCTGTCGTGAACCAGGTTGGGTTCTGAGCGTGAGATGCGTATGAAACGATTTTGAACTTCGCCTGCGATTTGTATTCTTCACCGCCAAGAACAACTGCAGCTGCTCCATCATTAATGGTAGAAGCATTGGCTGCGGTAATCGTACCGTTCTTATCAAAGGCCGGTTTTAGTGACGGCATTTTTTCGAAGTTGGCTTTCCCCGGTCCTTCGTCAATAGCAACAACGGTGTCCCCTTTTGGCCCTTTGATTGTGACTGCTGCTATTTCTGAGTTAAAGATTCCATCTTTTTGAGCAGCTTGAGCGCGCTTGAAAGACTCAATCGAGAAGGCATCCTGCTCTTCGCGGTTAGTATATTTTTTTACTGCTTCTTCTGCGCAAATTCCCATTGGCACATTTGTATAAGCATCGGTCAGACCATCTAACGTCATTGCGTCCTTCAAAGTTGTATCGCCGAATTTGAATCCGTTTCTTGAATTCGGAAGAAGGTGCGGAGCAAGTGACATATTTTCCATACCACCAGCAACGACCAGATTATTGTCTCCTGCCGCAATAGTTTGAGCAGCAGTGATGATTGATTTTAAACCCGAGCCGCATACTTTATTAATTGTCGTACACGGTGTTGCTTCAGGAAGACCAGCATAAATGGCCGCCTGACGGGCAGGAGCCTGGCCTACACCCGCAGTGACTACGTTCCCCATAAAAACTTCATCAACTTTTGCAGGATTGATTTCAGCTTTCTTTAGAGCGGCATCGATCGCTACCGCACCAAGTTTCGGTGCTGTAACTGTCGAAAGTGAACCCATAAAACTGCCGTTTGGTGTACGTGCACCAGATAAAATATAAACTGCCATTTTCATCTCCTTTTTCTTAAAAAAATTTGAATCATTAAATCACACGCGCTATATCTTGGACATACGAAATCAATGGAGTTTTTATGTTTTCTCGCCTAGACCACGATATTCCTGCGGTGCTTTTTCCCAAAGATTGGGCAGAGAGTTTAAAGCAAATTCTTCTAAATATTTACGGCGATAAATGCCTGAAAGACGATAAAACTTTCGAAGTCTACGGGTTCTCTTACCCGAATGAAGTTCTCATGATTGTCTCCTACGTGGGATTAGATAAAAACGTTCTGCCTCTGACACTTTCCGTCTCAGCTGATCTTACCAGTGAGACAAAAACCAATGAAATTCAAAACGACATGTTCGATTTCGTCGGAGTTTTCTTCGATGAATACTTCGCCAAAACTGAACACTCTGACGAAGACGAAATTTTTGAAGAATTTGTCCTCGACTGGGATGAAGTAGAATTCAATCAAAAGAATTTCTTCGTCAAAATTAACCGCGAAAATATCGCACTCACCATGGCCGCTGACGCCCTTCTCGGGGAATAGCCATGATCTTCGTACCAGAGTTTAATCCTCCTGAAACGGCCACCTCAGAGAGATTAAATCTGGTGCTGTTTCCAACGGACCAGGCTTTTTCAGACAGCGACTACGAAGCGGTTATGGAAAGCAAAGAGTTTCTTCGGCGTTGGAGTCAAAGCTCCTGGCCCGAAGACACCTTTACTGCTCAAGAAAATCACGATGATTTAAAACTACACATTGACGACAATCACACTCACCGCGCTTACGGTTACATGATTTACACCCGCGACAAAAAGCGCTGCCTCGGTTCTCTCTACGTGAATCCAGTTCATATCTGGTCTCAGTATCATGATTTAGTAGAAGGACAGAATCCGGAAGAAGTTCTGGATGCAAGAATTGATTTCTGGTTGCGAGACAGCGTTCGCGAAGAGCTTGAAATGATCTTTGTGTATTTTCTTGCGGATTGGATGAGAGAAGTCTGGAAGATAAAAGCAGCGATAGTTTCGAGAGACACGCTGACAGAAAGAAATGAATGGATCGATGATCTTGAGCTACCGCTTGTCTGCAAACTGAAATCAAAAACCACCGGCGGACTCACTCTCCTCTACAAAATATAAAAAAAGGCTCCCGAAGGAGCCTTTCTATTTTAAATCTAGTCATCAAATGATGGCTTAACAACCTTAGTTTCAAATGCGATATCCTGATCATCATCCAGAAGTTCGTCGTCTTCAAATGCATCCAATTCTGCTTCATCTGTCTCGATGTCGAGATCTTTAAGAACGTGGTTGAACGCTTTATCGTCAGCAAGATCGTGAATGATTGTTTCGATATACTTCATTGGATATTTGCGAACGAGATCTTCAATAATTTTAGCGAGACGTCCTTCTGCAAGAATCGCTTCTTTTTTCTTAACATCTTTCCAAAGCTTGATGTAGTGGTAACGGCAGTAACCATTTGTTGTCGCTGGGTTGTCACAACCGCGAACAACACACTCATCAGATTCAACTTTAAAGAGATCCATATTTCTGATCGCACCGAAAACGTCTTCAATTGAAAAGTCTTCTGCGAGCGCTAGAATTTCTTCTGCAAGGTTTTCCTTGATATCGTCATCAAGACCAGCTTTTCCTTTTTTTCTCACTGGAATAATTTCTTCTTCTTCGATTTCATCGAAAGTCATTTTCACTTTCTTTGGAGTCTCGCCTTCGAAGTCATCATCTTCTTCTTCGTCTTCTCCGCGTGCCTTTGAAGCTTCTTCTTCCAGCTCTTCTTCAAAAGTAGGAGCGCCTTTTTTTCCTTTTGCTTTCAGAAGTTCTTTTTCTTCTTTCTTCGTCAGTTTTTTAGGCTTTTCTGCTTCGGCTTTCTTTGCTGCTGCTTTAAGTTCGGCTTTCGTTGGAGCTTTGACAACTTCCTTCTTTGCCGGTTTAGCCGCTTCAGCTTTTTTAGTCGCTTTTGGTTCGGATTTAGCAGCGACAATTTTTGTCGCTTTCGCAGCAGCTTTCACTGGTGCAGTTTTTGCTATTCCTTTTTTAACCGCAGCTTCTTTCTTTGTCGCTTTGACTTCTTTTGCTTTTTTCGTCGCAGCGATTTTCTCTTGAATCTTTTTAGCGATATTGCCCGCTTTGGCCGGCGCTTTTGACGCTGCTTTAGCTGGAGCTTTTACTGGAGCTGCTTTTTTTACAGGCTTTGCAGGAGCCGCAGTTTTTTTAGCTGCTTTCGCCGCTGGCTTTGCAACGACTTTTGCTGCTGGTTTTGCCGGAGCTTTTTTTGCTGCGGGCTTTGCTGGCGCTGCTTTCTTCACATTTTTTTGTGCGGCAGGCGCAGCTTTTTTGGCTGCTGGTTTTGCAGGCTTCTTCATACCTATGTTCTCCAATATTTTCTTAAACAAATTATTCCTTTACCTTCGCTAATGCCGTCAATACTGTCAAGCTTGAGCCTAGGCCCTTATAGCTCTTTTAGCTCGTTGGCCGCAATAACAATTCTCTGGATTTCAGAAGTTCCTTCGTAAATCTCAGTGATTTTAGCGTCTCTGAAATGGCGCTCAACAGGATATTCTTTTGTGTACCCGTTTCCGCCCAGAACCTGAATGGCCTCTGTCGTGATTTGCATGCAGGATTCGCTGGCAAAAAGTTTAGCCTGCGCAGCTTCTTTTGAGTACGGAAGACCATTGTCTTTCAAATAGCTGGCGTTCAAAATCAATAGTCGTGAAGCAGCAATTTTAGTCGACATGTCAGCAAGCTTGAATTGAATAGCCTGAAGTTCAGAAATGGGTTTTCCAAACTGTACGCGCTCTTTTGAATATTTCTTCGCGTAACGGAAAGCCGCTTCAGCAATCCCGAGGGCCTGAGAAGCGATACCGATACGGCCGCCATCGAGAGTTGAAAGGGCAATTTTAAATCCTTTTCCAACTTCTCCAAGGACGTTTGCTTTAGGAACTTTTACTTTATCGAGCCAGATCTGAGCTGTTGAAGAGCCCTTGATTCCAAGTTTGTCTTCGAGCTTTTGAACTTTAAAGCCTTCGCTTTTTGCTTCAACGATAAAAGCAGTAATTCCTTTGTGATCATTTGTTTTAGTTGTCTTCGCTAAAACAATGGCCACGCCGGCATCTTTTCCGTTTGTGATGAAGTTTTTTGTTCCGGAAATTTCGTAGTAATCCCCTTTATCTTCAGCAAAAGTTGTCA
>DJVH01000084.1 GCA_002440825.1 Bacteriovoracaceae bacterium UBA6261 | reverse complement strand
TTGGAGCTCCACCAATGTGGTGACCTAGTTCGTGACAAACTACTAGTCTGAAACCATCTTCAGTCGTTAGTTGGTGACGAGCAAGACCGCCGTACATGTTAACTACCCAAGTTTTTCCCATTTGCTGAGCAGATGCGTTAACTGTGTCATCGTCCCATCTATTGTTCATAGATAGAATGCCACCTTTTTGTTTTACAACTGGCTCGTAAACGTCAGAAACACTCTTCACGATTGCAAGAAATTTTTCTTTGGTCATGCCATTCGTAGCCTTGTCCCATTGAGAAATTCTCAAATTGTTCTCAGGTGCGAATCCGCTTTTTCCGTGGATGTCGCAAGCAAAAGATGCAGATGCTGTTAGTGATAAAGCGGTAACCGCTGCTAAAATCCCTTTCTTCATAATAGTGTCCTCCGTAACAAAAAATCAGGATAGAAATATCGTTGCACAAAAGTCGGATAAACAATAAGCAATAAAACTTTCATTATCTGACATTTCCAGTCTGAGATTTTCTCATTGGGAGAATGAGAATTTTCAAACAAAAAAGGGCCCCTTGCGGAGCCCTTCTGTCAATATTTTGGCGTGGTTTATACGAAATTAATTATTCGCCAGCACCTGGTTTGTACCAGCAAAGTGGACGGACACCAACTTTGTAACCATCTTTCTTAATACATGTTCCTGGGATCGGGCTGTTTTGATCTACGTCTTCTGTGTACGATTTATCACATAGACCACCAGCAAAGTATGTATCAAGACGACATTGTGCTTGAGGGTGAGCGTCGTTAGTTCTTCTTACAACAGACTTGTCTGGAGTATTGAAGTTAACTTTTGAGTTGCCACCAAGTGAACCAAGAAGTTGTCCAAGCGACTTCCCTGCCATTGCAATTCTTTGGCAAAGAGCAACTTCAGATGCGTTTGTATAAGTAGCCTGACATTTTGCTGTAGCTTCAGCATCGATTTGCATTTTAGAAACGATAGCGATGTTGTCATCGTTTTCAAGAACGCGCTTCATACACTTTAAAGCACCAAAGTAATCAGCCTGGCCTTCGTTCGCTGCCCAGTCAGAGTTGTTGTAGTATCTTGGAGCTCCACCAAGGTGGTGACCAGTTTCGTGGCAAACAACAAGCATGAAGCCGTCATCTGTCGTCAGCTTGTGACGAGCAAGACCACCAAACATTGAAACGTGCCAAACGTTACCATCGCGGTGAGCGTAGGCGTTTACCGTTTCATCATCCCAGTTATTGATCATGTCTAGTTGAGCACCTTTTGATTCAACAACAGGAGCGTAAACATCAGAAACACGCTTGATGATTGAAAGAAATTTTTCTTCAGTCATACCGTTTGTTTCTTTGTCGTACTTTGAAATTCTAAGATTGTTTTCTGGCATGAATCCGCTTTTACCGTGGATATCGCAAGCAAACGATGAAGAGAGAGAGAAAGATAGCGTAAGAGCACTGATTAAAATTCCATTTTTCATAAAGTCCTCCGTAACGAAAAATCAGGATAGAGTTAGGATTTCACTTTTGGTTTCATAACAACATAAAATAAATCTTTCTTTTTCTTTCACTTCTTTCAGTTTTCCCTCGAGAAATGGCCGAGTAATTCTATTTGTCTTTTCCTGTTTCCAATGAAAAAATAGTTTTACGGAGACATTATTCATGAAGAAAAAAACGATGATTACAATTTTATTACTTATATTTTGTTATTCTTTTACTGCCATATCCGCAGAGAAAGTTCCTTCGCAAAGTGGTCCTATGGGCAGACGGAGCGGCTTTCATCTTTCTCTTGGTGCCGGTGTGGCGATGAAAAACAATATCAGAAGAGACAATACCTACAACAACACTCACGGTGATTTGTTCTTCTCTCCCATTCCTCTGTTGCAATTCGGATGGGGCCCACTGTCTTTTGGAGGACAGGGTTTGAAGGCGGATCTTTATGGAAACCGCAGTTGGGGCATTTACACAAATATTGACCGCGAACGCCAGCGCTATCACGGACCGGGGATGGATGATCGAAGAGATTCGTGGTTCTGGGGAATCGGCGGACGCTACGGTAAATTTTCTGCGCATTTTGCAAAAGATATACAGGGTCGTTCGAAAGGAAAAAAACTGACTGTGAATTATGCTGAAATGTACATGATCAGACAGAAATTTTTCACAAGAAGTTCAATTGGACTCGAGTGTTTTGATAAGAACTATGCCGATTATTATTATGGTGTGAAAGCGACTGAAGCCAATTCCTGGAGAAATGAATACCACCCTTCACGGTTCTGTCAGCCGGGCATGGCCTTTGCTCCCATGTATAAGATGGATGAGCATGTCACTTTTATTTCTGCCCTGACTGCAAAATGGCTGTCGTCAGAAATAAGACATTCACCGACCACAAAAGGTGGAAACGTTGAGGCCGGATTAATTGTCGGTGGTCTTTATCAATTCTAAGATTTTTTTGGTGTGATCATCGTCTCGATTTCGGTCACAATTTTTCTGTAGCTCGGAAGCTGGTATTTTTCTTTTAAAGGAACGAGCGCCTGACGCATGGATTGAGCCAGATTTTCGGGTGTATTTTCTATAGCGAGAATTCTGGTAGCGAAGTCTTCCACCACCATAAAGAAAATTGCGAGCGGTGAAATGGCGGCCGTCAGAACTTCAGGAAAGCCCACGCCGTTGGTTGCTCCGTGATGTTGTTTAATGATGACATCCACTCCTTGAGGCAAACGAGGATAGCCTTGAACAAAAGTGGCTGCGTGATGGGCGTGGTTCTGGATCTGTTCCTGTTCGCGCGCAGAAATCCTTCCAGCTTTGGCCTCTTCTCTCAACTCTTCATGTGAATTGATTCGCACCAGTTTTTCCTGATCGAGAAAAATATCGTGGAAGTAACTCACCATGCAGATCTTTTCCAGAAGACTTGCCTGCTGATCCTGGCTTCCCCATTCCATTTTCGGCAAGAGCGAATACGAAAGAGCACAAATGAGATATGAATGTCTATATGAATAACTTAAATGATCTTCCAGAATTTTTTTCAGCAATGGCCCGAGTTTCGGTGACTGGAGAATCTGTGTTTTCATCGACTGGATTGTCTGATTGACCAGGGCAATGCATACAGGTGTAATGCCCAGGGCCCTCATCAAATCGGAACTGATCACATAAGAATCGCCGATGACCTCAACATTTTCTTCCATAGACCTGACATTTTTCAGACTGTTCAGCGTCTGAGCGATCAAACCTTCCATAAAGAGATCATAGGACTCTTTGAGGATATAAAAATCGCCAACGCCGAATTCCTCATACTTTTTCAAATCATCTTTGGCAAAAGAATCGCCCTGCTTCAGGCGTTTGACATATTCATCGCCGGTCTTCTTTAGAAGTTTAATATAAACATCGCAGGGAGATTTAGACATAAGGTAAAAATGCTTTACCGGAAACGGGACGTAATCAGGAAGTTTCAAATGATCAAAATCTTCTTTCTTAAGCCCAAGAGCTTTTAAGACAAGCCGGTTGATTTCTTCCAGACGAAGCTGGTCTGAAACGAGAGCATACTTTTTATAAACGTGCTCAAAATCACCTATAACGATAAAAGGTGTTTTTAAGGAAAGATCATAAAGACAATTAAGAATGGGAGCTGCGGAAAGATTTCTGGCGATAATTAAACTGATTTCATCATCACTTTTTATGGCCTCTACGCCTTCTTCGGCGTTTTGAGCATAAAGAACATCAGCGTCAAAATTGCGCTGTAAGTTTTTTGTAATCAGTTCGCCTATAGACTCTGAAGGCTCTATCAGTAGTATCTTAATGATAACCATATTATTCCTTTGATCTAATCATAAACGAGAATAGGAAAATGCGAGAGATTTTTTTTGCGGGCCACTTGCAAAGATCTTTTTGCCCGAATAGACTTTCAAAAGAACTTAGATGAACAATGAAGGCCACTGTCCAAAAAAATTTCTTTAATACGCGAGGAAAAATGTTGCTCTCTCACGAAATCGAATTAAAAACGGCCCTTCTTCTGAAAGAAAAAGGCCTTAGTGTCACAGCTCCTAGAAAGCTGATTCTTTCTCTCCTGTTAAAAGAGCACGGCCCATTCTCCGCTGAAGAAATTTTTCGACGTCTTCCCAAGCACTCCTGCGATCAGGCGACTGTCTACCGATGCCTGAATCAATTCGTCGAAACTGAATTGGTCAACACTTCTTATCTTGAAAAAGATATGGTGCATTTCGAATACAACGATCCGGATCATCACCATCATCATATAGTGTGCAGAATCTGCAAAAAAATTGAATCGTTTCACGATTGCCTTCTCGATAAGATTGAAAACAATCTTATAAAAAAAGGATATAAGGATATACACCACCGCCTCGAATTTTTTGGTATTTGTGAAAAATGCCAGCAAGGATAATAAAATGAAAAAAACAATGTTGATTCTTTCTCTTCTTTTAAGCTTTCAAGTAAGCTTTCAGGTTATGGCCGCGGAAGTGACATGGGAAACTCTCAAAACTCTCGATGTCGATCAAAAAACAAAAGCGCCCAAAGCAAGCGCGGAACTTTCAAAAATTCTTGGCAAAGAAATTACAATGAAAGGCTTTATGATGCCGCTTGATTATGATTCTAAAACAGTTTCCGAATTTCTTTTCATGCCTTATATCCCGGCCTGTATGCACGTTCCACCACCACCTCCAAGCCA
>DJVH01000096.1:100861-219475 GCA_002440825.1 Bacteriovoracaceae bacterium UBA6261 | reverse complement strand
GGTCGTTCGATTTTGTGATTGTTCAGAGACACATTGATTTTACCTTCAGCATGGAATGCCTGTGCATTTCCGGTCGTTTTAAAAACGACACCACTATACATGTGTTTTTCCCCTGCGAATTCAAGCTCAACATCCGTCTTGAAATCAGCTGAGAGTTCGGCCGGAGCTTTAATTCTCGCAATAACCATAGGGTATTTATCTGCTTTAGTGGTTTTGAGCATATTGAGATCGCGATTGCTGTCTCTTGATTCAAAACTTTTTACCGGAGCTGCGACAAGGAAATCACACGATTTCTCCTTGCACTCTCCTTTTCCTTTAGCCGTTGTGCTGCTGCCTTCAGCTTTTTTGATTAAGTATTTGACCACGTAATCGATCTTTGAAGATTTAAGTTCGTACGGACCGCTCAGCGCTTCTGCAAAAGAAGAAGTCGCAAAACTTAAAACAATGAGAGCTAAAATATTTTTTTTCATTTTTCTGTCTCCTTAAGAACTAAAAGAATTAAAAATCAAAATACAAGACAAGACCTGCGGCCATGAACGAAGCATAGGCGGCTCCGGCAAGACCAGCGTGTTGCTTGACCAGTCCGCTTGAAGGTCTGCCCTTGTTGTCATTGTTTTTATGAATGAGTCCCAGAATAGGAACCACTGCCATTAAAGGAACGTGGATGAAAGAAAGAGCGCGGTGAATTTTTGTAGATCCTGAATCCTTAACTGTATCCGGACGTGGAGCTGTCCAGGTGAAATAAGCGGTTGTCCAGTAAAGAAGACCTGTCGCAATACCTGCATACTTATGGGCATCATTGCTTTTTGCTGATCCACCTAACAGCATTGTGGTGGTCATTGCGGCCGCAGTGGCCAGACCAAATTTCTGGTGAAGTTTCAGTTTAGTTTCTCTTTCCTGCTGAACTTTCATAATTTCAGGATCGATTTTTAATTCTTCCTGCTTGAAACCAAGGTCATTAAGCTGCAAATCAGCAAAAGCCGAAGTTGAAAACAACATTGAGCACAAAACGAAAACGCTAATAATGGGACGAATAAACTTCATAGACCTACCTCATTCTAAAATTAAACGTAGAATAGAATAGGCCTTACTTTAGCAAAATAAAAGTGTCTGGAAGTTGATTAAGATCAGAAAGAGTGATTTTTTTAAACGACAGTCAAAAAATTCAAGAATGAGAAGCTCACAATCTCGTCGTCATGAAAAACATGAACTGAATAAAGCTCTACTTCACAAGGTTCGCCGTTTCTAAACGTGCCTCGAATTTTTTTGAGAGAATATTTCGGTCTATAATAAAAAAGATTGTCGAGAAAATTCAAACGCATTTCCGGAGTTAAAAAATAGAAATTCATTTTTCGGAATTCTTTTTTCAAATCAAGTTTCAAAAGCATTGAAT
The DNA here is from genome assembly GCA_002440825.1 of Bacteriovoracaceae bacterium UBA6261. Taxonomy (GTDB): domain Bacteria; phylum Bdellovibrionota; class Bacteriovoracia; order Bacteriovoracales; family Bacteriovoracaceae; genus Bacteriovorax. The sequence goes on along the minus strand of DJVH01000096.1, from coordinate 218,082 downwards.
CGTTCATGCATTTTCTAGATGGCGCCCACATGCACATCGGCTGAGGTGATTGGGTGAATTCTTTACAGTCCAGAAACTCCGGAGCTTTTTCGATAAAACGATTGGCCCAATCTACAAAATTTGATTCTTTAACAAAGGGAAGATTTTCAAAATTTTGTATTTCTTCAGGTGTTTTATAGACAATGAGCTCATCCTGCTTAGGAGGATAAGGAGTCACGAGTTCCATAAAATTGACGTTAAAAAGCTGGCTGAAACGAAGGAGAAAAGTGATATCAACGTTCGTTTCACCACCCTCAATTCTCTGGTAACTGCGGTGTCCGACACTTAATTTTTCTGAAGCTTGCTTCTGACTTACGCCGGCAGCTTCTCGGTAAAACCGTAGTTTAAAAACTATGCGTCTTAAGGATTCTTCAGGGTTCGATTGTAAGGCTTCCATACTTATAACCTTAGCACTTATTTTTTATAGGAAGAATGATAAATATGACGTTTTTAAAAAAAATCTATTTGGTGTACTTTATTTTGTCTCTCTAAGCACTCGTTTCATAGTGACAATTTTGACTCTCAAGCTAGTAACTGACTAAGTCGATACAAAACTTAGACACGCATCACACTTTAATTGCTTGGGAGCAGAGCTTTGATGAAACATCCTTTTTTAAATTCGATTGAGTACACCAGAATTCTTGAAGCCGTCTCGCAGGTCGCGATCATCGCCTATACGGATAAGAGAGGAAGAATCACCTACGCCAATGAAAATTTTTGTGACATCTCCGGTTACAGTATGGCGGAGCTTTATAACAAAGACCATCGAATGCTCAATTCTGGTCATCACGAAAAAGAATTTTTTAGAGACATGTACGAAACTGTCAGAAATGGAAAAATCTGGAGAGGTGAAGTTCGCAACAAAAGAAAGGATGGAACGTATTATTGGGTCGACACTCAAATCATTCCCGTTCTGAACGAAAATAATGAAATTGAAAGTTACGCTTCCATTCGTTTTGATATCACAGAAAGAAAAATGGTCGAACGAACAATGCTTGAAATGGAAAAACTAAGTTCAAATCTTGAACTTGCGAGATCAGTTGCTCATGAAATAAATAATCCTCTGACCATTATCGATCTCTGTTGTTTGAGTCTCAATCGTGATATGAATGAACTCAACACTTCTCTTCAAACGCGGAAAAAAATTTTTAAAATCATCGAACAGTCGAAGCGAATTGCGATGATCGTAAAAGAGTTAAAATATTTTTCGCGAAAAAAAGAATCTCAAAAATTAAAAGAAGCCGCCTAAAAAATTCCACCAGGAAGGTGGAGTCAATAACACTAGATCTAGTAGGGGTTGCCTTCCATAATATCTATACACACCAACAACATGGGAGATAATTTTTATGGAAGAATCAAACTCCAGAACAAAAAGCTACACTCCGGGAATGGGTCAAGCCGTTGCCGACAGAACGATTAACCGCAAGAAACAAGACGGCACCACAGAAACCTGGGCCGATGTTGCTACCAGAGTCGCTCTTGGAAACACCGCACTTCATCCATCAGACAGCGCAGAAGAATTCAAAAAAATGCATCACCACCTTCAAACGGCCTCTCTTTTGATGTCCGGAAGACACCTTCAGCATGGCGATGAAAAACAATCTTCGCGCAATATGGAAGTTTTTACCAACTGCGCAACAAGTGCAACCAGCTTTCTCACTTTCTATCTTTTGTTAAACGGATCAGGCGTCGGTCGCTGTATGGACGACGATATGATGCTGGTTGATTACACTCAGCTTCCAGTGCTCGTACCGGTCATCGACTCCACTCACCCGGACGTTCTTTCCGGTGAAATTTCAGAAAGACTGGACCTAAGAAGCGCACTTCATCTTTATCAGGATAAAAAAATTACTATTTTTGAAGTGGAAGATTCCCGCGAAGGCTGGGCCCGCGCTATTGAGAAAATGGAAATCATGGCGTTCCAGAATATACATCGCGATTCAGTTCTTCTCATGGATTTTTCAAAAGTCCGCCATCGTGGTTCACCGATTCACGGGATGCAGGAACGTCCTGCTTCAGGTCCTGGTCCGTTGATTCTGGCACTGGAAAAAATTTCCAAGCTAAGAGAATCCGGCATGGCGCCGTGGAGAGCGACTATGTTCGTCGATCATTACCTTGCTGAGTGTGTGCTAGTCGGTGGAGCGAGAAGAGCTGCGAGAATGGCAACAAAAAGCTGGAGAGATAAATCCGTTTTTGATTTTATCAATTTAAAACGCGGCGGTTTCTTATGGAGTTCAAACAACTCTGTCACCGTCGATGAAGAATTCTGGAAAGGGGTTCATAACCTGGAAAGAAATTCTGAACTCGATCAACATGCCCGTGCAGTCTTCGAGGCCATTACTCATGCCAGCTACTTCGACGGTACAGGCGAACCAGGAATTATCAACCAGGACAAGCTGACTCAAAAAGGCGACGGCATTGAAAACTACCTGGATGGAAAATTCGCAGAGAGCAAAAAATTCTTTTTGAGTGATGAGACGATCGAACTGACGAAAGCACTGGCGCTTTCAGCATCTCAAAAACAATACCATCAGATCACAAACCCATGTGGTGAAATTACCCTCAACATGATCGGCGGTTATTGTGTTATTGCCGACGTCGTTCCTTATCATACTGAAACAGACGAAGAGGCCATTGATGCCTTCAAGACAGCGACGCGCGCTCTGATGCGAGTCAATCTGATGGACAGCATGTATAAAAAAGAAGTTCAACGCACAAACCGCATCGGTGTGGGTATCACAGGCTTTCATGAATATGCCTGGAAAAGATTTGGCTACGGCTGGAAAGACATCATCGATGAAGAAAAATCAAAAGATATGTGGATGATGCTTTCAACTTTCAAACGCGCCGTTGTTGAAGCTGCAGAATCGTATGCAAAAGTTTTAGGAACAAAAGCTCCGCACACAGACACAACGATTAAACCTGCTGGAACAACGTCTAAACTGTTTGGTCTCACTGAAGGGGCACACCTTCCTTCAATGCGTGAATTCCTGAGATGGGTTCAGTTCAGAAGTGATGATCCTATTGTTGAAGATTACAAGCGCAGAGGTTATCCGGTAAAAATTCTGAAAACGTATTCAGGAACAACAGTTGTCGGCTTCCCTACTCAGCCTGAAATCTGCAAACTCGGCATGGGAGATAAACTCGTCACAGCGACCGAAGCAACACCAGATGAGCAATTCCAATACCTGCGCCTTCTGGAAAAATACTGGATCCGCGGAATACAGGAAGACGGTGTCACTCCAATGGAAGAAAGTGGAAACCAAATCAGCTATACGCTGAAGTACAATCCGGGTGAAGTTTCTTATGAACAATTTAAAACGACTTTGATTCAAGGTCAGTCAAGCGTTCGTTGCTGTTCAGTGATGCCTCAAACAGATGCTTCTGCGTATGAATATCAGCCGGAAGAAGCGATGACGAGTTCACGTTATCAGCAGATCATGAGCGAAATTCAGAATGCTGAAGAACAAAAAGAACATGTCGACTTCGTGCATGTCGATTGTAAAAACAACGTCTGTCCGGTGGACTTCCACTAGACAGACTGACTGAACCGCGCACTGGTCGTTTTGGTGCGGTAATGAAAGTCAAAACTCAGGGCAATGTTGCGAATGAAACCTTTGCCCGGAGTTTTGACTTCCAGTCTATCAGGTTGCATTTCAAGCAATCCATCTTCTTTAAATGATTCAAGCTCTTTTTCAATTTCATGCCAGAAAGGAATCGCTTCTTTGTTTTGAAGATGCATTTCCTGCTGGCACATCAATTCCAAAATCAGCTTTTGAACGAGAAGATCATCTTTGGAATGAGTGTGGCCGGAGGTCAGCGGAAGTTTTCCTGCTTCAACCATCTTGGCGTAAGGCTCATTGTCTTTAGCATTTTGAACAAAGGAAAGTGATGAATCAGAAATAGATGTAGGTCCAAGCCCGATCATAATATTTGATTTCTTATCAACGTATCCCATAAAATTACGGTGAAGTTTTTTCTCCACCATCGCTTTATGCAGTGAACTTCCCGGTAGAGCGAAATGGTCCATTCCGATTTCTACATAACCTTTTTCTTCCAGAATTCTTTTTCCGGTCTGGTAAAGCTCGCGCTTCACTTCCGGCGTCGGAAGTTCTGATTCTTTAATAAGTTTTTGGTTTTTAATTTTTTCCGGCAAATGAGCGTAGCTGTAAAAAGCAATAAGATCCGGTCTCAATTCGCTAACGATGTCGAAAGTTTCCTTAATTGTCTCAACAGTCTGATTGGGCAATCCATAAATAAGATCAAAGTTGATCGACTCAAAATTCAGAGCGCGCAATTGATCAACAAGTTTTTTGACCATCTCTGGAGACTGCATGCGATTGATGGATCGCTGAACTGTCACGTTGAAATCCTGAATTCCCATAGAGACTCTGGAGATGTTGAACTTTCTGAATGTTTCAAAATGATCAGGCAGAACTGTACGCGGATCAATTTCCACGCTTCCGATAAAAGATTCCGAACGATTTTCAAGAAGTGAATTCATCAATCGTTCAAGATTGGCCGCAGAAAGAAAGGTCGGAGTTCCACCGCCAAAATGAAGAGAATTAATTTTAGGAACAAACCCAAGCTTTGCTTTGTAAAGCTCCCATTCTTTTAAAAGCATCTTGAGATACTTTTCTTCAACAGAATGATTCTTGGTAATAGTGCGATTGCAACCGCAGTAGTAACAAAGACTTTCACAAAACGGGACGTGGACATAGAGGTCCACGCCAGTTTGTTCATTATAAGAAGTTTTGAGATGGCCTATCCATTCACTTTCCGTTGGAGCATGAGTCCAGTACGGAACAGGTGGATAACTTGTGTAACGTGGTGCCGGCCGGTTGTATTTCAGGATCAGTTCATTGGTTGTTTTCATTGTCTCATTATTCATTAAAAGCAGTAAAAAAACTCTGATCCCTGTCAGCTTTCTTAGTTTTTCCCCTGTAGAGCGCGAGGAAATAAAATATGATTTTCCAGATGGATGTGCTCCATTAATTCCTGCTCCAACTGGTCTAAGCCTCTGTAAAGAGCACGCCATGTTCCGCAAGCTTCTAATGGTGCATTAAAATTGAAAGCGAGCACTTTTAGCTTGGCAAGACTTTGTCCGTGCTGATCGTGTTCAGCAGTCATAACGTGAATAGGCATGACGGCCATTGATCCATTTCCGGCACTGATCATAGGAAACAAAATCATTTCTTCTTTACTCATATGCTCCGAAAGTTCTGTATTCATTTCATCAAGAAACTGTGCCAGCCCAACAGGACAGTCAGGATGACCTTCGTGCACGCGTTCAACTTTTTCGGCAAGCATTTTAAGCTCAGGAAGCATCAGACGATGTCTTGCATGATAGTGATTTTCCAGATGATTTGTAATAGTTGAAAGAGGCGCTTCTCTCCACTCTTTCTGCAAGTCTTTATGTTTAGCAGAATTTTGAAAATCATTAATTTCCTTCATAATCTGCTCCATATCGAGCTTCTGGAATCGGCAGGCATCTTCAAGTGTCTGTTTTCCGCCGCAACAAAAATCAAGATTATATTTTCTCATAACTGTTGTAGATCCAGGTATAAGTTCCGCGATATCTCCTAATAACATCGTCCCTTTCATCGTTCCTCCAAAGGTAACTGCGAGTTGCTATTCATATATTTAAAATATATCATTACAGCAGAGATGAATCAATGTATAATGGGAACTGAGAATAGAATTCAGGTGATCTTATGAAAATGACTTCAAAATCAGATTATGCGCTACGAGTATTAATTTATTTACAAAAGAAAAAAGCGCGTGTGAAAATTCAGCAAATTGCTGATGACTATAGTATTTCAAAAAACCACTTATCAGTGGTCGTCAATACTCTTGCCGATTTAGGCTACGTTACGACAACTCAGGGGCCGCACGGCGGAATTGAATTTAACGAAAAAATGGCCGACCATTCAGTTGGTGACGTACTCAAACAATTTGAAGACTTCGATATCGTTGAATGTTTCAGCGGCGAAGCTGGATCATGTACAATCAGAAGCAATTGCAAATTAAAAGGGATGCTTAAAAAAGCTTCCAGTGCTTTTATGAATGAACTTAAACAATATCGAATAAGAGATCTGGTGTAAAAATGGAAAAACACGACATTGAATCAACTCTTGGCCTATGTATCAAAAACAAAGACAAAGAAGTCCTGTATCAGGATCAGAAGTGTCTTGATTCCTGCGGCGATATGCGGGGACAAATCTGTACGAAAGGCTGCATGGAATCTTATGCGACTGTTCCGGGAATGACGTTAGTGAAAAATTCCAAGGTGAATGATGGAACTGTCGATGCCGTAGTCATCAATGACAATCAGAAAATTACAACTCTTCTTTATCATCATAATCAGAATGTTCACAATGAAGAGGAAGAAAAGCTGATGCGTGCAAAGCTTATTTCGTTCGGATTAACCAAAAGTGAACTTGCAATCTTTTTAAAAGTGTTAAAGGGAGCGCGCAATACTGAAATTTGCCAGGAACTGTTTATCAGTAGAGCGACACTCAAAACGCACCTTAACAATATTTACAAAAAGCTTCCTGATTCTTTCCAGCAATATAAGCTGAGAAAATAAGATCTAATTCAGAAGATTTTTTTCCTCTTCATCAAGAGACTCGAGTTTCTTTTCAATCTCACCGTGTTCATTGAGCAGAATAATTTTATTGTCGTGAATAATCATTCCCGATGCCTGATTGCGTGCGTATTTTACACCGAGAAGCATGGACATTTTTCTGGTTTCAGCTTCGCTGCCATTGAGAAAATGCCAGTTGCTGTTTTTAATTCCCATTTTCTCACGGTAATAGGCCTGATGGCGTTCAGGTGTATCAAACCCCGGATCAAAAGTGATGATGGCCACTTCCACAGGAATATTTTTTTCTTTAAAAACGGCTTCGGCCTTTTTTAGTTTGCTGACGATCATCGGGCAAGTTCCCTGACAGCTGGTATACGCCATGGCCATGATGACCTTTTTTCCTTTTAACTGACCTAAGGAAAATTCATGATTGGATTCATCTTTCCAAGAATGTGTTGAATGATAGAGAGAGAGTTCACAAGATTCAGCACTTACTTGAAAGAGAAACAGCGAAAGTAAAAGTAGTTTTAAAAAATTTTTAGCGATCATAAACACACCTAAACCCTAAATTGATTAATGTATACGGTGCCTGAAGAGAACTGCGTAAAGAATAGCGCACAAACGCTGCGTAATCTTCTTTCGTTTTTGAACCAATGGATCCGGCCCCGCAGAATGATCCATTCAATTTACTTCCGTCTTCGCGGTTATCGCTGGTCATGATGACGCTGTTGAAGTCATTCGTCCATTCCCAGTTCATTCCGTGAAGATTGTGAAGACCATAGAGATTGGCCTTATCGCGGCCGACGATTTTATTTTGAGAGCTGCTTTCCGGTTGAGAATACCATTCCAGAATTTTTGCTACGAAAGCTTCATCTCGGCTTGCATCTGCTTTTGTTTCACTGGCGGCCGCAACATATTCCCATTCGAGAGTCGAAGGAAGGCGTCCTTTCTTCGATTCACAAAACGCACTGGCAGCAAACCAGGAAACATTAATGACAGGAGAACGATCCGATTTTGATAAATCTGCAAGGTAGCGCTGATCTGCATAGAGTGCAGAGACGTTTTCTTTTTTCCATTCCGGATGTGTCCCTAAAAATTTCTTGAAGTCCCCTACTGTTACGGGTGTAGAGTCCATCAAGAAACTTTTAACAAGGAAATCCTTCTGATCTTTTTCAATTCCGTAAAGCGGAGCAAATCTGCCTTCAGGAATTTTCACCACTGAGGAAAGTGCAGCGTGTGAAAGAAGGAAAAGAATGGGAACCAGAATTGTTTTCATTTTTATTTTTTATTATTGTTCGAAACTTTTACATCTCGAGCTTTTTTAACTTCAGCTTCAGTAAATTTTTTAGCTTTGTTGCCCCAGCTGTTGCTCACATAGCTCAGCACTTCAGCTAGTTCTTTATCAGAGATCACTTCAGCAAACGGAGGCATTTCTCCTTCATAGACTTTGCCGTTGACAGTAATTTTTCCGCTTCTTCCATGGAGAGGAATCTGGATCAATTCAGTGCGGTCTTTTTGAGAAGATAATTTTTTCAAGAAATCAGATTTCGCCAGAGGAGGAATAGAGCCTTCTACTCCAAGACCTTCTTCACCATGACAAGCTGAACAGTTCGCTAAAAATACTTCTTTACCGGAGATTTTAACTGCGGGAGCGTTCACTTTTACGACTTCCGCTTTTTGTTCAGAGACGGGAGCAACTTCAGCTTTTTTTGATTCTTCTTTCTTTACTTCCTCTTTCTTAGGAGCTTCAGCGCCTTCTTCAACTGGTTTTGCATCAGACTTGAAGATCATCGGCTGGGCTTCACCTTCAACTTTAAGCATACCGACAGTTCCTTTGTGGAAAGTTCTGAAGATACTGTGGTCGACCAGAAGGAAAGTACCTGGAACATCCAGACCGAATTCAATAATAGTTGCCCCACCGGAAGGAATCAAAGTAGTCTGAACATTTTCCTGATAGTTTTTTCCACCTTCCATGTACACCTTATCAAAAATTTCTCCAATCACGTGGAAAGAAGAAATCATGTTAGGTCCGCCGTTACCGATAAAAAGACGAACAGACTCTCCGACTTTTGCTTTTAGAGCATTGTCGCCAGTCAAAGCACCTTGCGAACCGTTAAAGAGGACATATGTTGGATGTTCATCAACGGCCTTTTCCTGAGAAAATTGTTGAAGACCTTTTTCTCCATTTTTTCCTTTTGTATAAAAATCAGACTGGAACACATAAAATTCATGGTCTACTTTCGGTAATGCTTTTTCAGGTTGAACGTAAATCAAACCATACATCCCGTTTGCGATGTGCATACCAACCGGTGCAGTCGCACAGTGATAGACATAAAGACCTGGGTTTAACGCTTTAAAAGAAAATCTGCTCGACTTGCCAGGAGCAGTTGCAGTCACAGCGGCCCCACCACCCGGACCAGTCACAGCGTGAAGATCGATGTTGTGAGGAAGTTTACTTTTGCCGTTGTTTTTCAAAGTGAACTCAACAGTATCACCTTGTCTGATACGAATAAATTTACCGGGAACGCTCCCTCCAAAAGTCCAGAATGTGTAATCCACTCCGTCAGCAAGCTTGCCGACTTTTTCAATAACTTCCAGTTCAACTTTTACAAGGGCAGCAGATGAACGCTCAATCACAGGAGGAACATTCGGAGCATCGGTTAAAATGGCATTTTCAACTGGTAGATCTGCCGCATACAAAGGAAAAGCAGCGGACATCATGAGTGAGGATCCAAGGAGTGCAGATTTGAGAAGTTTAGTTGTTTTCATAATTCCATTCCGATTGTTAAGAGAATACTATTCGATTTAACTTCGTCGTATCTGACGTTGTTTAACCTAAGAGCAGTATCGGTCTGGAACACCTTTTAAAATATGATATCTATCATAAACTGAAAGAATTTTAATTATACTTCTGCCTAATCATCTCGTAACTTAGCGATGTTGTTTGCTCTACAAAGCAGTTCTCTGTTTCGTAAAAAACGATCTTATCTACGTAAATTCCCTTGCCTTTTAAGAGAACGGGACAGATTTCATCAAGCAAATAGGCGGCCATGTTCTCTGCCGTAGGATTGCGGTCAAGGATAAAGATGGATTTAAAGCCTGGAGCCTGTTTTAGGACATCTATCACATTTTTGTCTTCATTGAAGATAATCATCGTGTGATCCCAATGCTCATCAACCCAGCCCCCTATAACCTCTTTTAGGACCGAAAAATCCACAACTCTCCCGATCGCATCAAGATCATGAAAAGGTCTGGCATGAATCCATAGGATTCCGTTATGACCGTGTAAGGTTCCACATTTATTTTCATGACCCATGACTCTATGGCCATAACAGAAATGGATCTTTCGTACCGCAGAGGATTTTGACGATTGGTTTTCCGTTTGATTTATCATGACTAACTTCTCCTGTGGCTATTTACTTACTAATGATTTGAGTCATACTTTAATTGACTTTTTCACATTAGGATCAAAAAAGTATGAAGGACTATTTTGCAAACGCTTCCCAAGAACCCTACCGATTATTTTTTCCCCTAGGTATCTTTTATCTGCTTTGGGGAACACTTTTATGGCTGCCCATGCTCTGGAATCCTGCTCAGTATCCTGTAGAAGTCCATCGCTATCTTATGCTCAATGGATTCAGTGCCAGTTTCATTGCAGGCTTTCTCATGACTGCCGTTCCAAAATTTTCAAAAACATTTACGGCGCGATCTTATGAAATACTGTTCTTTTTTCTCGCGACCGTTTTAGGTTTACTATCAGCATACCTCAATATTGAAAGATTGGCCTTTGTCTTTTCTGCGCTCCAGGCGTTTATTCTAGTCAGCTTTTTATTCATGCGCATTTTAAAACGAAAAGAAAATCCGCCTTATTCTTTTCTTTTTATTTTTGCCGGATTCATCCTCTGGATTATTTCCGCCATCGTATGCTCCATTCATCCCGAACCTGCCTTTAAAGCACTCCACTACGAAGGTTCAATCGCGGCCATTATTCTTGGCGTAGGCAGCAGGCTCATTCCGGGAATTCTGGGTCACGTAGAAGTTGTACAAACTCAGCGAAGCCATTATGAAAATGAAAAACCTTTTCTTCTCACGGTTCCTTTGCATTTTTATGCCTTGATCGGTTTATTTGTGGGGAGTTATTTTTTCAAAGAACCAGCTGGTATTTTTGTAAGATCTTTCATCGTGGCCGGGATCGCTCTCTTCTACTGGAAACTTTTTTTGCGTCCTAAAGACCGCACTGCTCTCACTTACTGCATCTGGACGGCTTGCTGGTTCATCGTCCTGAGCTTTTTTCTGAAGGCCTTCTGGAGCCGTGGTTTTATTCACGCGAGCCACGCTTTCTTTTTCAGCGGCATTGTTTTACTTACATTGTTAATTGCCACTCGTGTACTTCAGTCACACGGACCGAAAGATAAAAATCTGGAAAATCTCAAACGACTTTATGTCGTCACTTTTTTAATTCTCTTTGCAGCTGCAACGCGAATTTCGGCATTCCTGATGCCAACACATTATATGAGACATCTCGGTTACAGTTCCATTGTACTTGCTCTGGCCGTACTTATATGGGCCTACAGATATATCCCGTTTGTATTCGTGTCTAATGGAGGACGAAAATGAAAAATATTGTTTTGTGTGTAGATTTAAGAGAAGAGAGTTTAAACACTCTAAAAACTGTGTCGAAAAAAATCGACATGACCGGCGCTAAAATTCACCTTGTCCACGCTTTTGAAATCCAGGCAGGTGTGATGGAATTTGCAACATTCGTTTATCCAACTGAAGAGCAATATCCTGAAATCGAAAAAAGTGTGATGGAACTTTTGGGCACCCTTCAAAAAGATTTGGGACTTTCCGATGACAGAGTGGAAAAGCACTGCTACTTCGCTCACTCAAAAGAAGTTGCCGTCAAAGATTATCTCGACTCTAAGAAAGCTGATCTTGTTGTTTTGGCGACGAGAGGCAAGCACGGACTGGAAGGATTTTTTGCAAGCTCTCTTGCAGACTATCTCTGCAAGTACTCGCCTTGTGACGTCCTGGTATTAAGACCCCATTCGAAATAAGGTTACACTAATTGTGGAATGGTTTCAGGGCCTACCCATGAAATGAGAGTTGAGGCCGCAACAACGAGCTCAACTCTCAGCATTTTCTTCTCGATAAATTCATCTTGCATAATTAAATTACCGGCGCCGATTCGTTCCAGAATTTTTCTTTTCTTCATCACTCTAACTTCGCCAGAATGAATAAAAATAGCAGACAAAGGCCTGTGCCCATAATAAATCAACGTCGTGGGCTCTTTAAAAAATGTTTTCTTTAAAGAGTTGTCACACGCTTCTATTAATGACATCGCTACTTTTCTTTTGCTTATATATTCTTTCATAGAAATCCTTTTTCCCGCCTGTCTTTAAAAAATCTTAGCAGTGTTCTCTTTTTGATAAAATGACGTAAGTCATTTCAAAACCTAACCGCAACTGCCGCAACAACCTTCTCCTTCCTTCGGGTATTTTACTTTAATAATCCAGTTAGATGGTCCTTCTTCCATGAAGCGCGCCTTTAGTGGCATATCACTAAAATGTTCATTTAATACTTCAATCAATGTTTTAGAAAAATCATAATCACCTTTGAAATGAACTTCTTCACCTTCGCCCAAAGATTTAATTTTTTCTTCAATTGAATTTTTCATAGTGTCTTTTGAAAGACAAATAACGTTGTCTAAACCACAACAGCTTTCCTGCATAATTCCTCCTTAGCCAGGTTGATATATTTTTTTTCCAAACATAAAGAGCCACAAAAAATTTGAGCTCATCCACAAGAGACCAGCACAAAGTAGTGCATGCTCATAACTGATAAACGATTGTATCGAGGGAATAAACCGCAAAGAAGCGCTCGCAACCCCAAGGATTATGACGAAGATAAGGCCCTTGGATGTGGACTCAAAATGAAGGCTATAGCCTCCATGTGAAAGCGAAACGCGTGAAGCGATCATCACTGTGAGCAATGCAATTCCCGAGATAAAATAAATGTGTCTGCCGAAGACTAAGAACATTTCAAAGCTCGACAGAAACGTTCCTAAAAAAATGGACCAAAGAGAAATCCAGATTCCTAAAGTCAGCAGCGTTCTGTTTTTTGGGCGCTCAAAAATTTTCAATTTACTGTGAAAACTTATGAACAGCAGAATTGAAACCGCAAGGCTTCCAATCAAATAATGGCCAAAGACCTGAATAATGAGTGAAAGATTCAATAGACCCATAAAATAATAATGCGCATGTTTTTTCAGATGATCACTCAATCCGCTTTTTTTCTTTTCGATGCGGAATCCTTTTTCCACAGGTGGAAGTCTTCCTAAAATCACAGGAAGTATTTTTGCTCCCACTCCCAGAACGACATTTAAAATAAATCCAAACTCCAGCAACAAAGCAGAGTTGAATGAAAATGTGTTACCGAAAAATAATTCTAAAAGCAGATAAGAAAATCCATATAAAATTCCAATTGGGATAAAAATAAAGCTGGGAGGTGGATTTGATTTTTTTTGCTTGAATTGGAGGAAAAGAAAACTTAAAAGACCTGCAAAATCCAGAATCAGGAAAACGAGCATCAGTTTATAATTGTCCATGATAAAGGCACTCAACTGCATGGCCTTCAAAGTCAGAAGTATTCTATAATGGATTTGATTTAACTTCCTGCTGCCAGTGAAATTCGGCAACGCTGTCAGAATGAAGCCTTCTACGAAGGAAAACATAAACATGCCAAACATAGTGATTTTATGAATGCTGAGTGGATCTTCCCAATATTGAACTCCGGCAAAATTCAATACCCAGATCGAGACTCCGAGAAGTGAAGATAAAATCCCAAAAAGAAATAAAACTGAATATGGCCGGTCTATCGTTTTTGCAGTCATAAGATCAACTTACAACTGAAAGCAAAATTCAAATATGACATACGTCATATTTTAAAAAGACTTAAATTCTGCCTGTTAAGTTTCTTAGAGCGGATTCTTTGAGAATCACGATATTTTTTCGCTCAAGTTTGATGAGTTTCATCTCTTCTAGTTTAGCCAGACTGCGAATAACACTTTCATATGTGGTGCCGGCCATATTGGCGATATCTGAACGAGGTAAAGTAAAGTTAAGCTGTCCTTTATTGTTTAGATCGTATCCGAAAGAATCAATAAGAAAACAAATGATAATGGCAATACGATTGATGATTTCCTGGTGAATCATATTCTTCATCAGGTATTCAGACACACGAAGTTCGGTTGCAATAAAATCAATCAGAAAAAGAGCAAAATCCGGGTTGTTTCTGATCATCTTGACAAAAATTTCCACGGGAATAAAAGTCAGCTCCGCATCCGTAAGAGCAATAGCGGATATGGGAAAAGTTTCCGCATGAATGGCCCTGTGGCCCACCAGATCTCCTGAGGCGGACAGTCTTAAAATGCGGTCTTTTCCATCATCAATACTGGAAACCACTTTGACTTTTCCATAATTGATGAAGAAAAATCCTTTGACGGGTTCTCCCTGCGTGATGATGACTTCGCCTTTTTTGTATTTATTAACTGTGATGAAATTTTTAAGAATGATGAACCATTCGTCGGATATTTTATTTTCTAAAACTTTTTCAAGTGATAAAGATTCTCGTTTAGCTGGCATAGGAAATCCTCTGATAAAATCTACCATAATCTTATACCCAGCTTCACTTTTTATAAATACAGTTTTTTCGTTACTTTATTCTTACTTAAATTTTATTTTCCTTTTGCAAGCTTTACGTACAATTGTGAGAGTATTTCAGGGAGCTTTTGAATATTCATCAGAATCTGGAAATTTCCATGACCAAACAACTTTGGAAGGAACTGTTTGGCCGTTGGATCGACCGCCAAAGCAAATGTTGTTACGCCGGCTAGTTCACTCTCATGGATGGCCTTGCGAACGTCAGAAAGGCCGTAGGACCCCTCATATCGGTCATAATCTGTGGGTCTGCCGTCAGTAAAAATCAGCAGGACTTTGTGCTTTTCTTTTCTTTGCTCGAGCAGATGCGTCGCATGCCTGATCGCCGGTCCTATGCGCGTATACCCTTCCGGGACAATATCGTCGACCTTACGTTTAAATACACTCCAATCCTGCTCAAAGGTTTTCCACTCAAGAAAGCGGCACGCGTTTCTGGTATTGGAATTAAAGCCTGCAACCATAACCGGATCGCCCAGCATTCCGGCGGCCTCTCCGAACACGAGCAAGGCTTCAAGGCTGATATCTAAAATACGCTTGTTCTGAACCCATGAATCTGATGAAAGACTACTGTCCACCAAAAGAAGAACGCACATGTCACGATGCTTTTTCTCGACTTCCTGGTAATAGCGACCGTCTCCACTGATCTTCGCTCTGATCAGGGATTGATTGCGGATATAGTGATCAATGTCGATTTGCCGTCCGGTGTATAATTTCTTTTTGATATAAACTTCTGAAGAAAGCTGAACCAGTTTCTTTTTTATGCGCTCGATTTCATAATGCCGTTCTTTCAGACAGTCGAGATGAGATTTGTTTCGTGATTCTTTCTTGGGAAGAATTTCAGTCATCTCGTGCATGACCTGGCACCAGTCTTTTTTGTATTGATGCTTTTTCTCATCCCACTCGTCATACCTATAAACAGAAACGATCTCAACAGGCGCGCCTGGTGCCAGATCGCTTACTTCAAACCCCATATCGAGGTCTGTTTTATAAATAGATTGGGTTCCTTTGGAGCTTCTGGTGACTTCTTCAAGGTTCAGTTCATCCAGCGCCGAGGCGTGAGAATTGAGTTCATCCGCACCGTCAGCATCTCGCTGAATCCCTTTATACTCTTCGAGCGTTTCAACTTTTTCAAAATGGTGAAAAACATCCTGTCCGATGTTTTCCTTATCCTCTTCGAAATTTATTTTATTAATTCGTTTGCTATTTTTATTCTCTTTTTCTGTGCCGCCATCAGGTAGGGCTTCACGCATGACTGGAGTTGTGTCGTCCGCAGCGATAATAGATGTTTTTTGAGGAAGTCGTCCCCAGAGAATTTTTCTGTCGAGTCCTGTAGGAATCTTGGTCTTTTTTTCCTGCTCTGTCTTTTTTTGAAAATCTTCTTCGGTCCAGGACTCAGTCAAGGCTCTCATCATATCGTCATATGAAGGAAACTGCTCCCGCAGGAATTTGATACTGGCCGGTTTGAGTTCATCGATGATCAACTGATCAGCTTCAATATCTTTGCTGTAAATAGCTTCATCGAGATTTTGCCTGATGGCATAAATGTGAAGAATAAGTATTTTATAGAACAGGTAATTGAGATCACTACCCTGTTCTGTTGAAATGTATTTTGGAAGAAATAATTTGCGTCCGCTTAAATAGGGATAATCGTCCGATGGTCTAATTTCCATCACCTGCTTAAAAACCGCAGAGGAAAAAACGCAGAGAGAATCCAGAACGCTTGAGAGATCAACGGCTTCTTTCTCGTTTTTTATTTTCAAGAGCTGAGCATCTTTGCGTCTCTTGTTAAAATTGTAAAAATAGAGAAATAAGTTTTGATCAAATTCCATAATTAAAAATAAAGCGCGACAAGATCTTTTAGTGCCCTTGTTGCATCGGCATCATCTGTTAAAGCATTGGCCACTGCAACTTCCCCTGCCAGACGTGGATTGACTCCTGTTCGGATCAGGTGAGCAGCATTGACCAATAGACGTGTGCTGGCGCTTTCAGCAAGGCCTAGTTCGCTGAGAGAACGGATTTTATTGGCAAGTCCAACGAGTGCCTTGGCGTGTTTTTCATCGACTCCCGTTTCATTCTGGATAATGTGCGCTTCCGTCTCTGGCTTCGGGTAATTGAAATTCAGAGCGACAAAACGCTGTCTCGTTGAAGCTTTTAGTTCCTTGAACGATTTTTGATATCCTGGATTGTAAGAGAGAACGAGTTGAAAGCTTGCCGGAGCAGAGACTGTTTCGGCCAGGGCGTCGATGTAAAGAAGTCGACGGTAATCAGAAAGCGAGTGAATAAGAACGATAACATCCTCTCTCGCTTCGATGACTTCATCGAGATAAAGGATGCCGCCGGAACGAACGGCCCTGGTCAAAGGACCATCCTGCCAGACAGTTTCATTACCTTTGATTAAAAATCTTCCAACCAGATCAGTGGCAGAAGTATCTTCGTTGCAGGCAACTGTGATGAGAGGAAGATCGAGCTCAAAGGCCATGGCATCGACAAAACGCGATTTACCGCATCCTGTAGGGCCCTTGAGCAATAAGGGTAAGCGGGTCTGATGACAATTCTTGAAAATTTCAATCTCATTATCAATCGCTTTATAAAAAGGTTTTTTACTTTCGTTGTTTTTCATAACCGCTTACCCAAATTTTAAAAAAGTTTCTTACTATTTATCGTAAATTTCGCCCAGGTCTTGTCTTGGCAGACCAGACTTAACGAAGACATAAATGTACGCAAGAATTCCTGACGTAAACAATGTCGCTGCAAGAAGAAGCCCGATAAAGTGTGGTTGGATTTCAGTTTGTACTGCGAGGAAATCCATTCCCATTCTTCTTTCGAGAACAACTTGAGCTACACCAGCAACACCAAAAGCAGTTGTCATTGCAACCATACCGATGTTTGAAGCCCAGAAAGCGTATTCCGCAATCCCTGTATCAAACAACTTTCTTCCTGTGATTTGTGGAAGAGCATAAGTGATGATGGCAAGAACAAGAGAAGCATAAGCTCCCCAGAATGCAAGGTGACCGTGCATACCAGTAACAAGAGTACCGTGTGTCCAGACGTTGATGTTTGGAAGTGTGTGAGCAAATCCAAGGAATCCAGCACCGACGAAGCTCAGGATTGAACAAGCAAGAGACCATTTAAGCGCCAGCATGTTCGGGTGATTTCTACCGCCTTTTTTCGACATAGTGATCGCGAAGATCGCCATACCAAGGAACGCAAGAGGTTCAAGAGCTGAAAAGAATCCACCGATCCACAACCAGTAGTTTGGAGTTCCGATGAAGTAGTAATGGTGACCAATACCCAGAATACCAGAAAGGAAAGTTAGACCAACGATAACGTAAAGCCATTTCTCAATAACTTCGCGGTCGATACCAGTAAGTTTGATAAGTAGGAATGAAAGGATACCACCCATGATAAGTTCCCAGACACCTTCAACCCAAAGGTGAACTACCCACCATCTGAAGAATGAATCGATTGTCTGGTTGTCACTGTCAATCATCCCTGGAAGGTAGAAAAGAGCAGCGGCGAACAAACCAAAAAAGATAATTCCAGCTGTTGTTGTTTTTCTTTTTGATTTGTAGAGAGTCATCCCGATGTTCGCGATGAAGGCCAGAACGTTGACAACGACAAGGTAGTCAAGCTCGCGAGGGATTTCGAGGAATTTTCTTCCTTCCCACCATGAGAAGTGGAAACCGATAACTGCAGTTACGGCAACGACAGCAAGTGACCAGAACTGGACCATTCCCAGCCAAGGCCATTCAAGTTCTCTGTCCCCTTCTTCAGGGATGATGTAGTAAGCAGCTCCCATGAAGCCTGAAAGAAGCCACACAACCAGAAGGTTCGTGTGAGTTGTTCTTGCTTCGTTGAAAGGAATCCATTCATGAAGAACGTCATACCCGATTCTTGCAAAGCCCATGACAAAGCCATAGCAGATTTGCAAAAACAGAAGCAGCATTGAAAAAGCAAAAAAGTAGTACGCTATTTTCTGTGATTTATATTTCATCTTTTTATCCTCTTATTGATTAACTGGCTTTGCAGGATAACCGTTAGTTTCGATTTCACTGATCCACTTCAGGAATGCGACAAGATCGTCTTTTTCGCCTTCAGTGAATTTGTATTTTCTCATCTTGCGCGCCCCTGGATAAACCGCTTCAGGATCTGTCAGCATGTTCTTAATCCAGTCAGCACCTTTGGTCTCGTACACCTTTGTCAGTTCAGGCGCATAATAGGCACCTTCGCCAAGAATCGTGTGACAGCCCATACAGTTGCTCTTGTCGAACAAGTTTTTACCGCGGACTACTTGGGGGGTAAGGTTTTCTTCGTGTGTCTGCTTAGGAACCTGTTTCAGCGAATCGTAAGTAAGACCTAAGAATATCGCAAAGAAAAACCCGGTTCCAATCAGGAAGAAATACTTTGCACCATTTTTTGAAAGCATTGAATCTTCTCCATTTTGAAAGTGTTGATAACAAAAATAAGTTAAGTCACTTCAGTAAAAAAATACCTGCTTCATCTTTTGTTGTTTTATGACTTTAATCATATTTGCAAAATCACTCTTTCAAGGCCTGTAAAGCGAGTGTATGATTCTGCTATGTCGTACGTCACTGTTACAAAAAATTAGGACTCTGGAGGATTCATGCGTACAATTTGTTTATTAGCAACCCTTTCTATTTTCTCTTTTCAGGCAAATGCAGCGGCCCTGAACCACGACTCGGCCAACAAGCTGATGATGAAGTCAGGCTGTATGACTTGTCACTCAATCGACACTACTAAAATCGGCCCGGCCTACAAAGACGTCGGTGCTCGTTATGCAGCTCCGGACGCGGCAACTCTTGCCTACCTCAAAGGTGAAAAGCCTCTCGATTATCTTATGAAGAAAGTTCGTGCAGGGTCTAAACCAGGTGTGAATAAAAATTGGATTAAATCAAAAGAAGGCAAAACTTACGGTTTGATGACTCCAAATCCGGTTTCAAGAATTTCAGATGCAGATCTTAAAGACCTCATCACTTACATTTTATCTTTAAAATAGTCAGAGAAATAAACGGCCCGGCCAATCGGTCGGGCCTTTTTTTTTTGAGGCTTAATGCCCTGGCATATTCCAGATTAAATTCGCTAAAATCAAACTCGATCCCGCAAAAATCAGAATAAATTTATAAAACCAGTGTGATCTAATCCCTTCCAGGTAAATGAATCCCACGAGAAAAAACTTTTTCAGTGCCAGAATACTGACAAAAATTCCATTGTGATCAATGCTTGAGACAAAATAACTCAATATAGTTGAGGCGAGCAAAAGCCCCCAGGCCACGGTTAACTTCAGAGGTATAGTCATGATTATCTACCTTATAAAAAAGAGTGTTGGAAATAAAAGGATCCAGATCAAATCACACATGTGCCAGAGCGACGCTCCCACTTCAAGTGAAGCCACTTCCCCTTCTTTTGGTTCTTTAATTTTAAAATAAAGGACCAGAAGAATAATGGTTGCAAAAATCACATGCATGTAATGGAAAAATGTCAGGAACCAGTAAAAATTGAAAAACAAATTCAAATGAGTGGTTAAGCCTTCAACGATTTTTTCATGATACTCAAATGTTTTGAGACCAATAAAGCAGCAGCCAAGTAAAATTCCGGCCACTAAAAAACGTCTGCTTTCTTCTCGCTGGAGGTGCTTTAATTTTTCAAGCGCTATGGCGACGAAGTACCCGCTGCTCACAAGGAAAATAGTGTTGAGAATACCAAAAGTGAGATTGAGTTTCTGCTGCATTTCTGCAAAGAGAGCGCGATTGTCTGCGCGATAACTGAAGTAAAAATAAATTCCCGCAATAAAGGTTACGAGTTCCATAAAAATAACAAACCAGACGAGCACTCCCCCAGGAGGATCGGTGATTGTACGAGCTTCTTCTTTCATATTAATTTCCATGCAAAGTTTCTAGTTGTCTCGATTATGCTCCTTTGGCAAGAGATGAAATATGACATCTGTCATATTATTAAAAATTAGTTCACGTCCTTAATTAAACAAATTCCGGTCACTCTCTTGTGACAGCGACCGGAACTGCTGGACTTACTTCTGAGTTTTCAAGAATTCAAAAATGTCGTTCCATTCGGCATCAGACACTTTTAGTTTTTTCATGACAGTGCCGTACTTTTTGTACAATTCATTGGCACGCTTATCTCCAGAATCAATCATCGCTTGTGGATCTTTTGTGAATTTCTTAATCCAGTCAGCTGATTCTCTTCCGAAAACACCTTTCAAGTCTGGTCCCTTTGTCGGATCCTGGTTGTATTGAGTGCCAATTGAGTGGCATGCTTTACATCCCCAGTCTTCGAACAAGAATTTACCATTCGCCACTTTCTTGGCGTCGGCCGCCATGGCACCTGTTGCTAGCACTAATGACAATCCAAAAAACAATAACGTTCCTTTCATGATTTCCCTCCTATGTTATTGGTTGCACAGTTCAATATAATTTTTTTCATTTTCTTTATCTTCATCTTTAAAAGGCGTAAACCCCAGCTTCTTCCACTCCAGATAGCCTGCGCAGTCTTTGACAACTCTCTCCGGATGCTGAAGAGAATGTTCGGCCATATTGTAAAGAGTGAGAGGAACAAGTTTTATTTTCAGAGTTGAGATGTAAGAAACCAGCATACTCNNAAGGAATATCGGGCATGGTCGGATTTTTATAGCCGAGATTAATGGCATTGATTCTTGGACCATCGAGATGAGTCCGAATCATGTCTTTACTACGGATACTGGCGATTTTTTTAAAGGAAGGTCCGAAGGCCGTTTCATCAGGATGGTGACATCCCCAGCATTTGCCCATAAAAACGGATTCGCCCAGATTGACGGGAAGAAATTCTCTTTCTTTGTTGACGACATTGTATTTCCCTACGGGAAAACTGATATCAAATCTTTTTATTTCTTTCAGCGTGGCCGTATCAAAAAGCATCAAACTTCCCTCTTTGTCAAAAAGGCTCAGGTAAGCAATACTTCCATCTTTGGAAAACTCTGTATGAGTAAATTTCTTTCCAGGCAACGGTTTAAACTTTGTCACTTCAAGTGATTTTTTATCCACCAGGACAACTTCATCACTTCCGTTATCAATCCACAATTGAGGCGCCTTTGTATGTGAGCGGACAAAGAATCCATTGCCGCCAACTTCAATTTTTTTCATGAATTGCCAGTCGTACATTTTCCACACAGAGATGAAATTGGACTTGATATGAAAAGTCGCAAAATAGAAATTTCCTTTATCATACCAATAGGAAGCCGATGACAAGTGAGGCATACCGCTGCTCGCCTGCTCGAAAACAGTTTTTTGATTGGCGATATCAATCACTGAAATATATTCACCATTTCTGGATGAAGAGATTAAAAACTTATCAAGTGGATCAATAAAAAAATCTTCAACAGGCTCGTTCAGTTTAAAATATTTGATAGTCAGACTTTTAAAATCAAATTTCCCCATTCGTGGTGAATCCCTGAAAGTAAAAAGTCCGGTATTTTCATTATTGAGTGTATAAATGCCGCTGACTTTTCCGTCCAGAGGCAGGATTTTTTTCACAGACAAGTCTTCCTGATTCAGAACGACCATCTGTTGCGGGTACAAACAGGAGACGACGAGATATTTGTCGTCATTGGAAACAGTGATGTTTCGTAAAGAAATGCAGGCACGGATTTTACCGTCAAAGCCTTTTCCGACATTATATTTTCCAATCATGCCGTTGCGTGCAGGAACAAAAAATCGCTGGTAATTTCTTGAGTACTTGATTCCTCCGTGAACATCGGAAAAATCAAACTTGTCCAGGATGCGCTCATTTTCCATCAGCCAGATTTTTGAAACACCTCTTTCAACAACTGCAGTCAAATTGAGGACGTCTTTAAAAGGTGCAGGCGCCACGACAGGAGCTGGAACTTTTACAAGAGTTTGTGCTATTTCCTTTTTCCCCCAAGGCATTTTCTTCGGGATGCGGAGATAAGCAGTCACATCAGCAATGTCCTGAGGGCTCAAGTCCGCATGGGCCGGCATCAGCGTATTGGGCAGGCCTTTGGAAATGGCCTTGGCAATTTTTTCATCAGTGAGTTTATCAAGTGTTTCAGGAAGAAGCGGCGGTGCTGAAAGACCTATGCGTTCGATATGATGACAGGAAGCACATCTGTTTTGATAGATCTTCCTGCCATTTTCACTCGCGTGTAAAAGAAATGGAGAGATAGCAAACCCTACACACATTAATCTGAATACTTTTGAGAATTTATTCATATCTCTCCATTTCCCTATAATTTAGTAAATATCTTCAACAGTGTTTTTTACGTTGAATTTACCAGTCGGAGTAATAATACGTTTGTCGTCGATAACTTTTTTAACAGTTAAAGTCTTGTCGTCTACTATTACGATAGCTGAACGCAATTTTTGCTCATTCCATACAGAGAACCAGACTTCGTCGCCGTTCTCATTGTATTCAGGCTGAACAACTTTTTTAGTTCCTTCGCCAAGATTTGCCCATTCAGCAATCGGAAGAACCTTGTAAGGCGCATCCAGATTGTTGATATCGAAGACTGCAACTGACTGAGAAATTTTCGCATCAGGGTTAAGAGCAGTATCTACATAAAGATTTTTCGATTTAGGGTGAGTCTTGATGAAAAGTGAACCACCGCCCTGGCCTTTCAGTGTTTTTACCAGTTTCCACGCATTGTCTTTGTGGTGATCAGGATCTGTACCGATGATAGCGATAGAAGCGTCACCTAAGTGAGAAGTTGCCCAAACCGGTCCAAATTCTTTTGAAGTAAAGTTAGCACCGCGACCTGGGTGAGGAATGCCGCCAACGTCTACCAGCTTCGCAAGTTTTCTTTCTCTCGAGTCTACAACAGCAATCTTGTTAGATTTGTTTGCAGCAGTTAAGAAATATCTTTTCGAAGCATCCCATCCACCATCGTGAAGGAACGGAGCTGCCTGAATTTCAGTGACAGTCAGGTTTTCGATGTCCTGGTAATTAACAAGAAGGATTTTACCAGTTTCTTTTACGTTAACGATGAAGTCAGGATGCTCATGTGAAGCAACGATAGCAGCAACACGTGGCTCTGGGTGATATTCTTGAGTTCCAACAACGTTTCCACGAGTAGAAACGATTTTTTTCGGCTCAAGTGTTTCTCCATCCATGATGACGTACTGAGGTGGCCAGTAAGCGCCGGCGATCGCCAGTTTATCTTCATAGCCTTTGTACTTAGATGTTTCAACTGATCTTGCTTCAAGACCAATTTTAATTTCAGCTACGATTTCTGGCTTTTCCATCCACAAGTCGATCAAATCGATTTTAGCATCGCGACCGATTGTGTAGAGGTATCTTCCAGAGTGTGAAAGACGAGAAATGTGAACTGCATATCCCGTTTTAACGATGTTGACGATTTCTTTTGTGTCGCCGTCAATGATCGCCACTTCACCAGCATCACGAAGAGTGACTGCAAAGAAGTTTTTGATATTGTAGTTGTTCATTTTTTTCGTTGGACGTTTTTCAGGTGGAATCATGACTTTCCATGTGTCCTTCATGTCCTTCATCCCGAACTCTGGTGGAGCAATCGGATCATTTTGAACATACTTGGCCATAAGTTTGATGTCATCTTTGGAAAGTTCTTTTTCCCAAGAAGGCATACCGCCGCCTGAACCATCAGTGATGAAGTTTTCAAGATAGCGCGTTCCCAGCGGACGAGTTTTGTCGACCGTTAACGGTTTTCCTGTCGCTCCTTTTCTAAGAACGCCGTGACAGCCGGCACATCTTTCGAAATAGATCTTGTTCGCACGTGTGTTTTCTTCGTCAGTAAGAGCAAATTTCGCTTCTTCTTTTTTAGATTTTGGCGAAACCTTTACTGCGCTTGGTGCACCCATGTATTTTGCTTCAGCAGGATGGGTTTTCCCTTTCCCCTGTGCAAAAACACTGACAGGATTTGTTGCTATGACCAGACCTAAGATCAATCCTGTGCCGATTCTTAGATGCGGTTTTTTACTCGGATCCATAATACCTCCTTAAATTGGATTTAACAAAAAGCTTCCTTAGTTAAACCATGGTGAGTAAACTCGATATTTTCTTTTTTAATTTCTTCATCAGTTAAATAGCATCCGGGATCAGAGGCCCAGGGATCTTTCAACATCTGTTGAGCGCGAGCTCTTGTGTTGCCGTGGCAAATGGAAAAGAACCGGCATTCGCGGCAACGGCCGTGAATGGATTTTCTTCCTCCGCGCAGAACCTGCAGCACAGGATGAGAACTGTCGCTCCAGATATCGGCAAAAGAATTTTCTTTAATAGAGCCAAGCTTTACGCCCGGCCAGAATGAATCGGGATGTACATCTCCCTGTGAATCGATATTGGCGACGCCGATGCCGGAAGCATTGCCCCCCCAGTGTTCAAGCATTCCTTTAACGTGTTCAATATTTTCAGAAGGAAATTTTCCTTCGGCCCATAAGAGCATCAAACCTGCATCGGCATCGTTGTTTCCTGTCACGATTTCCAGATCGATTCCTTTTTGCTGGTACTCCATAGCCTTTTCAAAAAGAAGCTCCATCACTTTTCTTGTCATTTGAAAGTGAGCATCTTCTCTTTTGTTTCCTCTTCCTCCGTAATTCAAATGCGAAAGATAAAATTTAGAAACACCATTTTCCAGACACAGATTAAGCATATCCTCAATCTGATGATAGTTCGTATGAGTCAGTGTCGTGCGCAGACCGACTTTCAGGCCCTGCTTGACGGCATTGCGGACACCTTGAAGCGATTTTTCAAAAGCTCCTTGCTCTCCTCTGATATGATCGTGAACGGGTCCGATGCCATCCAGACTGATTCCCACATAATTAAATTCCGCGGCCTTCAGCTTTTCAGCAATCTCTTCTGTGAGCAGAACACCGTTACTGGAAAGAGCGAGAAAGAATCCCTGTTTTTTCACTTCAGCGGCAATGTCAAAAAGATGAGGATGAAGAAGAGGCTCTCCTCCAGAAAGAATAACGGCAGGAACCGAAGCTTTTTTCATTTCGGTGATATTGGCAAGTGCTGACTGCAAATTCAATTCACCTTCAAATTCTTTATTGTAGGAATTGGCATAACAATGTCTGCAGGCAAGGTTGCACCGTCTCAGTAAATTCCAGATGACCACGGGCCCTTTAGGCTTTCGTTTAGAATAATCTGCTGGTTTTGATAAATGTTCGAGGTAATGAGTTAATCTGAACATAATTTATTCCTTCAACCTGATTCCGGTTTTCTTTAAAATTTTTGTACTGTAGATCAGGTCAGTTTTACGAAACAATCCTTGAATTGTTTTCTTCATAGTTTCAATTTTTTCGTTTACTTCTTCTTTGCTTTTGCCGTGAACCATGGCAAACAAGTTATAGTCCCATTCCGGTGCAAACTTAGGTCTTTCATAGCAATGAGAGACAAAACCCAGCTCTTTAAAAAGTAGTCCGGCCTGTTCCAGTTTTTCCGGATCTACATCCCACACACTCATGGCATTGGCGGTATAGCCAAGCTTGTAATGATTTGTTGCGACCGCATTTTTTCTGATGAAGCCCACTGACTTCATCGCTTTTAATCGCTCAACGATTTCATCTTCAGCAACGCCCAGCTGATTGGCCAATTCAAGATAGGGACGCTCTGTCACCGAAATCCCCTCTTGCAGCAGAAGCACAATTTTTTTATCCATCTCATCCAGTTTCAGTCCTGTGACTTCAAAATCTTTCACCTACGCCTCCAGATACAGATCAAGATTGAATTCTCTGATCTTTGGAAGATTCATGGTTTTACATCCAGAAAGTTTTTCGATCTCTGAAAGAATGTCTGAGGCCCTTTTTTTGTCCGAGCAAGCAAGAACAAACCACATATTAAATTCGTGATCGCGTTTATAATTGTGCGCGATTTCGACATAGGAATTGACGATTTCAGCTGTTTTTTCAAAACTCTCTTCCGGAACTCGCATGGCCACAAGTGTGACTTGTCCACTAGTCTTGTCCATATTGAAAAAAGGTCCAATGCGAGTGATATAACCTCTTTCTTTCAAATCACCGATCATCGACAGAAGCTCTGGTTCCTTAAGGCCAAGCTTTTTTGCCAGTCCTTCAAAAGGGCGAACTTCAAATCCAAAATCCTTTTGCAAAAGATTAAGGACTTTTTTTTCTGTTTCAGTTAATTCAATCTGACTGTGGAGCCTGTCGGGTGTTTTAATAGCTTGCTCCTTTTTGTTTAAAACATTTTGTGCTGAAAAGAATTTCACATTGAGAGCGGTCAATTTTCAGCTCTTTTAAAATGGTTTCAATCTGGGCCATCACAACGTCACGCTCTGATCCATGGACCATGAAATAGAGATTGAAATCCCAAACGCCGGGAACAGGTTTTCTTTCATAACAAAGAGTCACGTATTCATAGGCAGAAATTCGCTCACCTGTCTCAGTCATATCTTTTTCATTGATTTTTAAAGTCACCATAGCGTTTTGATTGCGACCAAGACTGCGGTTCAAAACAACTGCCCCAAAACGTTTAATTTTTTTCAGTTGAAGAAGATGACGGATTTTTTCCATGACTTCTTCTTCCGTTGAGTTGATTTTCTCGGCAAGCTGCTGAAAAGGACGATTGGTATCGAGAGAAATACCTTTAGAAAGAAGTGAAACAAGAGTTTTTTCATCAATCATCTGAAAGCTCCCTTGACCTGAAGATCGATCTTAAAAGGTTTCACCATAGGAAAGCGATAGACCGGAAGTCCTATTTTTTTCTCCATCTCTTCAACAACAGTATCCAGCGCTTCAGCATCTTTGCCAGTGAGAACAAACCAAAGATTGAGTTCATTTTCCCGGAGGTAATTATGATTAACTTCTTCAAAAGCGTTGATCATTTCTGCAACTTCATCAACACGTGAAGGATCGCATTTGACAGCAGCGAGAAAACTATAACCTACTTTATGAGTTCCAAAGACCGGCCCAACTCTTGAAATAAATCCTTCGTCCAGAAGCTTTTTAAATCCTTCGCGGACTTCTGTTTCTGTGTACTTCAAAGTACGGCCGATGATTTCAAAAGGATTTTCTTGGATAGGAAAATCACTTTGAAAATGGTCGAGTAAATCACGAAAGAGGCGTTTCTTATCCAATAGACACTCCCGGTGCCTGCTTTTCAATTTCATTCATGAACCAATTCCACTCATAGTGAAATTTAACAACTTCTCCGATAACAAAAACGGCCGGAGACTGAGCTTTCGACTTCCCTGCGGCAACTTCCCCAAGGGTAAAGATGCTGACGCGCTGATTTTTAGTCGTCGCTTTTTCAATAAAGGCCACCGGCGTATTTTTGTCTTTGCCAGCAAGGACCAGATTGCTGGCAATGAATTCCCTATTTCTGATTCCCATCAGAATGACAATCGTTGCAATATTTTTGAGAGCAAACCAATCAATTTCTTCAAGTCCATGAGGCGAACAAGTATGGCCGGTCATGACGAAAAAATTATTGGAAACTCCACGATGAGTAATCGGAATGCCGGAGTAAGTAAGCGAAGCAACCGAAGAAGATATTCCAGGGACAATTTCAAAAGGAACATGATTCTTCACAAGTTCTGTGACTTCTTCGCCGCCGCGACCAAAAACAAAAGGGTCTCCCCCTTTTAAGCGCACAACTTTTTTATAATGGCGGGCGTACTCAACGAGCAGCTTATTGATTTCATCCTGAGGTAGAGTGTGATCAGACTCTTGTTTTCCCACATAATGGCAGAGAGTGTCTTTTCCAGCTAGCGCCATGATTTCATCACTCACCAAACGGTCGTAAACCAGAACATCGGCTTCTTTAATCAGTTGAAAGGCCTTTAACGTCAGAAGGTCCAAAGATCCGGGGCCCGCGCCTACAAGATAAACTTTTCCAAGTGACATATTTACTCCTTCATTCCCTTAATAAAAATTCCCGATGGTGTAGCAACTTTCTTTACGTCAGTGACACTCCAGTTTTTTGTGTCCAGAACTTTAAGACTGTTGTCAAAGTAAGAAGTCACCAGAGCTTTTTTTCCATCTGGTGAAAATCTCAAATGCATAACTCGTTTAGCAACATCGATATCCTGCTTTTTTTCAAAGCGAGTGAGATCGACGACTGAAATGAAATTTTCTTTTTCACCGCTGTAATTGACGATCAATGATTTTTTATCAGGAGAGACGGCCGCAAAAACAGGATCGCCGATCAGATTGATTTCCTTCACGGCTTTAGTTGTGTTCAAATCAAGAACAAGCAACTTTTTTTCTGCAACCAGGGGAACGATGGCAAGATTGTTGATAATGCCCCAATAACCGAAGTGCGGAACTTTATAAATCAGCTTGTCATGGGAATCTTTAAAGACCAGTTTTTCATAGTGCATTTCTTTAAGATTCAGAATGCCGATCGCGGCTTCATTGAAAAAACCAACGATGTATTTGTCATCCTTAATGAGAGCATCAAAAGGAAGATTCCCGACGTTTTCAAACTGACGAACAACTGCAAAATCTTTGTTAGCATCCAGAACCCATATTTGATTTTTATCCATTAAGGAGAAAACCAGATAATTTTCAAAGACTTTAACTCCGACATTGCGGGATCCGGTTTCAATGGTTTTGACAACGTTCAGGTCTTTATCCAGCAGTACGACAGACTGGGGATCATAATTGACGACGGAAATATAAGGACCGATGAAGGTAATGCCTATTCCACTCTTGCCTATTTTAACTTTTTTCACAAGCTGATCAGTGACCGTATCAACTTTGGAAAGATATCCGTCGCGGGCAAGGACATAACCAAAATTCCCATCAAATTTCATTGTGGCGTGATTGAGATTTCCCAGCGATCCGATGAGTTTTTCTTCCTTTCCATCAAGGACATAGAGACTTTCGCGTTCTCTTTGAACCACATACGTTTTTGGCAAAGGCTTCCGAGATAATCCTGCACAGGAAGCTGAAATCAACACACAAAGAATCAGAAGATTATTTTTCAATTTTTTCTCCACTGTTAAAAAACTTTTTTGCCATTTCACGTACGGCGGCCATGCGGGCCGGCCCAGGAGGGAGGGATCGACGCAAATTGAGAGCGGACTGAAAGCCGTTTTCAAGATTTTCAGGAATACATTTTTCCAGGAATGTCTTAAATTCCGCACTGAATCCGGGCACCAGTCCATTGGATGTAACGGCAATGGTGATGTCGCCTTTTTTTAAAATAGAAGGAAAAATAAAATCGCAACAGTGGATCAAATCGACACAATTGCATAAAATTTTTCGTTGCTGGCATTCCTTGTAGATAAGTTCCTGCAGTCCAATGTCATCGACAGCGACGACCACAATATCTGCGCCGTCCAGATCACTCATTTGAAAATCTCGAGTGATTAATTTTTCCTGCCCATCGCATTCCTCCAGGAATTGAGGACTGAATTTTCGTGAAATACAAAGAAGAGATTGTGGATGAAAAAGTTTAATTTTATTCAGCTTGAACGCGGCGATGGAACCGCCTCCAATCAGCAGAAATTTTTTGTCATCAATTTTTAGCGAAACGGGAAAATAGCTCATAAGCTTCTCTATTTGTGGTTGCAAACAGGGTCGCATTTTTCGGTAAAAGTAATTATGACCTACATCATATCTTCCCAAAATCATTATCAGGTAATAGTTCGGGAATGTTTTAATGAGATGTGATCGTAATCATGTTTTCAGAAGTGTTTTTATGACAAGATCGATTTTGGAGAAATACAATGATCAGGATCACAAAAAAATTAAGGACTCTTTCCAGTTTNNCATCGAACAAAAAGATATCGGATTGTTTGAATCGCAGAAAACCTACTTCACCTCGCTCTTCTTTTTTGTTAAAGGCATTCCTCTTCCATCCGGCGGCAGCGTCATTCTTGTCATGACACTAGGGTTACTTTCTCAACTGGTTTTCAGAACAAATTATAAAAGTAAAAGAACATTGGGAATTACCATCACCCATATGGGGGCCCTTCTCCTTTTGTCGGGAGCGATGATCACACGTTTCTATGGAGAAGAAGGAAGTGTGGTTATCCCAGAAGGTTCAGTGGTCAATTACATGCAGGACTATAAGGCACAGGACTTTGTTTTAAAAGATGAACAGAACGGTCGGGATCTTCTGGTATTGTCTGCTGAGAAAATCGCTTTGAATCAAATCTACCCGGTTTCAGGTCTCACTATTAAATTTCTTAAAAATATTGAAAACTGTGTTCAAACAACGAACCCTGACGAAAAAATCCGTTGTGCAGAAATGGAAATAAAGTCTGATAAAGAGTCGGGCCGCTTTATGATTTCCCAGGACAGTGCCGAGGCGCAGCTGATTAAATTGTCAGGCAAAAGCTTCTCTGCCGAAATAAGACATCATCGCATCCCTCTTCCCTTTTCTGTAAAACTTCTGGACTTTGAAAAGAAATTTCACCAGGGAACTATGCTTTCAAAAAGTTTCAAGTCGGAAGTGCAGGTCATTGATGGTCCGCTTGTCACCCGCCATCTGATTGAAATGAATTCTCCGCTTCGTTATAAAGGTTATACTTTTTATCAATCTTCTTTTTCTGAAAATGCTCAGGGGGAAATTACTGAACTGTCGGTTGTAAAAAATGCGGCCCAATGGTTTCCCTACATCTCTTCCATCATTATATGCATCGGTCTTCTTCTTCATTTACTTATTAACTCAAAAAAATTCTTTAAGGCCCACTCATGAGAAAATATTTTTTCATTGTCCTGCTTTTAATGGCTTCTCTGAATACGTTTGCCCAATTCAAAACGTCAGAAGCAGAACTTATCCCGGTCATGCACGAAGGAAGAATTAAACCCTTGGGAAGTTTTGCCCGCCTGAAATTGAATGATTTTTACGGCAAAAAACAATTTGGACAAATGAGTGCAACAGACTGGCTCCTGGAACTGGTCTTCACCCCTAAAGAAGCCTATACGAGAGAAATTTTTAAAATTCAGAATCCAGATGTGATTCAGGCGCTCGCCTTGCCAGGGTCAAGAAAGTATTTTTCCTTTCTTGAGATGTACCAGGCCTTCAATAAAAATCAGGAAATGATGAATCCGCTTCTTTCTGCCAATGAAGCTGAGCTCGATTTAACAAGCCGGCAAATCCGTGAGCTGTATATGCATTTCATGTATTACCTGGGCCTTTCGCGCTCATTTTCTTTTTTCTCCCCGGAAATCAACCTGGGAGAAAAACATCTTTCCTACTTTGATCTGGTTTCCAGTGGAAAAACTATTCCTCAAAAACTTGCTGAATACCTGGAAGAGGATGCTCAGTTCAAAACATTAACGATTATCCCGCCGACCAGTCCTTCAAGCGAGCTCTGGTCTTCGCCGTGGGACGCAGCGATCGGAAAAAATCTTCCTTCTCTGCAGAACTGGCATAAGCTCTATGTGTCTTATCAGACGAAAAATGATTCATTTCTTCAGACGGCACTTCTTCTGCAGCAAACGGACTTCAACCAGAAATTCAAAGCTGAATTGCTGATAAAAAAATATGATCTGGTCTCCTGGTCCATCGCCTGCTACGTTCTGGGCTTTCTCTTTCTTTCTGTGCATTTTCTCAAAGCGGCCACAAAAGCGCACAGCCTGGCCCGCACTTTTTCCTTTTTATCCGTTTCACTCGGTGGTCTTTTTCACTTGAGTTTTATCCTTGCCCGCTGTTTTGTTCTTTCAAGGCCTCCGGTGACTAATTTGTACGAATCTATTTTATTTGTCGGTCTGACGGCCGTCGTTTTCTCTTTGCTGTTTGAATTGAAAAAGAAAAATTCTCTTGGTCTTTTTATTGCCTCCACTCTTGGATCATCTTTGCTTTTTTTAAGCATCGGTTATCAACAGACTGGAGACAATATGGGAATGCTGGTTGCCGTTCTTGATACCAATTTCTGGCTTGCCACTCACGTCGTCACTATCAGCATCGGCTACGGCTGTACACTCGTTGCCAGCATGATGGCCCACTATTACCTCTTCATTTTCAAAAAAAGCGAAGCCTCTGCAATAAAGGCGCTGGAAAAAAATATCCACTCAACTATTTTATTTTCGCTCTTTTTTGTCACTCTCGGAACAATTCTCGGCGGGATCTGGGCCGATCAATCCTGGGGACGTTTCTGGGGGTGGGATCCAAAAGAAAACGGTGCGCTTCTTATCTGTCTCTGGCTTCTTTGGATTACTCACGGCAAGCTCGCAGGAAAATTCAAAACGAAGTCCTTTGCTTTTGTCACTGGACTTTCAAGTGTTGTTGTTGCGATGGCCTGGTTTGGTGTCAATCTGTTGAACGTAGGACTTCACTCTTATGGATTTTCCAGTGATGCAGCAAGAAGTCTTTTTATCTTTTCAGGCATTGAATTCCTGATTCTCTTCGCACTTTTATTACCAAAAAAAAGCCCCACTTAAGTGGGGCTTCATAAGTTATTGATGAAGATGTGAGCCTTCTTCCAGGTAGGGATCTGAGTCGACTATAAGCTTTCTCGTTTGAAGTTTCTTTAAGAAGATCAAGACATATCCGGAAGCAAATAAAAACGCAGATAATATTTCATAAGGTCCAATGACAGCAAGAATTTTATAATGCTCGTAAATTTTCGGAGCAACCAGGGTATAAAGATCAACCCAATGCCCAACCAGAAGAACGATAGAAACACCGGCCAGAGCGATATAGTTTCTTTTTGATTCTCTTTTTAAAAGAATAAAAAACGGAACAGCAAAGCAGATGACGAAGTTTGACCAGAATAACCACGTCCAGTTGTCGTGATCGCGAAGAATATAATATTCAGTTTCTTCCGGAATGTTTGAGTACCAGATGAGCATATACTGACAAAACCAGATATAGGCCCAGAAAGTACTCATCCCGAACATCCATTTTCCGAGATCGTGAAAATGGTCGCGGGTCACAATTCCGTCCAGATGGCCAAAAAGGCGAAGAACCAGAAGAGAAAGTGTAATGAAGGCAATGCCACTGACAAAGAGACCCGAAAATGTGTACACAGAATAAATTGTACTGAACCAATGAGGTTCAACCGACATCAATGAGTCGTAGCTGAATAAGGCAAATGAAAGCGCGAAGACAACCATTGTAATGGCCGAAACGCGTGCGAGTTTTCCTGAATGTGCCTCTTGTTGCTTTGGTGAAGACGGCCAGGAATTCATCAGAACATTGATCAGTCTTGAAGCTGTTATCCAAAGGGCAAAATAAACGACAAGGCGGATAAGGAAAAACGTGACATTCAGGTAGGCCGTTTTTTTGATCAAAACCGGATCTTTCAGCACCTCTGCGGTATGAGTCCATTCATAGAGTGTATGATGGCCCAGAAATCCCAGCAGCATAAGACCAAGGCCCCATGGCAAAAACGCCGTCATGGCCTGAGGAATGCGCTGATAAGTTCTCATCCAGGAAGAGTTGGTGATGTTTTGCAGGGCCAGGAAGAAAAGTCCCGAAAGGGCCAGCGAAACAAAATAAAAATTATTAATCAGGATATTAACCCAAAACCTGACAGGAGCATGGAAGTAAGATACGGCAGTGATCAGAGCACATACTCCGAGAGTTATCAGCAGGTATTGTTTTAACGTCGGATTTATTTCATAGGAACTATCATTTAGGTTTTTCATTCCGTTACTCCATTTTCTGTAATTCGTGCAAATAAAGAATCAGATCCCAACGATCATTATCGTCCAGCTGGGCAGCATGGCTTGGCATATCTCCGTAACCGATGACGAGGGCATGATAGAATTGTCCGTCTTTATAACTGCGGAGTGCACGTCCGTTGAAAGCCGGTGGTTCGGCATATTTCTTTGCGACTGGTCCGTCCCCTTGCCCCTTATCACCGTGGCAAAGCACGCACATGTTTTGATAAAGATATTTACCGCGGGCCAGACGGGCCGGAGTTGCTTCCCGTGGATCTTTCATTTCATTTCCTGCGCGCTCTTTTTCGTCATCCGTTTTACCGTAAGTAAAAACTTTATAGCCGCGTGGAACGGAATCTTTCGGGGCCATCATCATACTGGCGCCGTTTTTAGTGAGAGGACTTTCGGAATAGGCCTCGTACGCCTGTGAATAAACCATATCCGGCATATACTCGAGTCCCGGCTCTCTCTGTTCTTTCGAACACGAGCACAGAATGACAGCACTTAAAGCAAGAAGCCAATTCTTATTCATTTCGTCCTCCGGCCATTTGCTTTTCAACTTTCACCGCACCGTTATCGCGTAAAAGTTTTTCCAGTTCAGCATTTTTCTCGCCTGAAGGAATGACAATCAAGAACTGGTCATCGAGCTGGCGACGGTCAATCGTCACTGGAATTTGTCCTGGAAAAAGTTTAGCGCGAAATAGAAACGCCGCTACGGTTGTGAGGGCCCCACAAAGAACCATCAACTCAAAGGTAATGGGAATAAAAGCAGGAATGGAAAGCATGGGCTTTCCCCCTACGTTAATCGGCCAGTCGACGGCAGAAGTCCAGACTTGAAAAGCCAGTGCCAGAATTAAACCCATTCCGCCCGCGACAAAGGTGACGAAAGGAAGTCTTGATCTTTTAATGTCGAGAAGTTCATCAAGTCCGTGAACAGGAAAAGGAGTGAAGAAATCCTGAATATGAAAATTGTCACGTTTGACCAGAGTTCCGGCCTTGACCAGTTTCTCTTCATCGTCAAACACTCCAATAACAAATTCACCTTGTACTTTTTTATCCATAGTTATGTCCAAGTTATGTTCTAGTTATGGTCTTTATTTCTTGCAAATTTATAAACGCTCTTTACTTCACTCACCGCGATCGCAGGTAAGAACCTGATGAACAGAAGGAATAATGTGAAGAAGAGTCCAAAGCTTCCGATGAAAGTGCAAATCTCAACCCAGGTTGGTGAATACATCGCCCAGCTGGAAGGAAGAAAATCGCGGTGAAGAGATGTTGTGATAATAACAAAACGTTCAAACCACATGCCGATGTTTACGATAACCGTGATGATGAAAACGAGTGTGAGGTTCGTGCGAATCGCCTTGATCCAGAGAAGCTGTGGCCAGATAACGTTACAGGAAACCATCGTCCAGTACGCCCAAGCGTAAGGTCCAGTCGCGCGGTTGATGAACGTATATCTTTCATATTCATTTCCTCCGTACCACGCAATGAAAAATTCAGTCGCGTAAGCAAAACCGACGAGCATTCCGGTAAGAATGATAACCTTACACATCGCTTCGATGTGAGCGACAGTAATAAAGTGTTCAAACTTCATCGCTTTTCTGGTGATAATGAGAAGTGAAGAAACCATGGCAAAGCCGGAGAACACGGCACCGATAACAAAGTACGGTGGGAAAATAGTCGTGTGCCATCCCGGGATAACAGAAGTCGCGAAGTCCATACTGACGATGGTGTGTACAGACACAACCAGAGGAGCAGCAAGGCCTGCAAGAATCAAACATAAAATTTCATAGCGATGCCATGTACGGTGAGAACCATCCCAACCAAAACTCAGCATACCGTAGATTTTTTTTCTCAGCGGGGTGACTGCACGGTCTCTTAAAGTTCCAAAATCTGGAATGAGTCCGATATACCAGAAAACAGCAGAGACAGTCAGATACGTGCTGATGGCAAATACGTCCCACAATAAAGGAGAACGGAAGTTGAGCCAGATCGCACGGGTATTCGGGTAAGGAAACACCCAATGAGCTAGCCACGGGCGGCCCATGTGAATGACGGGATAAATTCCGGCACAGCAAACAGCAATGAGGGTCATCGCTTCAGCTGCGCGGTTGATTGAGGTTCTCCATTTTTGTCTGAAGAGAAGAAGAATAGCAGAAATAAATGTTCCTGCGTGACCAATCCCGACCCAGAAGACGAAGTTGGTGATGTCCCAGCTCCAGCCGATCGTTTTGTTAAGACCCCAGACGCCGATCCCCGTTCTCAACTGATAACCGACAACGACTAAACCTACAATCAAAGTCAGGACAGCAATGGCAAAAAGAATATACCATGTGTTGGTTGGTCCTCCCTCAATAGAATTTAAAACATCGTTGGTGATTTCCCCATACGTCCGCTCTTTGGTGATCAGAGGTCGTCTCAAAAAGCTTGTGTGTTCTTTACCTGACATAGACGTGTCCTTATTCCTATTCAATAATTCAATTTCTAATCGCGATTTCTAATTTTTGTTAAATAACTCAATCTCGGTTTAACGTTCAATTCTTCGAGTACAGTAAAATTGCGTTGATCTTTAATCATCTTTGAAATTTTGCTGTTTGGATCCATGAGGTCACCGAAGACGATGGCATCTGAAGGACAACTTTGCTGGCAGGCGAGTTTAATTTCGCCGTCGCGAAGTTCTCTTCCCTCTTTTTTCGCCGTCAGTTTTGCTTCCTGAATTCTCTGAATACAAAGAGAACATTTTTCCATGACACCGCGGCTTCTCACCGTGACATCCGGATTCAGGACCATGCGCTCATTTGGATCAGTGTGTGGATAATCAAACCAATTGAAGCGGCGGACTTTGTACGGACAGTTGTTGGCGCAATAACGTGTTCCCACGCAACGGTTATACACCTGTTGATTGAGTCCATCTGAGCTGTGAACTGTCGCCAGAACCGGGCAAACTGATTCGCACGGAGCGTTTTCACAGTGGTGGCAAGTCATTGGCTGATGAGCAACACTTGGGTTTTCTTCATCACCTTTGTAGTAGCGGTCAATTCTCATCCAGTGCATTTCGCGGCGATTGAGAACTTCTTCTCTTCCGACAACCGGAATATTGTTTTCAGCATTACAGCTGACAACACAAGCAGAACAGCCATTACATTTGTTGAGATCAATGGCCATGGCCCACTGATGTTCTTTGTTTTTCTGTTCACTCCACATAGTGACAAGATGATTTTTCTTTTCATTTCCTGAATTAGGTTTTTTCAAAAAATCTTTCAACGTTGTTTCGCGGTAAAGATCTCGCCCTTCAATTGAGTGGTGAGTTTGAGTCATCGCCAGGTCATATGTCTTGCCTGTTTTTTTAATCGTCGGATTGCTGACGACTCTTGAGACTTCTCCGTTTTTGTAGTGAAGGAAAGGCCAGGCGTAACGTCCGAGGTTAAGCCCTACTTTGCCACATACCGAGCGCCCGTAACCAAGAGCGATAGCAATGGTTTTTGAAGCAAGTCCCGGTTGGACGAGAACTGGAATAACAACGCTCACTCCATTGGACGCAACCTCAATCATTTCACCGGTCGCGATTCCCATTTTTTTAGAAAGCGCAGGAGAAATCATGGCATAGTTGTCCCACGTTACTTTCGTAATCGGATCAGGAAGTTCCTGCAACCAAGGGTTATTGGCAAAGCGTCCGTCTCTCATCGCTGTTTTTTCATAAAGTACCAGCGAAAGTTCAGGGTTCGTTTTGATTTCTTTGATTAATTCATCAGCGGCGCTTTTAGCGTTTACTGAGGCCGGAGTGTACGCTGTGACTCCTTTGCTGTAATCGAAAACCCCATCCTGCACAGATTGCATCCAGAAAGAATCGAAAAGCAGATGCGTGCCTTTGTCGTTCCAGAAATTTTTCTTCCAGATTTCTTTCATATAGTTCTGATGGCCATCCGGTTTTTTCAACAGGGCAAGAAGAACATCTTGAAATTGTCTGGTGTCGTAAAGATTATCGATAACCGGTTGAGTGACACCGATTTCATTGTGTGAAAGAGTCGTATCATTCCAGGATTCATATGTGTGGCTGAGAGGTGCTACAAACTGGCACTGAGTTGTTGTTTCATCTTCAGAAAAGGCCAGTGCAAATTTTTGCGGCACTCTTCCCAGAGCTTCAGTCAATTTTGTCTGATCGTAATAGTTATAGAAGGGATTGACATCGACAAACAGGATGACATCGACGTTGGTTTTCTTTTTCGCAAGCGAGTTGATCAGCTCTTCAAACTTTGCATCGTCACCGCAGTGAAAATGATCATTTTTATAAAGTGTTATACAAGATTGAAAGGCACCGAGCGCCTGGTTAATTCCGTTGACGATTTTCTGCAGGTTCATATCCGGTAGACCATTGACGACAAAACTTTTTCCTTTGTGCGCCAGCAGTTCTTCGGCCATTTTACTGGCCATTTTTTCAACCTGAGAAGACATTCCCACATTGATTCCGGTTCCGGTCACTTTTCCATAAATGGCCAGCATCAGACTTTGAATTTCCTGCGGTTCAAGTGGAAAACGTACATCCGCATTTGAACCTGTCAGACTGAGAACCGATTCCACCTGCACGTGCTTGAACGCTGCTTGCTTAATGGTGACATCTTTTCGTTGAGCGTATTGTTTTGAATGGTGAACGCTGTTTCTGTCCGCCCCTAAGAAATCCGCTCCGACTCCGAGAACGTAATCGGCCTTGGTGAAATCATAATCCACATCGACAATATCTTCGAACGATCTGTTGATCGTATTGACTGAAGTTGTGTAAGGGATATGATCGACGATGCCGTATTCTTTAATGAACTCAGCAATTAGAGCTGCTGTAGAAGGGCTTCTGATTTCATCTGTGACCAGGACAATTTTTTTCTTTTCATCTTTTGCATGCGCCAGAGCTTTCTGCAATTCATCCTGCCATTTGGCCCATGAAATAGGATTGGCATCTTTGGTCGGTGACTTCAGTCTGTATGAATCATACAAAGAAAGAATACTTGCCTGACTAATGACCGAAGCTCCCCCCAGTGTCCATTTTGATTTCTCGTTTCCTTCAACTTTAATCGGTCTTCCTTCTCTTGTTTTAAGAAGAACAGGAACTCCTTCGAATGAAGTGGCATACCATGATGCTACTCCGGGAATGACTTTATCTGTTTTTTCCAGGTAGGGAATCGCTTTTCTGATCGGTCCTTTCGTACACGCAGCCATGGGAAGAATCGTGAACGAAAATCCCATAATTTTCAGAAAATCTCTGCGCCCTTTCACCACTGAGAAAGAATCGAACTCTCCTTCACTGAATTCATCTTTGTTGATGGCCGGATCTAGAACTTTATTATGAATATCCTGCCAGTAGTTTTCTGGTGGAAGGTCAGCTTTGGATTTTTTACTAGAGTCATCACTCATATATTTTCCTCGTAAGTTTTCTTAATAGTGGCAACGGGCACAGTCTCCACCGGCAGCACGCTTGTGATCTTCCGGCGGAGCAAGTTTATTGTCGCGGTGACATTGAATACACCATCCCATGTTCATTGGTTTTTCCTGCTTCAACACGGCCATTGTCTGCACTTGTCCGTGACAAGTCTGACAGCTGACCTTTCCAACGTTTACGTGTTGAGAGTGATTGAAATAAGCGAAGTCAGGAAGGTTATGAACGCGAACCCATTTAATATTTTTTGCGCTTGAAACAGCTTCTTTGACTTTGGCAATTTCAGGAGAATTGGGAAGAACTTTGGTGTGGCAGTTCATACAGAGAGAAGTTGGTGGAATGCCTGCGTGTCGACCTTTGTCAGCGGCGAAATGACAATAAAGACATTGCATTTTATTGTCGCCGGCGTGAATTTTGTGAGAGAACTTGATTGGCTGAATAGGTGCATACCCTTCGCGAAAACCAACTTTGCGTGCTTCAGTGATAAGCAAGGCCGCTCCTGCAGTGATGATCAGTAACACCAACAGTACTTTAAATTTCATCGTCATAAACTTCCGGTTTGATATTTGACGTTCGTCATTTTTAGTTATTTTCAATCAGCATTGTGACTCTTTTTGTGAGAAAAAAAAGTGTTCCACTTCAGGTTTAAAAATGATCATTGTCATATTTGTTAACAGGGTCCTGGCCTATACTGGCAAAGCAAAACCGAAAGTCAGGAGAAAAAAATGTTTGGATTAGGAATGGGCGAACTGGTCATTGTTTTAGTTTTGGTCGTCTTGCTCTTTGGATCAAAGAAAATACCAGAGCTGGCAAAAGGATTAGGTCAGGGAATTCACGAATTCAAAAAATCCGTTGCGGAAATTGATTCCCAAAACGATTCGCAAAATCTGTCAAAAGAAGAAAAGATTAAAAAATCATAACTCAGATCATTTATTTTTGATCTGAGGATTTTAGATGGGCAAGTTTAATATAATTGTCGGCCGAGAAATAGCCTGATCCTTGCCAGACAAAAAAGAGCAAAAGCATCAGAACCATCACGACGAGTTCAGTTTCCGATCCAGTTGTCATAACGCCATTTTTAGCCTGAACGAAAATTAAGGCAGAAATCAAAACCGGAATATTGGCCGCGGCCGCAATTCTTGTGAATAAACCTAAGAGAAGACAGATCCCCCCTACGATGTGAGCAAGCACTACATAGTGGGCCAGAAGAAAATCGACGTACGGGAATTGATAAGAAATCATCGAGAAAATATCAGTCATGTGCCCGATGAAATAAATCCCTTTCATGAACAAGGCCCCGCCCAGATAGACTCGCAGGAATTCAATCGACAGGCTTTTATCTTTTACAGAATTGATCAGATGTTCTTTAAAATGTTCAGTCATAATTTCCTCTTTAAGGAAATTATAATGGATTGGGCAGATGAATGCGAGATGACTTACGTCATATTATTTTAGACGAATTCTTCGTATTCCGTATTAAGGCTGGTTAATTCTTCGGGAGTGAGTTTGCTTTCATCAATAGTTAAAACAAAGGGACCAATTTTTAAAACATCATTCACTTTCAGGGCAGATTTTTTAAGACGTGCTTGATTCAACAGAACTTCGCGTTTCATATCCATATTCTGAGCAACCACATGTCCTGACTTTGTTGTTTTAATTTCACATTGAATGCTCGAGATGAGTTTATCATCAAGCTTGATATCGCAATAAACAGACTTCCCTACAATCAGTTTGTCCTTGATTGGTATTTCCTGTCTCTCGTCAGGCTTGTCTGTTCTGGATAATACGAAAACAACGGCCATAATTTTGTCCCCTCGACTCTCGATTATAGGACATAACTAGAGAGAACCTATGGTTCAAATAAGGGTCTTACAAATCGACAACTTAGTGAAGCCGAACAAATCATCACAATTTCTGATTGCCCATTTTTCTTGCGGAAAAGCAAAACAGGACCCTGTAAGGGTCCTGAATTTATTCACTTTGAGGGGGAAGGAATAATTTTTAATTCTAAAAGATTTCTGCACTCATCTGAATGACATTACTGTCTCTTTCTGCATGTAGAGGAATGACATTTGAATTGTTCAAACCTACGCCGTGAGTGTGAGATCTTTTTTCGTAGAGAACCTGGCCTTCAGTTCTTTCTTCTTCTTCCTTGCAGGCAATACATTGTGTGGCCACTGGTCTGGCACGAAGGCGATTGATTTCTATTTCACCGTCACATTCTTCACATATGCCGAACGTTCCGTTTTTAATTTTAAAAAGAGCTCCATCAATTTTTTTCAGCATGAATGAATGACGTCCAAGAAGCTTTAAGTTCATAGCGCGCTCACGCTCTTCTAAACTTTGATCGATCTCATCTCCCTTTTCCCAGCTCATGTTTTTCTCTTCCAGTTTAAGCTCATTCAGAGTTTGCTTTTTTAGCTCTAGGAAAAGATTTTCAAATTGCTTTAAAAGTTCGCGATCCATAAATACTCCTTCTTATGCTGACGTTACTTTTTCATTCCTTGATTCTTTTGACGAAAAATCCTCTTTCGTAAAAAACCTCTTCCTGAAGTTTCTCGAATATGACTATTACAAAGGTCGTGCCAAATGCTTTGGGGTGTTTTAGCTGATTTTTAGATTGGTTTTAGATAATTATTAGATGCAAAGGTGCCAATTAGGCTCTCTGAAAGGACAAGCAATGTCTTTTTGTTACTGAGCGATGAGTGTAATTGTGTCCACTTTAATATGAACGCTATCCAAGGCGTTTTCAAAGTAAACAGTCTTCATTTTCATTTTCTCATTAGAGTAAAAGAAGGTGCACTTTCTAAAGGTATGAACACCCAGAAGGGTCGAAAGATCTTCATACGCTTCATCTAAAGGAAGTTCCTCATCGGGATAATAGCGAAGAACATTTTGAATCGCGACTTCAACTTCATTAAGAACGACGACCGCTTTGACATCCACACATTTAGAGGAATCGGCAATGGGCATTTTCTTTTCACTGATACGATTTGAAACTTTTAGATCACTCGCGGAATCCTTGATGAACTCAAGAACATTTAAAAGCGCCGGTGAATCGTTGAAGGATGTGATTGTGACAGCAAATGATGATTGAACAAAAAGAATGGCCAGAATGCAGAAGGCGTATTTCATTTGAGTGTCTCCGGAGTTACTCAGAATGAAATACGCCCATTGAATAAAAAGGTTAAATAGACTTTCTTCATATACCGTATCTAATTATTAGATACAGTGATTATTTTCTATGCCTGGTGGCCTAAGGGCTACACAGCGGTGGGTGCTGCCACCGATACTGGGGCCGTTGATTGTTAGAGAGTGTGAAAAATCCATTTCCAGTTTGCCTTTTGCTCATGGGTCTCTCCTTAATTGTGCCCTTAATGGGCCATCTTCTTATCAGCAACAATCCATCGTTCTCAAAGATCCATACCCATCCTGGTTATGGTGAGTGAGCTCCTTCAACCATCCTAGTTTCAGTCTCTCCTCACTTATTCTTAGAGCAGGACCCGTGCCAAATGGTCCGATACTCTGGTCCTATGGAATTTCCTATTGTTAATAAAGATT
This sequence comes from Bacteriovoracaceae bacterium UBA6261, assembly GCA_002440825.1. GTDB lineage: Bacteria > Bdellovibrionota > Bacteriovoracia > Bacteriovoracales > Bacteriovoracaceae > Bacteriovorax. The sequence continues at coordinate 175,173 of DJVH01000096.1, read as the reverse complement.
CTGCGAATACTTTTGCGGAGTGAGGTGGGAAGTGACACTGGTCTTTGTTCTCAGGAGAGAATATTTGTCACCAGAGGTTGGTATTGAAATGCACTTTAAATAAAGAATGATGATTATGATGGTTGAAGTGAGTTGTTGGATGTTGGCCGTTGGAAGATTGAAGGTTGAAGTTTGAACACCCAACACTCATCAAACGGCCAGCATCCAACGGCCAACAACTCCCATCAAACCAGTTTCTCAGAAGACTCTTTATTAATAATGAGCTGCCCCTTATCAATCTTCTTGCGGACAACTTCCATCACCCGCTCCTGCGCTTCTTCAACTTTAGACGCAAGCTGCGGGGGCCCCATCAGAATTTCTTCAATCTCTTGTCTCATCACCCGCGGAGTATTTTTTAAAACAAAATCTTTGAGCGCTGGCGCTGAGATGCGAAGACCAAGGGCCATGTCGGCCGTCTTTATTTCGCGCATGAGTTCGATGAGCATGACAGGCGTGAGGTACTGAAGATCGTCAAAAGTGTACATGCTTTTATGAAGAGCTTCGGCCATGCGTGGATCTTTTTTTGAAATGAGTTCGAGCACTTTTTCGCGAGCTTGTTTGGAAAGGCCCGCGAGCATTTTAGCTGCTTCTTTAACTCCGCCCTGAAACGTCATGACAAACTCCCTAGCAATGAGGATTTGATTTCATTAAATAATTTTGTACGTAATCGCGGACACCTTCTTCGAGCGACGTGAACTGGAATTCAGGAAGCGCTGTCAGAAGTTTTTTTGTGTCGGCCTGAGTGTAGTATTGATACTGCGAGCGGATGGATTCCGGCATATCGATAAATTCAATCACAGGCTCTTTACCCATTGCTTTGAACGTAGCCTTGGTCAGATCGAGAAAACTTCTCGCTTTCCCAGTGCCCAGATTGTAGATGCCGGAGAAAAGCGCCTTTTCAGGATCGGCGAGTTCAATCATCGCGCGCACAACATCTTTAACATAAATAAAGTCACGCAGCTGCTCGCCGTCTTTGAAATCCGGACGGTGCGATTTGAAAAGTTTAACTTTACCTGCGCTTTCAATTTGCTCAAAAGATTTATGAACCAGCGAACGCATTTCTTCTTTATGATATTCATTCGGACCAAAGACGTTGAAAAATTTCAGACCGAACCAGTGATCCGGTTTGCTGTCTTCTCTTAAAATCCATTCATCGACTAATTGTTTTGAATAGCCGTATGGGTTCATCGGCATGAGATCAACGAGAGTTTCGTGATCGTCGCTGTAGCCCTGCTCGCCATTGCCGTAAGTGGCCGCAGAACTGGCATAAATGAACGGAATATTTTTTGTGGCCGCAAAACGAAAAAGTGCCTGCGTGTAGGCCACATTGTTTTTCATTAAAAAATCCATGTTCTTTTCAGTCGTTGAAGAACAGGCGCCCATGTGAAAAATGAGGTCCGTTTCAGCAATCAGATCATCGTAGTCACCGTTGAAAAGTTCATCGGCGTGAATGTAATCCGAGTATTTGAATCCGCGAAGATTTTTCCATTTGATGCTGTCTTCGAGTTTATCAACTATGACAAGATCAGTATGCCCGAGAACGTTCAGTTGTTTTGCCAGAACGCTTCCGATAAAGCCGGCGCCGCCAGTAATTAAAATCATACTGCCCTCTTTTGTTTGATGTTCAAGCGAAGAATGAGTCCTGAAAAAATCAGAAGCACGATAAATTTCGCTGAATCGAAATAACGATACATATGGTGATATTTTGAATGTTCTTCTCTAAAAATCTGATACTGAGGATCTGTCACTGCAACAGAATGCATTTTTACTGCAGCTCCGGCAATCGTCGGAGTCATCACAACATTATAAAAAATGGCCAGTCCCAAAAGACCTACGGCCACTGTGATAAAAAGCTTTGAAGGTTTTTCATGTGAGATCACTCCCGCCAGAATCATCAAAGCAAAGAAGACTTCCAGTTTATTGAAACGGCCGAAAACGGTCATACCGATTCTTCCAGCCTCCTGAAGATTGGACGTAAATTTGAAGACGCTCGGAACGGCGACGATATCCACAAACGCTGAAGCAAAAAACCAGGTCAGCAGAAATGGCAGAACAAGCTCAGAGAAAAAAAGTTTTGTCGTTTTCATTATTTTTCACCTTTCATGTGAACACGGTAGAGATACGGATGAACGATCCAGGCAACAGCAAGAACGCCTATTTCATAGAGTACGCAGAGAGGAATCCAGACTGAAAGCATGGAGATAACATCCGGCGGAGAAAAAATCGCAGCGACGATGGCCAGGGCCACATAAACGTAACGGCGGAATTTTCTCAAAAGTTGTTTGGTTACAAGTCCCATAAAGCCAAGAATCAGCATGACATTCGGAAATTGAAAAATGACTCCCAGAAAAAGAAGAATCTGACTTGAAGTCGAAATATAATCGCGCAGGTTGATGTTGGCCTGCACGTCGCCTACACCGAGCATGGAAAGAAATTTAAATCCGAAAGGAAAAGCAACGTAATAACCGAAGGCCATGCCTGCCAGGAATAAAAAAGCTCCGATGACCATGAACGGCTTGACCGCGCGGACTTCGTGCGGATGAAGACCTGGGCGGATGAATTTCCAGATCTGGTAAAACCATAGAGGCGAAGAAATCATGACTGCCCACCAGATCGAAACATCGACCTGAACCCAGGCTTTCTCAAAAATGCTGTGGTAGACGATCACGCCGGACTTTGTATCGTGAAGCGAAGCTCTCAAAGGTTTCAAAAGCCATTCTGTGATATCGTCGACGTAGTAAGTTGTGAAAAGAAATGTCACCCCGAGGATAATCAGGATGCGCATAAACGTTTTCCGGAGTTCTTCCAAATGTTCCCAAAAACTCATTTCCTTCAATTCAACATCCCGGTTTAATCTTCTCTCATATTGCTGTCTTTATAGGAGAACTATATACTTAGAGAGAATAATTGTAAAAAAGGATTAGAGATATGTTGCCTGTTCGCAATGTCTTTTTCATGTTGACGTTTCTTTTGTGCTCCGACATATACGCTGCTCCTAACCTTCTCCTGCAATGCCTGGCAAAAGAAGAGACCATGCTTCACAAACAAAAATCGCAGGGAGCGCTCTACCACTTAAATCAGGATTTCCTGAATGAACTGGCCAGTTCCAACGATATTACCCTAAAGAAAAACTTTGTAGACGAAATCTGTCAGTCGAAGAAGCACTCTCCTTCCGTGGGACTTTTGCGCCTTTTACTCCTTAAAGAAAGCGATATCTACGATCTTTCTCTTTCTGAAGTTGAATCCTCCATGCGTTCTTTTAAGATGGCCTATATCAACGAGTTTCAAAAACAAGTTCCCCGCCTTTTCGTCCAGTATGTCTCCGGACTTCAGGCCGAAATGCCGACGGCCGACTGTCTTTCCAAGGCCATTCCCGAGCTGAATTTTTTCAACGAGCGGCTGAAATATCTTGAAGAAGAAATGAGTATTCATGAAGTCATGAAAGATAAAAAGAAAATCGAAAAGGTTTTTATCAAGCTTGAAAATGTAGATAAAATCCGTTCTGCCTGTGAAAAAGAAGAAGCCTTAAGAATCAAGAAACTCAAGATGAAGAAAAAAGAGAATGCCCGTCTCTGATTTAAGATAATCAGACAGCGCTTGCAGGACTTTTTCTGCGCGGTCGCGCTCAAGAGTTTTTCCAGTTTCGCTTATCCGGACAGTTAAATGCAGTCCTTCTATATTGCTAAATTCAATTGAAAATTGTGAATCGATAGCCTCGCGTTTCATCCACGCGTTTTTAGCATCGTCTAAAAAGACAAGCAGAGGCCCGGGATACATGCCTTTCACTTTCACCCAGTTTCCGGCCTTATCAAATCGGCCTTTGGAATGAGTGAGTCCTTCGATCATTCCGTGAGAGAGGCGCAATTCTTCCATTGTTTTTCTGATGGAAGGCAGACAAGAGCCGCAGGCGCTGGTGGCAAACGTTTCAGCAATGAGATGCTTTAATTCGTAATCTGATCTTTTTAAAATCTGAGCACGCAAATCGCTCACTCCGATTCCAAAGCACAGGCAGAGCCGGTCTTTTGTTTCGGCGAGCACGGCTTCACTCCCGATGTAATTTTCAATGGCACGATGAAGTAGCCAGAACGCTGGCGTGGCAATAGATGTTGATTGAGAAGAGCTTTTAAAATCGCTTCTTTTAAGCTTTAAAACAGCGTCAAGAGTCTGGCCTAAAATAGCGGCTTCAATTTCTTTAAATTCATCAGAATAGGCAGAAGCAAGCGCACCCTTCACTCTCATTTCAAAAATTTTTTGAGAAGAAAGATCGATATCGAGCAGGAGTTGCAGATCCTCGCCTTTGGAATTTGTCGTTCGGGCGTGAGCGTTTGCCATAATTAAGCTTTTTCTTCCGCTCTCAAGGTCAGGATTTCATGGCCTTCAGGCGTAACAAGAATAGTGTGTTCAAATTGCGCCGACCATTTTTTATCGCGGGTCACGACAGTCCAGCCGTCTTTTAACAGTTTGCCGTCTTTAACACCGAGATTGATCATGGGTTCAATGGTAAAAGTCATTCCAGGCTTCATTTCAGCGCCCGTTCCTCTTTTTCCCACGTGAACGACTTGAGGCGCTTCGTGAAATTCTCTACCGATTCCATGGCCGCAGTAATCTTCTACCACTGAATAGCCGTGAGAATGAGCGATTTCCTGGATAGCGGCGCCGATGTCACCGATATGTCCGCCCGGGCGAACCTGTTCGATGCCTGCGCGCATGCATTGGTAAGTTACATCAACCAGTTTTTTGATTTCCGGAGAAACGTTCCCCACAAGAAAGGTCTTATTCGTATCGCCGTGAAACTTGTTCAGATAGGTCGTTACGTCGATATTGAGAATATCGCCGTCCTTTAATATGTCCTGAGCACTCGGGATCCCGTGGCAGATCACTTCGTTTAAAGACGTGCACACCGATTTGGGAAAGCCGTGGTAATTCAGAGGACTTGGATAGGCTCCATGCTGAATAATATAGTCGTGGCAAAGCTTATTGAGCTCTTCAGTAGAGACGCCGGGAACGACGTAAGGAGCTATGTACTCGAGAGTCTGTGCGGCCAGTTTGCAAGTCGCTCGCATTAGCTCGATTTCACGAGCAGATTTAATAGAAATCATGGCCATTCACCTATTTAAGTTCAACAATTAAGGTCTAACACAAGGATGTGTACTTTTTACAGGACTGATTGTGTCAAACCCGTCTTCCTGTAGAATTTACCCTAAATCGGCAGGATATAAAAATGAAAATTTTAGGCATTTTATTTTTGTTCAGCGTGAATCTATGGATGGCAAACACGACTTGGGCCCAAAGCGAGGATGCGCTCGTCAGACCAATTGATGGTACTGCGGCCACGACCCTTTTAGGACCAATTGAAAAGGCCGAAAAGGAACTCGATAAAATCAATGTAAAATTTCAAAATCCTCTTCGCGATGTAGATCTCAATTTAAAGAGCTACTCTCAACTTCTTACTGTCTTCAATGATTTTAAAACCTACGATATTGCCTTTACTAAGGGACTTCTTAATAAAGTCAAAAACCAGGACACTCTCACGGGAACTGAGCTTTTCGTTTTGAGAAAGGCCATTACAACTTACTACCACATCAACAAAAAGATTCTCGACTTCGCTAAAGTCTATGACTTCGGCGGCTTTAAAATGTCACGCACATTTGCCAATGAAGATAAGAACATGCCTCTGATCAAGGCCCACCTGATCTGGTTGTCAGGTCACCTGTTTGTTCTCGATCACCTCGAAACAATGCACAACCTTCTCTATGAAAAGGACAGCACTTTCAGAAGAATCGTCAAGAATGCTCTTCTTGATAAAAATACTTCAGAAGATACAACAAAAACACTGAACGATATTATTAAGCTCAACAGATACACGGTTGAAATCGGCGAAGGGGCTAAGTTCTCACAGCAGATCAATCTTGTTTTACTCATTCAAAAAGATTTGAAGGAGATTCTGGTCAATGAACAGTTAATTTTATCTGTTGTCGATTCTGTGGTCACAAATGAAACGGCCAAGAAAGTTTCTCAAGGAAAAACAAAATTTCTCATCGCTGAATTTACATTTACTGATTCAATCGTAAGCGCTGTCGATGCAGTCACAGGCTGGTTGTCGCGCATTTTTGGCAATATTGCCGGTGCCATCCAATGGAGAAAGGGTTACCTTTACAACAACTACACGGCTACAGAAATAGCAGTCCAAAATTTGAAACCAATGGATATTCTCATTGAAAAAAGTCCATTTGTGCTTACTGATAAATTCATTCCGGGCCACTACGGGCACGTGGCCGTTTACCTCGGAACAAAAGAGCAGCTTGAGCAAATCGGCATGTGGAATCACCCTGATATCATTCCTTACCAGGCCCAGATTGCCAGTGGAAAAGTGATTCTCGAAGCGGTTCGTTCAGGGGTTCGCCTCAATACACTTGAAGAATTTTTAAACATCGATGAATTGACGATTATGAGAAAGAGCGACGTTCTTTCAAGCGAAACGCTTTTGATTGAGCAAATCATGCGCGGAATGGATCAGATCGGCAAAGCTTACGATTTTAACTTCGACGTCTCTACCCTCGATAAAATTGTCTGCTCAGAGCTTATCTATATTATGTACGGAAACGTTCACTGGCCGACGAATTACCGCCTCGGCCGCGCGACGATTACGCCGGATGACGTTGCAGAAATTCTTTTCTACAAAAATACAAAGTTTCAAATCATGAAATTCCTTGTTTCCAAAGACAAGCACAGAATTGATTTAGTGAATCAGGATTATATTGCGGATGAGTTTGACTATGAACTCAGAAAAGAAGACGGAACTCCAATAGAAACTAAAAACGATCCGACCAATAGTTACTGGAAAAAAGAACAGAAATGTTATACTGTTACAAACTCTAATTCCTACGGGGACGACGCTTTTCAAAACCAGACTGAGAGAGTCTGCAAGACAAGCTACAAAGAGTTTTATTATGAAGAAAAGGCCACTCTCTAACATCATCGTTAAAAGAATAAGTACATCACCTTATTTTAAAGAGAGCTTTGCCCGTTTAGAAAAAGAAACAATCGAATCAAAGGCAGACGTGACAACTCAAATCACCGTTCTGCCTTTGAATTCTCCTGATCCCGCTGATATTTTAATAACCAACACTCACACAATTCCTTCGAAGATCAGTGCTGCTGATCTTGAGCGTTGCCAGCTCATGGTTCATCCCAATTCCGGTTATGATAACCTGGCATCTGAAGCTTCTTTTGTTTCTAAAGTTCGCTTTCCGGTGATTGTCGGAAATCCGATCCGCGCGCAGGCGGTTACTAATTTTATTTTGTCTTCACTCTTTTCTCACTATAGCTCCGTTCCTTCACAACAAATTTGGGATGAAGGACGAAAATGGAATAGAAAACTCCTGTCAGAACTCTCTATTGTGATTCTTGGACAAGGGCATATAGGAAGTCTTTTGCATAAAAGCCTCACGCCTCTTGCCGGCCGCCTGCAAATTTATGATCCTTACCAGGGACTGAACCAACTCGATTTAAATGGGGTTGATGTCGTGATTCCTGCCTGCAGCCTCAATGAAAAAAACGTGCACATGATTAATCGTTCTTTTTTATCTCAGTTGAATGACGATTTTCTTTTGATCAATGCGGCCAGAGGACCTCTCGTTAAGACTGATGATCTCATTGCTGTTTTAACAGAACGGCCAGAAGCTTATGCGATTCTGGATGTCTTTGAAAATGAACCCGCTGACTTCACCGTCTTTAAAAATCTAAAAAATATCTCCCTGAGTTCTCATGTCGCCGGTGTTTACTCTGGTATCGACCAGACAACGGCCAATTATGTGGCCGCTGTCGTTTACGACTTCAGTAAAATGGATGAAAAGGACTTCAGGGAAAAGTATAAATCGGTCATGCTTAATGACCGCTTTCAAAACGGAATGCTGATATGACCTCAAGAAATGAATTTCTCTCGAAAATAAAACACTATATGACTCCACCAGGTGAAGGTGTGTTCACTGTTCACACGGCCGCAGATAAAAGAAATAATCTGCAGAAAAAAATTTACGGGGCCGAAGCTGTCGCTCAAAAAAAGGTTCGCGAAATCTGGGAGCAGAGTTTAACCAATGCTCTTCCTGTGGCAAAAGCGGTTGTCTTCGGAATATGTTCTGATGCCGGCGGAGGCATTCAAAGAGGCGCCAACTGGGGCCCGCTGTTTCTTCGTGAAACATTGATTCATTCAGGTGAAGAACTTCGCGCTTACGATATCGGTGACGTAAGAGTTATTCCACAACTGTTACACGATAAGTACCTCAACGCCGAAACGATCAAATCCTGTCGCAAGGCCCTTTATCAGGATGAAAATATCCATCTGCCGGTATCGCCTCTATCGATTGCTTATGATTTTGCCAAAGATTTTCACGAAAATTTTCCTGCAAAAAATATTTTTATGATCGGTGGAGATCACTCCGTCAGTTATCCGATGGTGCGCGCCTGGCTCGAGGCTAAGAAGGCCCAGGGAAAAAAAGCGGCCTTGATCCATTTCGATGCTCACACTGATTTGCTCGAAGAAAGAATGGGAATTGATATTTGTTTTGGAACATGGACATCTCAAATTATTCCTTTTCTGGAATCGCCTGATCATTTGGTTCAAATCGGCATCCGCGCCAGTGCCAAAGAACGCATGCACTGGGAGGAGAAATTCAAACATCAACAGATCTGGGCCCACGAAGTTCATTCCAAAGGTGCGCAGGCCATTGCTGATCAGATTGTCGCGCATTTAAAAACACTGGACGTAGAAGAAGTTTACGTAAGCTTTGATATTGATGTCCTCGACGCTTCTTACGCCGGAGCTACCGGTACACCTGAACACGGTGGACTGACTCCGCATGAACCGATGTTGATTCTTCAATCGGTTTTTGAAAATTTCAAAATCACCGGCAGCGATATGGTGGAAATCGCTCCGATGGTCAAAGCTCCTGACGTTAAACAAGTTGAACCGGAAACAACTCTGCTTGTAGCGGGTGCTATTTCTACTTTTCTCATCCAGGCGATGGGGAGTTATTAAGCGTGGCCATTGTTGCGTTTCCCCCTATTGAAGAAGCTGACGAACACGGTCTTCTCGCTGTCGGCGGAGATCTGGAAATGGAATCACTTCTGCTCGCTTACACTCAGGGCATTTTCCCCTGGCCGATTTCAGAGGAGTATCCTCTTGCCTGGTTTTCTCCTGATCCGAGGGGCATTCTTGCCTTTGACAAGCTTCATCTCTCGAAAAGCTTTCGTAAATTCCTGAAAAAAAATCCTTACGAGATCCGGTTCAATACTAATTTTGAAGCAGTCATAATGAATTGTTCGAGGGTGAAACGAAACGATCAATCGTCTACCTGGATCACTCAGGAAATTATTGATGCCTATATTGAACTCTTCAAACATGGATTTGCCTATTCGTGTGAAACGTATCTCGACGATCGGCTTGTCGGTGGTGTTTACGGAGTCTGCATTAACCGTTTTTATTCCGGTGAATCGATGTTTCACCTTGAAGACAATGCTTCAAAAGTCGCTCTTGTTTCTTTGATGTATATGCTCAAGCAACGGGATATCCTGTGGCTCGACACTCAAATGGTCACACCGGTCGTTCAAAGCCTGGGAGGAGTTGAAATACCTCGCGAAACATATATTAAGATGCTCAAAGTAGCACTCGGATTACCCGACTCTTCTGCAGACTAAATAAAAATTCTATTTTATTTTTATCATTAACAATTATTCATTAACTCTCTTTTGAGCATGTGACGAAATTGGCGTTGTGAGAGAAATTTTGCTTCAGAATGAAATGAAAAAGAACATAACGCCCACATTCAGTAAGGATTCCACACGTAACATGCTGCTGAGTCTGTTTATGGTGTCGGCCATTTATTCTTTTCTTTCAACGCTGGCCTTACCTTTCCTTCACATCAACAACCATGTTGTAGAGGCCGCTCTCTCTTCCTATATCGTTTCTTCATTTATTACGTTTACTTTTTTCTACCTCTATATTCTGCCTCGATTGAATATCACAAGATCAGATTACCATTTCATCCAGCAACAGATAAAAGGATTGAACGATGTAGCGATCATTTCTACTACCGATCGGGCCGGCAACATCACTTACGTCAATGATAATTTATGCCGGATTTCAGGTTATACAAAAGATGAATTGCTCGGAACAAACCACCGTCTGATAAAATCTGAATTACATGACAAACAATTTTACAAAGAAATGTGGCAAACCATTTCAAAGGGAAACATCTGGCAGGGACAAATTAAAAATAAGGCAAAAGATGGAAGCGAGTATTGGGTTTTCTCAAATATTATTCCCCTGCGCAATCCAAAGTCCGGTCATATAGACGAATTTATTTCCATTCGTTTCGACATCACTCACGAGAAAAACTTAGAGCATGATCTTGAAAGTGAGCAAGCTAAGAATATTCATATGGGACGTCTGGCGGCCATTGGAGAAATGGCGGGATCAGTGGCCCACGAAATCAACAACCCTATAGCAGTCATCATGGGCAAAATTCACATTCTAAAAAGACTGGTTGAAAACATCCCTGACAGTGAGTTGCGAGAATCTATTCTCAGTAAAATGTTCGCCATTGAAGATCACTCAAAACGAATCACAAGAATAGTGAAAGGCCTTCGTGAATTTTCACATGGTGGAGAGGCCAATCATCAGGATGAAATCTGTTCCACAAATCTGTTTGATTCAGTCCTCGAACTTTGCAATGAAAAACTTAAAATCAATTCTGTCAAAGTCATAAAAAATTGCCCTGAAATAAAATTCAACTCTCCCCGGCTTCATTTAGAGCAAGTTCTTATCAATCTCATAAATAATGCAGTCGACGCTATCGCTGATCAGGAAGAAAAATGGATTGAACTACATCTGAGTGAAACGAGTGATCATCTGATCTTTACCGTAACTGATTCAGGTGCAGGCATTCCGGCCGACATTGTCACCAAAATCATGCACCCTTTCTTTACGACAAAACCGGTAGGCCAAGGCACAGGCCTCGGACTCTCCATCTCAAAAGGGCTGGTTGAAAAAATGGGCGGTGATTTTTTCTACGATCAGAATTCTCAGAATACTTGCTTTAAAATTATTGTTCCAAAAAATGAAAAGGCCATCTACTCTGCTCTCCCTTATAAAAATATAATCACTAATCTGGTTAGCATCAGAGAAAAACTTGAATGTCGACTACAGATGAAAGACAAGGAACGGTACGAAGGTGAATTCAGCCTGAAAATGCCGGATTGTCCGCTCTCGGTCTGGCTACTCAAAAATGAGTTCCGCCTGGGGAAAAACGAAGATTTTAAAATGTTGAAATCAACTTATGAGCAAGTTCGTCTGACCATTTCTGATATTGAATGGAAGTTCATGAATAAAAATTTAAGTGATGAAATAGAGATCTTGAGTTCCAGAAGACAAATGGATGACGCCGTTACGGCCATGATTCAAAAACTTCACCAAATTGAAGAAATAGTGATGGTCCCTAAACCTGACTCCGATTCTGAAAATGAAGCCGCATAAGCGGCAAGGCAATGAGAAAAAAAGCAAAAACAAAAATAAATCCCATCATCACAAAAGATTTGTGAACTCCGTGCACATCGAGTTGATGTCCAAACCAGGGACCGAAAAAGAAGAAAATCGCACGCATTCCCAGACTGCAAATTGAATTGGTCGTCGCTCTCATTGTCGCCGGCACTTTCGAGTTAATTCCGTCCTGAAGAATCACCCCATTCAAAGCGCGGGTAAGACCAAAGAAGAATAAAAACAAAACGCTTGCATAGCTCGCCGTCCAGCCCAAACCGAAATAAGCGATGATGGGTGAAACAGAGACGATCACAATGACGGCCATAAGGCCCAGCTTGTTTTCTATAAAATGAGACGAGCGTGCAAAGAAGGCAACGCTTAGATTAAAAATGGCCCAAAGAGTACCGAAGTAGGCCATGGGAATTTTTATTTCTGACCAATAACTCTGATAGGCCCAAATGGCGGCGAATGTTGAAAAGCCATAAATGATATTAAAGATGACCATCATGGTGAGAAGCTTAGAGTGCTTGAAAAGGTTTTCATAAATGATTCGGAAATTTTCCAGATGCTTTTTGCTGGCAAAAGTTTTCCTCGGAGGTTCGTGCAATGTCAGAGCTATAAAAAGCGGCATCCACGCGGTGACAGCGTTAACCATCGCCGGCAACCGGAGGGAATAAACAGCGAGCAAGCCTCCCAAAAATGAGGCGACGGACTCTCCCACCTGTGAATAAAAAATTCTTTTACCGAGAAACTTTTTTGAGTGAGAGATTTTTTCAATGGCAGTTTCATCATCATTTTCAAGCGCATCGATACTGTCATACAAAAGGGCAATATCGCAGCCGGAATAAAGGGCCAGGGCAAAGGCTGCATTGATTTCAAAAAGCGCAAAATGAAAAAAGTTTTTACCGTTGAGAAGAATCAGGTAGGTAAAAATATTAAAAATGCCCACGATGATCAGGCATTTTTTCCTGCCAAACATATCACTCACGTACCCAGCAGGTACGTCGAGCAAAATCATCATCAATCCGAAGATTGCCTGAAGCTGATAAATGTCTTTGAGGTTTAAACCGAATTGTTTCCAGTAAGGGACTATGATGGGAATGGTAACCAGGAACATCATGAAAAAATTCAGGGCGTAAACCTTGGGGATATTCGCCCTGATTTTTTCTTTATGGATCATTAATTATGTTAAGGTGCCAGCAGACTTTGAAAAAGTCTGCTGGCACCTTTTCCTATAAGCGAAGTTTCATACGGTCTTTGTCGTCTACAGTAGACACGACACCTTTACCGTTGTTGAGAGATTTTCTGAACGCTAGTTCATAATGATCAGCAACCCATTCTTGTTCTGCATGGCCCGACATTTCGTATTCATTTGTTAAACGGATCGCATCGACCGGACACGCTTCTTCACAGTAACCGCAGAAAATACAACGAAGCATTTCGATTTCAAAAGAAACCGGCGCTTTCTCTACTGATTTATCAGAATCGTCGGCCGCGACAATGTGAATACATTGGGCCGGACAGTAAGTCGCACACAACATACATGATGTACAACGAAGAGTTCCGTCTTCTTTTACAGTCAAAACGTGCTTTCCTCTGAAACGATCAGAATAGAAATACTTCTCTTCCGGGTAGTTCAAGGTCATACGATCGTGCTTGAACAAGTTTCTGATCATGGTCATCATCGTGATCTTCAGACCAAGATAAAGACCTTTTAGAAATCCGTGTTCGCGATATAAATCTGCTTTTAAAATCATAGGTTCACCCATTTCCCGTAGTAAGAAACATCTTTAGAAGCTTCTCCGTAAGTCATTCCTTTGCGTAGTTTGCGGGCCTGACCTTGGTAGTTCAGGATTTCACCGTTCTTTTCTAAGAATGCTGGAATCGGAAGAAGATAGTTAAACGCGCGAAGTGTTCCAAGAGTTTCACCGCAAGCAAGTGCGATTCTCACGCCTGCTTTCTCTACTTTTTTAATTAATGTGTTGAAGTGATCTTCGTTATACAGAATTTCTGGAACGACAACGAAGACAGCATCAGATGAAGAAATCGATCCAAGAAGATTATCAAGACCTGCTTGAGAGTGATCAAAACCAGCGAGTTCAAACGCAGCTTTGGCCCCACGAAGGTTCGGGTTCTTGTCTCCACGGCGAAGAATGCCATCGAATTCAGGTCCGTCTGATGGAAGTGTATAAAGCGCGACTTCAACGTTTTTGCCTTTAACAGCGTTGAAGAAATTTGCGTACTCTTCAATCGTAAGCGCTGTCGAAAGAATGTATTTTGTTTTCTTTCCTTTAACAGCTGCCTGAACATTGAGTTCATCAGCAGGAACGAAAAGACCATTGATGTTTTCCACAGCACCGCCAAGTCTTGTCGGGCTTGAAACGTGTTTGTAGATATAGCGGCCGTCATCGCACATCCAGTGCCCGTTCACTTCGTGATCGTACACAGGCTTCACTCTGAAAGCGCCGTTTTTGTTTTCCGAAACTTTCACTGAACAACCTGTTTCGCACCCGATACAAGTCGTGTGAACGTCTTCAAGGAACCAGACTCTTTGCTTGAAGCGGAAGTCTTTTGATGTAAGCGCTCCAACCGGACAGATGTCGACTAAGTTTTGAGCGTAATCATTTTTAAGAGTTTCATTGCATTGAATTTCTGCGTGATCGCCACGGTTCAGAATTCCCATCTCGTTTGTTTTTGTAATTTCTTCAGTGAAACGCACACAACGCGAACAAAGAATACAGCGTTCAGCATCGAGCATTACATTCTTGCCTATGTCCTGAACTTTTTCTTTATGAACTTTTTTGTCGATCATTTGAGAATCGTATTGACCGTGCTTCATGTAATAATCTTGAAGACCACATTCCCCTGCCTGATCACAAACAGGACAATCAAGCGGGTGGTTTAAAAGATGGAACTGCAATGTCGCTTCAACAGATGCTTTAATTTTAGGTGTATCAGATCTGATAACCATTCCTTCACCGCAAGTCGCATTACATGAAGGAAACGGACGAGGAACACCGTCTTGTTCAACCATACACATTCTGCACACACCAGCGACAGAAAGCCCTGAGTGGTAGCAGTAGTGAGCAACTTCAATTCCGTTATCAAGAGCGGCCTTAAGAAGGTTCGATCCTTTCGGAGCTTCGATCTCTTTTCCGTTCCAGGTGAGTTTTACTTTTTCAGTCATGATTCAATTCTCTTTTATAATTTCACTTTTTATTATTTTTTTGATTATTTTTTTGGTGCAGCTGTTACATATTGTTCAAGTTCTTCGCGGAAAACCTTGATCATCCCTTGTGTCGGCATTGCTGCAGCATCAGCTAGAGCACAAATGGTTTGCCCTCTCATTGAAGCAGCTGTTTTATCAAGAAGAACGATGTCCGATTTAGAAGACTTGCCAGTTTCTTTTCTTTTAAAGATCGCTTCGAGCCAGCCCGTTCCTTCGCGGCAAGGAGTACACTGACCGCAAGATTCGTGATGATAGAACTCAAGCGTGTACTTAAGAATATCGCCCATGTTTCTAGTTTCATCGATAATAATGATCGCACCAGATCCGAGCATTGAGCCCTTCGCTGCTACATCTTCGTAATCCATTTTGACTGCATATGAATCGTCTGCATTTAAAACCGGAGAAGAAGATCCTCCAGGGATAACGGCTTTCAATTTATTGCCGTTTCTCATTCCCCCGCAGTGAATTTCGATAATTTCTTTAAGTGTAGTTGAAAGTGGAACTTCGATAACACCTGGCTTGTTGACGTCGCCGGAGATCGAAAACAATTTTGTTCCTGGAGATTTTTCAGTTCCCCACTGCTTGTAAGCAGCAGCGCCGTGTCTCATGATCCACGGAACAGCAGCAAGAGATTCGACATTGTTAACCATTGTCGGAAGTCCTCTATAGCCTTTAATCGCTGGAAATGGTGGTTTTAGTTTTGGCTGGCCTTTTTGTCCTTCGAGAGAAGAAATAAGAGCTGTTTCCTCTCCACAGATATAAGCGCCTGCGCCTCTGTGAACATAAAGATCGAAATCGAATCCTTTGCCCATGATATTTTTACCAAGGTAACCTTTGGCATACGCTTCTTTTAGAGCCCGCTCAAGAACCATCGCCTGGTGATAGAACTCTCCGCGGATATAGATGTATCCCTTTTGTGTGCCCAGGGCCCACGCCGAAATAATCATCCCTTCAATTAAGATGTGCGGATTTTTTTCAACCAAGAATCTGTCTTTGAATGTTCCCGGTTCAGATTCATCGGCATTACAAAGAAGATATTTTTTTGCGTTTCTGTCTTTAGTGAAGAAACCCCATTTTACACCAGTAGCGAACCCGGCACCGCCGCGTCCTCTGAGTCCTGATTGCTTCACTTCTTCTTTGATGGCTTCCGGATCCATTTCGAAACATTTTTTCATTGTTTCGTAACCACCTGCGCGTTCAAAAACTTCAATGTTATGAACACCTGGAATGTGGTGATAGCTTAGGAGAGCATAGTTTTTATAATTTGCTACGTCTTTGTAATCCATTATGGTAGCTCCTCAAGTTTTGAAATCGCTGATTGTAGATCGATGTTTCCAACGTAATCGTTGTTGACTCGCATACAAGGAGCTTGTTCACACGCTCCAAGACACTCCATCTTTTGGATAGAAATTCTTCCGTCGCGAGTTGGAGTCAGGTAGCCCGTTTCAAAATGCTTCAGAAGACCAGAGTAGATTTCTCTTCCACCGAACATTGAACACGTGATGTTTGTACAGACGTGAACAATATTTCTTCCCACTGGTTGATCGTAAAGCATATCGTAGAACGAAATAACTTCTTTGATACGAATTGAAGGCAAGCCCATCAACTCTGAAATATAAGCGACAACAGAATCAGACAACCAGCCGTTTTGTTCCTGCGCCAGGTGCAAAGTCGGAAGTAAAGCTGAATCAATATCGTCGTAACGAGTGAGGTATTCTTTATAAAGCGCCAGTCTATCCGGCGTGAATTCAAATTTTTCTGTCTGGCTCATCGGTCTAGTTCTCCTGCGATAATATTCATCGCGCCTAGTTCAGCAATCGCGTCCGAGATCATGTGGTTCTGAACGATTTCAGAGAATGACTGATAGATTGCAAAACACGGTGGACGTACTTTTACTCTGTATGGATTTGGTCCGCCGTCAGAGATAACGTAGAAACCAAGCTCTCCGTTAGCTGCTTCAGTGGCAGAATAAATTTCACCGACAGGTGGTCGAACGCCTTTCATGACGAGCATGAAGTGGTTCATGAGACCTTCGATGTTTGTGTAAACTTCTCTCTTTGGTGGAATACAAACTCTTTTATCGAGAGATGTGTATGGACCAGAAGGAAGATTTGCCAGCACTTGATTGACGATGCGAAGAGATTGTCTCATCTCCTCCATTCTCACCAGGTAACGATCGTAGTTGTCGCCGTGTTGTCCGATTGGAATTTCGAACTCTACATCTTTATAGAAGTAGTATGGATTAGCTTTTCTGATGTCGTAATTAACACCAGCAGCGCGAAGACATGGCCCCGTGTATCCCCAATCGATTGCTTGTTGAGCAGGAATTGGACAAACGCGTGTTCTATCGACGTAAATTTTATTTTTTGTAAGAAGGCGGTCTACTTCCGCAATTCCCTTCTCAATTTCCTTCACAACATTCAAACAGTCAGTCACCCATCCAACTGGAAGTTCCTGGGCCATACCGCCGATACGTGTAAGAGAAACTGTTAAGCGAGTTCCGCAAAGTTTTTCGAAAAGTTCGTACACTCTTTCTCTTTGTTCAAAACAAAACCAGAAAGACGTAAGCGCTCCCAAGTCAACTGCGCCGGCACCGATACACACAAGGTGATCGATGACACGTGAAAGCTCAGCGAGAACCATACGAATGGCCTTCGCGCGATCAGGAATATCAATTCCCATCATATCTTCGATGGCCTTACACCAGCCGATATTGTTCATCGGTGCCGAACAGTAGTTCAGACGATCTGTATAAGGAATAACCTGGTTATAAAGATGGTTTTCAGTCATCTTTTCGAAACATCTGTGAAGGTAACCGATTTCCAGTTTTGATCTCTTGATCACCTCACCTTCAATCTCAGCCATAATACGAAGAGTTCCGTGAGTGGCAGGGTGAGACGGGCCGATGTTAATCCATTCTCTTCTAATCGCATCTTCAGCAGTGATCGAAGGATCTGGATCAAAATGAATATCAAGTGATTCTGTGAGCGGCTGATTGTGATCAGCTGCATAGTCTTTTCTTAAAGGATGTCCTACCCATTCGTGGTGAGTAAGAAGTCTTTCTTTTTTTCTTCCCATGTACGTAATCCCGTACATGTCCCAGGCTTCGCGCTCGAACCAGTCAGCGGCCTTCCACAAAGGAAGAACTGAAGGGACGAGTTCACCGCCATCGACATCAACTGGAACACGGACGCGGATGCGCTCGTTTTTATCCATATTGAGAAGGTGGTAAACAGACTCAAAACGTTTTCCGTGGGCCCATTCAGATTTTGGTCTCTGAAGGTTATCGACACCGCAGACGTCGAGAAGCATGTTGAAACCGAATTCGTCTTTCAGCTTCTCCATAATCGGAAGCATCGTCTTAGTGCAGGCGAAGATGACGTGGTTTTCAAACTTGTACGAATAATGGTTATCCGCAAAAGTTTTTTGTAATTCTTGTCCAAAAGGAGTTAGTTCCATCAATTTTACCTATTGTGATTAATTTGCTTTTGAAAGTTCTTCTGCTTTGGCGCGTTTTGCTTCAACTGCTTCTTTTGAATCGTTGTAAGCAGAGACGCCTTTTTTAATTCTGTCCTGGACCTGCATAATCCCTTGAAGAACGGCTTCCGGAGTCGGAGGACAGCCTGGGATATAAACGTCGACAGGAATATCGCGAGTCACACCTTGAACGACGTGATACGCGCGGTAGAATCCACCAGATGAAGCACACGCTCCCATGGCAATAACCCATTTCGGATCGGCCATTTGATCGTAAATTCTTCTGAGAACTGGTGCTTGTTTTTCTGTGATTGTTCCAGCGATGATCATGAGGTCAGCTTGACGTGGAGAAAAGCGGACAACTTCAGCACCGAATCGGGAAGCATCATATCTCGGACCAACAACCGCCATATATTCGATTGCACAGCAAGCTGTTCCGAAAGGAAAAGGCCAGAGTGAGTTGGATTGTCCCCAACGTTTTGCCCATTCTAAAAATGAATCTGCTTTGGTTGTGATGATCAAACGATCAAGAGCAAAGTCCTCTTCGCTTCTACTGTCGAGTGGGCTCACAAGTCTCTTATTAGTCGACATAACGTCTCCTATCAAAATGATTTTAATGTCGTGTACGTAGCAGATATTTTAGAGATTACGGGCGGAAATGTAAATTAATAACTTGCTCAAGCTTCTACTTAACAGTTTTGTCTTCATCGGGAGTGAAAGTCTCCCAGACAACGTCCTGCGGAAAGACATCGAACTGCGCTTCCGGTTGAGCTTTTTTAAATAGACCTTTTTTATTTTTACACATGAGTGTCTTGTCTTGAGTTCCAATCCACGCATAGATTTTTTGATGAGTGCCGCCGCGCCCGCTGTCATACTCGACAAAACGAAATTCCTTGTTCGTCTGGCCTTTCATGAGAGACAGACCGTTGATCGCCTGATCAAAACTCTTCTCAAAATCCTTTGCACGGCATCGTTCCAATTCTTTATTTTGATTATTGAAATAGCGTGTATCGTCGACCTTTGGGTTATAGGCCCAGGCCTTGTCGTTACAGGAATAATAGAATTGGTTTTTCTCCAGATTGGTGAAGGCCTGAACGTAGGCAAAAAACCATAATCGTCTGGGATCTTCATTTATATTGGCCGGTCTCACCAGTTTGCTGCAAGCGTAAAACTGATCGGAGTTTTTACTGTAAAATTCTTTGAACAATTTCCAGAAATCAAACTGCTGGTCCCTAGGCTGTTTACGGATTTTTTCAGATTTTTCCCAAAGGTCATCGTAAAGTTTAAAGCAGCCTTCGCGCCATTTTACCAATTCGTACATCTTCTCAGTTCGACTGTTTTTCTCCAGGTAACGAAAAGTGTCTTCAAGATTGAGTTCTTTGGATATACGAAAGGCCGGGAAATATTTTTTGCCTACCTGATGAACGCCGTCTTGATTGGTGAGCATTGCTTTGAAATAAGTCCAGTCTGTTTTTGAACGGAGTTCATTCAAGAAATTCACTTTAGAGAAGGAGCTTTCTTCACCGTTCGCATTAACGGCAAGAAGAATCTGCGCTGCCTTCCACTTGCTCCTTAAGTCACAGGGATAGGAATCACAGGATTCCAGAATGAGAGAACCGACAATTTTTCCTGTTTCAAAATACTGAGGATGAAATCTCGCTTTGAGATCTTTTTCTTTGTTCTTGGACATCCCGAACACGACCAGACGCTGAGGATCTCCGTTTTGATCGTAGGTTTGTGGGACAATTCCCTGAGTGAAGTTTGGTTTTTGAAGTTCGCCGGTATAAGCGTCCCACACATCATCGGCCGCACAGAATTCGTGTTCGCCGTAGAGTCTTCCGGAGTAAAGATCAATATTGTATTTGTAGGAGCTCTCTTCCGGAGTCGTCACAAAAAAATTGATTGTGCGCTTTTCTTTATTCAAGGACGGGCTCACATCAAAAAAAGGATGCGTGAGAAAATTATCGTCCTTGTCCCGCAAGGCAAATCGCGCCGGAATCTTCAACCAGGAGGCCGTAATCACTCTCTGGTCCCGAGTCTCGTCTACTTTTTCCGTCGAACAACTCATTAAAAAAATGGCGGCAACAATGTTTAGTAATTGACAGATTCGCATAAATTTCTCAAAATCGGAGGCTATCTCCGATACAATTCTTCATTTCAATGCCTGGGTGGTGGAATCGGTAGACACAGCAGATTTAAAATCTGCCGACCTTTACCGGTCGTACGAGTTCAAGTCTCGTCTCGGGCACCAATTTTTCTAACCGTTCATAATCTTTAAATTATCCACCACTTTTTTTCTTTAAGGTCTAAAACAGTGATAGAACCATTCATAGCGCCTAGTTCTCCTTCAAATATACTCATAAATCGCAAAGACTCCTGAAGATGATTGG
The DNA here is from genome assembly GCA_002440825.1 of Bacteriovoracaceae bacterium UBA6261. Lineage (GTDB taxonomy): Bacteria > Bdellovibrionota > Bacteriovoracia > Bacteriovoracales > Bacteriovoracaceae > Bacteriovorax. The sequence goes on along the minus strand of DJVH01000096.1, from coordinate 154,502 downwards.
AGAAAAATGAGCGTACCTCATAGTCATATCTATTTTAGTATGACCCAAAAGCTTTTGGAGATCAAAGACATTTCCGCCGTTCATCATATAGTTCGAAGCAAAGCTGTGTCTCAAATCGTGGAAGCGAATTTTATTCGTGATCCCTGCCCTTGCATGGGCTTCATGAAAGCGTCGATACACATGCGCGTATTTCACTTCTCCTCCATCCCTTTCCATAAAGACAAATTTTCCGTTAAGCCTCTTTTCAAACGTAGCAAGCAACAGGGCCCGCACTTTACTCGTTATGGAATAATTCTTTTAAGTGTGGTTTTGGTTGAATCTTTAAGTCCGGTTTTGTCTCTGGTTCGAGAAACTGTGATTTGATTCAAACGAAAATCAAAACGATCCCAGCAAAGTCCACAAAGTTCAGCGAGCCTCATACCCGTGTGGATGGCCACAAAATAGAACGGGTAAAGCTGATCTTTAGTATTGGCCCTAAGAAACTGAGTGATCTCATCCCTGATCCAAAAAGCATCCTGCCATAAATCTTGTTTCGGCCCGATAGCCACTCTCTATTTATGCTATTCGCTTTTTATGAATTTCATCCAAACGACTTTTTACAAAGTACCCCAATGTAAAAAGCCAAGAGAGTGCGACCATATAAAAAAGATTATTCACTAGAGGCCATGAAAAATTATCCTCGGTGGTCCTTGTCAAAATAAAGGTCCATCGAAGAAGAGACACAACTACCGTTGTCCCACATTGGGCCAAAAAAAATTGCATTTCCTGCATACGCACTCCTTTTTTTGATAAAGCAAAACCGACAAATACTCGATTTGCTAAATTAGCTAATGGAAACTTGTTTTTGGATTGCAAATGTTCATGGTGAACATTAAGATGCGTCATGGCGACCAACCAAGCCCATTTTCTCGTTACGTTTTTTGCATAATCCTCCAAGAAAATCGTCAATATCATTACAGACGAATCCATAAGCGAATCACAAAAAATTTAGAATTAAAACACCGCGATGATTTGCCCAAATTTTCATTTTAGAATTTTTAATAAATTTATAAACTTAAAATTAAAAATTTATTGTCAAAATATTCTCTAGCGAACTAACCTGCTACCGAAAAAAACTACCTATTGATTAAAACCACCTTTTTAATTTTTGAAACTCTCAGCTCGACTCAAAATCTTGGCATATTTTTGACTTTACATTGGCTTGATGTACGTTTTTTTTCTTTTTAATACAGACATTTACATTTAAATGAAATTAATTTCTAAAAAGATTCTGTGATATTTCATCTTCCTTCTAAACTCTATTGATCTTCAAAAACTTTTTTAATGAGGAACGTATGCTGAAAAAAGTTTCATTGATTCTTTTTTTATTTTTTAATTACCTAGCTACGGCTTTTTCACAGGATGCAGTGAGGGTTTGTTATGTAGGGAACGGAAAGTTTTATTCCACTCTGGCAGCAGCTCAAGCGGATTTAAGAAGTTATTGCGATTCTACGATGCCAGGAAGTTATCCAAACTTTGATGGTAGCTACGCAATTCTAGCAAGTATCGGGTGGGGGGTCTTTTGGGGAGCACCGGTGCTTGAGTATAGATATAATAACAGTGTTACAGGGACTCTCGGCTCTATACTCATTTGTGCATCTGTTGCTGTTCAGTATGGAGACATGTGTCCCAATAGTACTCCTGATCCCGATCCTAATCCTGTTGATGAAACACCAGACGATACTATTTTAGAAGATCTAACCATCAAAGATGATGGACTCAGCATAGATCTGGCAAATAATGATCCGCTAGTTGTTGATGGTCTTCCACTGAATACTGAGTGTGATACACAATGTAGCGCAGGTGATCCGGTAAATGTTTCTTCTGGATTCATGTGGCACATGGTTACAGACTTCACTCTAAAGGGAAGAACTCAAAATACAAATTTGAATTTTAATCGCATTTATGTTGCTCATCCAATATTGTCGAGCAAAGCACTTGGTAGTCACTGGTTTCATAATTTTCAGAGCAATATCTCACTCTACAGAGTAAATAAAAAAGACAATCTCATGTGGACCGACGAAAAAGGCGGGGTCTATATTTTCTTAAAAAATTCAGATGGAACATACAAAAGCCCAGTTGGATTTAACGGTTCATTGACTGAATACAACGACCGTTATGAACTAGTTAAATCAAACAAAATTAAGCTCATCTATACAAAAGACTCTTCTGTTGCTCCAGTTGGAAGTCTTTTAACTATTGCAGATCCGCATGGAGAAAAAGTCTTATTAACTTATGCCGACGGACTTCTAATTTCGGCCGAAACTGGACTAGCAGGAAAAATTACTTTTTCTTATGATGAAAACAATCATTTGGTTGAGGTTCATAGAGTTAGAGATAATTTAAGCCATAAATTTTCTTTCGATGATCATGGAAATTTAATCAAGGTCACAGACTTTGCGGGGCTCGCAACCACATATGAATATCAACAGTCCAATGTGTCATTTCTGAATAATCTTCTGACTTCATTTGTCGATTCAATCGGAAGAAAATATTCGTTCAAGTATGACGATTCTGGAAGAGTTATATCTGAGACGGAGCCTGGAAATGCGACAAGATATTTCCAATATTATTTCAATGAAAATGGCGAAAGAGTAACGAAGCTCCAGGAGATTAACGGTTCAGTTACCTCATTTATTTCAGATTCAAAGTATCACCTAATCAGAAAAATCCATCCGAACGGTGGGATCTCATACAATTCTTGGAATGAACAAAACAAGGTTGTAGGCACCACTGATGCCTTAGGGTATGTGACCAAATACGAATACGATGACAACGGAAACGTTGTCTCAATTTTGAAACCAGCCAATGCTAATCCAACTGTGATTGATTATGATCTGAATTTTAATGTTCCTTCTCAAATTACCTCGCCATCGGGATCCGTAACCGCGATATCAATTGATCAGAGCAATGGAGACGTTCTAGAAATTTCTAAAGAGGGTCTTTCTCTAAAATATACTCACGATTCATTTGGAAAAATTTTAAGTACAGATAATGGAAAGCAGATATATTCCAACGCTGTAAATGCTAATGGCCAGGTCATTTCAGTTTTTGATTCACGCAATCCTCAGACACTAAGCTACGATTTGAGGGGAAGGATTATTTCGAGAAAATTTAAAAGTGGCTGGTCATTAAACTTCACATTTGACGACTACGACAGAATCATTAAGATTGATGACTCTCATGGGCCGTCAGTCTTCAATGCCTATGATAAAGCGGGGAGATTAATTTCTAGAACAATAAAAGGAAAACAGCTGTCTGAAACAACGGCCTACACTTGGGATAGTCGCGATAGACTGATTCAAGTAAAAGATGCCCTTGGCAGAATCACAAAGTATCAATACGACAATGGCGAACAGATTATCGATAAACCAACATCTATTATCACGCCTGATGGAAAGACCACGCGAATTGAATATGATCGAATGCTTCAAGTGGTGAAAAAAGTTGATCCGAAAAACCAGACAACTCGATTTGGGTACGACCTCGTCGGTAATTTGGTCTCCGTTACTGATGCAAAAAACAATGTGACCAATTATCAATACGACGGCAACCGCAGAGTTATTTATTCTAATGAGCCAACTGTCATTACTGATTCATCTGGAAAAAGTTCAGAAATTCGTTTGTCGAAATCATTTCAGTATAATGAGCTTGATCAATTAATAAAGAAGAGCGTGAAAAGCAATGTGGCATCCTCAAAGATTCATATAACCCGATTTACCTATGACAAACGCGGGCGAATGATTAAAAGAGTTCATCAAAGACTTGGAGTGAACAATGCTATAGAAATCCAAGAGGCTGCTGACTTTGGATATTCTGCTCAACTAGATGCCTCCCTAATGACATCAGCAAAGAATGGAAAGCAAATTTTAACTTTTAATTATGAAGCGGCACCACCATTTAAGAGTATTGCTTATTCGGCACATGCAACTGACTCAGCGAAAAGCGCTGGATTCATTGAAGGTGATTTTGTAGTAGGAAGAGACTATTCAGGAGAAATTTCTTACATTCAAAATGCTCAAGGAGCATCTCTTTTAAAATCCCAATTTGATCCTGCTGGTAGGCTTGTGAAAATTTCTAGCGGTGATTTTTTAGGGCAAAAATCACCTCGATTTTCAAGTGAATTGAAATATGATGAACTCGGCAGAAAGATTGGCGTATCAAATTCTGATGGGTATGAGCAGAATATTTCTTACGATCAGTTGAATCGGATTGAATCATTGAACTGGACAAGAAAGCCAAGTTCGCACTTTGAACATGATGATATCTATCAAAAAATTTCAGAAAAGCTCTCTTATGATGTTGCAGGAAATATCATTGAGGCCAGAAGAGAACACGGTCGTGCTTTTTACGCTTACGACGATATTGGACAATTGATTTCAGAAAGCCAGGAGCGCCATTTTAGAAATTACCAGTACGATGTCGTAGGAAATAGAATTTCTGACTCAAGAGAAGGCAATATCGAATATATTGCGAACGCAATTATTAAGAACAAAAATTCGGTCTACTCATATGATGTCGATGGTCTAGGGCATTTAACGGTCGAGTTTGATAGGAAGAATAATATCAAAAAAGAATTTTCTTATTATTTAAGTGGGCGCCTTTCAGGTTTTCATGCTTCTAAAGGCAGGATTGTCAAGGAATTGGATGTTGACTATAGCTACGATGCACTCGGAAGAAGAATTCAAAAGCATTTCACTTTTTCAAAAGAAAAGAAGTCAGAAGAATTTAATCACGCTTATCTATTCCTCGCCGATGAAGACAAAATACTTTTGGGCAGAAATGGAAAAGGAAAAATCACTCTCTTCATTGATGGCCAAGGAATTGATGAACACTTGGGAGAAGTGAGCAAAAACGGTGCGAAATCTTATATCACTGATCATTTAGGTTCAGTTTTAAACACAGAGGCTACTGAAGGAAGGAAAATGTTTGGAGCCTTTGGAGATAGCTTCAAAGAGAATATCCCTTTAAGCGAAAAAGAGAAATTTTCTTCACCTGTTGTCTATGGATTTGCGGGAAGACAGCTCGATCTTGAGTCAGGGCTTTATTACAATCGCGCCAGAATGTATGATGCTAATGAAGGAAGATTTACGACTAAAGATCCGATTGGGTTTAAAGGTGGGGATGTAAATTTGTACCGTTATTCATTAAATTCTCCTGCTCGATTTAAAGACCCCAATGGAACCCTTTTTGGGATTGATGATGCATTTCTCGTAGTTGCTGCTGTAGTAGCTCCAGCCATTGTTCAAGGCGTGACTTCAGCTGTTACTACTGCGATAAGTGGTGGAAGTGTGGGAGATATTGCTTCCTCTGGATTCAATGGGGCTATTTCTGGTGCTATTGCTGGAGCAACAGCCGTAACGACCTTGGTTTTTGGTGGTCAAACTGCACTTGCAATGGGAGCGGCAATCGCGCTCGACCTTGCATATACAGCATTGACAGCAACAGGTACAGTTGATCCTGTTGATGTGGTTGGAGGCTTAAAAACTACTCAACAAAATTCACTTGCCCAAAGTCGCTCTCATTCCCAAAATGCTCGTTCAGATATTTTGCAAGATTTTTGGAATGATGAATTTGCAATAAATTTTTGTAATTAATTTTTTCAAAGGGACTGAATAATGAATAATGAATTTGAAGCATACCTTAAAATTGTTTCTTTCTTGGCGCTAATTTTGGGGCCGATTGGATTATTAGTTGTCGGCTATACTTATTGGAGAGACTTTAATTTATATCCGAATCTTCCTCACAAAATGATTATTGGGCTTGAAGGTTTTTTTCTAGCAGGGACAATATTTATATTCTTTTTCATAAAGAGAAAAGGCTGGGATTTTTGGAATAAAAGTAAAAATTAAACTTTACAGGAGAAAACTTTTTATCAAGTCATAGCTTTTCCCCGTGCATTGCTTTGTCAATAATAGTGATATTTCTACTTTTACTCATCCTAAGGTCTAAAACAGGGATAAAATCCTTAAAAGAGCCCAACAATCGAATACAATGGACAACAAAGAAGACCTTAGGACTTTTACTTAAACTATTAATAATATTGTGATTTTTAGTGATGGGTTAAGAAAGACAGTGAGCGTATTTTGCGCCCTTGAAAGTCTCGTCTCGGGCACCAAATAAACAAGCTTCTTTCATTTAGTATGTACGAAGACCGATTTTAGGTCAAAGTTGATTTTTGTTTTTTGCATTAGTAGAAATTTCTCTTAGCGGGCCACCCATCCACCATCTGCCACAAGTGGATGGCCTGTGACAAAAGACGAAGCATCACTGCAAAGCCAGACAGCAACGCGGGCCATTTCTTCCGGTTTTCCCATTCTGCCGACGGGTTCGCCTGCAATGAAATCTTTTTTTTCTGATTCCTGGCCATGAGTCAAACGATTAACCATCGGAGTATCTATCACTCCAGGGCAAATCGCATTTACACGAATATTTTTTGTGGCGAATTCAAGAGCAGCCGTTTGAGTAAGACCTACCACTCCGTGTTTGCTGGCCACATAGGCAGGAAGCCCTTCGAAACCAACGATGCCTGCCACTGAAGAACAATTCACAATGGCCCCTCCTCCAGTCTTAAGCATTTCCGGAATTTCATATTTCATGCACAACCAGATACCTTTTAAATTGATATCCATCGTTCTCTGCCAATTTTCAGTAGTGCAGGAAAATGTATCTGAAAGCTCACCTTCGATTCCCGCATTGTTGAAGGCACAATCCAGACGACCGAATTTTTCAATCGTCTTTGCTATTAAATTTTTAATATCGGCCTCAGATGTCACATCACATTTTACAAAAAAAGCTTCACCGTTTTCTGATTTGATTTGAGAAACAATTTTCTCTCCCAATTCATTTTGCACATCGGCCACAACGACTCGCGCCCCTTCGCGTGCAAATGTGAGAGCCGAAGCAGCTCCAATGCCAGAAGCAGCTCCAGTAATAACGACCACTTTGTTTTTTAAATGTAGATCCATTTGCACCCTCCTTAAGGCTTACTGACGTCGGTGTTAAAAAACCGGCGGCATTCTTTAGCGCCTTTATTTTCATTACACCATTTTTCCGCGCGTGAATCACACAATCGTTCGCGGGTCTTATTGACCATAAAACAATTTTTACGGCCAAGACCGATGCCTTTTCCGTCCTTAGTGTTTACTTCCTGCATGTTTTGATCTTTCATGCGTGCGTCTTTTGCATCATCAATGGCATGAGTAAAAATGGGTGCGGCCATCGCCAGCACAATGAGAAATTTCAATTTTGATTTTGGTTCCATAGGCACTCCTCTCTTTAATGCTAAAAGGGAGAAGTGCGCAGGACAAAGTGATAGAACCTATATGAACTATTACTTTTTTAATTCTTGTCTTAAATTCTCAATGATATCTTCAGAAGAAATCTTTTTTCCTGAACGGTACATAAGGACCGGTTCAAGTGTTCCATCCAGGCATTTGTTGGCGACATTGTCAGGACTGATAGTAAAGCGTCCCATCTGCTTTTTAGTCGGCCATTCGATGTCGTGGAAAACGACGTAGGCAATTTCCGAGCAGACAATTTTAGAATCGGTTTCCACGTCAAAATTGAAATCGTATTCTTTTCCAATTTGTTCAAACGCCCGGACAATATATTCCCTTCTTTGCTGCTCATTCATATTGGGATTTCTGAGAACCAGCATATCATCGATATTGAGAAAATGATCCAGACTGTTGATTTGAACTCCTGGTCTCAACGCTTCAATGATGTGATGACCGGATTTGATCCTGTCGTGATATTTGGTCACCAATGGATGATCCCACACTCCAAGTTCTTTCAGTTCTTCTTCAGTTCCAATCCAGAGCGCGACGTGACCGTAGTAGCCCGGAATAAACTGATCTGTTAAGCGGAAGGGAGTTTTCTCCAGCATGATGTCCAGTGGTTTAAAGTTTCTGGCCATTGCGCTTTTTTCTTCTCCGGAAAGTTTGGTTAAGAAACCTGCCCTGAAGGCCACAAGCCCAAGTGTATTGCCGAAAGTTTTACTGGCAATAAAAGTGAACGATTCATTCATGAATGTAAATCGGTCGACGACGCGATCCCAGTACGCTTTGATGGCATTCTGGTTTTTTAAGTCAAATTGCTTTGTCAAAAGGAACTGATAAAACGGACTCTCCAGCGCCAGAAGATTCAGATAAACTTCATCTTGCGAAAGTATTGAATTTTCTTTCCTCTCAAAGCTGAGTGAATCTTTAAAAAGAGATTGTGCCTTGAGCATGATGAGACGCTGATTGGGATCAAAAAAACTGTCGGTGATTTTTTCCAGAGCATTGTGAAGCTCAGGAATATCTCTGTTGATAATTCTTCTCGTCTTGCGATGATTGACGTAAGGATAAATGCCGATCAGGTAATTGTCGTAAAGAACCAGGGAAGCATCAAAAGAGATTTTCATCTTGATCAGAAAATCTCTTCCCGCTCTGTCAGACGGATCAATTTTAACCAATGTGGATTTTAAATCTGTCCCCGCTCCCGGTTTCACTTCAATCAGATCTATTGTTCTGAACTGATCACCGAATTTTTTAGAATACTCCATCAGACGGTTGCGAAGGTCTTTGTATCTTTTGACACTCTCAAAAAGTTCAAGCAAATCCTGATGACTAAAATTCTTTTTGCCAAACTTGTCCGTATTTTTTTGATAGAAATCCAGCGCTTTTGATCTCCAGACAAGAGCTTCTTCCGTAAGCATCTGCAGATTGGAAATATCAGCTGCGTACCTGGCAGCTTCTTCCTGCTCCATCGAAATCTGAACGGCTTCATTGTCAGCGGCCGTGTGACGGTTGATTCCCTGATGGGAACAGGAGAAAAGGACAAGCATAAGTACTAAAAGGTATTTTCTCATAAGTTTCCTTATTTGGCAGAGATCACTTCATAGCCAAGACTTTCAATATAGGCCCTGGCATCCGGTTCAATAATAGATGTTGGAGAAATAAAACGGAGTTCAACTTCTTTTTTAAAGCCGAGTAAATCACGAAGCGCTTTGTGCTCGAGTAACTGCTCGGCCATCGGCTTGGCCTTATAGCTTCCTCCATTAAGTGTTTCCATGGTAATGGGTTTTTTGTATGTCTTCACTTCTGCCCAAACGATTTTGCCGTTAGGTTTTTGAAAGACCAGATCAATTTCTTTTGTCCGGATCATGGTGATGATTTTTCCAATGAGAATATCCTTGTCCACTGGTCTTTCGCCGATATTATCCAGATAACTTTTAGCCGCACGTAAAATTCCTTCGCCGTAAGTATTGACCAGTTTAATTAATTCTTTTTCAGATTTTTGCTTAAGCGATTCTTCCAGATTTTTCACTGCCCCGTCGATCACCAGTTGATATGGAATCGGATTGGATAATGAGCGCGTCTCGAATTTCACGCCTTTTCTGATGGGTTTATCCTTGCTGGTGCCATAGCCTATCAGTTCACCTAGCTCGCCATTGAAATTTCCTTCGCGCATTCTTTCTTTGACATAGGTATTGAAACGGGTTTCAACAGCTCCATTTTTTATAATAATCGGACTATCAATGGATGAAAACTTGGCCTTTCCTTCATTGTAGGAGGAAACCAGCTCATCATCGTAATGATCCAGATCTTTAAACTTGTTTAATTTTTCGCGGGAGAATTTCAACTCGTAAACAAACTCCGTCAGGTCCGGTTGATTCAGACTTTCTACATCAGCAATGACTTCATCGTATTTGCTGATCACCACTCTTCTTTCCTCGTACATGGCCTCCATCGCTTCCCTCAGAGTGGGAACGCGATTGTTTTTTTTAAGGAATGCTGCGGTAAATTCATTCAACTGAAAAGGGACAAACTCCAGCTTCTCCATTTCTTTCGTCAGTTCCGGATATTTGCCAAAAAGTGAATTTTTTGATGCAATTAATTTCGGTTTTGATTCTGCGATGAGTGATTGAACAAGCTGTGAACAATCAACGGACTTGATGGCAGCTGGTGCACGAAGTGGCAATCCGGACTTCGGGATTGAAGCGATAAAATAAGATAAGACTATTAATACAATTGGAAAAACGAAGAAGTATTTTTTCATCAAGAGCTTATCGGTTATTCTTCGAAAAAAGTAATTTGCTCAGGTATAGGTATGCGGTTTTGGAATCCATTAAAATTCTTTAATAGTTTTAAAATGATGGGAGTGTTATTTTGAAAACTCAGGCAGCTTGCAAATGAGGTTCACATTGCCATTGTCCAAAAAAAGAAAATTAAAAAATCTTTTTTATCCAGTACTTCTGGCGAGCATCACATTCCTCATTACCCTCATTGCCACCTACTTTCTTTCCACAAACATCGAGACTAAGGAAAAAGTCCGTTTTGAAACTCTTCTTGATCAAGTTGAACAACAAATTGTTTTCCGGATGGAAACGTATATCAATGCCCTTACACAGACGAAGAGTATGTTTGAGATTTCCGAGAATATTGAGCGCGATGAATTTCACCGTTATATAGACTCTCTCAACGTAATACAGGATTACCCCGGCATTCAGGGAATTGGCTTCACCCTTAAATTGACAGAGAAAGAATTACCTTCTCATATGAGGAAAATTCGCGCTGAAGGGTTCACGGATTACAAAGTCTGGCCGGAAGACAAAAGAAAAATCTATTATCCCATTGTTTACCTCGAGCCATTTGGGTGGAGAAATCAACGGGCCTTTGGCTATGATATGCACACCGAAGAAACGAGAAGAGAGGCCATGGACAAGGCCCTGTATTCAGGAATGCCTGCGGCGAGCGGTAAAGTCACTCTCGTTCAAGAAAGCCATGAAAGAATTCAGCCAGGTTTCCTTATTTATTCTCCAATTTATAGACTACATTCAATTTCCGCCACCCCAGAAGAGAGAGAAAAGAATCTCCTTGGTTTTATTTACTCCCCATTTCGAACCTATGATCTCTTCAACGAAATTTTTGAACACGTGGGCAGAAATATTGCGCTCAAAGTGAGCATCTACAGTTCAGGTGAAAAAGGCGATGATCCCCTTTATGAATTAAATCCCAAAGGAAAAGTTGACCGTGGGCCGTTGTCTTTTCAAAAAGAACTAACGATTAAAGTGGCCCAACGTGACTGGAAAATTAAAATAGCAACGCTTACAACGTTTCCCGATCAGTCTTCTCGCTACATTCCTCTGATTGTGTTTCTTCTCGGAACTCTGGTGAGCTGTCTCATCTTCTGGATCGTTCTCAGACAAATTCAATTTTCAGCACGCGAAAATGCCCGGGCTGCGCAACTTGAAATTCTCAACAATGTGGGAAGAAAACTTTCTGCAGAACTGGAATGGCAAAAACTGATTCAATTTGTGACCGATGCGGGAAGAGTGATAACGGATGGCCATTGGGGGGCTTATTTCTTTAAAGAAGAAAATTCCAAAATTCATTATCAGTTAATTGCGGTCTCAGGTGGAAAAGAAAATGAATTCCGCAATATCGTCTACTCTCTTCCTGAAGATTTCATCACCGACCTGATGGAAAGAAAAAAAACCGTCGCTGAAAACCGATCCTTTGACAACAATCCTTTGAAAAGTTTTCTGAGTGCCTCGGTTGTTTCCCGCAATGGAGAAATTATCGGCGGACTTTTCTTCGGCGATGAGCGTTCAGAACATTTCACGGAGAGAGATAAGAGCATCATCGAAGGGATTGCCGCTCAGGCCGCCATTGCCATAGACAACGCCCGCTTGTTTAAGTCTGCCAACGACGCCATCAAAGTGCGCGATGAATTTCTCAGTGTTGCTTCACACGAATTAAAAACCCCCATCACTTCTTTGAAACTTCAGTTTCAACAAGCTTCCAGAATGATCATGCAGGAAAATCATAAAGTGTACGACCAGGAAGCGGTTAATCGTCGGGTGAGAAAAGCAGTTCTACAGCTCGATCGTATGAACAGCCTGATCGAAGACATGCTGGACGCTTCCAGGGCCTCTCTGGCAAAAATGACTCTCAATAAAACAGAATTCGATTTGAATGAACTCACTTCAGAAATTATCGACTCATTTGCCGAACAGTTAACTGTCCAGCAAATCCACTATACATTTGAAAAATGCCCTGGAGGGGCCCCTGTTTGCGGAGACATTTATCGTCTGGAACAATTAATTTCCAACCTCATCAGCAATGCCATCAAATATGGAAAAGGAAATGAGATTAATATCAAGATCACTGACAAGGAAGGAATGATCGAGCTTTCTGTCCACGATCACGGGATGGGAATCCCCCAGGAGAAGCTGGATAAAATTTTTGAGCGGTACGAAAGAGCGGTGACCGGCTCTAATATATCTGGGCTCGGTCTGGGTTTATACATCAGCAATCACATTGCCAAATCACATTCGGGAAAAATCAAAGTTGAAAGTAAATTAGGTGAAGGTTCAACTTTTACTTTTGTGATTCCAAAGAGAAAATATTCTGCACCTTCGGAGCAATTAGACCAGCATAGTACAGTTGTCCCTCAGGTCTCATATGAAGATCATGGGGATAAATCGAAATATAATTAAGCGCCGTCTTTTCATCAAAACGAATGGTCTCTATTCCCAGTTTGTTTAACTCCTCTTCGACTTTTGCAACAACAGGTCTGTTCTGCTCATTAAGAGTAAAGGGATGAATTAAAACAGCAAACCTGTTGGTCTTATTTGTTTGCTGAAGAAAAGTTTTTTTGATTTCCAGAAAAATGCGGGCAACCAGCTTGTAGTGATGATCATGAATTCGGGGCAAGTTGGGAAATAAGATATTTTTAGGATCAATCAGATTAATCAGTTTGTAAAATTTGGAGATCCACTGGTCATTAAAAGTGCCTGCATAAACGAGTTCATTTCCACGCAATTCATAATCGGGCTGCATCCATCCCCAGCGGATGAAATTTTTCCCACCGATCATTCGTTCGATAAGATAATCATTAAAATCGTAAAGCATGACTGTGGGGGCAGTGGACGGTATGACGTCCTTCAGGTCGTAATGTTGTAGAAAATAAAGCAAAGAATTGGCGCCGGTGCCCGCCAGTCCCATATTGATCATTTGCGTGTCGGGCAAAAGTTTATCAAGATGATACGTCAGCGTTTCATCATCGTTGCAACCAATGCCGAAGGTATTTGAATCGCCGGCAATGATAAGAATCTTGTTGGATTTTTCTTTCAAGGGTGATTTGCGGAAACCATAACGAGTGGTCGTATATTTTTTTTGAAACTCAATCGCTCCTCTTTCATCACGGGCCGTATGCTGAATGACGGCTTCCGGAAAATCCACCTGAAGATTAATATGTTTCTGAATTTGACGGTATTTCTGAAAAAAAGCAGAGCTCGCATCAACGTCTGCTGTGATTGTCTGGGTGTAGATAAGACCGTTTCGTTTGTCCTGCTTGTTCAGCGAGACCGGCGCAGCCTGCACAAGAGCAGGAAAGGCCAGCAAAGTAAACATGAAAGAAAACGTTCTCATGCCTTAAGTATAATGCAAATTACTTGCGCGGAAAGTTTTTTTCCACCAGGTCAAATTTGGGTTTAACCGACAGGATTCTTGCTTTCGGATTTTCTGCCACAGATCTGATAAAAGGCATAAGCCATTTTGCTTCAGCGCCTTTTTTAGTGGCGTATTGTTCATCAGTCCAACCAAACCAATCCCAGCAGCCTTTTGGATTATAAGGAAAATTGGCTTCTGTTATCCATGTTTGTGGAAAAAGAACCATCACATTATTGGCCTCAGCATACTCAAGATAGCCAGCGTCTTGAACAAATTTCAAAAGACCATACTGATTCACTTTATCTTCAATAAAAGGAAGAACATTAGTAAAACCGCGCCAGTCTTTTTTCGAACGCATTGAGAGAATTTTATATGCATTCACCTGATTTTGATATTGCGCCTGAAAAGACTCCTGATAAGAATCGCTCATTTTGCAACCATGAAGCGCTACATGCAGATGACAAAGTCCCGGCGTCTCGAGGCATTTATCGCTGGCGTATAAATAACCATACGGAGCAATGCTTGCCGACGGTTGAACCCATTCTTCTTCTCTTTTAGTGCCGTTAAAAAAATCAGTCTGATCAACAAGATAAATATGCTCTTTGGTGAACTCACCGCGAACAAGAGAGGTTTTTACTAATTGCTTGAGAATATTGCCGGCCACATCAATTCCACAAGAAGAAACATAAGGGACTTCTTCCGAACCACAATCAATTCCATCCGTCCTGACAGTGGGAAAATTATGACTTCCTTCCCCCTCTTCCATCTGGATATTTTCTGATTTGACTCCAACGGCCAGGTAGTGCTCTTTTAATTTGTTCTGCATATGCGAGTTGAGAACAGAATCTGCAAGGCCTTGAAAGAGATAAACTTTCTGATCACGTAAATGAAAAAGTGGATCAATAAGATGATTTTCTTCATTCTTTTTTAAATAAGCTGTTTCAAGTTGTGCTTTATCCGGTTCTCCCATGCAGATGGCAACCGAACGGTAAATGGGATTTCCTTTTTGAGGACGAAACCACGTTTGCGGATTAAGCCCACGAAAAATAATAAACGGGTTGAGAGTATCGCTGATTACTTTTTCTGTTGGTTCAAAAAGAAAAAGATTTGTCGTCCCGATTGTCTTTGCATCTTGCTTAATTTTCTTAGGAAGATAATCTTCCGCGCAATAATAAAATCCACCAGCGACAGTTCCAACGCCAGATATTTCTGAAGAAAAAATGGTCGCCATTTGATTGGCCATAAAACCTCCGGAAGAAATTCCAGAGATGGTAACTTTGCTTTTTTCTTGAGAAAAAGTCGAAGAAAGGGCCAAAGAAAAGACAAGAAAACTCAGAATAATGAACATTTTATTCATCGAAAACAGCTCCCGCAATTAAGTGGCGGGATAGTACTCAAACTAAATTCATTTTACAAAACTTTTTTTTAAAAGATTTTTAAATTGAAGAATGGAATCTACGCCTTTGTTTTCTACGGAATAAGCAAAGCAAATTTTATCAGTAAATGGCTTAATCTTTGTAGAAAAAAGAGTTGTCTTATCGGGAAAATAATTTTTCAACACGCGCGAAGGAAGAATGCCTACACCTGCTCCCTCGTACACAAATTTGGCAATGAGTTCGAGATTGGGAATTTCAAAATGTTCTTTGAATGATATTTCTTTTTTTTCAAGCTGACGAAGTAAGGAAAATGTCTGGTGAATTTGCGGATCAAAAAAGAGCGTCTCTTTGTTGAAATCTTTTTTTCTACACCATAGCGTGACTTCATCTTTTTCAAGTTCATTGATTATTAAATTGCTGTGTGGAAAAGGGTTGATCGCTATACCACAATCAATTTTTCCTGTTTGAACCCATTCAGTCACCTCTCTGGAAAGACCAAATTTAAAATGAAATGTCAGTCCGGAATTCATCTTTAAAACCTGAGGCATGAGATAGGCCGCAACGGAAGGATGTATACCGACATTCAGAGATGATTTAGTTTCCGTTCCCCCGTTCTTCAACGTTTCGTGAACCTGCTGGAGATCATCACAGATTTTTTGTCCGCGCTGAAAAAGAAATTCTCCTGCTTTAGTCAGAACCAATCCTTCTTTTCTTCGCAGGAAGAGAACTTCTCCCGTTTCAGCTTCCAGACGTTTTATACAGTGGCTGAGTGCCGGTTGGGAAAGACCAAGCTCTTTAGCTGCTTTGGTTAAATGCAGGACTCTGGCCGTCACAACAAAACTTTTTAAATCATGTGAATTGATCATTCATAAATTGAATCACAGTTATTCACAGTATTCAATTTATTTATACAAGATTCAAGCGTAAAACTTCTTTCACAGGGGGACTTTATGAAAAAATACTTACTATTTGCTTTATTATCATTAACAACTCAATTGATCGCAGCTGAAAGAATTCTCATTTCCGACAGCAAAGTTACAGATGTGACACTTAACAATTCCAGCGTGCGCTGCTCGGCCCTGGGCTACGGGCTGGCGGAATTAAAAATAAATATTCCTGCGCTTGATGGTTGGACTCTTTTTGATCATTCCAATATCAATGCCGGCGATTTTCCGGGAGAACCTTGCATGACGGCGGGTGCCTGCAAAGCTTTTTCACGCGGCGGTTTTTCGATCGAAGATATTTTGGGAACAGTTGAAAGTACAAAAGTTGAAAGACTAAAAATCAATCGTCAGATTGTTGAAGTCAAAGATCTGGGTAAGGATGAACAAGGAAACAGTATCTGTGAAAGACACATTGAAGAACGTCTACAAACTGCTGTCTCAAAGGCCGATGGCCTCTCCGTTATTCGATTTAAACACACACGAGCTGGACTTCACGAAACGTTTCCTGCCAGCGTCTGCCGCTAAAAAACAAAGGCCGCGAAACCGCGGCCTTCTTTGGTTTACTACATTTTCTTTTCGTCTTTTGTTTCTTTTTTATCAGCATGTTTTTCAGATTTTTCTTTCATGTCTTTCTTCGCTTCTTTTTTCATCTCATCGTATTTTTCCCAGCTCTCTTTCATGCATTTTTTCATTTCCGTTTTATCTTTAGAGTCCTTAATACATTTTTTTTCATCATCAATCATTGATTGTTTTTTATCGAGCATATCAAGTTTCATTTTTTGGGCATCTTCGAAAGACATTTTGTCCATTTTCTTATCCATGTCTTTATGCATTTTTTTATCGTTTGCAAAAGAAGTCATATTGAAAAGACACAGAGATGCAATTAGTAAATATTTCATAAGTCCTCCTGAAAATCTGGTTTCATGTCAGTTTCATAGACCCATGTTAATTTTTTTTTACAGAGCGGAAAAGTTGCGGTGAATGTTAGGTTTAAGTTCAGTTTTAATTTGAAACTTAGCATATGATTCTTTTACACTGTTATTATGAGCAATACTATTAACGATGTGACAGATACTGCCATTTGGGTCGCCGCTTACAGAGCAGAGGAAAATGACCGCAAGGATGCGCTCTTTCGCGATCCTTTTGCACGACTTTTGATTGGAGAACGCGGTGATGTTCTGGCGCGAAGAACTCAAGGATCACGCTATACGGCCTGGTCTGTTGTCATCAGAACGTGCATTATCGACGAGTTCATTCTTTCACTCGTGCGCGATCAATCTATAGAGACTGTTTTAAATCTTGGCGCCGGTCTTGATACCCGACCTTACCGGCTGGACCTTCCTTCAACACTTAAGTGGATTGAAGTGGATTTTGAAAAAATTATTAATTTAAAAAACAGCAAGCTGCAATCAGAAATTCCCCGCTGCCTTCTCGAAAGAAAGGCCCTTGATCTCTCCGATGCCAAACGGAGACAAGCTTTTTTTGATGAAGTGTCAAAACAGTCTGCAAAGGTGCTGGTGATCACTGAAGGTGTAGTCCCTTATCTCAGCAACGAGGAAGCTTCCGGCCTAGCCCTTGACTTATATAATGAAAAAAACTTTCACTACTGGATTACTGAATATTATTCTCCTGAAATCCTGCAATTTCTCCGCACGCCCAAACGTCTGAAACAGATGCAGAATGCGCCTTTTCTTTTTTATCCTGAGGATTGGTTTGCTTTTTTCAAAGAAAGAGGCTGGGAACAATTCCAGACAAAATTTTTCGGTGTCGAATCAGAACTCCTGGGCAGGATGCCTCCTACTCCTGGATGGCTTCAGGAGAATAATCAGGACGGAAAAGAGAAAGTGAAACGATTCCTAGGCTACAGCATACTTATGCGGACGATAAAAGAATAATTCATCGGTTTGCGTTTGATTTTTTTTGCCAGCAATAAAACATTTTCAGTCGTACTGGAACCGATATAATAAGGACATTTTTTTCGCTTAAATTCTTCCAACAGCTTGAGGTACATCACTTTTGAAAGCCCCTGCCCTTTGAAATTTTCAGCGACAAAGATTGAAGCCACTAAGCCATAATGATTTTTTTGATCGATGAACCAGGCGATGCTTCCGGCCATTTTTCCATCTTTTCTCAGAACGAAACATTTCCCGCTTTTCACCAGGTTCCGATAAAAATTTTTCATCAATTTTTTGCCGATGGGTTTCAGAAAAATGTCGCGCATTCTGCTGCTTGGATCTTTCAAGTGTGACTCGATATCCAGCTTAACAAGCGCCGGAACATCTGAGGCCTTCAACCGGGAGAAAGAAAATCCTTTCGGTTTTGTTTCTTTTTTTAACAGTTTTTTCAAGCGAACGATAGACTCGTCTGTCTTTCCTACGAGTTCAATATAAGTCAGCTTGCCCGATTTTTTAAAGGACTCAATCCAATGTGTTTCATCAGCTGAAACGGTAATGAGCATTCTTTTGATTTTTTTCTCTTTTTTGTTTTTGCGGGCTTCTTTCCCTATTTCAGACAACAGTTTTTTTCTTGCCCCGGCCGTCTCTCTGCTCCAGAAAAGCGGTACATGAAAGAACTGCTCATTGAATTCCTGCATAATCGAAAGCTGATACTGAAAAAAATAAATCAGTTTTCCTTTTTCATCTTGCCGATAAATGAATTGATTTTCGTTATAGGCCTTTCTAAGTTTCTCTGCCAGTTCCCGGCATTGCTGGTCACTCATTCCTTTGCCGAAAGCTTTTCTGAAATGTGTCTTCTGTATTCTGACAATTTGATTAAGAAGCTTTTTTTCCATCATAAATTTCAATAAGACCTATAATTTTTATTCTTTTTTATGCAGAGAAAATTGGTGATAACGTTCTTTCATCGGAACTTTAAGGAGAACTGATGAAATATCTGCTGCTGCTCACCACTCTCTTTTTATTCACGCTCAATTCTGCTTTCGCTGCCCTAGAAAGTGCTTCTTATCATATCCTGAAAGGACGCCTCCACAAAGGAGGAACTGCTAAAGTTGAAATAACAGAGAAAGATAAAACAAAGTTTTCGGCCAGGATGAGCTACGACATCAACAAAAAAGCGCTGGTGCCTATTCCTAAAAAAGTTTTACAAGGGGAAACAGTCATAGAACTTCCACCGGAATTTAAAGATACTCGCGGGTACGCCATGCTCGAGAAGAAGGGGTTCATGGAAGTAAAAAAAGCAAGGCTTCAGTTTATAAAAAGAATGAACTGGAATGGAAAAGAAAACGCCTATGATATTCTGATTAAGCCACATAATGGAAAATCAATGATTGAAGTCGTGTATCACCCAAGCCTTCCGGCCGCAGGATGGGGACAAGTGATTATTACTTTTCTTTCCCCTTATCCCATCCTGAACGGCTACAAAGCTATTATTGAACTGAACTGAATTATTTTCCGTGACACTTTTTGTATTTTAATCCTGAACCACATGGACATGGTTCATTTCGACCCACTTTCGGAGTTTCGCGAACGATGGGAGTTAGTGGTGGGTGTTCTACTTCTTCCTCTCCCCCTTCTTCCGGATGGCTTTCGCGTGGATTTTCGTGTGCGGCCTTGGCCATTTTTAAATGAAGAAATTCATTTTCATCCAATGTCACTTGTCCTTCTTTTTTGGCAGGAGCAGGAGCTGGAGCAGCTTTTTTCGGAGCTGGTTTTTTGGATGATTCTTTCTTTGCCTTTGAAGGTTCAGTCACCATCTCAAGCACTTCGATCTTTGCCATTTGAGTGAAGGCTTCAGAAGATTTTTTTGCCGGTGATTTTGCAGCTGTCTTTTTTGCTGGCGCAGCTTTTTTGGCCGCTACTTTTTTAGCAGGAGCTTTTTTAGCGGGAGCTTTTTTTGCTGGTGCTTTTTTAGCGGTTGTTTTTTTTGCGGCAACTTTTTTTGCTGGAGCTTTTTTAGCAGCAACTTTTTTTGCTGGCGCTTTTTTGGCCGCAGGTTTTTTAGCCGCTGGCTTCTTTGCTGCTGCTTTCTTAGCTGCTGGCTTCTTTGCTGCTACTTTCTTTGCTGCTACTTTTTTTGCTGGTGCTTTTTTGGCTGGTGCTTTTTTTGCTGGTGCTTTTTTCACTGCTTTTTTAGCTGGTGACTTCTTTACGGCCATAGATCCTCCCTCTAAACAAAATAATCTTGTATAGTATGAATCAGCAAAGGCTATTGGTCAAACACCCGTTGTCCTTGTTAGAGTGACGGCTTCTTTTTCAGAGGTTGTCTTCGTGAACAAGCTTTTCCTTTTGCTCTTACTTCTGCCAGGGGTGGGCCGGACCGCCAACGATTTGAGCTTTTCTACGCCTTGTGACTCAGGGACAGATAAGGCCATCATTTCCTTCGTTGGAGATATTTTGATTCATCGACCAATGTATCTGTCCGTCATGGAAGGTCAGCACTTTACACCCCTTTGGGAAAAAACCCTTCCCCTTTTGCTCAAGGCCGATTATTCAGTGGGCAATGTAGAAGGACCAGTCGCCATGGGAATTGATGCCAAGGGTGTTGATCACGGAGACGTGGGATTTATCTACGACGATTTCATCTTTAGTGGCACAAACCTGGTTTTCAATTATCATCCCCGGCTTCTCTCCGATTTACAGGATTCGGGTTTTGATATGATCACCGCGGCCAATAATCATGCCATGGACCGCAAAAGTATCGGGCTCGACAGAACCATCGAAGCGGCCCGCTCTCTGGGAATGAAAATAACAGGGGTGCGCCACTCCCAGAATTCCCAGAATTCCCAGAATTCCCAGAATTCCAAAGACGCCTTTTATTCGACAGCTCTGATTAAAAATATCCGTACGGCCTTTATCGGCTGCAGTGAGGTTTTAAATGGCAATGACCCTAACAAGCAGGTTCTAAACTGCGAATCACAGGAAATCTTTCAGATTATTAAAAAACTGGCCTCAGATAAGACGATTGAGGCCATTGTCGTTCTTCCGCATTGGGGCGTTGAATATTCACTGCAAGTAAAAGAGTACCAGCGCGATTATGCCCGCAGGTATATTGAGGCCGGAGCACTGGCGGTAGTGGGTTCTCATCCACACGTCTTGCAGCCTTGGGAGAAAGTCACCGCAAGAGATGGCCGAGAAGGTCTTATTTTTTATTCGCTCGGAAATTTTGTCGCTTGCCAGGAAAATCCCGCGAGTCAGACCGGGGCCATTTTCTATCTTGGTCTGATAAAAAAACAAGGACAAAAAGCACGCGTTTTTGGAGGGGCCTACGCTCCTGTTTACCGCAACGACCTTTCTATTCTTCCTCTGGAAGAAGCGGCCCCTAGCAGTTATCAGGAGAACCTTGAGAGCTTTTATGGCAATCAAAGGAGAATTCATTTGAAAGATAGTTTGCTGAAAAAAATGTGTCAGTGATTAATGAAACATCCAGAAGAGCCCGAGCCCTCCCAGAAAATAATTCTGCCGGACGACAAGCGGACTTGGTCGGAAAGCGGCTCCTTTTAACTGGTCCCATCTGACAAAAGAAAGAATTCCCAGATCGTGAAAGCGTTTATTAAAAACAATGGCCGTCTGAAGTCCGCTATAGCCCCCTTGGGCGGTGTAGGCCGGACGAGTGCTCGTTTGATACTCAGAAGCAACGGAATAAAACCGCTGGTGATAGCGCTCGGAAGCGAACATGGGGCTGACTGAAAACTCGGAATCAAAATTCCAGAAATCTTTTCGTGGATTATAAATGACATTGACGTAAGGAACCGTAATCATCCCCGCAGGTTTGAATTTTTTAAAGCTCACAGCAAAACTTTCTCTCACCGGCATTTCAAAATTAATTTTTATTTCATGGTCTGAACTTTCCCACAAGCGGACAATGGCCATTGGTCCGACTTCGATTGAATAATCGAGCGAAGGCATTCCTGCGCGTGCGCGGTTGTCTTTGCTTTCCACATTGAGACCGGGAACGAGGCTGAGTTTGAAAGTGAGCCATTTATTGTGAAATAGAATTCCTCTGATAAAAGACGGCTCAGCTTCAAGCCGCTCTGATTTGTAAGAAAAATAGGGAATGGGAAAGATCCAGACTTTGGATTGGTCACTTCCCCGGTAATGGTTTCCAATAACAGTCAGCGGTCCTGCTCCCAGGTCAAGGCGAGCTTCAGAGGCATAAAGATTTACACCGAAGAATAAGATGAACATCGAATAGATTATTCTTATCATCGCCATATTTTTTTTCTCTCTTTCGTCTCAACCAAAAAGGTTTTCTTAGCTATTCATAAGTCAAAAAGTATTATTAAAAAAGTAATTAATGAATCATCGTTTACCAAAGACAATCGTGCGAGGCCGAGTATGCTTGAAGAACAGATTCATAAATTTCTTGAGACGCGACAACAGACTGAAGCCATTTGTTCAGTGCTGGAAACTGAAGATTATGTCGTTCAACCGATGGAGGAAGTGAGCCCGCCCAAATGGCATCTTGGCCATACGACATGGTTTTTGGAAGAACTCATTTTGAAAAAACAAAATCCAGCCTATCAATATCATCATCCTGGTTATCGCAAGCTTTTCAATTCTTACTACAAAGGCCTGGGAGAACATTGGGTTCAAGGTGAGCGGGGCAGATTATCTCGCCCCTCTGTCTCTGAAGTTTATGATTACCGCAAATCCGTGGATGATCAAATTCAGGAACATTGTCAATCGAATGCTGGACATCCGTCGCTTGAAAAGATGATTGAACTCGCCATCAATCATGAAGAACAACATCAGGAATTGCTACTGATGGATATAAAAAATATCCTGGGTGCCAATCCCCTTCTTCCAGCCTACAGCTCAAAAGACAAGAGAAAGAAAATGGCCTATGAAGAAAAATGGATTGAGTTTCCCGAAGGTGTTTACTCCATCGGAGCAGACCGAAACAAAAGCTTTGCTTTTGACAATGAAACTCCCCCACACAAAGTTTACCTCAACAGCTTTGCGATTTCCGATCATATGATTACCAACGGAGAATTTCTGCATTTTATCCAGGACAAAGGATACGAGCAGCCAAAACTCTGGCTCTCTTTAGGATGGGACTGGATCAAGCAAAAAAACATTCAGGCCCCACTCTATTGGCAAAAAAAAGAAAAGGACTGGCATGAGTTTACTCTTTATGGAGAAGCCCCCCTTGAGCTCTCTGCTCCCGTAACCCACATCAGTTATTTTGAAGCCGATGCTTTTGCACGATGGATGGGGTTGAGGCTTCCCACTGAAGCCGAATTTGAAATTTGTGAAGCTGAGGCCGGTTTACGAGCACATAAAAACAAAAGCGATACGATTTACCATCCGGAAAATCCAAAAACATTTCAATCACAACTATGGTGCTGGACGAGCAGCCATTATTCACCCTATCCCGGTTTTACTCCGTTTGAAGGTGAAGTTCAGGAGTACAACGGCAAATTCATGTGCAATCAATTTATTTTGAGAGGTGGATGCTTTGCGACTCCAGCGGGTCACTATCGACGAACTTACAGAAACTTTTACGGCCCTGATCAACGATGGATGTTTTCCGGAATTGCTCTGGCGAGGGATCTCACGTGAAAATCAGCAGACTCATTTTTGACTCATATTCCGAGAAAAATCAGAATAAAAATCAATTTGCGGAAGATGTGGACAAAGGTCTCTCATCTCATCCAAAAAATATTTCTTCCAAGTACTTTTATGACGATCTCGGCAGCCAGATTTTTCAAAAGATTACCCAGCTGGACGACTATTATCCCACCAGAACGGAGTATCAGATTCTCAATAGTCTCAAGGACACTTTGCCCGAAATCATCGGTGCGGGACAGGTGGACATTGTCGAACTGGGCGTGGGCGACGGCCATAAAACGAAAATATTAATCGACAGTTTTCTGGAAAAAGGAGTCAAAGTAAATTTTCTTCCGATTGATATTTCGAAAGAGGCCCTGCATCTTATGGAAAAAAATTTTACTTCCCATGCAAACCTGAGTGTTCATGGGATTGTTTCCGATTATATTGAAGGGCTCTCTTTTGCACGCTCGCTTTCGGAAAACAAGATGATCACTTTATTTCTGGGATCAAACATCGGCAATTTCAGCAGAGAAGAATGCCTTATGGTTCTTCGCCAGGTCCACAGCTTATTGCGGGAACGCGACTATCTTTTGATTGGTTTTGATCTGAAAAAAGATATTGATCTCATGACCCGTGCATACTCCGACAAAGAAGGTATCACTGCTGAATTCAATGTGAATCTCTTAAGACGGATCAACAATGAACTCGGAGGAAACTTCGTCATTGAAAATTTCAAACACCAGGCCTTCTATAACCCTGAACTGGGGGCAATGGAAAGTTATCTCATTTCACTTCAGGATCAGGAAGTCAGGATCTCTGCCTTAAACAAGACCTTTCATTTTGATGCCTTTGAACCACTTCATCTCGAATACTCATTTAAATTTCTTGAAAAAGAAATCGTTCAGATCGGCAATGAAAGCGGATTTAAAACAGTCACCAATTTTAAAGATCCCCGTGATCTTTTCGTCGATGCTCTCTGGCAAGCCTAAGGATTAACTATGAAAAAGCTTATACTCGCAACATCTGTTACTCTCGCCTGTTTTTCACCTTCTGTTTTTTCTTCAGATAGAGATTTGACCTTCAAGACACCCTGCGGAGGGGGCAAAAGCGAAGCTGTCATTTCTTTTGTGGGCGATATTTTAATTCACGAAGCGCTCTATGAAACGGTCGTGAGGGAAACTCAGCATTTTTCACAATTGTGGAAAAAATCAGAATCACTTTTTAAAAAGGCCGATTTCAGCGTGGGCAATCTTGAGGGTCCAGCGGCCATGGGAATTGACGGAGGAGGAAAAGATCATGGTGATATTGGCTTTGTTTATGACGACTTTGTTTATTCAGGAACTCATTTTTCTTTTAATTACCATCCGAGAATTTTCACAGACCTGAAGAATTCAGGTTTTGATCTTTTAACCAGTGCCAACAACCACGCTCTCGATAGAACCTGGGTGGGCATCGATAAAACAATTTCTGCCTCAAGCGCCTCCGGTCTTCCGGTCGTCGGAGTCAGAAAAAGTACAGAAAAAGACGGAGACTTTTTTAAAATTATGTCCATCAACGGGATCCGCACTGCTTTTATCGGCTGCACGGAAATGACCAATGGAAATAATGATTCTAAAACACAGATTCTCCATTGCTATCAAAATGCGACCAAAATTTTAAGTCTTATCAAATCGCTTCACGACCGTCCTGATGTCGACGCCGTCATCGTATTTACTCATTGGGGAACAGAATATTCCCAGTCTCCGGAATCGTCTCAAAGAGACTATGGAAGAAAGTACATTGAGTATGGTGCAACGGCCGTCATAGGTTCACATCCCCACGTCCTGCAACCTTGGGAAAAAATCACAACCAAAGACGGCCGCGAGGGATTAATCCTTTACTCATTAGGAAACTTTGTAGCAGGTCAGGCAGGAATCGCCCGCAGAACAGGACCGGTGGCCTATCTCGGACTCTCCAAAGGGTCTCGCAAAAACGAAAAGGCTTCGATTTTCGGCGTCGGCTTCACACCCACTCTACGCACAGGAGCAGTCATCAGTCCGGTGGGAAAAGAGTCAACGGAAGTCATGGCCTATGTGACAAAAATGTATGGAACAAAAGCGTTCATTGCCCCGTCATCAGATTTGAAAACGGTGATGTGCTCAAAGTAAAAGAGCGTCTTCCAGAATTTTGTTGTGATCAAAGGCAAGCTTCATCGCGCGCGCCTCCTCTAACGGAATCCAACGGGCCTCGTCGGCATCATCCATTCCACGAATCGAATTTTTTTGTTCTTCAAATGTTTTTTGATCAATCCGGTAAACATAAGCATGGGTTTTTGACCATGAAGTTTCGTTGTCCCGCGGATCGCGATTGTCGCCCCGGTATTCACCGACAAAGACAATCTCGGCACCGGTTAATTTTAAATTTGTTTCTTCTTCCAGTTCACGCAAAGCTGCTGTCTCCGCTGTCTCCAGACCCGGTAGCCATTTTTCTCCCTCTCTGGCCTTTGAATCAATAAAGCCACCGGGAAAGGCCATCATGCCTGCACAGGCAGAGGCGTTTTTAGATCTTCTTATAAGAAGAACTTCATCAGCGGGATTAATCACGATGAGATCAACGGTAGGATTTTCTCCTTCATAATAAAATTGATTCACGTGAAAAAAAACTTTCATCGCGAGTTTGTCAATCAGCTCTTTATCCCACAATCCATCGATGAACTCTGGTTTGATGGAACGAAATCCATAGTATGCTCCGGCCAGCTGACCAAAGACAGCGCCGGTTGTATCGGAATCTTCACCTAAATTCACAGCAAGGAGAGCACCGTCGTTGAAATTGTCAGTGTGATAAAAGGCCCACAAGGCCGCTTCCAGACAAGTGTGTGCTAGTCCTGCCGCGGAAATGTCTTCGCGGCTTTTTGTTTTATAAGAGCCCAGCAGAACATTTTCTATGTCTGAAGCAAGAATTCCGAGGCTTCCTCTTTCGTATAAAAGAATATCTTCTTTGCGTTTTCCCGAAAGCGCCCGGTGAATCAACAGTCCCAGTGCCCTGCAGGCATCGATGCAGGAAGCGGGAGCATGAGTGAGTCGTGAACTTTCTGCTGCATAAAAGAGAGCTTTTTCAATCTCGCGAAAAAAGAAAAGCGGAACAGGAGCAAGTCGCATAATGGACCCGTTAGTGGCCGGATCAGTCGGAGCGCCTGAAAACAATTCCCCACTTTCTTCAAATCTACTGAGCGCCGCTTTAGTTGTATTGCCAATATCAAAACAGTGACCGGTACAACTCATATAGCCTTGCCGCCACCAGGAATGAAAACGCTTCATGATATCTTCAGGAACAAAATCTTTTTTTTCGACCAGACTAAAACCCAGACAAAGTGCGAGGCTTGTATCATCTGTCCATTGTCCTTTCTTTAAGTGAAAGGGTCCCCCCTCACGAAATGTTGTCACGGGAGTATACGCATCGCGCTTTTCAAATTCGATAGGTGCTCCGAGGGCGTCACCAATGGCCAGGCCATACAGGCTTCCTTTGAAACGATCGCTCAGCATAATCTAATATTCTCCAACAGGACTCAATAATTTCTATGGTAATCAGAGATAAAATGGTAAACCTATTAGTTCAATGTTTAAAGTGCAGAATGAGAAATTCAAAAACAATTCAATTGGGAAAACATTTGTTTTCGCGCTTCTGTATTTTCTTACGGCGAGACTCGGTCTCACTGTGGCCACATTAAATCAAGCCGTTTCTCCTTTCTGGCCTGCCACTGGCCTGGCCCTTGGTCTTTTGTATTTCTTTGGTGTTCAATACTGGCCCGCCATTGCAATGGGAGCATTTGCTGCTAATTTCTCCAGTGATGTTTCACTTGCCGGAAGTGCGTTCATTACAGTCGGCAATACTTTGCATGCAGTCGTTGGACTTCAGCTCTTGAACTATTTCCTCAAACCGAATGGACAATTTGGTTTGCACAAACGTACGGTCGGAATTTTTGTGGTCGCATTCGTGAGTTCTTTTATCAGCGCCAGCATAGGAAGCCTTTCGCATGTCATGGTTGGAAATGCTTCCTGGGAACAATTTAATTATATCTGGATAACCTGGTTTACCGGAGACGCTCTCGGCACAGTGATTTTTTTCCCTTTCATTCAGGCCTTTTTTACCAAAGAAGAATCGCCTAATGAGAATACGCCTTCTCTCCTTCATCTTCTCGCCCTTATTCTGGTTGGTTTTTTTCTCATGTGGATTATCTTTATCCGCAGTGAAGGCTCGACCTATATGTTTTTCGTTTTTCCCTTTTTATTCTGGGTTGTGGCCGTTTCTGGTGAAAAAGGAATTGCTCTCACCGCTGTTTTGATTTCTATCTTTGGTGTTTTTTCCGCAAAATTCGGATACGGTGTTTTTAAATATGGAACTCTCAATTCCAACTTAATCAATCTTGAGCTCTTCACATTGAGTATCGGAATGTGTTCGCTCATGATGAGAGATTTGAAGAAAAATTATCCATTGAAGCAACCCGGTCTTATCCTTTTTATTTCCTGGCTTCTTGCCGGTCTTTTTTTCTTTGGTTTTTATCTCAAGTCCACTCACGAATCGGACAAACATTTCAGTCAGATTGTCGGAACTGTCGAGCCTATGGTTGAGGCCAGGCTGAATCTCTACTTTTCTGCTTTACAGAGCGGGACAGGTCTTTTTGCGGCGAGTGAAACGGTTGAACGCGATGAATGGAAAGCTTTTCTTTCCCATGGCAATTTCGAAGCGAAACTTCCCGGCATAGACGGACTCGGTGTCGTTTTTAAGGTCAGAAGAAAAAACCTGGATGCCTTCGTTAAACAAACCAGAAAAGACCACGCTCCTGACTTTACTTATATCACTCTGCCTGGACTGACAGCAGAGCAATTAGAAAAGGCCCGTCAGAACGATGAACTTTACATCGTCACATTTATTGAACCGAGAGAATCGAATAAATTTAAAATAGGTCTTGATCTCGCTTCAGAAGAAACAAGAAAATCCGGAGCGGACCTCGCCCGCGATATGGGTACTCCAACTATTACTGAAAAAATAGTTCTCCTTGATGATCCAAAAAAAGAGCCTGCCTTTCTTCTCTATTATCCCCTTTTTACCAATGGCCCTGCTCCGGTCAATATCGACGAGAGAAGAGAGCGCATCATTGGCTGGATTTATACTCCCCTGAAAGCCAGGCCCTTTTTTGATTCCATTTTCAATGAAACGACTTACAAAGAAATTCTTTTCAAAGTCAGTGACAAAGATGGTGATCTTCTCGCGTCATCACCTGGTTTTGATTCTGTTCCTGAACAAGAAGAATTAAAAAGCTCACTAAGAGTAGGAAACCGGATTTTCCAATTCACTTTCCGCCGAAGTTCCCACTTTTATTCTTCACTGGACATTCTCTCTTCGTGGGCCGGGGCCATCGCCTCAGTTATCAGTTTGCTCATTGGTTTTTTTATTGTCTCACTTCAAAATGTTAAGAAGAACGCTCTTTTGCTGGCGGACCAGAAAACGGCCGACCTGAAAGAGAGCGAGGAATTGTGGAAGTATGCTCTTCAAGGGGCAGGAGACTGCGCCTGGGATTGGGATATTCCAAGCGGCCGTTTTAAATTCACCGAGCGATTTAAAGATATTCTCGGCTATGAAAAAACAGAATTTGGTGGAGGCCTTGAAGGCTGGCTCGATTTTATTCATCCGGATGACAGGGCCGCCATTGCCAAAGGAGTTGAAGAACACATCAAATTTGGAAAACCTTTTGTCGTTGAAAAGCGTGTACGAAAAAATGACGGATCTTATAAATGGATTCTGGCGCGAGGAATGATTGTTTCAAGAACTCCAGATCATTCACCATTGAGAATGCTTGGAACTCTTTCGGACATCACCTCTTTTAAAGAAGCCGAACACGAACTTGAACGCCAGCGCGCCCGACTTCAGACTGTATATGACAGTTCTTCGGATGCTTTGCTCCTATGGCAGCACGATCGTTTAATCGATTGCAACAGCCCTGCGCTGGATGTGTTTGGTTATCCGACCAAAGGTGAATTTCTAGGAATGCATCCGGCGGAATTTTCTCCTCCTTATCAGCCTGACGGCTCGGACTCAAGGAACAAATCTCTTTATTATATCAACAAGGCTTTTGAAAACGGCCGCGTGCAATTCGAATGGCTTCACAAAAAAAAATCAGGAGAAGTCTTTCCTGCTGAAGTCACCCTCAACGTTTTTAATTATGACGGCGATAAGTGTATCCATGCAAGCGTACGGGACATTACAGAGAGAAAACAGGCCGAAAGCGCTTTGATGGCCCAAAGAGAAAGGCTCGTGGCCGCTGCTAAAATGTCTTCATTGGGTGAGATGGCCGGAGGTATTGCTCACGAGATCAATAATCCTCTTGCAATTATTATCGGCAAAATCTCTCAATTAAAACGGAGAATGGAAGCCAATCCTGAGGCGACTGAGAGTTTAACTGTCATTGAAACAACGGCCAAAAGAATTGCCGCCATAATCAAAGGTCTTTCCGCCTTTTCACGAAATGCAGAAAAAGATGAGATGGAAAAAATTGAAGTGCTTCCTCTAATCATTGAAACACTCGAACTGAGCAAAGAGCGCTACCGGTTCAATTCTGTCGAGTTGAAAATTAATATTCAATTGCAAGAAAAAATCTATGTAATGGGACGTCCTTCGCAGCTGCTACAGGTGCTGATTAATCTTTTAAACAACGCTTACGACGCTGTGGAATTTCTCGACAAGCGATGGGTTGAGGTGACTGTTCTCAAAGAAAGCGGTTATTGCAAAATCTGCATTACGGACAGCGGTTCAGGAATCTCCCCTCAAATTGTTGAAAAAATTATGACACCATTTTTTACAACTAAAAAAGTTGGAAAAGGAACAGGACTCGGGCTTTCCATTTCAAAAGGACTCATTGAAGATCATAAAGGAAAACTCTATTACGATTCGAAAAATCCTCATACTAGTTTCATTATAGAACTTCCAATCGCCTAGTCGTCTTCCACTCTCTGAGTTATACTCTATACAGTTTAAACAAGGAGAAAGTTGATGACGAAAATTCATTTGAGAGGCCAGGACATTCATACATACGGAACTCTTCCGGACGTTGGTTCACTCGCCCACGATTTTACTTACACCAAAACTGATTTAAGCGAAGTGAATCTCTATTCCCTCAAAGGGAATAAAATTCTCAACATTTTTCCAAGTATTGACACTGGAACATGCGCCATGAGTGTTCGCAAATTTAACAAAGACGCCACGGATTTCGGAAATACAACCATACTCAATCTTTCAATGGATCTTCCTTTTGCTCACAACCGCTTCTGCGGAGCTGAAGGAATCAAGAATGTCGAAATGGGATCTCTTTTTCGTTCGGATTTTTTCAAACACTATCCTGTCCAGATGACAGACGGACCACTACGTGGACTGTGCTCACGAGTTGTTATTTTGATCAATGATAAAAACGAAATCAAATACACTGAACAAGTGGCAGATCTCGTGAATGAGCCAAACTATGAATTGCTTCTCGATGCACTGAAAATTTAATTATTCGCCTTTTTCATAAAGTGAAAGAATCTTTTTCAAATCAAAGAAATACAAACGATCATTAATAAATCCACTGGAAATGAGCAGACGATTATCGTGGCTCACTTCCAGTGCCGTCGGCTGAGCACCGCCAACTAGTGTATACACCACTCTGTCTTTTTCCAGATCGACGATGTCAATCTTGCCCATTATTTTAGGATCGACTCTAGAATCATTTTCCGTAGTCGTCGTTCTACTTGATACATAGAGATAGCGGTTTCTCACTGGATCCAGAACAATGGTATTTGGATGGGCCAGAGACCACGTTTTCCCCGGAAAATTTGGATGGTCAAGGGGGTAAGATTCAAGGACGAGAATTTTCTTTGACCCTGCACTGGTGTTAAAGGGAATCAGCAGATCGTCCCAAAGCGTTTCCGGAAGTGTTGCATTTGGACCTTTACTGGAAAGATTTTCAACTGCTCTGACAAGTTTTTTCAGATTGATTCTGGAAATCGCGTTGCCTCTCATATGGCTAAGATAGGCCGTTGAGCCGTCTCTTGAAACCACGACGTGGCGGACATTCAATTCTCTTCCTACTGTTTGTGAGTTTATGGGTGCAAGCTCTGCAATTTGGCGGTGATTGACAGCATCGAGAATAATCAAGCTTCCTGTTTCGGTGGCCAGAATAAACGCGTATTTTCCATCAGGGGTAAAAGCAATTCCCCGGGGAGCAATAAAATAAGCGCGCGAATGAGGATTTTTAAAATTGGTGTGCAGCTCAATCTTCCCTTTATAAAGAGAAGATCCGTCGAGAACAAGATCGCGGTGCAAACCGGCCACATCGACGATGCTGATGTCATCAGAAAAATAATTGGCAACATAAACAATCTGCTTTCTTGGAGATTCACCTGGAACAAAGGGTCTTGTAGCAATGATCTTTGAGCCTTGTCCATAAAGCGGGACATATTTGGATACCTTCTGCAATTCAGAATCCACAATCGTCAGAAGTCCCATATTCTTGAAAATTTCTGAATTGCTGTCGCCTTCTGCTCTCGTGATCATCGCCCATTGTTCATCCAGAGAAAACTCGACTTCTGTATTGGCAAGAATGCCGTCGCGGGTTCCTACAGGCGTAACAATGGTTTTACTAAGCTTCTTCGTCTCGATATCGAAAATGGAAGCTGAGGGAACTCTCTTCCCCGTCCCAGGCATCGTCTTCCCGCACATCTCTGCCACATAGAGAGAAGTCCCTACCGGGTCCAGTTTGATCCCTTTGGGCATGCAACCAGTTGGTGCTGTCGAGATCAAAAAATTCTTTGTAGAGGTGTTTTTTAAATCCAAAGGCGTAGCGTTCGCTTTGACTATTATTGCGAACAAAAAAAAACCTAAGGCCGCTACTTTTTGTGCTTTCATCAAACCTCCACGAACTCACAAGTTTTACGTAGGACGAGAGTTTGTCAGACCGGGGTCAGCTTGAGAAATATATTATATCTTAAGAAGCCAGAACTTTTTTCTATGTAAAAGATCATGGCCTGAAAGCAAACAGTGGTTTTATAGTCACGCCACTCATTCTTTTTAGGAGATCTGCTTGAAAAAAACACTGCTCTTGATTTGTTTGTTTCTCTTTTCTGCAACTGTTCTGGCAAGAACACGCTGGTACAGAATCAATCCGGAAACGGCCACCTCAGATGGCCTGGCCATTGCCTGGGGAGTAAGAGATGTTCCGGTTGATTTTGAAATGGTTGAACAAAGTGACGATTCCATCCTCGCGTTTTTAAAAAAATACGACAATATGTTTGTGAATTACCTGGTCGACATAGAGCGCGAAATCATTCTCTCCGAAATTCCTTCTGAATCTTTCTTTGGACGAATCGGCAATTATACGCTTGGCAATCATTACTCGGTTTCAATGATCAAGCTTCCAGACGTTCCCGGCCTGGGCGAAAATCAGACGGCGGTTTTATTGAGTCAGAACTGGAAGTGGGATAATTTTTTCAGCGATGTTTTTATTGTCGAAAAGACAGACAAAGCAACCACACTCTTGAAGCATTTTGATCTGAAAGATATTTTTCGCGACGAAATCAATAAGAAGCTTAACTGGATCAGCGTCAGACTCTTTATAACAAGGCCCTCATTTACGGTCTGGATAAAATCGACGGGGAACAATCGTATAAACTTTCGGTTGATGGATATGTACCCAAGTGTGAAGAAAACTGTGAAACAGTAACCATCGATGCTGATGTTGAATTCAATCTGATACCGGATGAATTTCAAATAGGATTAAAAAATTTAAAATATAAAAAAGAACAACATTGATTTCTCTTATTTAACGGCCATATTAACGTAACGGCTGAGTCTGGTGAAGTCGACAGGTTTATCGATGAAAAAAGTATTTTCAATCGTCTTGATTGTTTCCGGCAGTTCAGGAAGGTAGGCAGAAACCATAATCACAGGCGTAAATTGATTGATGCCTGGCTTGTTTCTCAAGGCCGTTAAAAACTCCGCCCCCTGTAAAAAGGGCATGTGGTGATCCAGGGTGATGATATCAAATTTCTGGAGAGAACATTCGGTGTATGCTTCAAGTCCATCGGCAGCAAAAGTGACGCTGTCAAACTCAAGTTCGTGTCTGAAAATTTCTTCGAAGATATGTCTTATGTCTTTTTCATCATCAACGATTAAAACTTTTTTCATACGGTCCCCATTTCTCAAAAACATTCTCAATTTATAATATTCTTTATCGGGGCAAAGAAATTTAACTTTACCGGTTCTTTTTTAAACTTCTCAACCAACGGATTAAGTTTAAGAGAATTTTTTCATGACTCTTTGAATTTTTTCATTGAGTTGCTTGAGAGAAAAGGGTTTCACCAGAATGTCTCTGATGCCTGCATCAATGGCCTTTAAAACATCATCTTGTTGGAGAGCACCCGACATGAGAACGATGGGTAATTTGCCATACTTAATAGATCGCTTTAACGTGACAGCAAAATCAATTCCCAGTTTACCAGGCATCACGTTGTCGATGAGAACCAAATCAAACTCCTGGTTGGAAAGTTTCATCACCGCCTGTTGTGTATCAGCGGCCATGACACAATTGATGTCCTCTCCTCTCATCGTGAAGTAGTTCTGAATCAGCTCTCTGACTTTTGGATCATCATCGACAACAAGAATGGTAAGTTTTTTTACACTATTCATTTATTTTAAAGCGGCGTCTATCGCTCCAGTCAATTCTTCTTTAGTAAAAGGCTTGATAATAATTCCCTTTAAGCCTAACTCATTTTTAAGCGACTTATATTTATCTACGAAATCTTTTGAAGTCATAAACAAGACTGGAACCATTATATTTTTTCTTCTGATTTCTCTGATGAACTCTTCCCCATCCATCCCGGGCATTTTGACATCAGAGATAATAAGATCTACTTCCGAGCGCGATAATTCGGCGAAGGCTTCTTCTGCACTGGTAGACCCAAGAAAATGGAAATCGCCGTCACTTAAAAAATTCATACAAAGATTGAGGATATTAATTTCATTATCGACGACAAGAACGCGTGTTAAATTCTCACTGTCGCTCATCATGCGTTCCCAATTGCCGTTCATATGGCCAGCGATGCCGATGGCAGGCAATGTAATTCTGAAGCTCGCTCCTACTTTTGTATCGAGCAGCTCAATTTTCCCCTGATGAGATTGAATTATTCTATTTGAAATGGAGAGGCCAAGTCCTGTTCCTTTACCCATATCTTTAGTCGTGAAAAATGTCTGGAAGATTTTGTCTCTGTCTTCCTGAGCAATGCCAGGACCGTTGTCGGTCACGGTGATGTAGACAAAATTTCCTCCGGCATCGACTTCACACTCAACATTAACTTTGGGATCGGCCGTATGCTTTTCCTGTAAAACATCAATGGCATTATTGATAAGGTTGACCAGCACTTGTTCAATTTTAACCTGATTGACCAAAAGGATCGGTGCCTTTCCTTTAAACAGAGTTTCAACTTTTATGTCCGTTCCTTTCAAGGAAGGCGCGACAAAAGCTTTCGCCTTTTCAATAATGTCCTGAGCGTTACAATATTCTTTTTTCTCTTCATTTTTATGAAGATACTCTTTCATATTGGTGATGATTTTGTTGATTCTTTCCAGCGAATGTTCAATATTTCGGTGAAAATTCTGAATAGAATCTCTTTGTTTGTTCAGGTCTTCTGCCTCAAGAGCAAATGAAATAAGCTCGGCGTTTCCGACGGCGACAGTCAATGGATTGTTGATCTCGTGAGAAATATTGGCAGTCATTTCGCCAATAACTTTGAGTTTATCAGATTGGATAATCTGTGCATGAGTGTTTTTTAATTCTTCAAGCTGAGCGCGGTACTTGTCATTCAACTGCTTTTCAACCGTCACATCTTTAAAAAGAAGAATTGTATAACCAGATTCTTTCATAACTCCTTTGATGATGATTGTGCAAAGAGTCCCTTCAAGAAAAAAAGTAAGCTCAGAACTGATGGCCTGATTGGATTTTTGCAATTCTTCATAGAAAGACGGAAAATCAGGAACAATGGCCGAAAAATACATTTTATAATCTTCGGTTTTTTTCATCGCTCTCGGAGTCGTTTTGAACAAAGTTAAAAAACTTGAGTTAAAATAGACTATTCCATTGGTCTGATCAGCAACGATCACCGGTTCAAAAAGATCGTCCAGAAATTCAAAAGAATCCATTCTATTTTCCTTGGCTCAAGAAACTGAAATATTGTTTTTCAATAGCATCAAATTCCAGGTCGCCTTTGCAGGTATTGCATTGTTTAACCGGTGCCTTGAAATTGATAACTTCTGTATTTTTTAAAAGTATTTTCTTTTCAGTGTCGCAGTTCGGACAGAAATAAGGTGCATAGAATGATTCAACATCAATACCTTTTTTGATAAATCCGTGGACCATGTTGACCTGTTCAATGATAATTTGCGGGCAGTTCAGGTAAGTAATTCTCGCTCCTTCTATTTCCTGAAGGTATTTGATCCATTCACGGATACCGCAGGAATTGATCATTGTTATTTTATTGAAATCAAAAAAGTACCGGCCCATCTGCAGATTCTTGATTTTATCAAATGCCGCATCTTCATCAATGACTCCTGCAAGTTCAATGTGAACTTCATCCCCTAAAATGCGTGAGTTAATTGTTAATTTCTGACTCATCCCTTTATCTCCTTGGCCATGTAGTGAAATGATGTGATTCTTTCACGGGCCTGCTTATAACGATTAAATTTTTCAAACACACAAATGATCTGGCCTCCGCAACTTCCGCCGTTGATCACCCAAAATTGATTGCATCCTTCATAGACCATATAAAGGCCTAAACCTGCTCCATTTTCTCCGTCAACCGGAGTTTTCTCCTGGTACCCGCGCTGGATACTCGAAAGAATTTTTTCTTTTGAAGAAATTCCCGTTGGCCCTTTTACACCAATGACAACGTATTCATCGTTGACGGCAAAAAGAAATTCGACTTCTTTGTCAGGAGTGAGCAAAATTTCTTCACCGCGCTTGACCGGATGTGCTTCACCCTGCGAGTGATAAAAAGCGTTTGATAAAAGTTCTTCACTGACCAATCTCAAACTTTCAGGCTGAATGGCCCCGGTAAGTTCTTTTTCATAATCGCTTTTAAGTTTTTCATCCAGTTCTGCAATTACATTCGGTATTTTCTTATTACTTATTAATGTCCACAATTTCTTTTTATAACTGTCGTTTATGTACGTTGAGAGATTGAAAGACTCCTGTCCTTCAAGAATGTCCACAAACTTCGCTTCTCTTCCTAAATCAATGGTGTTGAAACCAATCACGTGATTGATATTTTTCAAAGGAAGAAGCTTCGAAATATTTTCTTCATTAGAGAGCTTGCTGATGACTACAGAATGTTGAGAGATTTCATTTTTATTTAATTCAATCTGCTCTACATTTTCTATCACTGGTCTGGGAAGATCGATCGAGACACAAACCAGAGTAATATCGTCCTGAAGAGCATTGTCCTTCGAATGCTCTTTGAAATCTTCCAGGACAGAATGAATCATACCGCTTGCATCTTTTGGGGCGGCCTTAAAAAGGCTTTTCAGAAAATTCCTTTGTCCCCACGCTTTTCCATCGACAGTCATTTCCAGCAGACCATCAGAGAAAAGAACAAGACGGTCTCCGGTCTGTAATGGATGAATGCTTTCTTCATAGCCCGACTCCCAGTTTTCTCCCAGTCTTTTCCCGTTGTTTTCCTGCAGGGGAACAACTCCTTCTTTGCTATAGCCCGCATTTGTTTTTTGAAGAAGAAAAGGAGTCATGTGAGAAGCATTGGCGTAAACAACGCGGTTGTTCCCTTCATCAATTTCCAGTGCAAAAGCCGTCATAAGAATTTCAGAGTTTAAAGAACAAATGACTTTATTTAATTTCTCTAAAACTACCTTTGGCGAAATATAGCCTCTTTCAGAATCAATTTTCAAAGTGGAAATACAGCTGTGGGCAGCGGCTGTAATGAGGGCCGCTGGAACTCCATGTCCTGTGGCATCGCAGACAATAATGGTCGTTCGTTTATCCTGCTCAAAAAATCCCCACCAGTCACCTGAACATTCAGAAGCGGGACTGTAATGGCCGTCAAAACTATACTTTGTTTTTATGACGGCATGTTTGGGAAAAAATGAATGTTGAACAAGATGCGCGACTTTCAGTTCATTTTCAAGCCTCGCCTTCTCTTTCATCTCGGCCATAAAACGCACGATTTTATTTTTCATATCGACGAAGGAATCAGTCAGCGCCCCGATTTCGTCACTTCCTTCGGCCACAGGATCCACATCAAAATTTCCGGCGGCCACTTCCGAAGTTGCTAAAAATAACGTCTGGACATTTTTTGTCATTCTTTTAGTGAAAAGAATGCCGGCAATAACCGCGACAGAAAGAATGAGAATTCCAAAATAAAGCGATTTTTGAATCAATTCCCGTGAAGCGAGGAAAGCCTTATTTTCTTCGATTTCCGTTATGGCGATCAATCCCAGACCCGGCACCTTGGAAAAGGCCCTGATAACAGCGCCACCGTCTTCAGTGAAACGCTTTACTCCCTGCTGAATATCCTGGATTGTCCGGTCTCTCACGATGGCCGAAAAATTTTTAGTTTCAGAAATATTATTAAGTTTAAAAAATAATTTTCCACTGTCAGTAAGAAGATAGGTTCCGTAATTTAAAGTTTCATTCATCAAAGGCATGAGCTTTTCAAAAGAAACATGAATGGCGCATTTTAAATTGTTATCCAGGGCCTTCAAGATGGAATAATGCGAAGGAAAGTTTTTGACCAGAGATGTTTCGAGCCTTGTTTCTCCGGCGCTCATTCCCCGCAAAAGCGGCAATGAAGTGTCGCCGGTAATTTCATTTGAAGATCCTGCTTGTGAATTTAACTGGTCGAGCTTTTTTTGATTGCTTTCGCTCACAAAATCCTGACCATACAGACAACTCACGCCCAGAGTGGATTCACGGAGAGCAAAAATAACCGGAATTTTCTGCTGTAGTTCCTCTCTGGAAGTTATGCTTTTGAGCTCAGACAGAACCTGGGCATCTTCATTCATCAGAAGCTTTGCTCGTTCTGCCACCGAGACCGAGTTTGTGAGTGTAATGGAATAAACGTCTGCAGCTTTATCCTCTTTGAAGATAGTAAGAGCGTAATTCAGATAAAATCCCATTGTCAGCAGCAAGAGCGCAGTAATGACAGCGACGAATTTGTACTTGAGAGGGAATCTGACTTTTCTGATCAAGATTAATCTTCCTATATCAAATTATTTTTATGTCTAATGTTACAATAGATTTATGGATTTACCCATAACCGGAAAGAAATGAGACTTAAATCTTTTGATAATCTTTTGATTGCTCTGATGAGTTTCGTCGCGTGTCTGTGTCTGTACATGTTGTACGGAGTGAAATATTTTTCACCAAATCTTTCAGGACAGATTTCCATTGCTCAAATCACTGATCAGGTAAATACCGTCAAAAGAAAAAAGGATTTCTATCAAAGCTGGATGGATGCCGATGTCGGTGAAGGCCTTTCCCAGAATGATGAGATTTATACCCACGGGCAAAGTTCTGCAAAAATCCATTTTAATAATGGCCCGGAAGTTCAGCTTTACGAAAACTCCCTGCTGAGAATTAAATCCCACACCGTTTCACTGGAAAAAGGCAATCTCACGGCCCGCCTCACTCCTGATGCTAAAAGCCTGGACGTTCTGATGAATGGTAAAAAATATTCCATTGAATCAAGCGGCGCCAACGTACAAATTGAACAGGGAAAATCTGAAAATAAATTTGTTATTACTGATGGCGATGCACGGTTGAAAGTCGGAGAAAAAGCGGAAGTCCTGAAACCCAATCAGGTCCTGATCCAGAACAAGGAATCCGGAGAAATAAAAGTCAAAGAAATCCCATTTGTTTTAAAGGCACCCGCCTCAGGTTTCATTTCATACTTTTCCAATGAAAAAAGAGTGAGGTTCGAATGGACTCTGCGTGATGAAAGCAAAGGCCCCGTCACTCTTCTCATCGCCAAAGATTCAGCTTTTGAAAAAATTGTTCTGAAAGAAACGGTCGAAGAAAAGGAATTCACTAAATCTTTTATGCAGGAAGGAACGTATTTCTGGAAGATTCTTTCCAATGACGACATCAGTTCACCTCTGCGCTCTTTTACACTCAAAGCAGAACGTCCGCTCACTCTCCAACTGGACAAAGATATTCTTTATAAAGGCCCCAAAAAAGATGTGACCGCTACTCTTCACTGGTCTAAAGGCGATGCCCGTCGCTATGAACTTAAGATTGATGGCGAAAAAACGGAAACAATCGACCTCGATCAGAATTTTTATGAATTCAAAGCTGCAAAGACCGGGACCGTTAAATTCCAGGTCAAAGTAAAAGACGACAACAGACCGGAAGCCCTCTGGAGTTCTCCTGCGGAACTGTCTGTGCTTGAAGCGAAATCCATTTCCATTCAAAGTGCTCTTCCCGAGACTCTGGAAAAAATAAACTATACGGGTAAAGAAACGACACAACTTCTTGCCTGGAGCGGCCCGGGTTCCGGCATTACGTACACGATTAAACTCAAAGCAAATGACGAAGAAAAAACATATACAAGCGAGACATCTTCCTTTCCTCTCTCTTTAACTTCTGCAGGAGACTATACCTGGAGTGTTCAAGGTGAAACAGAGTCTGGTGTTTTAACCAATGTTATCGGTGGAAAAATCATCCTCAAGGCTCCCGTCCGCATTGCACAGGCTCCTTCGGAAGGCGCTGTCATTGAGCTGGAAAAACCAGATCAGACAGTTTCTTTTAAATGGGACAACACGGCCGGCAGTGACACTGTCTACGAATTTGAACTGTCGGACGATTCTTCTTTCGGAAAAGTTCTGCTTACAAAAGAAAGCCAGACGAATGGGCTCTCCACAACAGTCGGTCAGACAGGACGGTATTTCTGGAGGGTTAAAATTAAAAAAGGCGGCAAGACTGAATACTCAAGTCCTGTCAGCGTTGAAATTCGACCGACACCTCCTCTCTCCAGACCGGACATTACTCCAAATATAAAAATCAAAATGAAGGTCCTCGAAGAAAAAAGCTCGTCCTTTCATTTTTGGGATTTCTTCTTGTCACGTGCTTTTGCTGACGAACCCGTTGCAGTGGCCGAGTGGGATGTTCCTGCCAACAACCGCGCAAAAACTTATATTGTCGAAGTCTATGAGGACAAAGATCTCACCAGGCTTTTGACCAAAATAGAATCCACCTCTCCTCATATTGTCTGGAAGAAAGCAAAATCAGGAATCTTTTTCTGGAGAATGAGTTATGAAGATTTCTGGGGAAGACGCACGGAATTTTCCAAAGTGGCCACTCTTGAAACCAGTATCGATGAAGATCTGATCAAAAAACCGGAAGCGGAAATTCTGCCTCCTCCACCTATTGAACTCTCGTCTCCCAAGCACAAAGACTCTGTTTTAGAAATGGAAGAAGATTCGATCGACTTCAGCTGGGAAACCATTCCGGATATCAAGACTTATTTATTTACTATTGCACGCGATCTGGATTTTAAAGAAACGGTTTTTACCAAAAAAATCAACAAGACAAAAATCACTCTTCACTGCGAAGACCTGAATTCCACAGAAGGAGAATTCTACTGGAAGGTGACTGCAGAGAACGGCAGTTCATCAAAACGCAGAATGATTAAAACAGAATGCAAGAAAAAGATTGTTGAAGAAGTTAAGGCGCCTGAAGTGACCACTTCGCAAGTGAATCCAGAACCTGCCGTCTACACGCCTCCGACATTGCTGAGGGCCGGTCTTTCTCCTCACCACCTCAGTTATTCCAACAAGGCCACAAACTATTCAGTGGATGTCAGTGGAAATGTTTTGAACAGCCTTAATGTGTTTTTTCAAAGAAAAATCACCTTCAGCAAATTCACTCTGCTTTCCGCTGATATTCAATTGATGAGAGGAAAAGTCTTTAATCAATTCACGTTCACAGATGCCGATATCAATCTGCGGTTTCATATTGTAAAAGACCGGCTTCACTACGGTCCTGTTCTCTCACTGTCGAAGAAAACTTTATACGAAGAAGTTTCTCTTGCTGTAAAAGATAAATCCCAGATGTCACCTTTAATCGGTGCTTTTCTCCGATACGATTTTCAAAAGGCTCAAGCGCTGGCAGAAGTGAAGTTTGCAGGAGCAATGGATTTTTCAGCAGAAACTTTATTTGAAGTGAACCGCAAAATTTCAGCTGGTCCGTTTATTCATTTAACCAGTCTTTCAAAAGAAGGCGGGAAACATCAGTTTACGGCCTTCGGTATAAAATTGACTTATGCTTTTCTTTTCGATGAGAGTAAATGAATCACGGCCGCGATGCCAAGTCCGAGAATGAGATTGATCACAAAATTTTTCTGATGATGTTCTTCAGTCACTTTTGCACAGGAAATTGAGCTTGAATATTGTCGTGCCGCTGTGATCGGCGTTGTTGTTGATAGGGCAAAACTTGTAGAATAAGGCGTAGTCGAAATGGTCGATCCTCCGACGATATTGATAATTCCATCACCATCGTCCAGACGGATTCTTCCTTCTCCTCCATCACCACCAAGTCCATTAACTCCGGAATCATTTTGTCCGCCGGTTCCTCCGACAGTTGAAAGTGTCGCTGTTGCAGAAATGGTCAACGAGCCTGCGGCCTGCAACCAGATAGCTCCTCCGCTTCCTGCTCCGCCGCCTCCGGCACTTTGTGTTCCAAAAACTCCACCACCGCTTCCGCCATTGGAAAGAATGGATCCATCGACAGTGATATCTCCACCCGAAATAATTCTGATGGCGCCTCCGCCACCTCCTCCAGAACTTCCGGAAAAAGTCGCCGGTGCATTTGTATCGTTGGCAGCACCGCCACCACCACCACCAGATCCGCCCACAAAAGAAGAGTCAAAACTTGCTTCACTTCCGTAAACTGTTCCGTTCGAACCAGCCGTTCCTGGAACATCTCCAGCACCAGCGCCGTTTTCTCCGACTGTCGCCACTGCGGCAGCAACTGTTTTGTAGCTTCCCCCACCACCGCCACCGCCGTGAACTGTCACGCCCGTTGGATCAATGGTGACAGCTGAACCAAGACCTCCGGCACCGGCGCCAGAACCATTTGTTCCATTCGCATTGATAGTCGAATTTCCTCCGGCACCACCACCAGGCCCGGCTCCACCACCTGTGTGTGCCGATCCATCTCCACCGTTTGCACCAGCACTTCCGCTGATATCAAAAGATCCAGTGATAGAAACATTGCCTTTGGATTTAATAAGAAAAGCTGATCCACTCTGGCCCTGAAAATTGAGTGCGCCAGATATAGTTAAAGTTGTACATTGAAAAGACCTGCGAGCAGGAGCTGCCGTAAAAGTGGCATCAGTGCATGCGCCATCACTCCCGTCGCCAGCATCAACAGCGAAAGCAGAAGGAGAAACTGAAAATAAAAAAAGGATGAAGAGTGACTTCATCCTTTTATCATAACCTAGAAATTAAATTTAAAAAATGCGACCAAATTACTTCAGTTTTGTGATTTTCACCTGAGTATAAACTTCTTCTACACCAAAGTTGATCGCTGTCCCGAAGCCTACATTAGGAAGAGTTGCTGAGCATCTATGCTTGATGACAAAAGATGTTTGGCCAGTAAGGTTAATCTGCCCTTGAATAAGAGAAGGCTCCATCCCGCCAGCTGTGCTGTGAGATCTTGCGTTTGATCCGAGAAGAACAAATTCACCCGTTGCTGCATTTACGAAAGCTGCTTTGTGAAATCCATCGAGATAAGCTGGCGCACTCGCTTCAATGATGTAAGTTCCCGCTGGAAGCGTGATTGTATTACTTGCGACTGAAAGAAAAGATGAATCGCCATTCAAGGAATTCAGATCGCGGATTTGTTCCCAGCCTTTAGTTGCATCACAAGTTCCGCCATTCACACCATTGGACTTAATATCTTTTACAAAAGCAATTTTCTGAGACTGTATATCAGGAAGAATGGCCGCAGGAAGTTTTCCATTAGAATCAATTTGCGGAATTTGTCCTGCGCTCGTCCCTACATTGACAGCAATCGTTCCTCCATTGCCAAGAATTGTTCCACCTACGATTCCTGCTCCAGCAGTCAGTGAAACTAAGCCAGGATCACCCTTATCACCCTTGTCTCCTTTTGCACCGGCCACACCCGCCGGACCTTGAAGACCTTGAATCCCTTGTAGACCCTGCAAACCTTGCGGGCCCGCTGGACCAGCATCGCCCTTGTCGCCTTTATCACCCTTATCACCTTTTAATCCATCGAGACCTTGCAGACCCATCGGCCCCATTGGACCAACAGCACCTTGAAGACCTTGCGGACCAGTATCACCTTTTGCACCGGCAGGACCTTGAGGCCCCTGCAATCCTTGTGGACCCTGTGCTCCGGTTAAACCAACTGGTCCTTGTGCTCCTTGTGGACCAACTAAACCTTGAACACCTTGTGGTCCTTGCTCACCTGCAGGTCCTTGTGGTCCGGCCGGTCCTTGCGGTCCTTGAACGCCACTGATCTTAGAAGCACTCCACTGAGTTCCATCCCAAAGAAGAACATCACCTGCGCTTTGCCCATCAGGAATATAATTTGAAGGAACCCAAAGCTCTCCATCGAAACGAAGAATTTGTCCTTTACTTGCGGCCACATCCGGAATTTTTAAACCGTTGATGTATTTGTCGAAAACTTTAATGGAAGCATAAAGAGTCGCGGGTAATCCTTTTGCTTCCTTAAGATAAATTCCTACACTTGAATCCACGCGGACTTTTTCACCGACACGTGATCCATCAGAACATCCTGTGAACCCATAATAAGAATTAAAAAACTTCAATTGCATCTTGGCTTCATAATTACATTGAATGCGATTATCGATAATCAATGTAGCGCGAGAAGCGCCCTGACGAAGAAGACCGGTGTTAGCGCGTAGTTGATCAGGAATCTGAATCGCACCTTGAAACGAAACTGTTTTTACTTCTCCTGCTTTAGAAAAGAGTCGCAACATCTTATGATCGTCATCATCATCGTTATGGCCCCAATG
Source organism: Bacteriovoracaceae bacterium UBA6261 (assembly GCA_002440825.1). Taxonomy (GTDB): domain Bacteria; phylum Bdellovibrionota; class Bacteriovoracia; order Bacteriovoracales; family Bacteriovoracaceae; genus Bacteriovorax. The sequence continues at coordinate 110,119 of DJVH01000096.1, read as the reverse complement.
TTTTGAAAGAACATAAGCATAATCATTGCCACGTTCTCTATCATTACTTGCGGCCTGGACTGCAGACGAAAGCACAGTCGTTGTTGCCAGAATAAGAAGAAGCCAGAAGGGTTTAATTTTTGTTTTCATTACACCATTATAGAGGCCTTTGGTCGGCCCTCCTTTAAGAAAAGGAAATCTTAAACCGCTCGATCAAAATATCGCAGGCTTGCCCTTCCAATCTCTTAAGAATTTTGCAAAATCACGAGCTTCAAAATTCTTTCTAATCACCTCAAAAAGTAGGCATATTTTTGTATCTCAAAGAAACTTTTAGAAATCGGCATTTGCCAATAATCTTTTAGGTTTAGGAAAAATTCCAAAATTGAGTTTACGCCAAAGTGTAACCAAAATATGGTTAAAGCTGAAATGGGGTTATACTAGGACCATGGGCAACGATGATCCAAAAGTAAAACTCTTAATGGAACTGGTTCAGAAATTTCTGAAAAAGAAATCAGTTCTGCTTATTGATGATGAAGATGAAATTAAATCATTGATGGCGAATTATCTTGTGCGCTCTCAGGTTGAAGAAAACAGAATAGTTTTCGCCTCTGATGGTAAGGAAGCTTTTTCCAAAATCCAGAATCAGGAATTCGGCCTGATTATTGTCGATCTTCTTATGCCCAAGATGGGCGGCATTCAACTTCTCAAGGAATTAAAACAACGGGCAAAACTAAAAGACATTCCTGTTTTAATTATTTCAGGTAATATCGAAGCAGACAGTGTTAAGACTGCCATGAGTATGGGGATTCACAATATTATTGTGAAGCCTTTTACATACAACATCTTTCTAGAGCGGATTGGCAGAGCACTCGGAGTTTAGTTTAACCTGGAATAAAAATCTATGAGTTCTAAAATTGTCACTGATCAGAACATGGAAAAAGTTCTGTCAGAAAATAAAATTATCTTTCTGGATTTCTGGGCAAGCTGGTGCGAGCCTTGCAAAATCTTCGGACCTATTTTTGAACGGGTGGCCGAGAAAAATCCGGATATTTTCTTTGGAAAAATTAACACCGAAACAGAACAACTCCTCTCAAACGATTTCGCCATCCGCTCAATCCCAACTCTCGTCATTTTGAAAGAGGGGCATATAATTTTTTCAGAATCTGGTGTCATTCCGGAATACGTACTGAAAAACCTCGTGGACAAAGCAAGAAATCTAGACGTCTCTACCCTGGAAAATGAATCCTGATTCAAGGAAAACCTGCACTTAATAACTTCGCTTATTTTAGATGATGTAAGACGAATTTTTAGATCGCGCTCATCATTGCTGGACTCTTGCAGTCATGTTACACATCCCCAACTTTACCACTCAAGGGGATTAACATGAAACTGATGACAGTTGCACTGTGTGCATTTCTTTCTACCGCTATGGCCACAACAGCGGTCTTTGCTCAAGAAGATGGGGCCTTTCTCGATCCGAAATATCCTAATCTCGTGCATCCAAAAAAGAGTCTGTTAACTACAAAATCAATGCCTGCCAATGATGTCAAAGAAGTCATCAGCTATCAAACTGCTGTAAAATCCCAGGCGGCAAGAGGAACATGTTCAATCTTTTCTGCAACAGCTTACCTAGAAGGTCTTCTTGTGAAAAAAGGGGCATTCAACAACTCTCTCGACCTTTCGGAAGAATGGCTTGAGTACGTAGCTGTCAGAAACCGCTCTGATGATGGTTCTTCAGGCTGGTCAAATTTCTCAGCGATCAAAGATTACGGAATGCCTTCAGAGCAAACACTTCCTTATATTGGAGAAGACTGGAGAGAAGCTTTCAATCCACTAAAAGATGTTCGTTGTGGAAAGCTAACAGGATCTGCTAAAACATCATGTCTCATCGTCCATAGAGATCCAACAATGCTTGAGATGACAGACGCTCAAGTGATGGCGAAATACTCTGATAAAGAATTCGTCAACGCACGCGCAGAAGCAGCTTCTTTCAAAAAGAAAAATCTTAAATTCGCCAATTCAAACTTTATGATTTACGACGTAAGCGAAGTAAAAGAGCTTCTTCAAAAAGGGACGCCAGTTGTTCTTGAAGTCGATTTTTTCTACGGTGCCTGGAACCACAGAAAAGCTGATGAATACGGGATTGGAAGAAACCTTGATCACTGGGCAAAAGGAATCGTGACTTATCCAGAATCAGGAAGTATCGATGAAATCGAATCAAGAAAAAACCCTGCAGGTCACTCTATTCTCGTTGTTGGTTACGATGACAACAAAATCGTTGAACGCACCATTAAAATGAAAGACGGATCAATGAAGAAATTCACTTATAAAGGTGTTTACTACTTCAAAAACAGCTGGGGAACTTCAAGCTTTGGTGCAAATTTCGAAGTCGATGGAGAGAGATTTCCAGGATATGGTATGATGGTTGCGAAATACGCAGAAGAACAAGGTCAATTTTTCAAAATGCCTCTTCAATAGTTTTAAAAAATAAAGGCCCTCTTTCGAGGGCCTGTTTTTTATACCTACTTTTTTTCTTCGGCTTTCTTTTCTTCTTCTTTCTTCTGTTCTTCTTTCTTCTCTTCTTCTTTCTTCTCTTTTACTTTCTTATGCTTTTTCTTGCCTTTTTTTACGACAACTTTTTCTTCTTTAGCTTTTCCTTCTTCTTTCTTTTCAGCTCCGTCTTGAGCGAAAGCGCCAAGAGAAAGTGAGCTCATTAGTGCGATGGCAAGTAGTAGTGATGTTTTCATGGTGTCTCCTTAATTGTGTTGTGGAAAGTAAGTTTCCTTAAAGAGATCATAGAATGGCCGGATTAAATTTCCGTTTAAACGGCATTAAAGATTTTTAATAAGAAAAGGCCATGTCCTTGAACAGACATGGCCTTTTGAAATGAAGAGATTAAGAAATAAGTGTTATTTACCGGCGAGCTCAACAAAAAAGGATTTCATTCCTTCCCAAGAGCGCTTGTCCGCCGTCGCATTATAAGCGGCGCCTTTTGAGATATCGTTGCCAGCTGCTTTTTCAGTAAAACTGTGAACAGTATTGGCAAACATCACAAGTTCATAGGGAACTTTTGATTCATCCATTTCTTTTTTGAATGCGGCCACTTCATCGGCTGGAACAAACGGATCAACAGCTCCGTGAAAAACAAGAACTTGTCCTTTAATATTTTTTGCGTCTGACGGTGTAGGATTCAACAATCCACCGTGAAAAGAAACGGTCCCTAAAAGAGGTGCTCCTGAGCGCGCAAGTTCAAGCGCCGTCGTTCCTCCGAAACAATATCCTGTCGCAAATAATTTTGACGAATCAACGTGTGCGTTCTTCTTAAGTTCATCCAGAGCAATAGTCGCTCGTTCACGCAACAGCTTGCGGTCATTTTTGTATTTTGTAGCAAGCTCACCTGCTTCTTTTGTATCCTTTGGTCTGATCCCTTTGCCGTAGACATCGGCGGCCATTGCGACATAGCCAAGCTTTGCTAATTCAGTAATTTTGGATTCCACCTCACCAGTGACTCCCATCCAGTTGTGAAAGACCACAACTCCTGGTTTCTTTCCTTTGAGCGTGCTGTCCATGGCAACGACACCTTCAAACATCTGATCACCTGATTTGTATTCAACTTTTTTAAGTTCAACTTTCGCTTCTGCATTCAAGGCCAATACTCCAGTTAACATTAATAGAGAAAACATCTTTTTCATTTTTTAGTCCTCCTGATTTTTTGAGTTCCTGAAATTTTAAAATTTATAATTTAAAAGAAAAAAAGGAATGCCGAATTGATGATCTTCATATTTTAAAATATGAAGCCCCATTCCGCTCGCCCAATTTTCTCCGACAAAATTAAATCCCGGATCAAACTGCCAATACGTAAAATGATTATCCGTTGAAGGAAGAGAAATCAAGTTATCCAAAGCTCCCGCATCTTTTTGCAGGAATTCAAAATAATTCCAATGAGTATAATTAAAGCGTGCCCCAAAGAAAATTTCAAACACCTCCCATCGGTACGAAAGGACAGGACCGCCGTAGGCTGATTTCGCCCGCGAATAACCTGCGGCTAAACTTCCACCGGCAAGTGCGGCCAGCGATAATCCGTTTCGTTCATTATTGATGGCAGCGATTTTTCCCTGCAGAAAAAAAAGGGTGTCGGCCTGAAGTTCAACCCCGGCGGCAACATCGAAGCGTTCAGTAAGACCGCGTTCGACTTTCAAACCAAGAGTCGGAAGAACAGAAGCACTCAGTTCAGTTTTGTCTTTTCCCAGACTGCGTCCGGTATTGGCCGTATTAAAAGGCGCTATCGCACAACCAGCAAAAGTGAAGGTTAAAGCGATAGCGGCCAGGAGTTTCATTAAGCGTTCAGTGCTCTGTTTTCTGTCGCTGCCAGGGCGGCTTCTTTAAGCGATTCTGAATAAGTCGGGTGAGCATGCGATGTTCGGGCAATATCTTCAGCTGAAGCTCTGTACTCCATAGCGAGAACAGCTTCACCGATCATATCAGCCGCTCGTGGACCGATCATGTGGACACCTAAAACTTCATCCGTTTTTTTATCGGCCAGAACTTTGATAAAGCCTTCTGATTCATTTGAAGCGCGTGCACGTCCAGAAGCTTTGAATGGGAACGAACCTGTTTTATAGTCGCGTCCGGCAGCTTTCAGTTGTTCTTCTGTCTGACCGACACTTGCAACTTCCGGCCATGTATAAACAACACCAGGAATCAGATTGTAATCGATATGCGGTTTTTGCCCCGCCATGTATTCAGCAACCAGAACTCCTTCTTCTTCAGCTTTGTGAGCAAGCATGGCCCCTTTTACAACATCGCCGAGAGCGTAGATGTGGGACACATTTGTCTGAAGATGAGCGTTTGTTTCAACTCTACCTCTGTCGTCGAGTTTAACTCCGGCCGCTTCCAGATTCAATCCTTCTGTGTAAGGGCGACGGCCAACGGCCACAAGACAGTAATCCCCTTCTAGAGTGATGACGTTATCTGATTTTTTATCTTTGGCTTTTACTGTAACAGTTTTGCCGTTTGACTTAACTTCAGTTACACCGTGACCAAGGAAAAATTCCACGCCTTCTTTTTTAAGAATTTTGTGTAATGTTTTTCCAAGTTCTGCATCCATCGTTGCGATGATGGAATCAGCAAATTCCACGACTGAAACTTCTGAACCAAGTCTTCTATAAACTGAAGCGAGCTCCAGACCAATAACACCGCCGCCGATAACAACAAGTTTCTTTGGCTGCTCTTTCATGACGAGCGCTTCAGTGGAAGTGATGATTCTTTCTTTATCAATCGCCACGCCTGGAAGTGTTGATGGCTTTGATCCTGTGGCGATAACAATTTTCTTTCCTTTAATCTCTGTCGTTTCTTTCTCGCCTTTGATCATGACGGTGTTGGCATCTTTAAACGATCCAAGCCCGTAATGAACGTCGATTTTATTTTTCTTCATAAGAAAAGCAACACCGCCGCTGACATCACTGACAACTTTCTTCACTCTGTCTCTCATCACACCAAAATCAAAGGAAACGCCTGTGGCCTTAATCCCATGATCCTTAAATGTGTGAGTGAGCTCATGATATTTTTCTGAAGAATCAAGCCATGCTTTCGAAGGAATACATCCGACGTTTAAACATGTTCCTCCAAGAGTTTTGTATTTTTCAATAATCGCTACTTTCATTCCAAGCTGCGCACATCTGATTGCGCAAATATAACCGCCCGGACCTGAACCAATAACTACAACATCATACTCTTTCAAAATAATCTCCTCTTAGTAACTAATGAACTAATAACCGTTTCTGGCCTTCGCCTGTATAAATGAAAAAAAGAAAACTGCATTGGGATCGTTTGCGACAACTTTCATCTCTGCTTTCATTCCGTCAACAGTGGTCTGATCAACGTAGTTTGCTGATAGCAATTGCTCGCTGGCAGAAAGAAGCAGCTCGCTCCAGAACTCGATAATCTCTTTTCTCTTTTGCGGATGGCGGTTGTCGAGAAACCAGGTTTTCACTTCGGTTTCAATATTGCGATAACCATTTTGCATCAGAAGATTGCCGAGCTTTGCGCCCATAAATGGATCACCCTTGTTGTCGTACTGGTAGTCGTTGAAGGCCATCCAGTATTTCCAGACATTGGGTGAATAGGGATCGAGGAAGAATGATGAATTCAAAACTTCCGTAATATAAATGACTCCACCGGGAGTGAGAACGCGTCTGACTTCAGAGAGAACTCTGCGAGGATCAGGAACGTGCTCAAGAACAAAACAAAGAAAAGCGCCGTCGAAACTTTCGGCTTCAAATTTAATGTCTTCGGCAGACATCTGATGAAGAGAATAGCGGCCTTTGGCGAATTCAAGTTTTGAAAGTGTTTCCTTGGCAGCGGCAAGCTGCTTGTCCGACAAATCAATTCCTGTTAATTGCAGATCCGGAAAACGTCTGAGAAGAATTTCAGACTGGGCCCCTACTCCGCAACCGACTTCAATGACTTTTTTTGTCGCTGAAAAATTAACGTTTTGATAAATAGTGTGCTCGGCAAAGCGCGCTTGCCGTCTCAATCTCTCCTGTTCAACAGGAGAAAAGCCGTGAAGATAAGGAAAATTTTCAGTCGTATTCGTTGTACTCACAAGACTATCCTCCCTAACACAAAGAAACCGGGTTTCCCCGGCTTCATCATTTTTATTAAACGTCTAATAGCAATCTTGAAGGATCTTCAAGAAGCTCTTTTACTTGCTTCAGGAAGCTCACTGATTCGCGACCATCGATAATTCTGTGGTCGTATGAAAGAGCGAGATACATCATCGGTCTGATCACAACCTGACCGTTCACGGCCACTGGTCTTTCGATAATATTATGCATACCCAAAATCGCTGATTGAGGGATGTTCAGAATCGGAGTTGAAAGCATTGAACCAAACACACCACCATTAGTGATTGAGAATGTTCCCCCTTGCATTTCTTCGATTGTGATTTTTCCGTCGCGCGCTTTAGTCGCAAGATTTAAAATTTCTTTTTCAATTTGAGCAAGAGAAAGGCTCTCTGCGTTTCTCACCACAGGAACAACAAGTCCTTTTGGAGTTGAAACCGCGATCCCGACATCAGCGTAATCGTGATAGATAATTTCATCGCCGTTAATCTGAGCATTGATAGACGGCCAGTCTTTTAAAGCGACTGTACAGGCTTTCGTAAACAGAGACATGAATCCTAGACCTACGCCGTGTTTTTTCTGGAAAGCTTCTTTGTATTTCTTTCTCATATCCATGCACGCTGAAAGATCAACTTCGTTGAACGTTGTCAGCATTGCTGTTGTATTTTTTGCTTCGACAAGTTTCGTTGCGATGGTTTTGCGAAGTCTTGTCATCTTCTCAGGGCGAACATTGCGCGCGCCTGGAATGATGTTGGCCGTTGGACGTTGGCCGTTTGATGGTTGTGATGGAGATGGTTGTTGTTTGGATGCTTGCGCATTCATCGCGTCTTCTTTAGTAATGCGACCATCTTTGCCAGAGCCCGCAACTGCAGAAGCGTCGACACCTTTTTCATCCAGGATTTTTCTTGCTGCCGGTGAAGGAACGTTTACTTCTTTCGAAGAAGCTGTGGCCACAGAAGCTGGCGCTGCTTTTGGAGCTTCAGCTTTTGGAGCTTCGGCCTTGGGAGCTGCTGCAGCTGCTGGCTTTGCTGCCGATGTATCGAGTTCGCCGATCTTTGCACCGATTTTTAATTCAGCACCGGCCTCGGCCATAATTTTAAGAACGCCTGCACTTGGGGCCGGAAGTTCCATTGACGCTTTATCAGATTCAATTTCACAAACCGATTCACCTTCAGCGACGTATTCACCATCTTTTTTTAACCAAGATGAAAGTGTGACTTCCGTAACAGATTCACCGATGACTGGGATTTTTAATTCAACACTCATTTGATATTCCTTTCTTATTTGCTAAACGCTTTCGTTACAATTTCAACTTGCTCTTTTTTGTGAACATTCGAGAAGCCTGTTGCCGGACTTGAGTTTGCTTTTCTGGCAATCAGCTTGAATGATCCAAAGAGATCCAGGTAGCGAAGAAGATAAGTCCAATACCCCATGTTCGACGGTTCTTCCTGGACCCAGACGCACTCTGCGCCTTTGTACTTGGCCAGGATCTTTTTAATTTGTCCTTCCGGCATCGGGTGAAGTTGCTCAAGACGAACAACTGCGACGTCGTCGCGTTTATCAGAAATCTTCTTTTCATATAGATCGTAATAAACTTTTCCAGTACAGAAGATGATTCGGGTAACTTTTTTGCCCGTATTCGGATCGTCGATCACTTCCTGGAATTTTCCGCCAATAAATTCTTCTTTCGTTGAAGTACATCTTGGATCGCGAAGGAGTGATTTCGGAGTGAAAACCACTGCAGGCTTTCTGAAATTCCAGACGAGCTGACGTCTCAGTAAGTGGAACATATTTGCTGGCGTTGTACAGTTTGCAAGAACCATATTGTTATCGGCCGCTAATTGCAGATATCTTTCAGGACGGGCCGAAGAGTGTTCAGGACCAGCGCCTTCATGACCGTGAGGAAGAAGCATTACGAGACCGCTCATCAATTGCCATTTTACTTCTCCCGAAGAAATGTACTGATCGATCATGATCTGTGCGCCGTTAGAGAAGTCACCGAACTGAGCTTCCCACATTGTCAGAGTATTCGGCGTACACCATGAGTATCCGAATTCAAAACCAAGAACTGCGTATTCAGAAAGAAGTGAATTGTAGATGCTCACTTTTCCCTGAGTCGGAGCGATGAACTCCAATCCGCAATAAGCTTCATTTGTTCTTTCATCAAAGATTTTAGCGTGACGGTGAGAGAACGTTCCGCGAATAACATCCTGACCTGTGAAACGGACATTTTTTCCTTCAGCAAGGAGAGAGCCGTAAGCGAGCAACTCTGCAGACGCCCAGTCGAGTTTGTCTGATTTCCACGCTTCATTTCTATCGTCGAGAACTTTTTGTGTTTTCTTAATGACCTGCATTCCTGATGGAGTGCTGTTGATCGCTTTGACTACTTTTTCAAGAATTTCTTTTTTTACACCAGTAGCTGGTGATTCATTGAAAGCTTCTGCGCTGGCAAATTCAAATCCATTCCAATCAGTGTGCGGTCCTTTTTTACGAGCCGGAATTTCTTTTTGTCTGACGTTGTTGAATCGATCTGAAAGAAGCTGTTTGTAAGCATCAATCATTTCGTTGGCCAGTGCCGCTTCGATTTTCCCTTGAGAAAGAAGTGTATCTAAGTAAAGCTCGCGCGGGTTTTTATGTTTTGTAATCAGATCGTACA
>DJVH01000096.1:0-100759 GCA_002440825.1 Bacteriovoracaceae bacterium UBA6261 | reverse complement strand
GTTGTAAAACCGATCTGGTTGTTGATTGCAAAGTGAATCGCTCCGCCTACAGCATAAGCGCGCAGCTTGCTCATCTGAGTTGTTTCATACACAACCCCCTGACCTGCAACTGAAGCATCGCCGTGGATGATAATCGGAATAACTTTGCTCATGTCAGATTGATAGTGAAGATCTTCAAGAGCGCGGCAGTAGCCGATGGCCACAGGAGCGACTGTTTCAAGGTGAGACGGGTTTGGAAGAAGCTTAACGAAAACTTCTTTCTTTCCTGAAGTCTCCTGAACAGTTGAAAAACCCATATGATATTTAACGTCGCCGGAGTGACCTTGTTGTTCTTCCAGAGAACCACCTTCAAATTCAGTGAAGATGTATTCGTAAGATTTGCCGACAGTGTTCGCGAGAACGTTCAGACGACCTCTGTGGGCCATACCGATGACAAATTCTTTTGCTCCGAGCTCCGCCCCTTTGTTGATGATGGCGTCCAGAGCAGGTATCGTCGACTCTCCCCCTTCGAGAGAAAATCTTTTTTGTCCTACATATTTTGTCTGAAGGAAGTTTTCAAATACGTTTGCTTCATTCAGTTTTTGTAAAATTCTTTTTTTCTTTTCAATTGTAAATTCGTGACGCTCGCTCGATTCAACTTTTTCTCTCATCCATCTGCGGATGTCAGTGTTGTTTGAATGCATGTATTGAAAACCGATTTTCCCACAGTAGATTTTCTTCATGTGATCGATGATCGCATCAAGAGTCGCAGGACCAATTCCTAAAAACTCACCGGCGTTGTAAACAGTTCCGCGGTCAGCATCTGACAATCCATATTCTTCAAGAGAAAGACGAGCTTTTCTATCTTTTCTCGGACGAATCGGATTTGTATCAGCGAGAAGATGTCCGCGCGTTCTAAACGATTGAATCAAACGGAACACAGAAAATTCTTTTCGTAGTTTTTCATCGCTGATGCCAGCGCCTGTGCCCATTGAAGTGCCAAAGCTTGCACTTGAAGAAAATTCAAATCCCTGGAAAAATCTCTGCCAGGATTCATCAACCGAATTTGGGTCAGCTCTGAAAGAATCGTAAAGTGAATCAATGAAGGTAATGTCAGAACTAGAGAGTGCGGAAAAATCGAACATTTTTGCCATATACAACCTTGTGAGAAAATAGAATTGCGAGTGTATTACCCGGAAAAATAGATACCCCTAATATAAATCTAAGATATCAAAATTTCAAAAGGAAAGAGGCAGGTTTAGGTCCTAAAAGGCCGCAGGAGACAAAAGACTCCTGCGGCCTTTTAGCTTAGGCGTGACAGCACTTTTTGGCTTTTTTACCGGAACCGCAAGGACATGGGTCATTGCGTCCCACTTTCGGTTCACTTCTGCGGACTGTGTTATTGCGAAGAACGCCATCCACAAAAAACCATTCACCGTTTTCTTTTTTAAATGTCGAAAGTTCGTGATGGCTTTGCTCTTTCCCGTCATAGACAAAGCGGCATTTGAATTCCACTTTTCCTTCAGTATCCTTTTCAGAACCTTTGTCTGTTTCGCGAATCTCTAAACCAAGCCATTCAGAATTCTGGGCCCAGGCCTTAACGCCATCCATATCGAGTTCGCCACGAGTGGATTCGTGGTGTGTATTATAAACATAATCCATTTCCCCTTTGGCAAAGGCGCTGTAACGCGAGCGCATCAGGGCTTCGGCCGTCGGGGCCTTCTTTTTTCCTTTAATATAGGGTTCGCAGCATTCGCTGTATGATTTTGTCGATCCACATGGGCATGCATTAGCTGTCGTCACTGTTTTTTCTCCTAAAAACGAAATAATAAATCGGTGAAGTTTGTTGAGTCTTCATCGAAGTGAATTTTACTTTCCAGTAGTCTACTCGAAATTATAGTGAAATGGGGATGAATAAATTTGAGATATTTTTCTTTGCTTCGGTGAATAGCATATTCATCGTGAAACTCGACATCTTCAATCTGATGTTTGAGTTCCAGATCAGTCGGCACGGATAAATAAAGATAGCGGACACGTTTTGCAAGAACCGGCATGACTGCTTTTATTTCTTCATCGCTTAGGTATTGAAGCACGGATGTGCAAATCCCCAGATCATACGTCTTTTCTCTTTTTGGTGTCGTCTGCGCCCAGGTGACGAGATCGACTTGATCGAGTGAGAGCTTCGTACTTTCAGGAATGGACAATTTCTTTTTTTTAAACTGCGCAAAGGCGTAGGGAGAGGGTTCAATGCCATGGGCGCGGTAAGGAACAAAAGTCTGAAGGACCTGTTCAAATAAAATACCGAGGCCGAATCCCAGGTCGATGACACTGCTGATGTCGACGCGCTCGAGATCAAAAATAGCTTTCATGTAGGCCGCGTGTTCGCGGGCATTCATGATATTGTCCATTTCTTCAGGTTCAGCGTAATTGACAGTCCAGTACTGATCCGGAAATCCTTCCGAACCTTTGATTTTTTTCTTCGTCATGATAATTCTATTTTTTTAAAGTGGTTTATAAATAGCGACCCAGACTGTAAACCAGGCCAGAAGCAGAATAACTCCGACCATGAAGGCGCGGTATTCTTTGGTTTTGATTTTAAATAATGTGCCGATGAGAAAGGTGAGCAAAACCCAATTGAGCAGCTTGATTTTCACCCATAGCGGAAACGGCTCGCCGTGCTTGATGCCGATGTTTTTTAAAAGTCCCATTCCTCCGACAAGAATCATAAACACCAGAGCGCCGAACATGACCTTCCCTATCTTTTTCTGCATCAGATCCGAGCGCATGGAAATAAACCCGATAGTTGAAAAAAAGCAGAGAATAAACAAAAGATGCAATGTCTTGTAGAAGGTATAAGTTAACATGGCTTCAAGCTCCTCACGAATAAGAGACCAATATGATCCAATATCTTAAGCTTGAAAGCAAGGCTCGCCCCCCTTAAACTATAATCTATGCAGACATGGACAACCAGAACCTACAGAAAAGAAGATAAAATTTATCGTGGCGCTTTTAATTATTTCCGGAATGAGAATTCATACGCGGAAGAAGTTTTTGACGTTTATAGAGATAAAAAAGATCAAAGTTATCACTACGTTTCTGAGGCCGTGGTCAAAGTCACCACCGGGGAAATCCTGAACCTGCACGTTGAGTACATCGTCAACAAAGATTACATTCCGCAATTTGTCGCCATCGAAAAAGTTATGGGTAAAGAAAGCACCCGTGAAGTCTATGAATATAATGCCCGTCGCAACCTGCTCACTTATCGCTTTACCAATTCCAAAGGCGATGAGCATGTCGATGAAATCAGCACCGCTCCCAAATACCACATCACGACTCCCACTACGGCGAGCGCCATGTTGTTTCTTCGCTCTAAAAAATTTGATGCCAGCGGAAAAAACGCTTTCAACCTGCTCGTTGGTTACAATCAATGGGACTATAAAGAGCAGCCGCGCTTTAAAAACGTTCTTCTCGAGCGCGCCAGTTTAACCACTGAAAAAATGAATATCGACGGACAGAACGTTCAGGCCACTCAATACAAAATGTACGATGAAAATACGGACTTTAAAGCGAGCAAAGATCCTCAGCACATCAAAGTCTTTCTTTCACAGCACGGGGCCATTCCCTATCTCATCCGCACTGACGACGGAACGAAAATTCAGATCAAGTACCTGAACGACCTTACTGAGAAAGAGTAGACGGATTTTTTGCTTCCGCAAGAATAAATTCTTCAATTTCGTGAATGGCCTCATCCATCGGCGCGCGAAGAAGTGCATAAGGTTCCATCAACTTCACCATCTTCTCCATCGTTTTTCCTTTCCATGTCTTCACACGGTTGTCGACGATGAGAACTCCGCCGTAATCACTTTCGGTACGAAGCAAGCGCCCCAGCTTTTGGTGAAGAGAACGCGTTCTGTGAGCGAGATAATAATCAGTGAATTCATTTCCGAGTGAAGACTCAAAGAAATCGCGACGCTCGTTTATAACGAGATCCATTCTCAGATCAGGAATTTTATCAATAAAAATAAACTGCAGAGCATCTCCAGGAATATCAATCCCCTCGCCGAATGATTCCATTCCGAGGAGAATGCCCGAAGAGGAACGCTTGTAATCTTCGACAACATTTGTCCCCATCCCCTGAATGAACAACGGAATCTGACCTTCAAATTCTTTGAGCAGAATCTCGCGGGCCGTTTCAAAACGTGTCTTTGCCGAAAAGAGAAGCAGCGTTTTACCGCCAAGTTTTCTGATCAGTGGATTCACTTTCTTCAAAACATATTCCACAAAATTAGATTGATACAAAGACGGGCCGTCATCGCACAGATAAACTTTTGTCTTCGCTTTGTAATCATAAGTCGATGGAAGATAAGTTCCGCTTTTAAAACGCTTTTCAGGTTCCAGGTAAGCGTATCCAGTCGCCCATTCAATTCCCCGCGCCCCTGTATCTCCTGTGCCATTGGCGAGTGTGGCCGATGTAAAAACAACCGAAGCGGAAGTTGCAAGAAGCTGCTCTTTCACAATAAGGCCAACATCAACCGGAGAAGATGAAAATAAATAGCCCTGACTTTCAAGAAAACTCATCGAACGGCAGTAATTTTCCGCCGGCTGAAGAAGCTTTTCAAAGCAAAGAACGTAATCGGAGAGCTGGGCAAAAAATGATTCAAAACGCGTAAATGCGATAATCTCATTTTCCGATTTCAAATTTTTAGCATCCCATCTTCCCGCATAAGGAATGAAGTGCTGCAAATAGGTCTGGAGAATATAAAACACACTTTCAAGATGGTTGAGAATCGCCTGGGCCATCGCTTCAGTATGCGTGGTTCTGTTGATCATTGGAAGTTCATTCCAGAAACTCTCTGTGTATTTCGGCATGCGTTTGAAATAGAATTCAATCTGTTCTCTCAAAGGCCCCAGGTGATCCGTGATCATCTGGTAAGTGCGAAGAGTTTCTTCGCGCAGTTTCTTAATCACTTCGCTCGACTCTCCTTCTTCCGTTTCGTATTGGGCAAGAAGGTAAAAGAGCGACCCCGTTCCCTGAAGATGCTGAAGACTTGAGGTGAAGGCTTCAAATCCTTTCTGATCAATCTCAAGCGAAAAAGCCTTCGTCGCTTCTTCTTCAATTTTATGGGCTTCATCCACGATAATGCTTGCCGGACGAGGCATTCCCTTAGGCCAGCTGAACATGAGGGAATGATTGCCGATAATCACATCAGCTTCCTTCGCTTCACGAAGTCCGGTGATGTAAGTGCAGTTGTTTTTAAACGGGCAATTGGATCCTGTACAAGAACGGAAATCGACACCGATTTCTTTTTCACGTCTCATCAACGGTTCAAGCTTGCGCTTCAGAACATAAGGCAGATCATCGCGCAGAATTTTCTCAGTCGATTTCAAGCGGGTGTTAAAAAAGAAAATGGATTCGAGATAAACAGAAGTATAGAGTTCAACGAACTCTTCCGAAAATCCCATCAAAGTATTTTCCTGTTCTTCCTGTCTGAACAACGCTTCACAAAGATGATTGTTTGAACCTACTAAAAGTTTAATTTTCACTTCGTCTTCAGCAAGCCCTAAAAACTCACGCACTTTCGGCACGTCTTTATCAAAGGCCTGGTGCTGAAGTGTTTTCGTTCCGGTGGCAACCAGTACCGGTTTTTTTTCTTCAAGTGCATAAAGCACAGAAGGAATCAGATAACCGAATGTTTTCCCCGTTCCGGTCGGCGCCTGAATGAGACTGTGAATATTATTTTTCAGCGACTGTCCCGTTTTCATCGCCAGATCAATCTGCGCCTGTCGCATGCGATAGCCGGGATACATCGTTCGGATGGTTTCTTCTTCGCTGAAAATCTTTTTTATGTTTGCACCTGAGAACTCAAGTGAAAAATGCTTTTTGTATTGAACGGGCTTTGTGAGTTCCGGAAAACGGCGCGGCCAGATTTTTTCTTTGGCTTTTAAAACACATGCTTTTAAATCAAACTCAATGGAAGAAGCAAGGGTCTCAAGTTCCGCATCTTCGAGATGGAGAAAATTCGCCAGCCAGAACTGGTCCAGCTTTTTTTCCATCAATTGAAGTTTGATAAATTGATAATACGATTTATCTAACCGTGTGAGCGCGGTCGCGACCAGAACAACTTTCAACAGGTCCCGCGCATCTTCAAAACCTCTGTGCACTTCCGTGTCGGCAATGCCGAAGTCCTGAATGAAGTGTTCGAGTTTGAGCGAAGAATACTCAGGAAATAAAAGTCCTAAAAATAAAAGAGTGTCGACGTATTCTTCACGTGACATTCCGTCGTCGATTTTATCAAAACTTCTTTTTAAAAAACTTTCTTCAAAGTCCGCATTGTGGGCAATAAGTTTCAGTCCGTACAATTCCTGGACTTCGCCTTCCACTTCTCTCCATGTCGGCGCGTGTGCGAGCATTTTATTAGTGATGCCTGTGAGTTTTTGAATGAAATTGGAAAGTTCACCAGGATATTGAACAAGCGACGTAAATTTCTTTACAAGTGTCACACCGTCGTAGAGCAAAAAACCCACATCGATGATCTGATCGTACGAAGGATCCGCTCCCGATGTTTCGATGTCTATGACGGCCCATTTCCCCAGGCGGTGATTCATTGTGTTTCCTTTTTTAATAAGTCTAAAAGTTTTATCACATATCTAGTCCATTAGAATATTGATGAAATTGGTTTTTTCCTTTATTGTGATGGAAATTTTAAAGGTGAAAATAATGTCCAGTGCTGCAGTCTTTCAAATCCAGTCTCTTTGTATTTATGCGCTCATGGTCTTTGGTATTATGAAGCGAAAAAACAGAAAGATTCATGTGCCCACCATGATTACTGTACTGACATGGGATATTATTCTCATTCTGCAAATTGAGCTTTCCCGCGGCGCTGTGGAAAAAGCGTCTCAAGCACTTGTGAATCCCGTTCTTTTAAATGTGCATGTTTCATTTGCCGTAAGCTGTGTTATTTTTTACCTGCTTCTCATTTATACAGGAAGAAAGTTACTCAAAGGATCAAATGATTATCGCCTTCGCCATAGACTGTTTGGCTGGATGGCCTTTACCCTCAGAACTTTGACTTTAATTACCAGTTTTTTTGTTGTTGCTCCCAAATAAAACCCCAAAAAAGAAAAGGAATAGACAGATATGAATTTTGAAAATGTGAAAACAATTATTAAGGCCGGACTGACTGATGCTCACGTCGAAGTCAATGACATGACTGGCACGCGCGATCACCTGGACATTCTCATTGTCAGCGATGCTTTTGCCGGCAAAAGATTAATTCAACAACATCAGATGATCATGGATCTTCTGAGAGAAAGTCTCGCCAGCGAGATTCACGCTGTCCAACTTAAAACAATGACCTACGCTGACGCTGAAAAGCACGGCCTAAAAATAACTAATTAATCAGGAGAATTATATGAGCAATCCATTTCAAGTGATGGGCGGACAAGCCTATATCGAACCAGCAGAAAACAAGGCGCAGGATTTGAACACTCGTCTTAAAAACTTAATCAACGCGGCCCCTGTCATGCTTTTCATGAAAGGGACACCAGATATGCCTCAATGTGGATTTTCAGCAAATGTCTGCAAAATTTTAAATCATGTTGGTGTAAGCTTCAGTGCTTTTAATATTCTTGCAGACATGGATGTCAGAGAAGGATTAAAGCAATTTTCGAACTGGCCGACTTACCCGCAACTTTACGTTAAAGGCGAATTAATCGGTGGGAATGATATTATTACTGAAATGTTGAATTCTGGTGAATTGCAGGAAGTACTTAAGTCTTAAAATGAAACAAAAAAGGCTCCGTACGGAGCCTTTTTTTTATGCAGTTTTTAAATCAGTTTCAATATCTTTAATTAATTCATCCAGATCAAACGGCTTGGAAAAAAACTTCTTGGCCCCGGCGCGAAGAGCATCTTCAACACTCACATCGGCCTGACCGGAAACAAAAAAGAACACTGGTTTTTTAGGAAGTTTATTGACGTGAGAAAGAACCGCCATGCCATTACCGTTGGGCATTTTGTAGTCAGAAACAACAATATCAATTTTACCATTGTCCAAAATTTTGATGGCGTCGTTTCCGCAAATAGCAGTGACAGTATTATATCCACAGTACTTAAATTCTTCTTCCATGAGTTCCAGAATATCTGGCTCATCGTCCACGATTAGCACTGTTAAATTTTTTTTATCTAACATCGATGAAAATTCCTAATAAAGCTCATCTATTAATAAACTATTATAAACGATTCTTCCTTAGAAAAATTTTATTTTTCCTCAAAATGTTAAGAAAATAACAAGACAAACTTGCTAGGAGAACCCACGCACCAAACCTGAAGAGGAAGTAGATGGTGTAAGCGAATCCGCGAATGATCATGCGCAATGAATCATGATGGTAAATGGTTAGTGCCAGCTTAGGTGCGGTGCCGTAATAAAAGCGAATAAGCTTTCTGCCCAACCAGGAGTTGGCCAAAACATGATCCCGATAGTCTCGAAAATAATTGGTCACATAGTGCTCTTCACCGAAACCAGCGGTGAGAATATAGCAGGCTTGTTTTTTGAGCAGCTCCTCGATTTGCGTGGGCGTCCCTGCTGAAGAGGTCGACAGTTTGGTTGCGAAATGAAATTTATCTTCAAAGCCGAGAGAAATTTTATAAGTCTGATCGTTGGTCAGATTATTGATGGTGAATTCACCTTCTTGAGCGGTCCCCAGGTCGTTGTCAAGAATGGATCCGGCCGCAGCCGTTCCAATCGAAACATTCGTGGCAATGGGAGTGGTCTTATCGACGTACGAATAGACAAAAACTCTTTTCATCAGGGATGTGTCGATCGTTGCGCTGGAATCATAAGTTCCCAGTAAACGCTTGTCCCCTTTTCGAAGATCACTCAAGGAGACAGTAATCGTGTCGTAAACGCGATTGCTCATCTGCCCTTCAAAATAGACACCGCCAGAATAAGACGCATTTCCCGGATCAATCGTCACTGATCCATCGACAGCAATGTCCTGGTCTGAAACAAAGAAATAAAGCATCGGCTTATACACGACATTTGTCGTTGAGGCCGGACTTAAAGCACCGCCTGGATGATTGCAGACAGTAGAGATGTTGTTGAGAATAACCGATTTACAGACATCACTTGGAGTAATGGAAAAATCGACGTGCGAACTTGAGACATTGGCATAGGTTGAACCCGATCTCGCACTCACATAATAACTGGTCCCCGAAGCACCGCCTCTGACGGCCAGATAAATGTACTTTGCCGTTCCTCCAATCGTGAGCGAAAGAGGAAAGGTCACATAATGAGCTGCGGAGGTAATATCATAAAGCGTGGCAAGGCCCGAGGTCACTTTTAAGACTGAATAATTAATATTGCTGTTACCGTTGACCACCGGGATAAAAACGCGGGCAGGAGCCGTGTCCGATGTCGCATCTCCGCTCGGAGAATCTGCATAAAGTGAAACGCTTGTTCCCGCCAGGGATCCGCCGACCGTTTTTAAATTGCTGACATCATAGATGCGGACAGAATCGGCCAGTGCCGCACAAGAAATGATAAGGGCAAATAAAGCTAAGTATTTCATTTGAAAATTATCCCTTGAATGTTTGGGCGTCGTCAAACAATTAAGGCGTTGATTTATGCCTTCGCAACTACTATTTTAGGCACATGAGCAAGTTCCTGATCAATATTAATGGCGAACTTTTTAATGAAGAAACGGCGAAGATTTCCGTCTTTGACCGCGGCTTTCTCTACGGCGATTCTGTTTATGAAGCGACCAGAACTTTTAACAGAAAACCTTTTCGCATTCATCAACATCTCGACCGATTATTTGTAAGTGCAGAAAAAATTGAACTGGAGCCTACACTTGGCCGCGAAGATATTCTCCAGGCCCTGGAAAAAACAATCGCAGCTTCTCCTCACGACAATCACTCCATCAGAATCATTCTCACCCGTGGAACAAACTGCGACCTGGGTCTGGATCCCGAACTCGCTTCTTCCAATAACCTCATCATTATGACCAAGGCGATTCCCGCCAATCCTGAATGGTGGTACACCCAGGGTGTCTCGATGATTTTCCATCAGAAGAACAGTACCCAAAAAGGGTCGCTGCCTAAATCCGGCAATTACCAGGAAAATATGCTCGCTCATAAAGACGCTATCGCCAAAGGCGCAACAGATGCGATCATGATCAATACAGAAGGCCATGTCACAGAAGGAAGTACCAGCAATGTGTGGCTGGTTAAAGAAGGAAAAATCCTGACCCCCACCCTGGCCGATGGTGTTCTGGAAGGTCTGACTCGCAAAACCTTATTTGAAATGGCCCACGCTCAAAACCTTCCTCTCTCAGAAGCCAGCTTGACGCAGGAAGACTTTTTAGGGGCGGATGAAGTTTTTGTCACGAGCACTACGCGCAATATTGTTCCCGTCACTAAAATTGAAAATCGTCTCATCGCTTCGGGAAAACCCGGCAAAATCACCCTCGACCTCCTTAAGAGATACCTCGAGTACGTGAATCAATAGTTTTGCTCAAAATGAAATTGACATAATCCTTGGCCCCTAGTATTACTAACGGACGTATTTTTTTTAAAATCACAGCTTTTAAAGTAAATAACTGCTGAAGTTGTATTAGTTGTATATAAAGTTAATTATTTAGGGGAAATTCTACATGGCACGAAGTACTACAGGAAGAAGCCGTTTTAAAATCCAAAGATCACTTGGAATTGAACTTCCAGGGCTTGGCAAAGCTGGCGCTCTAGAGAGAAGACCATACGGTCCAGGTCAACACGGTAACAAAAGAAAGAAAATTTCTGACTTTGCTGTTCGTATGAAAGAAAAGCAAAAACTTAGATATCACTACGGTCTTCGCGAAGGACAACTAGTTAACTACGTAAAGAAAGCTAAAAAAGATAAGTCACGTGCATGGATGGAAACTCTACTCATCACTCTTGAAAGAAGACTTGCTAACGTAATCTTCCGTCTTAACTGGGCACCTTCTATGCCAGCAGCAAACCAAATGGTTTCTCACGGTCTAGTTCGTGTTAACGGAAAGAAAATCAACGTAGCTGGATACACTGTTCAAAAAGGTGACGTGATCACTCTTTCTGACAGAGGATACGCTTCTCTTAACTTCCAACAAGCTCAAGCAACACCAAGACTTCCGTCTGTTCCTGCTTGTTACACAATCGAAGGCAAAACTGCTAAAGTTATCGACCTTCCATTGCCAAGTGACATTCCTTTCGAATACGAAGGACAGCTCGTTACGGAATACTACTGGAAAGTTAAATAATTTCCAGAAATACAAAGATAAAAATAAAAAGGGCCGCATTTTTTGCGGCCCTTTTTTTTTAGTTTCTTGTGAATGAATAACCATAGCCTTCGGGATCAAATAAGCTGAGCGACCAGCTCGAAGCTTGAATTTTTAAAACCTGATTATTTTTTGTATCTGTAATGAAGTATTCGCCTGCAGCGTTTTTCACCAGTTTCTCATTCAGTGAAGAGCCATTGGCAAAAATCAAAACTGAGCCATCCGCTTTAATTGTCAGTGTCGTCAAATCTTCATCAACATAACCTGCCCAATTTCCCACGAAAGCATTTGTACCAGTGACTAGCGCCGTTCCACTATTGGCCATGAGTGCATTTGTTGCAGAACCTGCCGTATCGTTTTTACCTCCGCCGCAACTAACGGCCAGTGATAAAACGAAAATGAATGCAAACATTTTAAAAAGTTTCATGGCTTGTCTCCTGTTTATAACGAAGAGCTTTTGCAGAAGAAATGCCAGAACACAAGCTCTTGATTCAATAAGCTTTAGCCCTGTCACGACTGTCTAGAGTTTAGACACCCGGAAAATTTTTTCGCATTTACTTGCTTTGTCCTGGATCACTTTCTGAGATCAGTTGAGGATAAATTCATATAGGGATGTTCAGCGAGATAGTGAACAACAAGCGAAGGATTCCACTTCAAAAGCTGAGTTTCGATGGCCAGATAATCTTCTTTCTTGAATTTGCGGGGAACTACGTAGAGCTTTGCAAGGGCCTTGATGATGGCTTCAGGGTTTTTCCACTTCAGGAGATCCATATAAGAGTCGTCCCCCATCAGAAAATTTTTTTCCTGAATTTTGACATGAGGAAGCCACGAACTCGTTGGATTTTTTTCCTGCTTTAACAGAAAGCCCGGGTACAAAGAATAAGGAGTGTCTTTTAATTTTTCTGCCAGAGAAAAAAATTCGTGAGAAGGATCATGAGTCGCAACGTCTTTGAACGGATTGCGATCCGGAACAATAAGAATATTTTTTTCCGGACATTGCTCGAGGCATTCGCGATGTCCTTCATGAAAGGGATTAAAGCTTCCCCCGAAAAAGGTCACGGTGTTTTTAATGGGATGTTTAAGAAAGAGCTTTGGAAGTTCTGACTGAGAATGAACTCCTGAAGAATCGGGCATGAACTCGAAACAGTCAGCAATTTGTTTTAGCGTCTGCAGATCACTCATAGTCACGGTCCATTACCGTTTTTCTTCCTTCTGCCCTCGCCTTTTCCACTGCGCGGTCTGTGAGACGGCGAACCTGATGTGAAAGCATTTCCATAACGTTGGCCGAAGTGTTCATATCGTATTTATCTTTTATATAAGCTTTGAGCTTTGAAGCGACGATCAGAATATCCTGTTCATCAGCAACTCCGGAAGCATTTGAGTCCGCGGCGGGTTTGCTCTGAACCAGAATTCTCTTGGGAGCGCGCTCATCACTAGCGGTGACTTCTTCTTTTCGAGGAGACCTGTTTTCTTCCGCCCAGGCACTTTTATGACTCATGACTTCGTTGTGAAGATTCCAGCAATTAACGGAACAGAAAACTGCTTTTTTACACGTACTCACGCTGCATGATTGATAAATGGAATTAAATCCAATTTCCTTTTTACAACTTCCGCATTTCCGCCAATAATTCTGTGTTTCTTCCACGGGCCGCTCCTTTTTTACAGGACCATTTTAGCATGAATTTTGAAACAGAATATAAAAACATCCGATTTCGTCTCGAGCTGGAGCGCGCCGGCATCAGTGATGCAGCTCTTCTTCTTGCCGATAAGTTTCATCGCCTACCCAATCAAACCATGATTGAAATAAAAAAAGGAAATCTTCTCGCGTACAATCTTACTGTCGTGTCGCGGTTGAACGATGAAGAACGCACGCACTTCTGGAGCAATATTCTGCTGACGAACAAGGAAGAAGAATTGTTGGAAGAATTAGGACATTATCTGGATGAAGAAAATATTCTGGATGAGATCGTGGACAACTGGAATCTGGAAGGAAATGAAACGGGACCTGCCTGGCAGGCCCCGAAAGTATAATCAAATTATCTGCATGGCATTTGAGAGAGAACAACTCTATCAACCCAAGTATTCGCTCCTGTGAATTGAGCTGATTCTTCGGCCTGTCCAGCAGCTGCGATTGAAAGAACGACATCTTGAGTGCTCGTTCTGTCATAGTATCTCATCCATTGTTGTCCATAGACTGTTCTCATTTGAGTTGAACAAGTCACTTGTCCTTGTGGTCCAGTTGGAACACAAACAGTTACTGGCTCAGTGTATGTACATTGTTGAACAGCTTCTCTGACCGGACCATTAGTTGAAACAGTTCTCACTGTTCCAGCAAGGTCTACTTTCTGGCCAATTTGAGCTGAAGAGTATTTGAATGATCCGTTGCTTGGAATTTGCGATCCTTCAGGAATCAGAAAGTTGAATTTTTCGTCTGAATCGTTGTTTAAACGAAGAACGATTTTCTTTCCGAAAGTCGATTGGCGAAGATCAGCAGAATAAGTTCCTACTCTGAGCAAATGAGTGTCGCCTCTTGAATTAACCAGCTTAAGGTCTTTTGTGATGTTCAATTGACCTTCAAGTCTTTCACATCCCACTAAAAAGGCAGCGGCAAGCAATAAAGGCATAAGGTATTTCATAATTTCCCCCTACAAATAAAAATTCTAGTAGGGAGAGAATACCAAGCACCTTTCGCTGCCGCAATGAAAGCGCTCTAGCTGTAAGACTTTTAGTTTTTTTGGCAAACCAGAGGTGCAAAATGGCCCTAAACCTACTCATAACTTTTATCTCTTGGATGTTTCAAAACGGGAGCGGTAAGACGTTTTTGTTTTTGGCTTAATAAAAGAAGGAGCTCGTATGAAAACCACCTTTTTTGTCTTTGTCCTCATGTCCACGTTCAATGCTTTTGCTTCGGATCAAACCGATGCCAGCTGGAAAACCCAGGTGCAGGCGGCCCGGCTGCCTTATGATGACCAGTCTTACTGTTTTACAAGGCCGAAAGGAGGCGTCGAGGGTGAAAATCTGGATTTGCGGGTCCGTCTTGCCTCAGTTTCCAAATTGGTGACTTCACTCTGGAGTCTTGATGTCCTGGGAGTAAATTTTAAATACAAAACCCGCTTGTATCTTAAAGACGGAAACCTGCACATTGAAGGCAGTGCAGATCCATTTATGGGTAATGAAAAAATGTATTTTCTGCTCTCTCAGCTCAATGATCTGGGCCATACCCATTTTAACAAAATTACATTCGATAAAAACTTTATCGTTTTTCCGAATGCTCAAGGTCATATTGAAGAACATCCCGTTATCACCCCGGAAACCATTGCTAAAAACCTGAGAGCTTATTTCAATACAGCGACATGGACAGCGGCGATGAAAGCGGATTATTCCCGCGTTCAATCAATGGCAGCTCCAGGGCGAATGAGAAAAACGGTGACATTTTCAGTTTCCGAAGTTGAAGACCTGGAAGGAAATCCGTTTGATGAGAATATGGACGTTCAGAAGCTGACTTTATCGTCACCTCCTCTTTCACGTTACCTGAAAGAAATGAACGTTGAATCCAATAACTACGTGGCCCAGATGCTGTTTCAACAATTGGGTGGTGAAAGATACTTCCTCACTTATATGACAGAAAATTTCCGGTATGGGACAAAGGTTCTGCGCTTCTGGAGTGGCAGCGGACTTCCGACAATGCTTGAAGGCATCCGCTATGACAACTACGCCACTTGCAGTTCTATGCTGACCTTAATTGAAGCGCTCAAAGATAAAACAGAAAAACAGGGACTCACTCTGGAAGACATCGTGGCCGTACCAGGAAGTGACCAGGGAACTTTCCGCAACAGAATTTTCCCTGCCGATTTCAAGAATGCCTTTGTCGCAAAAACCGGTTCTCTGATGCACACATCGACTCTGGCCGGGGCCATGAGCACCAGAAGCGGGCTTTCTTTCTATGGTGTTTTTAATCAAAGCACCGACATCGTCAGCTCTAAGAAGGTTCAAAATGCGATGGTGGCCACTCTGATGAATGAACTGGGAGGACCAAAAGCGTTCAATTATAAAGTTGAACCCTTTGATCCCTACGGCGAAGACAACGTGAAAAATTTATTGAAATTTAAATCGGATTTTTTACCGGTTGAAGAAAATTTATATTAGAGAATTCTCTTCTTCATTTTTTGTTTTTCACGATAGTATTCGATCACACCTGGCAGAGTTGAAATTACAACGATGGCGAGCATGACGAGTTTAAAATTTCTTTGAATCATCGGAAGGTTTCCGAAAAAATAGCCCAATGGTATAAAGGAGAAGATCCACAAAGTCGCGCCGATGACGTTAAAAGACATAAACTTTTTGTAAGTCATATTGCCGATGCCTGCTACAAAAGGAGCAAAACTTCTTACGATGGGAATAAAGCGGGCCAGGATGATTGTCTTGGCCCCGTACTCAGCATAAAAATGCTGAGCTTTGAGCAGGTGAGTTTTATCAAAAAAAGTGCTCTTCTCTTTATCGAAAACGCGAGGGCCGATAAATTTTCCCACTGAATAATTCACTGAATCGCCAAAAATTGCGGCCACGACCAGTGTCAGGGAAATAGACCAGAAATCAAAACTCCCTCTCGCTGCAAACGCACCAATGGCAAACAACAGCGAATCTCCCGGAAGAAATGGCAGAACAATAAAACCTGTTTCAATAAAAATGATCAGAAACAAAATAAGATAAGTCCAGGAATGATAATTCGTGATGACATAGTCGAGATGCACTTCAAAGTGCAGGAGATAATCGAGAAGAGTGTGAAGGATTTCCATAAAAAAAAAGGCCCCTGAGTTTTTAGTTCAGGAGCCATTTTCTTTTAATTTATTAAGTAAAACAACTGTTAATTATTTGCGACGTCTTTCGTCCTGTCTTCTTTGAGCATCAGGATCTGTTGATTCAGTATCTCCGTAAAGATTTCCATCAACAACTGTGAATCCATCCGGGTGACCGCCGTGTGGATCGAAGTGAGTCCAGTGGATCATCCCCTGACCTACTCTTTTGTATNNCTTGTATTCGCCACAAACTGTAACCGATTTTCCAACAACAAGTGGAATTCTTCCGAAGTCCAGGTTGCTGACAATAAGAAGCTTGATTTGATTATCTACAGTGAGTGTGAATTTCTGGTGTGGAAGTCCATCGTGATCTTCTGGAAGAACTTGAGAAACAACTCCCGTCGCCATAACTTGTGGACGAGCAGCGCTTGATCTCATGACCGTTTTCAATTGTTCCATTGAACCGTTCATAATGTTTCCGCGGAAATCTTTGCATTCCGGAATTTCTTTTAATGTTCCTGCTGAAACAGAGAGTGAAAGAACGAGAAAGAGAGAAGCAAACAAAGATTTCATTAAAGCCTCACTAATAGTTGGTATAAGGAAAACTAACGTATTTCAGTCAACCTTGTCTATTCATTTTTAAAGTTTTTCGCCCTGATTTCAATGAATTTTTCGCGTTCCAGTCAATTTCTGGTCCATGAGACCTTCAACATAAGCATTATAACGCACAGCAATCGGCTGATTTTTGCCAAATCCGGCAGGGTCCACGATTTTATTAAAGGCGTCCTTCTTTATAGGAAAGGCAGTAATGAGTACCTCTTTTTTCTCTTTTTGGTTCCAGACGGAATAAATCAAAAGCGCATCGTTTTCTTCATCCACTTTTTTGAAAGGAAGCTTAACCAAGGCCGTGCGAAGCGTGATGGGAGATTCTGAAATGTCCTCTTCAATATAAGTCGTCTGCAGTTTTCTGTAGTCAAAGTTCTTTAATTCATCGGAAACATTTTTTAAATGCTCCAGCGCCGCTTTATCACTCTCCTGTTTAAAAGCAATTTTTCCTGTGAAGTAAGTCACATTAGAAAGAAGAGCTCCTCTCAGTGTTTCCGGCGAAAGGCCATTGCCTGAAAGAGCAAAACCATAATTTAACGTCGGTTCAATCCATCTTTTTCTTTTGAACCCATAAGGTGTATCGAGAACGCTGAAAAGATACCCATAGGTATGAGTAATTCCGGCGTGAACTATTCTGTTGTCATTCACGATATTAAATTTTTTCTGGAGATCAGTCATGATGGCATCGCTGAGAATTTGTTTTTTAGCCCCTGAATCAAAATTGGTACTTTTTCCCCAGAAGTTAAGAAGATCGGGATCTTTTGAATCAGAGTCAATCTGTGCATACAAATGAGGATTTTCTTGTTTCAAAACGTCGAGAATGGACATTTTTCTTGATCCTTTTTTTTCTGATTTTCTTACCAGCTTTGCCCAATACGCATCCGTATTTTCCGGGTCGTTTTTTTCTACGCTTGAACACGAAACAAGCGCAAGAAGAAGAGTTATTAAAACGAAAGAAATTAATTTGAAAAGATGCATCTCTAGATCCTTAGCCTATAGTCTGAATATGTTTTTAATATGAAAGATGTAAACTCGACGGAAAAAATTTTCATCCACTTTTTCGAATCCGTGAATTTTTGAAGCCACCTGACTGGAAATACAAGTTGTCGTGACCGCTCCGATAAGCGTGAGCGAAACGCAACTGATGTCGGTATCAGGAGGCAATTTTTTTTGCGCAATAAAATGACGTATTTTCTGATGAATAAGAGGAACAACACCATTGTCGTTTTTTACCAGAGAGTTGAAGAGAAGTTTTCCACCGCTCATTGCATCTCTGATCATGATCTGATGAATTTCTCTGTTGGAGAAAGCGTATGTTCCAAATTCAACCAGGGCCTTGCAAAATTGTCTGATCTCCGGATCTTTGAATTCTGGAAATTCTTCGGCCAGATCTTCGCTGTTCTTTTCTGTCTGTTTATCTATGCGGGCGTAGACTTCCACAGCTTCGCGGAAATAACTGTCGATAATAGTGTCGAGAAGCCCTTCTTTGTTTCCAAAATAATAGCCGATCATGGCCACATTGCAGCCCACTTTCTCTGCAATCTGTCTGGTCGTTGCTGCTTCAAAACCTGACTCGGCAAAAAGCGTGCGTGCGACTTTCATGATTTTATTTTTGTCGACCTCTGCCGGCCGCCCTAATTTTTTTGGAGCAGACATTTTTTCGCCTTAGTTTTAGTGTGCATCCATCACTGGTGCAATGGCGCCTTCTTTTTTCTTCAGTAAAACCAGAGGAAGAAGTGAAAGAAGATATCCAAAAGCAATAATGCGGACAATTTTTTGATAACCGATAACGAAGGCTTGCTTGTGAGCTAATCCGGTCATGATTTTCACAGCATCCATCGCGTGTGTTCCCATGCCCACCACTTCACTCATTTTCATCTGCATGCTTGCGGCAATCTGATGAGCGAGTCTCCAGGCCTCATGATCAAGCATCGTCACATGATTGGCAAGAACCGAATATGACGTCACTTGGTAGCGCTGGAAAAAGGTGGAAATAAGCGCAATGCCCACGCTTCCTCCGAGTTGGCGGCACAGGTTGAGAAGTCCTGCGGCCTGACCGATTTCCGGACCGTGAAATTGGGAAAGAACAATGGTGTTGATGGGAACGAATAAAAAGGCCAGTGCGCCTCCTCTGATCAACAGCGGAAGAAACATTCCATCAACCGACGTCAGAGTATCGAAAAAAGAAATTTGATAAGCGGCCACTGACAGTCCGATAATACCGGTCGCAATCAGATAGCGCGCGTCTATTTTGCGAAGACTCGCACCGATTAAAGGCATCAACATCGCCGCAAACAAGGCCCCTGGAATAAAGAGTGCACCAGTTTGAGTCGCCGTGAGTCCTTGAATTGTAGACACAAAAACGGGAATGATAAAAATTAATCCATAAAGAACAACGCCGACACCACTCATAAGAAGAACGCCGCCGGTAAAACTTTTATTTTTAAAGTGGCGCAATTCGAGAATCGGGTGCTTCGTTCTGAGTTCCCACCAGATAAGACCGACGATGCTCACGACAGCAATAATGGTATTGATCAGAATCAGATTGGAATCGAACCAATCATCCGCCTGTCCGCGTTCAAGAACAAATTGAAGACAGCCGATTCCAGAAACCAGGAAGACAAGTCCCCAGACATCGATCGGTGTTCTCTGGGCCTTTCTTTTGGCCTTGAGTTCTTCCTTGGTCAACTGATGGGCCGGATCGTAACCGACATCTTCCACCAGAAAGAAGGAAAGAATTGCTACGATAATTCCAATCGGGAGGTTGATATTGAAAATCATTCTCCAGCCAAAATGATCCGTTAAATAACCGCCAAGAACGGGACCGACAGTCGGCCCGACCATAACAGACATTCCGTAAATCGCACTGGCGATTCCCGCTTTTTCTTTAGGGAACGATTCAAAAATGAGGGCCTGAGAGGTCGGCAGAAGCGCGCCTCCGGCAAGGCCTTGAATAATTCTGAAAAAGACGAGCATCCCCAGACTGGTCGAAAGACCACAGGCCACGGAAGACGCCGTAAAAATCACAATACAACTTGTGTAATAAAGTTTGCGTCCCATTTGCGCTGACATCCAGCTGGAAATGGGAAGAACGATCGCATTGGCGATAATATAGCCGGTCACGACCCAGCTGATTTCATCGAGAGTCGCGCCGAGGTTTCCCATCATCGAAGGAATCGCGACGTTGACGATACTCGTATCGATGATCTCAAGAAGAGAAGCAAGGACCGCGGTTAAGACAATAAGTTTATTGCGCATGATCTGCCTTAATTAATGAACCAGAATCGAAATAACAGCTGATAAACCCAATTGTAGAGCATCAACATCTTTTTCCGACAAATTCTCAAGTTCAATTTTTACCGGAATTCTCTGTACAACTTTTGTGAAGTTCCCGGTCGCATTGTCAGGAGGAAGCAAACTGAAGACAGCTCCTGTACTCGGTGCAATCGATGTTACTTTTCCTTCGAAATGTTTTCCGGAAACAGCATCCACTTCCACTTTTACTTTTTGTCCGATTTTTACATCTTTCAATTCAGTTTCTTTCAGGTTTGCGACAACCCATCTTTTGTTTTCAGCAACGAAACCAAACAAAGGCTGGCCTGCAGGAACAAATTGTCCTGGTTCAACCGATTTTTTAGCAATGATGCCGTCAGCGGGTGCGATAATTCGTGTATAAGATTCATTCAGCCCCGCTTGCTCTGCCTGCGATTTTGCCGCTTTTAATTTCGCTTCAAGATCTTTTACATCTGCACTGGCCTTGTCATATCTTTCTTTTGAGATTGCTTGAGACTTGAAAAGTTCAGCTGCTCTTGTATAGCTTGTGCGCGCTTCATTCACGCGCGCTTCCAACGAAGCCACCTGCGCTTGTGCCGCGTTCTTTGCATTGGAATAATCACTCGTATCGATCTGAGCAAGGATATCTCCCGCTTTTACTTTCTGGTGATCTTCAACGAACACTTTGCTGATTGTTCCATTTACTCTTGAAGACAACATCAAGAAGTGGGCGGACACCTGAGCGTTGTCTGTACTCACGTGCATATAACTTTGATATCCAAAATAAGCGGCAAGTAATACGAATACGATAAGAAACGGTACCGCAAATTTTTTAATTTTAGCTGGCATATTAAATTCTCCTTCCCATTGCTAATTCTAAATTAAGATAAGCTTCAACTGCATCCACCTGCGCTTTAACAACTCCGGCCTCTGCGCGTTCGAGGTCAAGTTCAGCGTCCAGCAAATCAGAGTTTGTTCTCGTCCCCGCTTTCAGACCATTTTTGTAAATGCGAACGCTTTCACGGGAAGCTTCTACTGATCTTTGTTTTGCCGAATAAAGAACGACGCTGTTTTCGTAACGTCGTTTCCAGAATTCAATTTCGTTGACTGAAGCAAGTGATAATTTTTTTGCTTTTTGTTCAAGTTGCAACTTCTGATAGTAAGCTCCTTCCTGACGGGCATAGCTTGAACCGCCGTCAAAAAGATTCCAGACCAGGTTAACTCCTACTGCGTATGAGCTTCGAAATTTATCCGATTCTGTGAAGGAGAAGTTTCTGTTGTTGTAATAATCGTAATTGGCAATCAAGTTCACTCTTGGCATCCAGGTGGAACGAGTGGCCTCGTAAGCGTCTTCCGTCGCTTCCACTCTTTTTTCCAGCGCCTTTAAATCAAGTCTTCCTTCTGCAAGAGCTGAATTGGCCGCGGCCAGAGTTTTGATCTTGCTATTGTCAGGAACAGGAAGTGATTCTAAAAGAGGTCTGCTGTCTCCTTCAACACCCATGGCCTCTGCAAGAGCTTTGCGGGCAAGCAGGGCCGAGTCCTGTGCCGCCAGGCTTTCCGGCACGGCGGTTTCAACCTGCACCTGAACTTTTAAAACATCGACTTTTGTAAACTCACCTTGTTTTAATAAATCCTGAGCGCGTTTCAAGTGATCAGTTAATGTTTTGACATTGGCTTCCGCTACATTGGCCAGCACCTGTGCGCCGAGGGCCTGAAAATACTTCAGGCGAATGGCATTTTCCGTCGCCATTTTTGCGTGCTCATGTTCGAAGTCAGCGGCCGTTGCGCCCGCCTTACTGGCCGCATAGCTGTAGCTCGTTTTAAATCCATCAAATAAATTTAACGTCGCCTGGGCCCCGTAAGTTGTTTTGGGATAAATGGATTCAAAAACCGATGTCGGTGAAAGTTGAATCTGCTGGTACTTTAAATCGAAAAAATGATTGGCGGTGAGATCCACGCGAGGGAGGTAGCCACCGAAAGCTTCGCGTTTTTTTGCGCGGGCTTCAAGAAGAGCTGCTTCACTTGATTTTAACTGCGGGTTGTTTGCAAAGCCTTCAGAGATTGCCTGGTCCAGGCTCAAGCCGTTTTCCGCAAAAGCAACAGCTGATGCAAAGAAAACAGACGAGGAAAGTCCTGCAAGCAGTGCAATGAATGGTGTACGTTTCATGCGACATCCTTACTAAGAATTAGGTTCATACTTTTTTATGTCTTTTGTCACAATATAGACCCAACGATTATACCGTCAATCTTTTTTTAAACGATCGTTTAAGAATGCAGATTAGACAACGCGACTTAAATAAGATTATTCTTTTTGGATGAGAAAAAACCTTCTGATGACAACAGTATTTATTGCGATCCTTGGTTACCTGAACATTACGTTTGCCGCTGATACCGCAACAACAATAAAGGCCACGCTTGAAACGGAATTAAAATCTGTTTACTTGAAAAAGCTGGAACCGAAATTCGGCGATTGCGGATCATCACCAGAGTCGTGCTTAACACAAACCGATGACTATATGGTCGCCAATTTGCCGAAGGGAGAAGTTTGCTTCCCATATACAATGTGCGGCTTTTATCATTGCATGGAAAAAAATTATCACTGTTCTGATGTTGGAGTGAATTATTTTACGGAGCTCGCTTTCCCCACCTGTTCACAATACGTCTCCAATATAAAGAAAAATAAATTTTCAGATAAAGGAATCAAATGGATTTATTCCGTCATGGTTTGTCTGCAAAAAGGTCTTGTCGACGATTGTTTTTTAAACGGCAATTGCCCTGTTTCAGATAATAAAGCTGAACAGAAAAAAACGTGTGATCATATCACTGAGTTTACTCTCGCCTACCATCCTGGATGCTATATCAACAGTGGAGTCGGTGTTTGTCATCTTCCACTCGCAGATAAAATGGCGATCTGGAATACAGTCAATCCATACATGACCAAAAGAGAGAGACAGGAAGCCTATAAAGTTATTTTTGAATGCCTGATACCTAAAGGAAGCGCGCATGGGTCATAACCATCATCACGAACACGATCATCACGACCACGATCACGAACACGACCATCATGATCACGACCATCATCACGGTCACCACCATCACGCGCCCAAAAACTACAACACTGCCTTTGTGCTGGGAATATCTCTCAATCTGATCTTTGTGATAGTCGAGGGATTGTATGGTTACTGGTCGCAGTCACTTGCCCTGGTTGCTGATGCCGGACATAATCTTTCCGACGTCGCGGGACTGTTGATGGCATGGATCGCATTCTGGCTCGCCGGAAAAAAACCAACCCGCCATTTTACTTTCGGGCTTCGCAAATCGTCTGTTCTTGCGGCCCTTTTCAATGCTGTTTTTCTTTTGATCGCCGTCGGAATTATTTTATGGGAAGCCGTTCACCGGTTGATGACTCCCAATCTTATTGAATCAAAAACGGTGATGATTGTGGCCGCTATCGGGATTGTGATTAACGCTGCCACGGCGCTTTTATTTTTTAAAGATAAAAACGACGACATCAATCTTAAAGGTGCTTACCTGCACATGGCGGCCGATGCTCTCATCTCATTTGGAGTTGTGATTTCCGCGGTAGTGATTTCCTACACCGGATTGAATTGGATTGATCCGGCCGTGAGTATTCTTATTTCACTTATCATTATCTGGGGCACCTGGGATCTTCTGAAAAATTCTGTGAAACTTTCCATGGATGCTGTACCGGAAAACGTTGACCCGGTTGCTGTGAAAGCTTACCTGGAAGGCTTAACTGATGTTCGAGAAGTTCATGATCTGCATATCTGGGCCATGAGTACCACAGAAACTGCTCTGACTGCCCACCTCACAATGAATCAACTGACCCTGGACAATAAAAAACTGGTGGAGATCACAAAAGAACTCAAGAAGAGTTTTAAAATTCATCATCCGACTCTCCAGGTTGAATTGTTTGAGGAAAATTTTGAATGTCATTTAAAACCTGAGGATGTCCTTTGAAATTAGAAAGCGCTGATCTCCAAAAAATAATCAACGGCTACTATGAAAAATATAAAACTTTAAAAACCGGACATCTCGCCGACTATATTCCGGAGCTCGCCAAGGCCAACAGCGATCATTTTGGAATTGCTTTGGTTACCGTTGATGGAAAAATTTTTACCGCTGGAGATTTTTCACAAAATTTCACTCTACAATCGGCCTCAAAGCCGTTTGTCTATGGGCTTGCCCTGGAGGCCATAGGACGAGAGAAAATGCTTTCTAAAGTAGGCGTCGAACCTACTGGCGAAGCTTTCAATTCCATTATCGAATTGGAAAAAGAATCTCACCGCCCCTACAATCCTATGATTAATTCCGGCGCGATCGCCGTGAGCAGTCTTATTTCGGGAAAAACGTTTAATGAACGTCTTGGAAAAATTGTTCATTTGTTTGAGCAATTTTGCGGTCATTCAATTGCAGTGGATGAAAATGTTTTTGAATCAGAAAAGAAAACGGCGCACAGAAACCGCGCGATTGCTCACCTTCTGAAACATTTTGCCATTATCGAAGAAGATCATATAGACGAAGCTCTCGATCTTTACTTCAAGCAGTGTTCTCTTCTGGTCAATACAGTGGACCTGGCGAAAATGGCAGCGACACTTGCTGGCGGCGGCGTTCACCCGGAATCAAGAAAACAAATTTTTACGGCGGAAACGTCGCGGGATATTTTAAGTTTGATGTTCACCTGCGGAATGTATGATACCGCAGGAAAATGGGCCTATACTGTCGGTCTTCCTGCCAAAAGTGGGGTGAGCGGTGGTTTATTTGCAGCACTTCCGGGCCGGTTTGGAATCGCGGTTTACTCTCCTCTGATAGACCAACACGGCCATTCTTGCAGAGGCCTTAAAGTGCTCGAAGATTTTTCCCGCGATTTTGCCCTCAGTGTTTTCTCCAATGGAGTCAGATAATGCGCGAACAATGGATCCCGGTCGAAAAAATTCAATACCTCATCCAGCTTGAAGCCTTCGCCATTTTATGGGCCCTTCTTCCCCTGGCCTTTCTTTTTTATAAAATATTTCTTAAAGGAATAACTGAAAAACGACACGCCAATCTTCGCGGGCGATTTGTGCGGACTTTTATTTATTTTGTCATCACGACGGTGCTGGCCTTCGCTCACTGGACGCTTTTTAAATACGCTTACAGAACCAGTGATGAATATCTTCTGGTGAAAGCTGCGTCCTACCTGAGTTTGTTTGCTCTTATTTTCGGAGTGATCTCTACTGTGAAGATTGCTCAGATCTACGTTTACCTATATTTGTTTTTTGCCAATATGAGCGTGGGCGTTCCTCGCCTGCTCGCGAATATGTTTACGCTGGTCTTTTCTCTCATGCTTGTCAGTTGGATTGCGGCAGATATATTCGGCTTTCAGCTCGCAGCTGTTCTTGCGACATCAGCGGTCTTCTCCCTGGTTCTCGGTCTCGCTTTACAAGATACGCTGGGAAATCTTTTTTCTGGCGTCGCTCTTCAAATTGACAGTCCTTTTTCCATTGGCGACTGGGTTGAAATTCACAACGGTTCGGAAAAATGGAATGGACAGGTTCAGGAAATCAGCTGGCGGGCCACTACTTTGATGGGCTTTGCTGATGAATTGATTCTCATTCCGAATCGTTTGATTGCTCAAAGTCAGCTCAT
Source organism: Bacteriovoracaceae bacterium UBA6261 (assembly GCA_002440825.1). GTDB lineage: Bacteria > Bdellovibrionota > Bacteriovoracia > Bacteriovoracales > Bacteriovoracaceae > Bacteriovorax. Next base: position 75,164 of record DJVH01000096.1, on the reverse strand, counting down.
TAATTTTTCTCATCCACAAAAACCTGCCAGACTCAATCAGGCCTTTCGTTTCCGGTTTGATGCCAACATTCCTCTGGCGCGCAAATCTTTACTTGAGGGATTGAATACTGTGCCTGATGTCCTCACAGATCCTCCTCCTCGCACTCTCATCACTGAAGTGACTGAATCGTGGATCACTGTCAAAGTTTTTTACTCACTGAAAGATTATGGCACACGCTATCGCACCGGCGATGTGATTATCACAAACATTCTCGATCAGATCAGAAAGAACAACCTGAGCCTTGCTACTCCTGTCCTAAATTTAGTGACAGACGAATCCGACGATTGATGTTTTGAAGATAGATTTCTGCCAGCAGCAGAAATCCTGCATATGACGGACCGAACTTTATCCAGAATTTCGGTACCTGAGGAATGATGACCATAAACATCAGGTTCATGGCAAAAATACTTATAAGAAACTTTTTGCGTTTCTCTGGAAAGGCCTTCCAGAGTCTTTTGATGTTCCAGAAATTCTTCACAGAGTATGCGACAACATTAAAAGGCAGAATCCATTTTCGTTCGATAGACTTGTGATATTCAAGATGCTCCTGAATCGTTTTCCATTGGAAAAAAGGCAAAAGACAAATCATTGAGGCCAGGTGTCCGAGCGGCCAGTTGATCCAGTTGCTGGTGAACATTTTCTCTCTGGAAAAATCGTCCAGAAAAAGAAACCAGAAAAAAATAACAAAAGAAAAAAGAATACGAACGGCAATTGATTCTATCTGAAGAATGCAGAAAACAGTGAGCGGAATAAGAAACGTCAGCGCAAGCTTTTTCATCAGTATTTTTTCAATCCACCGAGAGTTACTCCCACACTTTCGGCAAGAGCAAGAGATTCAAGAACCTGAGCTTTTGTCAGTCTTCCAAGTGAATAGGATTTTTTATGTCCGATCATTCCCATAACAATTGTTTCGGCCATACAGGCAAAGCAATCCCCGGTCTTAAGCGGAACCCAGGCATGATCGACAATTTGTTCGTACGGAAGTTTAGCGAGACCTGCCTGAAAATAAGAAACATCAGCGCGCTTCTTCACTTCCTTTTGCACATTGCTCGGAATGGAAATATCCAGAACGATGGCCCCTTCTTTTATATGTTCGCTTTTGATGATTTCGGAAGCTGAGTTGGTTCCGACAATAACGATATCGCATTCTCTCAGAGCAGACAGATCAGCACCTGTCTGAATCTGTTCTTTTTGCAGTGTTGTCTGTAAACGGATCTGTTCGACTGCTTCAAGGTATTTGTTCTGGTTCTTACTATCATCGCGATGAATGAGTACTAATCCGCTGACATCATCAGCGATGATCTGAGCGAGGACATTGCAGATGTTTCCTGTGTAACCAACGACTCCAACTTTAGCATTGTTCAGCTTAAGCCCTTTATCAGTCGCAGCTTTTTTTATTCCTTCAATCCCCATGGCAGCAGTCAAACTGTTTCCAGTTGTCAGAGGCAAGCCTCCCGGCTCCAGAAGCATTCCATTTTCACTCACGATGCTGGTAAACTGGCCGAGGCCGAAATAATCCATGCCTTGCTCTCGGGCAAGATCGACCGCTTCCTGAACGAGTCTCGCCGCTTTGCCGTCGAAGCTTCGCAAACTTTTTTCAAAATAAGAAGAAGGTTGCATGATTCCGTACAGGTTCAGCACAACTTCACTTCCATTTTTTCCTTTGATGGTTTTTTGAAAATAGCGAAAGGGTGCAGTCTGATTGGCGTAATCCGAAAGAAACTGATCCAGCTCATTCGCTTCTACCCGCCCGAAGGCCAGATCGAGAGAGCGTGCCTGTTCCGCACTTACAACGTGAGTAAGAAAACCTATGTGAGTTTTTTTATCATTGTGCGAATCAATGAGAGAAGATTTTTTTTCAGAAACGGTTTCCAAATCGTCTTTGGAAAATTGTTTATCCCAAAGATGAGAGATCATCGAAAGCGTTTTACGAGTCGCCAGTTTTTCACAAAGTGAACGCAATCCTTTGATCAATTGAGAGAGGCTTTCTTCAGTGACGTAAGCCCCCGGTTCAAGCCGGACAATTTCCGGAGCACTCAATGTGACTCCAACTCTGACGTGGTGATGGTGAAGTAAATAGCTGGTGAACAGATAAGTGGCATGCCCCTGTTCATAGAGCCCGTTCAAAAGATCCGTCATCGGTGATGATTGATCGAAGTTAAATTCCACTCCCAAAAAAAATCCGCGTCCCTTCAGTCCTTTTATGACATTGGGAAAATCATTTTGGAGAATGACTATTTCTTTTTTGATCCGTTCTTCAAACTTAGAAGCTTTTTGCTGAAGATTTTTCGCATCAGTTTCTAAAATATCCAGTGTTGTTTTTGCTATTCTCGAAGACCAGTCATCTTCAGCAAAAGTCGACGTATGAATCCATCCGAACTCATCCACGTAATGATCGCGGGCAATCATCGTGGCCGAAATCTTGGCGACTCCGCCTCCCAGGCTTTTTCCAAGAAGTATATAATCCGGTTTAGTATGACTCCATTCAGAGCAGAGAAATTTTCCCGTGCGGAAAAGTCCCGACTGGATTTCATCGCAAATCATCGGGATATGGCGTATTTTTAATCCCTCTGAAATCGTCTGCAGAAAGTCCGCTGGAATTTCTTCAATCCCCCCTTCTCCTTGAATCGGCTCATAGATAAAGCCGACGATAGGATTAAAAGAGAGGCTTGTTTCCGGAGTGAGTTCAAGGGCGAAATCTTTTTCCAGAATAAATGAGAGCATGGCCTCCATTTGATCAAGCGAAAAGAATTTCACCTCAACCGGTGAAGCCTGAAACATTTTTTTGTAGGCCGTATTGGCAGTCAAGGCAATGGATCCGGAGGTTTTTCCATGGAAAGACTTTTCAAGCGAAAGCATGATGGGTTTCAATTGCTCAAGTTGGGCGCAATAATTTTCAACGTATGTCTTTATTTCAGGCGGAACATTTTTTGAACGAATCAAATGCGTTCTGATTTTTAATAAAGTCTGAGATCGTTTTTCATTCCATTCTAAAAGAGCATGTTTCAAAGCGACTTCAACCGCTTCTGTTCCTGAATTGGCGAAAGTGGTAATGAATGTGCGTTCCTCATTTAAACTTCTCTGTACGAGTGTATTGAGTTTTTCAGCGAGCAAAGCAGTTTCTTTTTTCAGGGAAGCCTGAGCATGCTGTGGAATTTCCTGGTCGAGACAATTCTTCATTTCTTTTAAAATGCCGGGATGATTGTGCCCCAGAATGGTACTGCCAAAACCGCCAAGAAAATCGCAGACAGCGGTTTCCTGACCATTTATTTCACAATACATCTTATCGCCCGATGCCCTGGTAAAAACAACATCAAGTTTTAAAGCACCGAGAACTTTTCCCAGTTCAGGACGAACATAATTTTTATAACTCAGAAGCGATTTATCTCTCATTGAGTTATGTTCTCCCGACTGAAAACAGTTTGCAAGCAATGAAAGGATTGACTACCATTAAATGATGAAGACCACGCTTTTAATTGACCTCGACGGTACTCTTCTGGGAGCTCATCCCAGAAAGCTTCACTGGTATTTTATTTCGGCCTTTGTCAAAGAACTAAAACCGCTGGGCTTTGGTTTCATCCAGGCCTTGCTGATTCTCCATAAGCTGAAAATCTCTGTACGAGATTCATCACATCAGATGAACGGTGTGGTGAACTGGGAAAAATCAATCGCCTTTTTTAGTCAACTAACAGCTTTGCAGCCCGAAGAAGCGCGCTCTCATTTAACGGACATGAGCATGAAATGTTTTGTCCACGCCCGCCCTTCTCTCTATGAACTCAAAGAGGCGCAGGAATTTATTTTATGGGCCAAAGATCACTACAAGCTGATCCTTGCGACCAATCCCATGTGGCCTGCGGCCGTAGTGGATTACAGACTTGAGATCGCCGGAATACAACCTTCTGAGTTTGAGTTTATTACTCATGCAGAAAATATGAGCTCATGCAAACCCAATGTTCATTACTATCAGGAACTCAAAAATAAATTGAATCTAAAACCTGAAGAATGTTTCATGATCGGCAACGATGAAGAGAAAGATGGACCGGCCAGAGAAATTGGTGTCGATGTCTTCATCTTGAAATCCCCCTCCGACTTCCGCGTTCTCAGAAAAAAACTGGAGTCCCTCAATGGATAATCGCGAATACCGTGATTTAAAAAATGTTTTGGGTAATCGTGAAAAAAATCCGAAGCAATTAAATAAACTCTTTGAGTCTGATTGCGAAATCGTCAGGCTTGGGGCCCGAAATTTTCTTGCAACCTCCATTGATTCTCTTAGTGATGAAATTGAACTCGGACTTTATAAAGACGTCGAGACATGGGCGTGGCTTTCAGTCATGTCCTCTGTTTCAGATCTGGCGGCAAGCGGAGCAGCTCCCATCGGTCTTACGCTCTCGACTCAGTGGAAATTTAAAACTTCAATTGAGTTACAAAAAAAGTATTTTTCCATGGTGAATCGCGCCTGTAAAAAAGCTGGAGTTCCTTTTCTCGGAGGAGATTCAGGATTTACTTCTTCCCACGTCTTTACCTCTTCAATCGTAGGTCAGTCTTCTAAAACTCCTTTAATGAGAACTGGTCTTAAGGCCGGTGATCTTCTGGTTCTCGCTCATCAAAAAAATGTTGGCCTTGGCCCGGCGCTCGCCTTTCGCTTTCTTTTGAACGCGCCTGCTGATCTCTTAAAAGAAAAATGGTTTCGACCTTCTCCTGATTTGAAAAGAGCTCAGGAACTTGCGTCTTACGCTTCAGGTGCTATTGACACTAGTGATGGAATTGCCACCAGCGTGGCCATCTTGTGTGAGTTGAACAAATTGGGTGCGGAGCTTTACTGGAAAAAAGAAATCAATGATCCGCGAGCTTTAAACGCCGTAAAATCCCTTGGTCTTTCTCCGGTCTTTTTATGGCTTGGCGATCACGGTGATTTTCAGACACTTTTTGCCATCAGTGAGAAAAATTATTCGAAAATTAAAAATAAAAAAAATCTTACTGTCATCGGAAGGATGACCAAAGAGAAACAAACAGTCCTGCATTACAATGAAAACAAAATTGAACTTCCGTTAAAGAAAATCACGACTGTTGAGCGCGATCTTGAATCCTACACTTCACTGGTGAAAGACGTTCAAAGTCTGCTGGCACCTTATGATACCTTATGATAAAGCTTAGGAATCCAGGTAGTGATTTGATTTCATCCAGTCGACCGAATCTTTAATCGCCTTTTGATAAGATTGAGGATGGAGATTCAACTCTTTTCTCGCCTTGGCATTATCGTACCAATGAAAAGCAGTCGCCGAAAAAACATTTTCTTTAGAAATAAGAAATGAAAACATTTTCAAGAGAAAATCCGGAAGAAGTTTCGAGGGAGGTTTTGCTCCTGCAGCAAGAGACAGTGTCTGAAGCAATTCCTTTACCGTAATATTGTCACCTGTAATGAGATAGCGTTCGCCGCTTCTGCCTTTTTNNTTTTTCCATAGCGGAAAGAATGGCCGTGGTCACGTCATCAACGTGAATGATATTGACTCCACCGCTGGTATAAAAAGGAAGCTTTCCGCGCGCTGCGAGGACATTGCCTTTGCGAATGGATTTTCTGGCATCGCCCGGGCCGTAGATAAGTCCGGGATTTAAAACGACGGCCTTGATTCTGTTTTCTTTTGCTGCCTGAAGAACAAGATCTTCCCCAAGACGTTTGGAATCGTAATTCGAAAAGTTTTTCCCGACGGTGATATTTGTTGAAGTTTCAGTTAGGAGCGGTCCTTCTGCAGAATGACTCGCCCCCACTGCCACACATGATGAAAGATGAATAAGATTGGCTTTTTTAACTTCAGCGAGTCTCAGAATATTTTTCACACCTTCAACATTCACCTCAAAAAGCCGCTGTCGATCCTTAGGTGAAGAAGACATTGCACCGGCGACATGAATGATCCAGTCCCAGTTCTCTTTAAGATTTAAGAGTGAATGAACATCAAGAAGATCGGCATTCACTTTTTCGCATGGGAATTCATTTAAAGCCTCACTTGAATGGTGAATCATGGCCGTCACTGCATGACCTTCTTTAAGAAACCGATCGACGACATGTGAGCCTAAAAAACCGTTGGCCCCGGTCACCAGAATTTTCACTGTGCATCCTTGAACGAAAAAGATCTTTCAAAGACTCCTTTGCCTTTCACGGTTGCAGTTCCTTCTTTCTCCAACAGATCCAATTCTGTTTTAAGCGCCGATTTAGTAAAATCCGCCATAGCGACTTTTACCGATAAACTTTGCCCTTCAATAAATGTGTAGAGTTTGAAAAAATTAGCGAGGGCCTGAACCTTCGCTTTCACACTGAAGAGTTCCGCACTTACTATTTGCAGTCCAAGAATTTTTAACGGTCTTGCCTGACCTTTAATTTCAAAGTGACAGGTTACAATCCTATCTTTTTCATTGCAGGTGACTTCATCCCCTTTCCACATCATGTATTTTCCACCATCGAGTTCACGCGTCTGCAAAGAGCATGAGCGCGACCATGAGTCGGTATCGTTGCGATCAACACATTGTGAAAGAAGCCTTGAATAAATCCCGAAAGAACGGACGAGCATCAAAGATTTATATTTACCATCCGGTAATTCCGAATTCGTCACAGACACAACATTGGGACTCATTTTTGAAAGCAGCTCACCATTTTTAAGAGCTCCACGAACTCTTTTCAGCTCGATTCCCCGGGAAAAAACCATGTCTATTTTTAAGAGGTAACCACGGGAGTCTACTTTGACATCGTAGTTTAAAGAAGCATAAGAACTTGTGCTCATCAAAATGAAAAATGTCAGCAGCAGCTTGTTCATTTTTTCACTCCCCCTTTCTTCACAACATAGCGGACTGAATTTTGTTTGTCTCTAAAAAGCTCTGCCTTTAACTGAATGTGAACAGAGCTGTCAAAACAAAAAAGCCCTGCATCCGACACTTCAGAAAATTTCTCATCATCAAAATTAGCACTGCCGATTAAAAAAGCTGGAGAATCAAACAACCAGACTTTGTGATGAATGAAATTGAAATAGGTCCAGATATTAATCGCAGATTTTCCTTTCAACCTGTCATATTGTTTTTTATTTTCCAGGGCCACGCGGCGATTGTCCCAAAGCTTGATTCCCATAACGGCAGGAGCGACAAAAGAAAAAGAGGATTGTTCCAGCTTATTGATCCATTCATCAAAAACCATCGCAAGTTCACCATCCCCGCTCAGGTAACCATTTCCGATATAATCAACATTCATTCCATTTAAGGACTTTGTTTTCAAGACGTCTGCAATTTCAGAATCGCGAGGATTGACTTTTACACCGGAAAAAAGAACCTCTCTTTCATTGCTTTTAACTGCGGCCAGAATCGCCTTTTCGTAATCGCGCATTCCCAACCAGGGCCTTTGAGAAACAAATACACAGCGGGCCTTGCCCCCTTCATCTTTCCAATTCTTTGTTTTTAAAAAAACATTTTGCAATTCTTTTTCATCCGGATTTTGCTCCAACCAGGTAGAAACGAAATCTCTTACAGCTTCTGAAACGACTACGCCTTTAGCGTAGATCATCATATCGCGATCCAGGGAATTGAAGCCATCAGCATTGAAAAACATTCGGGCAATACTTTGACTTCCAATCATCAATTCCTGTTTGTCATTAATGATGTACGAGGAATGCGTTTTAACTTTTGCAATCTTCACGCCTGATTTCTGCAACCGCTTCAGGCATTTTCCACTAAGCAGACTGAAACCTTTATTAACGATGAGTCTGACATCGACTTTTTCCCCGGCCTTCTTTTCCAAAGCCTTGACCATTTCTTCTGTGCGCTCATCACAGGTAAAAGAAAGAAAGTTGAGATAAAGAAAGTCGTGAGCATTATTGATAAGAGACATGAGGGGCAGCCAAGTGTCTTTATTTTGATAAAGTGTCAGCTGGCTTACGGGAGTGAGCTTTGCTTCAAGTTCTTTCGAAAGAGCAGATTCCATAGTTGCAGAAATATCAGTCTGATTTTTATTTATGACCGGCAGAGTTTTGTTGATTCCACCGGACGGGAGATCTGCTCCCGGCAAGTGCACATTCAGATTTTTTGAACAACCGGTGATTAAGACAATACAAAATAAAAGGATGAGCTTTTTCATGTTCAGTACACTATGGTTGAAATAAAAACGTTGAACTCATTTCCTGAGGAGGTATCTCCACCAAGAACACTGAAGCCGGTTTCTTTGTAGATCTCGGAAAGACGATGATTGATATTGAATGTTTCCTGCTCAGACATAGAACTGGAAAAAACCAGCGCATGAACCAGGTGAAGACGGGAATTTTTCTTTTTCGCTGAAACATCCTGTAAAAAAGTTCTTACATCGATCAGAAGTTGATCAGGTTCACCTGAAAAATTTCTCGATAGGGTCATTAAGTTTTCTACCTGCATAACTTGATCCCGGTTTCACAAATTCTTATTTCAAATTTTTTTCCGAAGTAAATTTCACCGTCAGCTTCCAGTGGAATGGCCTTAGCTGATTCAAAGGTGAATGAGCTCAGCTCGTCAGTCTGATCGCGGCCATACTCAAATTTCTTAAAAAGAAGCATCTGCATAAATCTTGTAAGCACTTCTTGTTTGGGACGCGCTAATAAGATGTTAAACCGGAACTTCTCATTGCGTGCCGGGATCTCTTCAGGAAACCCCAGATCGGCGGCATAATAAGGTCGTTTCATAAAGTGAAGGTTTGTAATTCCCTTCGTTTCATCCGCTGTGCTGATAGTAATGGGAGTCCATGAGAAAAGTGCTTTGAAGAAAGTGTAGACATCGGCCGCATCTGAATTCATTTTTTTCAGGTAAGCAATGTCTTTTTCGGTATTAAACAGCTGATTGGCTGAAGCGAGAAACCCTGCCGAAGCATTGGCCACGCAGTAAATTTTTTGTTCATCATCAATTGTTATTTCTATCAGATCACTGAGTTCCGCTTTCTCTGAAATTCTCATAGCTATACCAAAGAACGTTTTGCATTCAGAATACGGACGAAGAAAACTGTTGTTGCTTCCTAAACCAATATGGCCGAAGCTGATTTTTTCCAGGACCGAAAGTCCTCTGGCCGCAATCAAAGCATTCACCATTGAATGAAGTGTTCCATCCCCACCTGCTGAAATAAAAGTATCGCCTTCGGCAATCTCCAGTTGATTCCAGTCAAGCTGATAAAAATTATCAACGATCCTGTAGTTTTTTAAATCTGGAATGCTGCCCTTGATCTTTTCCCATTTAGAAAGTGAAAGACCGCTGCAGGATTGTGGATTTAAAAAAATGGTTTTCATAGCAGTTTGAGCAATTCCTTAAAGACTTGTTCTGCAGAATGATCACCCTTGATGACGGAAACATCGCTCAGGCCATCCATTATTTTATCCAGTTCAGTATGCAGTTTTTTTTGAAAGAGTTCGCGTGAAGCAATAGCCTTACCATAAAATCGGCCTTTGCCCTGTTCATAATTGGACCATTCTTCTTTTCTTTGAAGACACTGTTCAAGTGAAGTGTTTAAATAAATCGTCACATCTGAACGATGAAAGTGTGAACAATTTTTTTTCCAGAGATCATGGGAGACCCCATAAGCAGCTTCTGAAGCCCAGTATTTATGAAAAAAACCGTTTAGAAAAACATAGTCCACATCTGAACGCATTTTACTTTCTGAATTTTTCAAACATGACAGCAGGAAAAAACTTCGGGCTTCTGGCTCATAACTCAGCAGAAAAGTTTCAATTGTCTGCTTAAGAATTTTCTTGTCCGGTATCGCTGCAAATTCTCCAAGAGAATCCCAGATCGTTATAACTTGAACTTTCTTTCCAAGACTCTCGAAGTGATCTTTGAGTTTTGCTAATTGTGTATCTTTGCCTGAGGCATCCGCACCGACGAGAGTGACAACTTTCATTTTACCCTCTGGCCCTGTCAAAAACTTTTTTCATGATGGCAACGGCCCTATTGATATCTTCGTGTGAGTGCGTGGCCATGACCGACATTCTGAATCGCTCAGTTCCTAGTGCCACCGCCGGTGGTTCAATCGGATTAATGAATAAACCTTCATGATGAAGTTCAAGGGCAATTTTGCGGAAGACACTTCCTTCCGGTGGAAACACCGGAACAACTGCCGATCCGGTTTTAATATAACGAATTCCTGCTTTATCCAGCTCTGATCTTAAATATTCAGCATTCTCCAGAACGCGCTGGACGCGCTCAGGGTGAGATTCAATCTCATCAATTCCGGCAATGACGGCCGAAGCAATCATCGGAGGAATGGCCGCAGTGAAAAAATAAGGTCTGGCAAAAAAGCGAATGAAGTTTATTGTTTTTTTATCGCCGGCCAGAAAACCACCGGTGACGGCAAAGGATTTAGAAAAGGTTCCCATAGTCAGAAAAACTTTGGAACTGACTCCAAAATGCTCGGCCGTTCCTTTGCCTTTTCCAAGAACACCTGTGCCATGGGCATCATCAATAACAAGATAAGCGCGGTATTTTTCACAGAGATCAGCGGCGGTTTTCAAGTCAGCCACTTCACCGCTCATGGAATAAACTCCTTGCAGACAAACAAAGATATCGCGGTTGGCGTCCTCACCTCTGTATTTGATCAACATTTCTTCCAGGCTTTGCATGTTTTGAGCAAGAAAGCGAAAAGCACGTTTTTTACCAAGGCGAATGGCATCGATTAATGAAGCGTGCGAGGCTTCGTCATAGAGAAGAACAGCACTGTCTGTGATCAAAGAATTGACCCAGGCGAGATTGGCCTGATAGCCGCTGGGAAGAACAATCGCATCTTCTTTACCTTTGAAGTCGGCAAGTTTTCGCTCCAGTTCTTTTTGCATGCTTCCTGATCCATTTAAGATCATCGGGCCGGCCATGCCGATTCCATAGTCCTGCACTGTTTTTATAACTTTTTCTTTAATTTTTTCATCGTTGGCAAAACCAAGGTAATTGTTTGACCCGAACATCAGCATTTCTTTTTTCTGACCGGTTGTATGATCCAGAACCTGAACAACGGGGGCCATGGGAGAACAAACTTCTCTGTGATAAAGAAGAAACCCTTTTTGATAAAGAGGGCGAAAAATATTTTCAAACGTTTCGATATTTCCTTTTATCTGTTTTCCGAAAACATCTTTCAGATTGAGAAGGTGAAATTTGGAAGGATCTTCAATCGGCAAATCTTCCAGATTAAAATTCTCACCGACAAATCCTTCAGTTTTATTTTCAACACTCATTCATTATCCTTCCAGTTTAATTCCATTGACCGCCGCAAATCCGAGCATGTTTTTTATATATGTCTCGGGTTCCACACCTTCTTGAAGCATGTCCAGCAATTGGTCAACGACGATTGTTTTTTCTTTTCCCTGAATCATTAATGCCAGACCTTCTCCTTCTTCGACCGAACCGATTCGAAGAAAAGAGAATCCATTTTCCTGACAGGATTTTTCAAAGCTACCGCTTCTCTCTCCTGAAACTGCAAATAACAATTCGAATTCTCCATTTTGAGAAGCTAAAAAAAGCCACGGATCTACTTTGGTTTTCTCTGCAACATCAAGGGCGATCGGGTGAAAAAGTTTTTTGGAATAGTCTATTTTCAATTTTCTATGATTAAAAATTTCCAGCCATTTCAAAGTGGCCAGCAGACCATCGCTTGTATCAATGCAAACTTGGCCAAATTGCGAAATGAAAGCTGCTTCTTTAAAACGCGCTTTAGGTCTGTAAGATGTGTCGATGAGATCAGCAATTCCAGGGGCCATTTTTCTGATGGCAATATTGGCAAGAGCAGTGGCATTTCCCCACCCGATGGGGCCGGTTAAATAAAGGAGATCGCCTTCTTCTAATCCGACACGAGAAAGCGCTGGTTTTGTTTTTGAGAATCCATAAGCCGTGCAGGCTGAAAGGGTTTCGCTTCCAGTTGTCAAAACTTCTTCGACCTCATCGATTTGATACTCGCGTGCAGCTTCATCAACACCTTTCTTAAACAGGTTTTTCCATTCCGTTGTTTCAGAAGAAGTTTTAAGCAGGATGCTGATTTTGTCAGTTTTTAAACCGATGGCCGCCAGGTCAGAGGCACTTGCAGTAACTGTCATCCAGCCGAGCGTTTCGGGATTATGAATGAGTTTTAAATTTATTTCTTCGCTGACAGCGTCGACACTGACGCCAAGATATCCATCCGGCATTTTCAGGATTTCAGCATCAGAATGAAAAGGATAATTTAATTGCGAAGTTGATCGCGGATAATCTTTTATCAGTGAATTGATATACTCTATTTCCTTTTTCATAGAATAGTCACTCGTCCTTCGTTACCATCTATTTCAATCATGGCCCCGTGAGGAATCGATTCCGTTGCACCGTTGATATTTAAAACACAAGGAATTCCATACTCCCGTGAAATCAGCGCTGCATGCGAGAGCAATCCTCCTGTTTCAGTCACTACGCCTGCGGCAAGGCTAAAAAGCGGAGTCCACCCTGGATCAGTAAAAGGCACAACCATAATTTCCCCCGGCTTGAGCTGAGAAGCTTCGGCAATATCATTGATCACGCAGGCACGTGCCCTGATGGTTCCGGCACTGCAACCGATACCGAAGAAACTTGTTTTGCCATTAATTTTTTTTGATTGAGCTTTCCAACTGGCATGGTTAAAACGAAAACCAATTTCATTTTTATTTTTAAAATGGCGGTAGCCTTCGGCGTAAAGCCTTGTTTGTTCCGCTTTCGTTTGCAGTTCCTCTACTGTCGTTTTTTTCTCTATAAAGGAAAAAATCTCCTGCCATGAAAGGTAAAAAATCTGATCATGAAGCCCGGTGCGAAGACCCAGTTCGATAAGATGCAGACGAATGAAATAATACATGCGAGTTGACCGGTCTCTCACTTCTTCACGCAGCCATAGGAAAGTGCGGATTCGTTGGAGTTTTTCCATGGTGCCTTTCAGCTGACCAGGAATGATTCTTTTCCAGCTTTTTGAGTGGGCACGCTTCAATCTCGTCAATTCTGTCTTATAGACTTTGTGCTCACTCGTTTGAGTTTCCGGGGTCTTCATTAAGGTTTGAAGTGTTTTCAGTGCAAAATGAAGATCCTCACTCCATCGCGGTACAGACAGATCCAGTTCGCGTTCGCTGTGGAAATAATAATTTTTGCAAAAATAAGTGAACCGTTCGTGAAGATAGCTGTCCACTTTTAAGTCATCAAGCTTGATCGCGGTCTTTCTTGCAAGCAATGAATCCAGGACCTGTTGAGCCTCCGGATTTTTCATCGGCCAGACTTTTCTCAGGTCAGTCAAAAAATGAGCGGGACCGGTCACTTTTAATTCGCCAAGTTCGGAAATGAGATTAACGAATTCCAGGGCCGGATCAATTGTTTTATAAAATTTTAATTCATCAGAAAATTCCAGCTTTGCATTTGAAGCATTGTAGATGGTTTGAAAATATTCTGATTCCACATAGGTAAAATCTTTTTCAATAAGCTTTTTAAAGGAAGCAGACAATTCAGCATCCGAACATTTTCTCAGATCGAGATTTAAATAGTGCTCTTCCAGAGATTGGAAATTCTTCAGGAGCGTTTCGCTGCGCTCTTTTTGCAGATCGTATTCCTTATGAAGAGCGCCCAGAACCGGCAGCGCTTTCATAATTCCTTTGACGGAGAATCCCGTTGTCACACCATCACCTTCATAATTGATGGGCAATGCCATGTCAGTGTCGAAGTTTCTTTCATTATAGCCAGGAAGAGTTTCCTGAATATCCTTCACAGCTCGAAGGTTCCAATATGGTCTTCCGTAAAAAACTTTATACCAGGTGATTTTTTTTGCTTCTATCTCAGTGATTAATTTTAATTTTACAAAATACTGCGGCAGTGTTGTGGCAAAAATTTTTTCATAAAGGCTCCACATCACAGGAGAAACAACTGCTGAAGAAACCCCACCATCGCGAAAATCAGATGTAGTCCACTCTCCCATCTCTTTTGAAAACTGGATGCGGGTCACAGGTCGGCTTTGTAAAATATAAACCTTTCCGTTTTTCACCGCAAACTCGATGTCCTGAGGAGCGCCGTAATGGGCCTGAATATTAAGGGCCAGCTTTTTTAAATGAAGGAGGATCTTTTCATCGGGATTCAGTTTCAATTGATCCTGGCTTTCCTTGATCAAGACCTTTTCAAAGCGGTTGAGAATAAAGCGGCTTGGATTCACCAGGCCGGAAACAAGTTTCTCGCCTGAGCCCTGACAGGCCTCTATCAAAATTTCACGGTCGTCACCGGTAATCGGATTGACAGTGAAGAGAACGCCGGCAAAATCCGGCTCGATATACTCCTGAATGACGACGGCCATTTCGAGTTCGTCGACTTGCAGACCATTCTTTTCACAATATTTTTGGGTGCGGTCAGTGTTGGTTGATTGCCAGCATTTCAAAATACTCTTTTTAATTTCAGCTTCACCCTGAATATCCAGATAAGTTTCAAACAAACCTGCAAAAGACTGGGCACTACCATCTTCTTTACTAGCTGAGGATCTTACCGCTACTGAAGTTGAAAAAGCTTTCAGGATGGAAGAGAGCTCGGCTTCAAAGGCCGGGGGAATTGATAAAAATTTATTTTCGCGTGCCTGTTTAAAAATAGTGGTTGGAACGATCGCAAAATCGGGAACCGGAAAACCTGCTTCCTTTAATTTAAGAAGAGAGCTGGCCTTCCCTCCTACTGAAGAGGTTGATGTCTCAATCATGATTGCACCTTAACAACACCCTGATCAGCATCAAGGATGACACTTTGTCCGTTTTTTAAAATTACACAGGCATTTTCCACACCCGTCAACATGGGAATGCCGAACTCTCTGGCGACAATGGCCCCGTGGCTTAATTGTCCTCCCATTTCGGAAATTATTCCACCACAGAGTGCATAAAGAGGTGCGTAAACAGGAGTGGCACTGGCGAGTACGATGATGGTTTGTTTGCTGATTCGGGCGATATCATCCAGACCTTTCACGACGACAATTTCTCCACTTACAATTCCGTGAGAAACGCATACACCACCTTCCAAAGCCCGACTGTTGCTCTCAATTTTTTTAAGTTCTTCAAAGCGTCCATTATCGTGTTGAATGAATTCGAAAGGAGGATTGACGGTTAAGGCCTTAAGAAAGGCTTCTCTTCTCGGTTCAAGCAAATCAAAATAGGGATGAAAATCTTTTTTCTTGAGAGCGTGCTCTATTTCAATCAAGTCCAGAAAATAGATAGAGTTTTCTTTAACTACAAGTTCCTTATAGGGTTCGCTTTTTTCCACCAGGGCCATCAATTCCCGGGCCTGCGGGTATTGCAATGAACTATAGGCCCGCAAATCTTCATCAATGATCACCAGTTTTTCAAACCATGTCATCATCTCGTCGATTTTTGGATTCCATTCCAATAAGCTTCGGACTTCCTCTTGAGTGTTGGTTGCAGACAATTCTTTCAACTTCGGTGCTTTTCTGAATTTCCAGAATTCTTCAGTTTCACCTAACGTCGGCGCAAAGAGATCCCAGTTGTCTGTCAGGTGACCGTAGCGTTTTTTCAACTCTTCCGTCGACATTGATTCATTCTGAAAATCGCGCGCCATTTGAATTGAGAAGTTTTCTTCCTGGCCGTAAGTCAGACCTGTAATCAAACTTTCAGCTTTATCAGTACTGACACCGGCACTGACCAGTTCGGATTTCAAAAGTTCAAACAGCAGTTTCTTTAAAAAATAGACATTGAAATCCTCGGCAAAAAAAATCCTGCTGTCTTCCTGCATTTGATTTTTGATCTGAACAAAAAGCTCATAGTTGAGAGAAGTAATCTTCTGCAGCTGAAAATCTCTGCCCATAATTTTTTTTAAGTGAATTTTCTCTTCCGGCCAGCGCTCAACCAGATCTTTCACCTGTCGTCCGAAAAGACTATAAAAGAGACGGATAAAAAACCGGTCTTTAAATTTTCCTTTTTCCTTTCTGGCACACGCAGTTTTTACTGCGGCCTTAAAAACAGCGGACAGAATTTCTGCAAACTGCCGGTAGTTAAACTGAAGATGGCGAAAACTTTTAAAGAAATCTTTTCGAGAATATACATAACTATCTTTCCAGAGAAGAAGATCCCAGGTGTGATAATTTTTCACGCCAAAGGTTTTTGACATCTGAAAAAGTGTCGCTTCAAGAGGAACCTGCAAAAGGGACCAGCCAAGCGGTGTAATCGCTTTGGGGAATCGTTCTTTACTCTCTTCTCTGGTCCAGTGTTTCATTCTTAATCCAATGCCTGAAGGTCTTTGATTTCATCGATTGTGAGACCTAAATCGGCGGCAAAATCCTTTAACCGTTTCACTTTCTTGCCCTGCCATTTTTTCTTAAAAAATTCGACGTAAGATCTGGCCAGAACCCATTGGTGTCTCAATGTGACAAAAATAAAAATAAAAGGCCCAAGGTCTTTTATAAAGACGCGGCTGATTTTTGCCGGAGCAATCAAGACTGATTTTACTTTGGTCAAAAGCGTAGCCTCCTGAAATTCGTAATTCAGCTTGAGCGCCGTCTCTACAGGAACAAATAAATAGTATTTCCACATTTTCCCGAGCAGAAAAGTTTTCTCAACCGGGTCTTCGCTCATCATGAAGAAGGCAAATGTTTTTTCAATCTTTGAAATATAATTGGTGCGTAAGTGAAGAATCTTCAGGGGATTTGCTGATCTTCTTTCAATGCGATTGAGAACCGAACGCGAAAGATCCTGTTTAAGTTCTGCCAGGACATCTTCAACGAGTTTAAAACGAATCAATCCCTGCACGAGAGAAAAAGCTTCGAACACTTCTTCAACGGCTCCAGCTTTTCTTGCTAATTGGATTAATTTTTCACTGCTGATTTCATCTCCACGATGTTGAATGACTTTTACGATGTCGGCAACTTCACGCAAACCTGTTTTGGCCGCATTCAAATGAACACACAGATGAAAAACAAAATGAAGCGGACACAAACGATAAAAGTTCTGTCCATTCAGAGTGAAGGCTTCTTTGCCTTTCCAGAAATCCGCTACTGGTATCTTAAGTCCTCTGGTCGGGGCGGCGATGTCCCAGTGAGTTCCAAAAAAAACGTCCATTTTTTTATCGAAAAAAGGCGGAGCGTGATGACTCATTTTGGATTGTTTTTTTACATCGTCATCCAGCGGAGCAGCCGAAAGAAGAGCAAACTGATGGAAGACTTCCAGCGTTCTATCCAGGTCATTTTTTTTAATGAGAATATCAATATCGTTCATCGGTTTATAACCGATGTCGCCATACATTTCTTCAGCTATCGCATTGCCTTTTAAAATAATGACTTCAATTCCCTTTCTCTGCATTTCCGAAAGAACAGGAAGTCCTTTTTCAAGGCGTCTTGTATTCCTCTCTTTGATTCCTTCGTAAGTTTTACGAAGAGGTTCGAGAAGGTTTTCATCTGCCTTCAACTTTTCAAGCTGTAAATAAAGATAAGCAGAAATTTTATTTTCAGCTGCAAGCGAAACATAGGCTTGAATCTCTTCCTGCCCCCCAGGCCATTTTTCTTTTCCTTTTAACTGCTCAGCTGAAAGAAGATAGCAGTCAATCATAAAACGTTGAATGTCATTTTTAAGAATCATAAATGCAACACTTCCCTTTTATAAAATTGCATCACTGCCTGAGCAAAAGGGACCGGCGAATTTTTAAGCTGATGAATCTGTCTGAAGAGCTTTTCTACAATATAATCTTCCGTATAGCCCGCTCCTCCCATCACCTGCATACATTGACTGACGAGTCCGTCGCATTCCTGCAAAATCGCCAATGCAATGGCGGGAGATAAATCACTTCTAATCAGTTTTTCATGAAGTTCAACTTTTAAATAAATCTCTGCCAGCATTTTCTGAACTAGAGACCAGTCCACAATCAGCTTGCCCCCCTGGGATCTCTCACCGGCGTAAAGAAAGGCCAGATCATAAGCTTTCTTCAAAAGTCCCGCTGCTACGGCCGCTCTTTCTGATAAATGCTGTTTTTCATTTTGTGCTTTCATCTGAGAAGCCATCGTCAGAACGTGAAGAGCAGCATCGGCATTACATTTTGCCAGTTCGTAATACAATTCGACTGAAAGTGACTCATGGGTCTGCAATAGTTCCTGGGCCAGTGAATTGATTTCCGTTTTCGACAATTCTTCTTTTTTAAAGACGGTCTGAAGCCAGTTTTTTGTTTCTTTATCCATCATGGCTATTCGTCCTTAAAAATGGAGACGGCAGAATTATTGTCGCCGATAAAATTTTTATAAATCATGAGAAGGTTTAATTCATTTGTCCCTTCATAAATTTCCAGTAATTTTAAATCGCGAAGAATTTTGTCGAGTTCGCGGGATTCAAGACTGCCATCATAGCCGATAAGTTCAAGAGCGAGTCTTGCACTCTCCATTGCTCTTTCACTGCAGAATTCTTTAGTCAGTGAGCCCCAGCCAAATATCAATTTTTCTTCTGAAAGGGAAAGAGACTCTCTTCGTTTCTTTCTTAGTGCCGGAAGGTAAGTTGACTTGGTCAGCAACGGAGCAATCAAAAGTTTTTGAAGCGGGGCCGGACAAAATTTTAAAAAGCGATAGACGCTTTCTTTCTGCAAATCTTTGTAAGGACCTCTTGAATAACATTCTATATGGCCTTCCCAGGCAATCGTTTTTGAGACAACAAAGTTGCGCGCAATTTTGGCCACGACAGCCTGTTCCCATTCACTGGTCTTTTTTGATTTGCTGATAACAAGTTCGAGAATTCTCTTTTGGGCACCAGCCGCCAGGCAGCCTACTCCGGCCCTTGATAAGGAAAGAAGATCATTCAACAGAAGCTCTGCACTTTTTAAATAATCAGTTTTGTTTTCAAATTGAGAAGGAGCAAAACAAATATCCTCATCTGAAACGAAAACATTGTCAAAAAACAAAACACTCGCTGGACTTGCATTTTGCCCCAGTTTCTTTTCAGTTCTTCCGATATTGAGACCTGTTGCCTTCGTCTTCACGGCAAAGATGATGAGAGAGTCGAGAGGTTTTTTTATATCTGCAAAAGCTGATCCGACAATCCAGGTGGAAAAAGATGAATTGGAAATAAATATTTTTTGTCCTGAAATTTTATAGCCGCCGTTAACTTTTTCAGCTTTGGTACAGACACTGGCCTTTTCGATCAATTCCACATCTTCCATATCACTTCCGGCCGCTGGTTCAGTGACCGCCAGGGCCGCAGTACACAGATCGCCGCGCGCTTGGGCTTCATTGATCTCTGCTGTGATTTTTTTTAATACATGAAAAGATTGCGTGGCCGAAACGAGTCCCAGGGCCACATAGTGCGGTCCAAGTAAATTGGATAAAGCGAGGCAACGGGACCCCATTTCGAGATTAAGACCAAAGAAGGCCAGAGGATGACCGCCGCCGCCTCCGACAAACGCCGGAAGCCATCTGGAATACAGACCGCGCGAAGAAAACTCTCTGGCGTGGCGAAGAATCAATTCAGGTTGTGTTTCGATATCGGCCTGGTCAATGGCAAGAATCGTTTCTGTGTCGATACTTTTAAAAAGATCCACGGCGAGTTTGCCGGCTTCATCAATTTCATCTCGCAAACCGTGCGGAAGCCTCCCCGCTTTTGACTGTTGAATTGAAATTTGATTCAGTTCTGGATGAAAACTTTTCATTACACCGTCTCAGCTGTTTCGATCTGACTTTCAAGTTCACGCAAGGCCTTATCAGCGTACGCTTTCGAGCGCGCATAAATCTTCTCTGTATTCAGTCCAAGGGCCGTGAGGTTCGCGCGAAGTGTTTTATTGTAGAAGGCCCAGCTGGCAGTATTCACATCAAGTCGAGTTACTCCCAGAAGAATCTGTGTCAGCAGATAATCGGTGCGATCGATTTTTTTGCCTTCTTTTTTCCAGAGGGCCAGCAGGGCCTTTATCCCTGCGCGATGGCGCAATTCATCTCTTTCTATTCTTTCAAAAAGTTTTTTCAGGTTGTGAAGTTTATCCTGTTCCGCCTGGGCCATGAGTTCAGAATAAAATTCTTCAGCAAACCATTCATAAAAAAGAATGGCAGTGATAATCGGCAAAGGTCTTTTGTCAGAAAATTGTTTGACGCCTGAAAAAATGCCCTTGTAGATAATAATATCTGTGAGCGTTTTTTTCTTTTTAATAAAATCAAAACTCGTTTTTACATATTCTTTCAGATGAAGCTGATGTCTTTGTTCGTCCCGCATATGCGTTTTAAGATAACGCTGAAGAAGAGGATTATCAGAAAAGGCGCGAAGAACAGGATCAATGACCATTTCTTCAGATTGTTCGGCTGAGGCGGCCGAACTAAGCAAACCTTTCCAGGCGTTGATTCGTTCCGGGGAGAGATGCTGAGTGGAATCTTTTAAGGAAAATTCGAGTGTATCGCTGATGCTTTCGCCTTCTTCGGTAAGTTTGCGAATGATTTCCTGAAGCCGGCCAGTTTCCACGTTTTTCCTCCAATGAAAAAACCTGAGCATTACACTCGGCGGATTGAGTAAAAAAATTTGTCTGCTACAATTAAAGCCCATATGGAACATAAAAATCAATACGCAAACTGGTGGTCGAAACTCCTCTTTAAAGAAAAATTTGAAAATCAATTTTTCATTCCTCTTCCTTCCTCATGGATTGAAGACAAAGTTTTGAAGACTATTGAAAAAGTGAAATTCAATCTTGATCTTTCTGACATTAAAATCGATCGGCCGGTTTTCATTGTGGGATTGCCGCGCTCAGGCACTTCCATGCTTTATAATCTACTCTGCGCTCACGAGGACGCGGCCTTTATTACCAATTCCATCAATGCATGTCCTGAGGCCATTTGCACGATTGAATGGCTCAGAAAAAAATACAATCTCAATGCCAGCGGCGAACGTTTTCTTGCCGATTCGATTGAAACGGACTTCGGCAGTCCTTCAGAACCTGCGCTTCTGTGGGGAAAATGGATTGGCCGCGATGTCGATTCACTTTACTGGGAAGAAAAAAGACTTAAGGATTTTTCTCCGGAAAAAATTCAGGAGATTACCAACGACATCAGAAAAATTCTTTTTACTTTCGGAGCGACGAAGGAACATCCAAAGCGTTTCATCTGCAAGTATCCGGTGATGCAGACGGAACTCAGAATGGTTCAGGATCTTTTTCCCGATGCGCATTTCATCCATATCGTCCGCGACTCGCGGCCTGCTGCCAATTCCTTGAAGAAACTTTATCACTTGACGAACAATCAAATTAAAAAAATTAAGCATCCATGGGTCACTTATATTGTTCCCTATCCGAGAGTGAAATCGCTGAAATCTCTCATTGAAAAATATGGCGATGAAGATATCAGAACAACTGCTCACATCTGGCAGGACTCGATCAAGCTGGTTCATGAAACAGCTCCCGATTTAAAACATTATATGGAAATTCGCTACGAAGATATTCTTGCCAAACCAGAAGAATCGATGAGAAAACTTTTTGATTTTTGTGAGATGAATTACCCTGCTGCTGACAATGCAAAATACAAGCATGAGTTCGGAATCATCGGTGTCACTCATCACAAGAATCATTACAAAGATTATGATATCATCGAGGACATTACCAGAGAGACATTGCAGAAGCTGGGCTATATTTAAAGCTTGGCCGGACGTCCAAACAGGGCCAGACATTTTCCTTTTATAGTATTCGCATGAAGAAAACGGTGAATCACAACCCGCCAATGAGCTGTGATTTCAAACCAGAGACTTTTCTTTTTCATGACTCGTGCAATGCCATAGCGTTTGATTCCCTCTTCACTTTCACGTCCAAAAGTTCCAAAAAGATGATCGAAGACAAGCGTCAGTCCCCCGAGATTTTTATTGTATTCATGTGGATTTCCGCTGTGATGGACTCTGTGGGCCGAAGGCGTGTTGAAAAAGAGATCAAGCCATCCCAGCTTCGGCACCAGTTCAGTGTGAATGAAAAACTGGTAGAGAAAAATAATCCCGATACATTGAGCAATATCTTCGGGACGAAATCCAAAAAGAATCAGCGGCAGAAAAATCAGCCAACCCAACGAAAAAAGTCGGGTAATGCCTAATCTGTATCCCAAAGTTAAATTATACCTGGTCGGTGAATGGTGCATGATATGTGTGGCCCAGCCGATATTTACGTGATGGTTGTACCAGTGATTCCAGTAATACAGAAATTCTGCTGCGATAAAAGTGGCCACCAGAGTCCATGGTTTTTCCAGCGGCAGATCAAAAAAACGATGGGCCCACAACCACTTAACCATTGGTCCGCCATCTGAACCTGTTAACAGGCCTAAAATTTTATCAATGGAAATGAGAGCAATACTTGTGACGGTTTCGGGAAAAGCGAAATTGCTGATGCCCTTTTTTTTCGAATAAAAATACTCTGCGATAATGCAGACAACGATAGCGATAATAAACAGCGGGTGGTTTAAAATTTTCATCTCGTCCAGACTAGCAAATTTAAGAGGTAAAACCCATTTAAAAGCTTACGGTAAACTTGGCCACATTTACAAAACAAATTTAGATTAATATTCTAGATCAATATTCTAGCGGAGACTTAAATCTTTCAGGAGGAAAAATGACCATAAAAAAATCTCGCCATCTGCCCGCTCTCACCTTCGCTGCTCTCATGCTGATCAATTTTTCCTCTTATGCGGCCCCAAAGAAATTTGTCTTTAAGGACAATTCAAATGTGCCTGCTCAAAATATTCCTGCTCCTTCAGAAGCAGAACTCGGCTTTCTTTCTGACAAAGAAATTATCGCTTTGGCAGAGAACTTTAAAGCAGAATCAAAACGTCGTCCGGCCGGAACCGCCCTGGTTGCGACTGAAGACATGCTTTCAAAAGAATACATAGAATTCAGAAATAAAATTATCAAAGCGAATACTGGTGCAGAGTTTTACGACATCATCAGAAGCTATGATGCTAAATACGATCAAATCCCTTCCAGCGCCAACGATCTGAAGTTTTCAGTGGCGAGAATGGCAGCCTGGCTTCCGATGAAAGGAATTATCTGGAGAATGACTCCGATGGTTCACCAGGTAGCGACAACTCAACAGGCTTTGCTTGCAACTCTTAAGAATGTTGCCGAGCAGGTCAAAATCAACGAAACAGGGTCTCATGTTGAAGCTCAGATGCTTTATCTTTCAATGCCGACTGAAGATCTTGTCGGAAGACAATTTCATTATGAATCAGATTTCATCGCTTTTTTAGCCAGTGAAGTTTATCCGGCCTTGAAAAAATCTTCTCAGAGAATTGAAGCCTTGAAGATGACCAATGTTCAAAAAAATGGTGAAGAAACTCCTGTAGTTTTTGATGCAAAAATCCGCTTTGGTGAAAAGGCATTCAACGGCAACTACGATGATTACGACAGATTCAAAGTGATGGGAGAAGCTGAACGATTCTCTGCTCTCTCAAGAATTCAAAGACGCATGTACAATATTGCCACTCTCGCTGCTTACAACTGGAACGGCCACCTTGCTCTCAAGAGAGAAATCGGCAGAATGTACGGTGTAGGCGTCGCTGAATCTGCTCTTTTTGATGCTCTTCCAGGCGAAGACAATGTTTACCTGAAAGGCGTTTCGCGCGCCCAAAGAACAGCAACAATCAAAAAATACAAAAACCTCTACACGTTGACCGCAAATGGAAAATCGTGGATGACACTCGCCTACTACCATCTTCACAGATCGGGATTGTTCTTAGAAGAAACATGGAAGAACATCAAGAACAACGACGGGCACTACATTGCTCAGATCGACCCTGAAGTTTTCCTTGCCAGAAAAGAGCAAGTTGAAGCAGGTGTGATGAACATCAAAAAGCTGACAGGTCCTTACGGTGCAGGTGTCTCAGGTAAAACGAGAATCAATGGAGCTCTCAGTGGAGACGAGCTTGTTGTCGACCTGAAAGGATTTTACGAAAACCCTCCTCGCGATCTGAAGAATTTACTGCCAACGGTTTTTGCAGGAAACGAGGACATCACAGCGCTTAAGAAAACTCCACAATACGCTTCAATGAGAGAAATAAAACCCGGAAGCGACGTTCTCGAACTGACCTTTAAAGGTAAAAAGACAAGTTTTAGAAATTATCTTTTTGGCCGTGCGACAGGATGGAACACATCTGCTGAAGGTTACGGAAGACTGTTTCCAAACTTAAAGAACTCTGCCGATGTGGGCAATGCCATGAGAATTTTAAATGAAGCCCGCGGTACACGAATTTTAACTAATGGTTTAACATTATTTGTGAGATAATTTTTTAAAGAGCAAAGTTCGCAAATCAAGCCCTCTTTTGAGGGCTTTTTTTTTTGCCGTGATAAAAACAAAGAATGATCAAAAGTTTACTGACCACAATTTACCACCGTTTTAATTCTTTTCTTTTGAGAAGCATGCTTCTGTGCTGGAAACATTCGCGTCTGACTTTGATCATTTTCTCCTGCATGAGTTTGTTTCTCCTGGGCAATATCTCAAAAATGAAAATTGTCTTTTCCGCTGAAGATCTTGCGGGGCAGGGTTTTGCTTCGGCGGATGAATTAAAAATCCTGAAAGAAAAATATCAGGACGGCATTACTTCTCTGTTTATTCTGACCCCGCCTGAAGGACAAGACAGTTTTACCAGTGATGAAATGTGCAGGATCAGAAAATGGTATTCATTTGCCCGCATTTCCATGGCAGAGATACAAAGCACAGTTTCAACCTTCGATTTTAAATTGCCAAAGAGAATTACTGAAGAAGGTGTTAACAAGCTCAGAATAAAAAACATTGTTGATCTCAATTGCGAAACAGGTGTTTTGAACGGCAGACCTGCTGACATTCAAAAAACTTTGAACGACTCTCCTTTTGCCATGGTAAAAGAAAAGAGCAATCAGCTGACTTTGCTTTTTCAATTTACCTTTAAGAACTCGACCACATCAAAGTTCGGCTCCTTTGATCCAAAGCTTTTTGACCAGCTTCGCCTCTCAATCGAAAAAGATTTAAAGCCTATTGTTCCTCGAGCTCGCTTGTCGTGGATAGGGCCCGGGGATTATCAATGGTATATTCTTGAAGGCTTCAAATTTTCCAAATACATCAATTTAGGAATGCTTTTATTGATGCTTCTCGGCCTCAGAGTTTTTCTCGGAACGTGGAAATCTGGACTTCTTTTTACTTCATCGCTGATTTTAGCGGGCATCTGGGTTTTTGGTTTAAAAGGATATACCGGATCTTCATTCGACGTTCTTTCTACCGGTCTCGTTCTCATTTTAGGAATCAGCTCTCTGGAAGATTTTACTTTTACGTCCTATGAGCAATTAAATGGAGTCCATTGGAAAAAATCCATGCTCCGATTGGTTATTCCCAGCTTTTACACTTCGCTTACGACTATTCTTGGATTTCTTTCCCTCTGCACTTCAGATGTTGTTGCCATCAGAAGAATGGGATTGTGGGCCGCCTGGGGTGCGTTCATCGAATGGATGATTATCTTCTTCTTTTTACCTTCTGTGCTTCAGCAGTTTAAAAATTTTAAAGGCTGGACGAATCCTTCACGAGCGGCCAGATTAAAATTTCTTTCCAGCAAGGCCTTCACTCCTTTTCCAAAAATCTTCAGCAAAATAAGTCTGATCGTTTATCCGCTGGCGGTTGGTGCTTTTTTTCTTCTGGATTACAACGAAGCTCCTCATCGCCTTTTTCCCGAACAGCAGGAATACAGCAAAGGACTTCAGTATCTTGAAAAGACGAAGGGCTGGATTGGATCTGTCTCTCTTGTCTTTGATGAAAAGATGGATGATCTTAAAATGGAAACGATTCTTACCGATATTTTGCGGGAACCTTTTGCCAGCTCACTCATCAACCACTCTGAGAATCCATGGAAGATCAAGCGCTGGCTGCAGAATCAAGGCGATCTGGATGAACTGGAAAGTCAGACTTTTTTTTCGATCTCGCGGTTTCACGGACAATTTAATGATGATGAAGATAAGGCCAGGGCCATTCTCTATCTCAGAGATACTTCCGTTGTTCCGGTTGAAACTTTAAAGAAGATCGTGGATATGAAATGCCAGGGCCGTTGTCATATAGGCGGAGAATTTGTCGCTTATTCAGATTTCGCAGGCCTCGTTCCCAAAACTCTCATCGACAGTCTGGTCGTCAGCTTGTTTCTGGTCAGTCTGATCATTGTTTTTCTGGCGATCGCCCAGAATAAAGCAGCACACCTTCCCGCTCTTCTTCTGTCTTCTTTTTGGGGAGCTTTTTTTGTTATTATGCTTCTTGGCTATTTTCATATTACATTGGATTTCTGGAAATCCATCTTTGCAAGCATTTTAGTTGGTCTTACCGGAGACAATGCCATTCAATACTTGTTTGCTTCTGAAAATTCGGAAATTAAAAAAGGAATTGAAAGCCGTGGTATCGCTTCTATCGTGACGGGACTCTTGATGGCCTGCACTTCCCTTGTTTATCTGGGCTCTTATTTCAGTTCCCCAAAAATGTTTGGTGTTATTTTATGTGTAGGACTTCTCGCTTCTCTGTTTGGAGATCTCTGGCTTTTTCAGGGATTTTTGTCATTTAATTCTAAAAAATAACTTAAGTTTTCAAACTCTCATTTCGGATTTCTAATGAAGGCGGAGGACTCTATGGAAAATATAGTGATCTGTGCTGATATTAATCAGGCAAGTATTGAGACTCTTAAAAATATGCGCCATGATTTTATTCTTCAAAATGCCAACATCCATTTTTTACATGTGTTTGAAGTGCACATGTACAATGCGGATCTTGTCCCGGTCATTTTTCCGGCAGAAGTTCAATACCCGGATATTGAGGCCAGCGCTGTAGGCATTCTTGAAAATCTTAGCAATGAGATGAAAGTGAGAAACGAGCAAAAAACAATCAAGTGTTTTTTCTCTCACTCGCGCGAAGAAAAAATCATCAGCTATCTCAATGAAGTCAAGGCCGATCTTGTGATTGTGGCCACCAGAGGTAAGCATGGTATTGAGGGATTTTTTAACAGTTCTCTTGCCGATTTTCTGAGTAAATACTCCCCTTGCGATGTTTTGGTAGTACGTCCTAAGGGCACGAATTAGCAGGTGATTTGACCCTGAACAGTTACGTGATACACTATAGTTATGAGTATCGCCGTCATTGATCAGGGGCCTGAACTTTTTTGGTTTGTCAGCAATGCACTTCTGCAGACAGAAATCCCTTTAAAACATCTCCAGACACTTTCTTCCGGCGAACAGTATATCCTTCAAAATCTCCCCGACATTGTTATCGTCAATGGTGATGATAAATCCCTGAAGCCGGATGAATTCATCAATAAAATGCGCAACCACGTCTTCGCGAGAAACACTCTCTTTATCGTTTTCACCTCAGACACTTCAGTTGAATTCAAAAAAACACTCCTTTACTCCGGTGCAGCCCAGATTTTATACAGAGGCCGTGGCTTCAGTCCTTCGCCGAAATTTTTTGCGAGCCTCGTGAAATGGTTCATGAATCCGAAAGATCCTGATCCGAATGTGATCGACTACAAAGTGGCCCCTTTTCCTGCAGAAGCTGAATTTACAACTTTCGGCCGCGTGGGTTGGATCAGCGATTCGCAAGTCCTTATTGAATGCAATATAAATCTCGAGCCTGGTCAGAAACTGGATGTAAAAAACAGTTTGTTCGAAGAGCTCGAAATGAAGAATGTCAAATTAGAGTGCATCGAACGCAATAAAGTCGGACGCTATTATCAATATGCCAACAGTCTTCTTTGTCGCATTCATTCCAAAGATCCGGTTAAAGACAGCAAAAAGCTTCAGGCGTGGATTGAAAACAATCAGGATGTATCAAAACATAAGCCGGTCAAAATGATTTATTTTGAAGCAGAACCTGATTACAGGGATGAAATCCGCAAAATGATCAAGGCCGATAAAAAATACTGTGCCAGAGGATATGCCTCTCTGAAAAATATTGAAGAGGTTCTACAGTATCAGCTTCCTCATCTTATTTTAATCAACAGAGCTCTGATCCAGAAAGATAAAGCTAAATTTGAAGTGATCAAAAATTTTATAAAAAATAATTTCTGCTTTTGTGTAACCTATGCCAACAGCGAAGTCTTTAGTGCAGAGGAGTTCAAAAAAGATTACGACTTTGCCATGCACTCGCCTAAAGCTCTGGATCTACCGCTTCTTGAATCAATGATTGCAAAGCTTGAAAATAAATTGCCCGACCATCTGAAGACTGATGAAAAGAAAGTTTACTTAAATAAACATTCCGCTTACAGCAGAATGAATTTCTGTGCTGATGCCGAACTTAAAGAAATCGCCTTGAGCGGTGCGGGACTCATTCTTCCTTTTGCTCTTTCCAATTTTTGCGCATGTGAAATCAAGTGCAACGCTTTTAGCACGGCAGACATGAATCATTCACAGTTCTTCCGAACATTTTCTTCTAAAAAGGTTGATAGTGGTTATTATCACCGTCTGGTTTTCATGGGGCAGAATGTGAAGGACAACGAGAAAGTGAAAGAGGCCATCAGACTTATTGAAACTGTGGGTTATGAAAAATGGCTCGCCGGTGAAGTAGACATAACTTAATTCTTTTTTTTCCATTTTAATTACTTATTTTTCAAATGAATTCTATTCATGCAGGCTATGTTCAACCAATTCACGGCAACGGGAGGAAGCATGGCGGACCAGAAGAAAGACAAAAAAAGCGAAGACAGAATCAAGCAAATGCAGGAACAGGAATACCAGAAGAGACAAAAGCGAGAGCGCGATATAAAAAGAGAAAGCTCTGATGGTTTTGAAAAAAAAATTGCCGGAGATTAACAGCAACATTGCGGGAAGATTTCTTCCCGCAGACTTTTTAATCAATTCCTAACAAAACGTTTCTGTTCAAGAAGACAAAGTTGCTTTACAGTTATAAGTGACAGCAACTTCCATGAAGGAAATGAGATATGAGTAAAAGACTTTCCGGCTCGGGTATTTTTACAGGGTTCTTCGCCTTAACCATTATCTTTCAGTCTGTAGCTTTTGCTAAAATCGAAAAATTCATCGGTCTTCCCGCTTCTCAAAATACCAATCTCGCTTTCAAACTTCCCGAAACTGATAAAACTGAAATTATTCTTTCCCGCGAGCAATACCTGCTTTCTTATAATAAAGAAACGCGAACGCCGAATTACGTAGCCTGGAAACTTGAAACAACCAACATCGGAAATTCAGGCAGATCAAACAATTTTGCCATCGACGAAGATCTTGAAGCTTATCTCAGTGAATCTCACCAGCACGCAGTGGATGCCAACGATTACCGGGGAAGTTGCTTCGACAGAGGTCACCAGGTCCCGTCGGCCGACAGAACTGACACCGTGGCAAACAATGAAACAACCTTTCTCATGAGCAACATGCTCCCTCAGACCGCTTATCTTAACCGTGTGATCTGGGAGCACCTTGAACAGTATTCAAGAGATCTTGTTCAAAAGCAGGGCAAGAAATTATTTATTGTTGCGGGTCCTATATATGATAAAGCTATGGGTGCCATCGGTCCCGATCGCGATATTCAGGTTCCTTCAAAAAATTTCAAAATCATTTATGTTCTGAATGCCAATCAATCTCCTTCAACAATTGACGCCAAAACTCCAAGCATTGCTGTCATCATGCCGAATATTCTTCAAAGCGGAAGCATTGATCTTTCTGATAAAAAAGAATTATGCAAACCGGTAACAAATGGAAGTGCAGATAGAAGAGATTGGGAAAAATACAAAACAAGTTTGTCGGAAGTTGAGCGTCTATCCGGTCTAAAATTTGGATCTTCCAAAATTTAATTTTCTGTTCCAGACTTTAGTGAACGGAGTGAAATTTTATGATGAAATATCTTTTCATAAATCTTATGTTTTTTCTTATGGCCTGCGCGCAAAATAACGGACCTTCTATTCCGTCCGGCGCTTCAATGATTCTTGATGCTGACACCCTCTCTGGCACGTCTTCTCCAACGGGAACATGCAACTTCACCGCCTTCGGCGATTCTTCTGGAAATAATAATAACGGGACAATTAATTGTGCCAGCGGAGGTGGTTTCGCAGGAACAAAAACATCCTCTGATCCAAACCGCATTGTCTTTAACGGCAATTCAACATTCATCAGTACTACGCTCAATGCTCAATCTGGAGTTATGCCCAACTCAACATGGGTTGCCTGGATCAAACCGAATGCGACCACCTTCAGTCATATTTTTTCACTGGATAATCACGGCGGGGCCTTCAACCGTTCTCTTGTCATCGATAATACGACGGCAGATTTCGGTGTCTTTAATCGTTTTAATAATACATGGATTACGACCGCGGTTGATGTGGGAGCCTGGCAGTTCGTTGCAGTGACTTTCTCAGCTACTGATCTCACCTTTCATAAAAACGGAACAACGGCCATATTCGGGAATGCTCCTGCTTATGTAGACACTGCACAGGCGTTTACTATCGGAAGATCAGCTGGAGGATCATTTGACTATTTTAATGGCGCTATTGCATGGATGGCCGTCTACCCGCGCATCTTAAACCCAAGTGAAATAAATAGTGCTTGTCGCGCTTTACTGTCAAGATTCGCCGGCGCAACTTGTAATTAATAGTTCTGCAGACTTTTCGTTGCTCAATCAGCTGAGCCCTATTTCCACCATCACTTTTATATATTTTTAAAAGAAAATAATCAGCGCAAAGATGAGCTGTAGGAAAGCTACTTTTAAATAGTTTTCAAACAAAGGAGTTTACTATGGCAAACTACAACACAAATGAAAATCAACCAAACAAAGGTCAATCACAATCAGGAAGCCAAGGGCAATCTGGCCAGGGTCAATCATCTCAAAAAACAGGTGTAGGCCAGGGACAAAGCTCTGGTGGACAAAATAAAAGCATGGCCGGCCAGCAATCAAATGTCGGTTCACAAGGCGGAATCGGACAAGGCCAGCAACAAAATAAAAATTCGAACCAATCGGGTCTTGGAAGTAACAAAAGTCAAAGTGGTCAACAAAAACAAGACTGGAATAAAGAAAGACCAATGAATCAATAGAGTTTAGGATTTACCAGAGAGAAGGAATATGATTTTCCTTCTCTCTTTTATTTTTTTCGATCGCTGATATTCAAAAAATCAAATCACTTCATTCTGACACTCCCATTATCCTTGCCATAAAATAGTCTTATAGACTTACGTGGAGGAGATATGGACTCCTTTGAATTTCTTTTCAGTGAACAAAACAGGATTCTGGAGCATTATGACCAGGGCGAATACCTTTACCGTAATGGGACCCCAGCTATTGGCGTGTTTTTTATCTGCTCGGGAAGAGTCCAGGTGATCAGCCAGACAGATGAAGGTTTTCTTACTCAGGAAATAAAAACCGCAGGTGATATTATTGCACTCGATGAAATGCATTTGATTTACTTTGTGTCCGATGCCATTGCCCTTGAACCTACCGAAGTTTATTTTCTGGATAAATACCTTGTAGAAGAAATGTTGAGGAGAAATGTATGATGGCCTCAATGATGGATTGGATGTTCAAATGGCTGTATCGAAATGATACGCGAATGCACATTATAGTCTACCCTACCGACACTATTCTCATTAAAAAGGGACATACACCGCTGATGGCCTATCGGATTCTAGAAGGACGAGTCTGTGTATACGATGGCGATAAGTTTATCGCTGAATTCGGCGGCCACACATGCTGGGGTATGAATGAAATAATGAATGAAAAACCATCGCGCTACACAATATGGATTAAAAAGGATTCAAAAGTTTGCTTGATCGGAAAGTCCGAATTGCAAAAATCCTGGATGAAATTTCTTCACCTCTTCGAAATTGATATGCTTGAAAAATTGATGGAACAAAATGCCGGAAGATAAACTTCCGGCACTTGGTTACTTTTCACTTTTGTATGTATGATGAAGACGTTTTCGCATTTGATTTCTTTGCCATTGTTTTCTGGAGCGGTCCTTGGCATGCTGATAAGCTTTGCCCAGATTAAATGAAACATTATCAAAAGTATCGCGCAAATCTTCCTGTTCACTGTCTGACATTTTAGTGCGACGATGCTTCACTGTAGTGAGTGCACTTTCATCGTAAAAATGGTCTTTCATCGGCTCCACAAATGACTCCTAAGCGTTGATCTGAACCTGTTCCATGAAAGGAATCGGCGATGAATGTCTCATCGGAATAGTTTTAATGTCATCACAGAGATCACGGAATGTTTCCGAGAAAGTGTTAATGACAGAATCCTCTTTGTTATGAGCATGGCAACCCAAAGTCATGCCGTATTCCCAAAAACCTTCATTTGAACCTAGACGTTTCAAATAGCGCCCCTTGATCTCATTCGAGATATGAAGCAACGGTAAAAAAGAAAAGCCAAGTTCATTATGAACAGATCTGACAAGGGCCGAGATACTGTCACTTTCAAAAACAATTCTCTTTTCTATTTTGTGTTCTTCAAAAAAGCGATCAATTTGTGAACGAAGATCTACATGAGTAGAAGGCAATATCCATTGCACGTCTTTGCACTTGGCCAGTTCAGCCATGACATCACCGTTGCTCATGCCTTCAGTGATATTGCACATCGGATTTTTCCACTTCGTAGAACAACAAAGAACAACTGGCACTTTCACCTGTTGCAGATTGATGAATTCTGAATCACTGATGTTTTGAGAAGTAATGATGGTGTCAATTTCCTTGAAATGAAGGTGATCAAGCAACTGATTCAGATGTCCGGAAGAAAGCTGAACCTGTGGTCTCTCATCCAACGGATAACGATTAAGAAAGTGACTCACGACTTCTGAGACAAATTCTTTTTCCACTTCATCAGAAACACCGATCATGATCTTTCTCTTGGCCGTAGGAGTGCTCTTAGTCACAACCTCCGACATTTTCTCAGCGAGCTCAAACATCTGACGGCAATAACCATAGATGACATTTCCAGTCGGCGTCAGTTGATTCTTGCGCCCTACTTTTTCGAACAGCTTCACATCAAGCGATTCTTCCAGAACTTTCAACTGACTTGATAAGCTTGGCTGACTGATGTGCAGGTGTTCAGCGGCAGTAGTAATACCTCCGGACTTAGCAGCGATGTAAAAGTAAAAGAGATGGTTGTAATTGTAGTTCATAGCACCCTCACGATGAAAGGTTTAGAAAACGAACCGACGATGTCATAAGAAAAAACACTTTTTCAACAGCAAATAAAAAAAATTTTACCGATTCACTTTGTTAAAAAACCAATTGAAGAAATTTGGGACTTAATTCACATCAGTTTGGGGAAGAATTACTCAACACGATCATTACCATGAAAAAATAATGCCGACGCAAATTATACAACCTATAAAGAAAAGGTCTATTTCAAGAAAGTTCTGGGAAGTGGTCTCATGGCAGTTCGATTGCACTTGAACTTGGTAGCACTTCCGTATGTTGTAGGAGAATGTAATGAAATTTTGGACTTTGTTATTTATCGTCTGCCTTGAAATCCTTTCAAATGCACCAAGAGCTAATGAACCAATTGAAACAAAAACATTAGAAACAAGATTGGCAACAATTGATGCTGATCAGTTCGCTATGGATAAAGACGAAAATAAATCAGCTGATCACATACTAGTGAAGTCCATCAGACAACAATTATTAAATGACCAGGCCCTTTCAAACAGTGCTAAGAATATTCAGATTATTGTTGTCGATAAAGAAATTACGCTCAAAGGCCCCGTTGCATCTGAAAAGGATCAGCGGAAAATTCTCGATACAGTCAAGCGAGCATCCAATGATCATAAAATACGCAACCAACTTGAGATCATAAGAGAATAAGAAAAGCGCAAGGAGAAGGCATGACTTTTTTAAATCACTTCGGCCCTGACTGGCAAAAAGTTAAATACCAAAGCAACGGTTATTATTCTGTCTTCGGGGTTTTTTCCAACAAAGAAGATATGGAATTCTCTGTAGAAAAACTTCGGGATTCTGGTTTTTCTAAAGAAGACATTTCTTTTGTCATTCCCGATCGGCTGGGAAACGCCGACTATCACGAACACGGGCAGGGAAAAGAAGGTGCAGCTGCAGGTGTTGCCACCGGTGCAGTCTTAGGGGGAACGCTTGGATGGCTGATCGGTATTGGTGCCTTTTCCATCACGGGAGTGGGACCTTTTCTTGCGGCAGGGCCCGTTCTTGCAGCTCTCACCGGTGCAGGAATTGGCGGCACGGTCGGTGGAATCAGCGGTGCACTTATTGGCTATGGGATTCCTGAAATCGACGCCAAAAGAATAGAAGAAAGAGTTCATAGTGGAGGAATTCTTTTGTCCATTCATTGCAATGACAGCGATTGGATGAATAGAGCAAAAAAACTTCTAGAAGTAACTGGAGCGCAGGAAATTGCTTCAACATTTGAATCATAGAAAAGGAGTTCAATGTGAAAATTTTGAAAATTAAAAACGAACTTAAAAATGTTATCGATGATGCTAGCGGAAGAGTGGCAGTCCCTATCCTGATGTATGTTCTAGGTGTGCCGGGCTTTCTTGTTATCCTGGCCTGGTTCTTTTTCTTCAGAGGAAAATAGTTGGGGCACCTTCCGGCCTTTATTCTTGACCTCGGTCTTATCTTAATGGCCGCAGGACTAGTCACGGTGCTGTTCCGTAAAATCGGACAGCCCGTTGTCTTGGGATATATTATCGCCGGCTTTCTGGTCAGCTCACATGTCTGGTTTCTCCCCTCTGTTTCTGACATGCCGAATGTGCATGTTTGGGCAGAAATCGGAGTGATCTTTTTATTGTTTGCGCTTGGCCTCGAATTTAGCTTTAAAAAACTTCTCAGAGTCGGAGGTCCTGCAACCCTCACCGCTCTGATTGAAGTTTTTGGAATGGTCGCGCTAGGCAACCTTTTCGGACGTTTATTTGGATGGTCATTAATCGATAGTTTATTTCTTGGCGGCATTCTCGCCATCTCGTCTACGACGATCATTATCAGAACATTCAGTGAAACCGGAATGAAAGGAAGAGGATTTGTTGATTTCGTATTTGGGATTCTGATTGTTGAAGACCTGGTCGCAGTGCTGCTCCTGGTTTTGCTCTCCACTGTGGCCGCAACCTATGCCATCAACGGGAGTGATTTGCTTAATGCCACTTTAAAATTAACTTTCTTTGTTATTTTCTGTTTTGTGGCCGGCATTTTTATCATTCCGACATTGATTAAATTTCTCAGGAAACATACAAATGATGAAATGCTCCTCATTACCTCTCTGGCCCTCTGTTTTGCTATGGTAAAAATATCGACACTGGCCGGTTTTTCTCCAGCGCTCGGTGCCTTTATGATGGGTTCAATTTTAGCAGAGACATCTGAGGTGAGAAAAATTGAACATCTCATCAAACCTGTGCGCGATTTATTTGGGGCCATTTTTTTTGTTTCAGTCGGTATGCTTATTGATCCCAAAATGCTGATGGAATATAAAGGGCCAATACTCATTCTCACATTGATAACTGTTGTAGGGAAGTTCATCACGATTGCAGTGGGAGGTCTACTGGGCAGGCGCTCTTTGCGGCATTCACTTCAAGCAGGACTTTCTCTGGCGCAAATCGGTGAGTTTTCTTTTATTATTGCTTCACTCGGACTTCAACTCAAAGTCACCAGTGCTTTTCTCTATCCGATTGCCGTAGGTATTTCTGTCATCACAACCTTTACCACTCCTTATATGATAAAAAATGTGGATGCCATTTCACTCTGGATGGAAAAATTCATTCCACACAAAGTTCAGAAAAAAGAAAAACAGGAAAAGAAAAAGAATTTCTCCAAAAAATGGCATAAGAATTTTTTGACATCACTCATTCACATTCTGTTAAATGCCGTAATCATTTATGGGATCTTCTATTTCGTTGATTCGCTCTTTTCCGGAGACAGTAAAAGACTGGGCTTTATTCTGACCATTATTCTATCAACACCGTTCTTCTGGGCCATCCTCATGAAGAAACGCGAAGGCAACACCTACAGCAAAGAAGAAAGACTCAGCTTTATTTCATTGGAAGTCGTAAGAGTTATGGTCGTGTGGGGTCTCTTCCGGCTGATCGCCTTCCGTCATCTTCCACCAAGGCTCGCTACGTCTATTGCCTTGTTTACGACACTTGCTGTTTTGCTGCTGCTTTCCCCTATGCTGAAAAAAATCTACCTGGCCTTTGAAAAACATTTTATTAAAAACTTTTTCGAGTCAGAAACACTGGAGAAAGAATCCAGCCACAGGGACCTGGCCCCCTGGGATGCCCATATTAAAAACGTGATCATCCCACCAGAAGCTGAAATCGCAGGCAAAACACTTCATGAATTGAAAATCAGAGAAACATACGGACTCTCAGTAGCGCTCATCGAAAGAGGCGAACTTATTATCACAGCACCAGGCCGCGAAGAAAAATTGTTTCCTAACGACCGCGTTTCCATCATTGGCAGCGATGATA
This sequence comes from Bacteriovoracaceae bacterium UBA6261, assembly GCA_002440825.1. Classification (GTDB taxonomy): domain Bacteria; phylum Bdellovibrionota; class Bacteriovoracia; order Bacteriovoracales; family Bacteriovoracaceae; genus Bacteriovorax. The sequence goes on along the minus strand of DJVH01000096.1, from coordinate 38,793 downwards.
AACTGGACCGGTTCTGTGACCTTTTAAAAATAAAAAAACAGGTCTTAACCAATGCTGCCTACAAGAGCTTTGCTCTTCACCGCGTGTTTGTGACGGAAAAAATGTCTTTCGTTTATAAAACAATCAGGCGCTCAAAAATCCGGGAGAAAACTCAGGGGCTTGTGGCCGGTGTGGAAAGACATGGCGAACGAATTTTGAATCCAGATTCCAATCTGATGATTCTTCCGGGAGATATCCTCTGGATTGTCGGTGACAATGACAAAATGAAAAACTTCAGCTGACCGATTTTTTTAAATGGGCCAGAAACAACCATCTCATGTCAGGAGTTTCATTAATCAGAATATCGCCTGAATTCTTCAACCAGATTTTTTTCAGTTGATTATTTTCAAATTGCAGCGACCAGTTTCCCTGAGCGTCTTTGATGTCCGGTCTGTCTTTAAAAGCACTGAGAGGTGAATGATAAATCTCTTCTATTTTTTTAAAGTATTTTTCTTTGCCCAGCTTTTTTTGAAGTTCCTGCAGCTTTTCAATAAAGTCGCACTGATCAATATCCAAATTGAATGCTTTTTTATACAGGCGAGCTTTGGCCAGAAGGGCCGATCGTCGTGAACCATAAAGATAGCCCAGAGAAATATCATCCAGATGAGATGTGACTTTAATTTCTTCTCCTGGAATAGCTTCGCTGTGATCGACGTTGAGCTTCAGACCAAAGCGGAAATGAATTCTTCGGCTCAATAAATTATAATAAGGACGCGCCGATTTTATAAAATGAAGTTCAAGGAGTCCCATCGGAAGATCGTGATAGCATTCAAGGTATTCCACCTTCTCGACTTTGCTCTTCAGCTGCTGTTCTCTTTTTATGCCACTGAATTGTTTAAAGTGCTGCTTTAAGCGCGAGCGGATATTGCGGCTCTTCCCGACATAAAGCAGATTGCGGTTTTTGTCATACATAAAATAAAGGCCTGGACATTCCGGATAATCTTCAAAACGAAAATCAATCAAGGCCGCAGGAATGGTATGATCGCCGTTTTTTTCTTCCGACATTCGGGCCTTTGATATTTTCAACAAGGCCAGGCAATCTTCTGCATCAGAGAGGGCCCGATGGGCGCGATTCTGATTAATCTCAAAGTGAGCACATAAATTTTTTAACGAATAAGATTCAAGACCTGGAACAAGGAGCCGCATACTCTTGGCCGTACAAAAAACATCACGTCGATAAGAGTAACCGAGATCGCCGTACTCGCGCTGAAGAAACCGGTAATCAAAGAAAACATTATGTCCGACGATAATCCGGCCTTCGGTCATCTTGACAATTTTTTTAGCGACCTCATAAAATTTTGGCGCATCCATAGACATGAGATTGGTAATTCCCGTGAGCAAGGTGACGGCATGGCCGATTGTGCGTTCAGGATTGATCAGAGTAGAAAAAGTTTCTTCCACTGTATCTGTTTCGGCATCGTAATTGATAATGGCGACTTCAATGATTTTTTGTCCTATGCGATTGCTTCCGGTAGTTTCAAGATCGATGATGGAATATTTTTTATTCATTCACGGATTATAGCCATAATTTTTGCGGGAAAAAATCACGGCCAATTCATTTATAAATAAAAGAAAAACGTACAGGTTTAAAACACGGGCTGGATTTTTTCTTCACGTCGCGCAGACCAGGTTGTTCCGGCCGAGGCGAGCATGATACAGGCAATGCCGGCAGTTTGAACAACTGAGAGTTTTTCACGTAAAAAAAGAAAGCCCATGAAAGAAGCGACAGCGGGCTCCATGCTCATCAAAATACCAAATGATTTTGATGGAAGATTTTTCATGGCCATCATTTCAAGAGAATATGGAAGAGCACTGGATAAAACAGCAATGATTAAACCGATCGGCAAAAGTTCAGTTGCAAAAGAAGAAACAAAAATCTGCCGGCCGTTCATAACGAGCCCAAAAGGAATGATCACCAGGCCCGCGAATAACATTCCCCAGGAAGTAGCATAACCACTATGTCCTTCTTTTCCTGAAGCCTGGCCGAAAATGATATAAAGCGCCCAGAAAACGCCAGCGAGAATGGCGAAGAAAATTCCCCAGGGATCGAGAGCGCCTTGAGTTTTAGCTATGGGAAGAATGAACCAGATTCCTGCTGCTGCAAGGACGGCCCAAAGTAAATCTGTCCATCTTTTTGAAGAAAGTAGGGCCAGCGTGAGAGGGCCGGTAAATTCCAGCGCCACAGCAATACCCAAGGGAATTTTTTCCAGGGCAATATAAAATGTCAGATTCATCAATCCGAGCGAAGCGCCGTAATAAAAAAAAGTGAGGATCTGTTTTTTGGTCCAGCTTTTTTTCCACGGCTTCCAGATTAAAAAAAGAATCAAGGCCGCGAAATTCACTCTCAACATTGACGTTCCGGCCGGACCCGCCAGAGGAAATAATTTTTTGGCAACAGAAGCTCCAAACTGGATGGAGAGCATCGCAATGAGAATATAGATAAGAGACAAAAACGTTTTAGACATTAAAGAATTTTACTCTCCTTGAGAGGAATTGTTAAGCGTGCTAGGGTGAAAAAATGAAGAAGTTAATTGCTGAACTAAAATCATGTTCATTGTGCAAGGATCTGCCTCGCGGCCCCGCTCCTGTTTTTCAAATTGATCCCAAAGCGCGTATTTTGATTATCGGGCAGGCTCCCGGAACGAAAGCGCATGAAACAGGCATTCCCTGGAACGATGCCAGCGGAGAACGCCTTCGCGAGTGGATGGGAATTGACGAAGAGATTTTTTACGACAAGAAATCTGTTGCAATTATCCCCATGGGAATGTGTTATCCTGGCAAAGGAGAACGCGGAGATCTGCCTCCCAGAAAAGACTGTTTTACTCATTGGCATAAAAGGTTGGTCGATGGCCTGACGGAACTCGAGCTCATTTTGCTCATCGGTCAATACGCACAAAACGCCTATCTCATGAAGTCGCGCAAAAAAAATCTTTCTGAAACAGTTAAAGCGTTTGAAGATTATTCTCCCCGCTTTTTTCCGTTGCCCCATCCCAGCCCGCTCAACAATATCTGGCTTTCAAAAAATAAATGGTTTGAAACAAAAGTTGTTCCTGAACTCAGGCTGAAAGTGGAAGCGATTCTTCATCATACTCAGGATAAGTGATTTTCTTTCGATAAACGTGAGCAAAGCGGGTCAGCTTATGCGGTTTGGCCTGAGTGGCGCTCATAATATCATCCACGGCAAAATCTCTGACCAGCAGAGCGTCGCCGACCATCGAACGATGACATCGCCAGGGAACGGCTTCAGCGCACATAATAACAATCGTTTTTTTCTTTGCCAGCTCCATCAATTCTTTTAGGGCCTCTTTAAATTCTTTGGTCTGCATGTAATCGGCATAGCCTCTGAAAGCGGCGTTTCTCCAGCCCGCATTTTCATCCGATTCTTTATTGACCCGTCTTCTGCCGCCAAGATTTTCTTTGTGCAGATATTGAATTCCTGCTTTCTCCAGTGATTTTTTAAGCCGCTCTTTTTTAAATTGCGGACAATACCTTGATCCGGGATAATGCCGGATATCGACCAGGCATTCGATCTCATATTCTTTGAGAATGGAAATAAATTCTTTGATCGGATGAGTGCTGTGGCCGATCGTAAAAAGATGTTTTTTCTTTCTTACGCGTTTCTTTTCTGCCATGGCCATCGACCTTCAAGTTCGAGCTCAAGAGTAAGACTTAAAAATGTTCTGATAACAACAATAATGGATAAAACAATGACATTTTGAAGAGTGGGCGCCACGACCACTGTGCGGATGATATCTCCGGCGACTAAAAATTCCAGGCCCAGCAAAATGGATTTCCCTACATGCTGGCGAAAAAGCGTGTAACGCTCGGTCTGTGGATGTTTTTCGGCGATAAACATGACCAGCGAATAAAGGGCGCCTCCGACAACGATGCAGACCCCAATGCCGTCTACAACCGTTCCAATGATTTCCATAATTTTTTGAAAGTTTGTCAGTTCCATAAAGTGAGCGTATCTCCATTGCCTGAACTTGATGAATACAAAGAAGCTATGCTGCTTATAAGCAGTGTCACTTTGATCCTTGAAACAGGTAAGAAACTGGATAAGTCTCACACTTTCATTCCAATTCTTGACCCTTTCTCTTCTCCTGACTATTTTTAATTCGTTTAGGTCATACATACACGTAGGAGAGCATATGAAGAAATTTTTAGCGATCGCGCTCATGGCCAGTCTTGCAACGACCAGCTTTGCAAGTACGAGCGATTTTCACACTGTAATTGTTGAAAACAATGAAAAGCAGGACAACTTTGCTTTGAACACTGTCACAACAAGAACTGAGTACCGCACAGAGGTCGTGCAAAGTACATGTTACCGTCAGGAAATCGTTGGCTACAGACGCGTCTGTTATCCAAGACTCACTTTGAACAAGATTATCGGTCTTGAACCCAAAGATGTTGTGGTTGGCCCGCATCCAGCTCCGGGACCGCACCCACGCGATCCAAGAGATCCGCCTCCAGAAAGAAAACCTGAACCAAGACCGAATCCAGGACCAAATCCAAGACCGAATCCAGGACCAAATCCAAGACCAAATCCAGGTCCGCAACCAAGACCGGAACCTCGCCCTGAACCGAGACCAAATCCGAATCCATACCCAAATCCATATCCGCATCCAAGACCGGAACCAAGACCACAACCACCGGTTTGTTACGATGAACCGATTTACAGAGAAGTGGCCTACTCGTGCTTGAAAACTATTTCTGTTCCTTATGAAGTTGTCGATCATGAATCGCGTGCAAACGTTGATGTAAAACTGTCAGCAGCGCCGGCAACGAAACCACAAAGTGGAAATTGCGGAATCAATTTTTCTCTGACAGGAGACAACTTCTCTGCAACGAATTCTTGCCGTGAATACCTGGCGGTTGCGTTGATCGGACGTCAGGAAAACGGATCTGTAAAAAATTATTCTTACTTCATCAACCTCTTTGATGCAGAAAGATTATTTGCCCCTCTTGCCGGAGGATTATCTGACCTGCACGTGGAAGGAAACACTCTTTTGGTGAGAACAGGCGATCTTAGAGCAAATACAAATTTCACTTTAAAACTTTATGTTGAAAGAAAGCGCTTTTTGAAAGAAGACGTCGTTCTGATCAACAGAGTGCTTGCTCCAACTGAATTTTCATATCAGCCAGCTGATGAAAGAACAGGATTTGTCAGAATCAATCTTGATAAAGTTCTTGGAGGATTTGAAGAAGGCAAAAAACATGTGATTAAAGTTGATCTCGACCTGGCACTGCCTCAAGGGTCAGTCATCAACGGAAGTCCATTGCCACAACTTCATCAGCAAGCAACAACAACCGTTTTTTAACATTTTTTCAGGAAGCCTTACTCAGGTGAGGCTTCCCTTCTGAAAAGAGCGAAGACTTCGACTTCATCATATGTTCCTGCACTAAATTTTTTATTTCAGCGAGATCCAGCAGATTTTCAAAAATTCTGATGACACCCAGTTTTTGAGCATCCTCTTCTGTCAAAGTGGAAAAGCCTGTCATGAGAACAATGGGCGGCAGGTTCAGTCTTTGATTGTTGATCTTGCGAATGAGATGAACACCATTACCGTTTGGCATGTTTACATCGCTGACGATGAAATCAATCTGATGAGAAGAATAAATCTGATAAGCTTCTTCACCATTTGAAGCATGGTAGATATTCACTCCAAGCGACTCAAGTTCATAAGCAATCAGTTCTCTCATATCGGCAATATCATCAACGAGCAGGACTGAGTAATTTTGGGGCTTCATAGATAAACCTTTCTTTACTTTATTTCGTTAACTCATTATCGCACTTTTTAGGTACGACCTTTAGGATGTGCATACATTTTAATAATTAAAAAAGTCTATTAACACTCAAGTATTTTGCTATATAAACTTGGGCCTAGACTTCAGAAGCCTGCTGTGAAAAGATATCTTGTTACATTAAAACCGGGGCCTTTTATGAAAAAAATCTCGATAGTCGTTGCAAGTGTGGGAAAGAACCTTGACCTCGCTTTAGAAATCAAACATCATCTGCAAGCAAATCACGCTACGGTCAGTGTCCTTAATTTAGTTGAGATGAACCTGCCGATGTACACAAGCCAGGCCGAAGCCCATCATTCTGCAGAAAAATTAATGTTCCAATACAAAGAAAGTTTAGAGTCCGATGCCATCATTTTTGTGGCACCTGAGTATAATGGCGCCCCTCCCCCGGTCTTTTCCAACTTTATCGCCTGGGTCAGCCGGTCGACTAAAAACTGGAGGGAGAATTTCAACAACAAATCTGCCCTGATTGCCTCGGCAAGCGGCGGGGGCGGTTCCCAGGCCCTGGCCATTATGAGGCTGCAGCTTTCCTTCCTGGGAATGAACGTTATGGGAAGGCAGATCTTGTCCACTCTGGAAAAACCTCATAAAGCGGCCCACCTCACAGAAATCTGCGACCGGTTTCTTGAGATGATCTGAAGAATTTTCAACATAGTCCTTAAAAGTGTTGCCTTTAATGGCGGGAGCGTTTAATTAACAATTGAAAACACACATTGAGCGCACACGATGGAAACAAACCTTTTGAACGACGATTTGTCACTCGAGAATCTGCTCGCCCACTGGCAGGGTCTGACCCATGCTGAGCGGGAGACTATCTTCAAAATGCTGGGCCGTATGGACCAGGAAGACCTGTTTCTTAATCTCGCTTCCGATTACCAGCTAGAAATTTTCCAGGAACTCCCGGCCGCTGAAAAACGCAGCTGGATGCGCCTGCTCGCTCCCGATGATATTGCCGATCTTCTCCAGAACATGGATGAAGAAGAGCAAAAGACCAATATGCGCTATCTCGACTACCCCACCATGATTGAAGTGAAGGCGCTTATGGCCTACGCTGAAGATGAAGCCGGTGGTTTGATGAATTCACGCTTTGCCCGCCTCCGACCAGAAATGACGGTTGAAGAGGCCATTCGTTATCTTCGGGCCCAATCGAAGTCCCAGATTGAGACGATTTACTACGCTTACGTTCTCGACCGACATCAAGTGCTTCTCGGAGTTGTTTCTCTTCGTGAACTTTTCCTGGCCGATGCCAAAATTACTATTTCAGAAATAATGAACACAGATATCGTCACAGTTTTGCAGGACGAAGATCAGGAAAGCATTTCTAAAACTTTTTCGAATCACAATTTTCTCGCTCTGCCCGTTGTCGACGAAACCAATGTCATGAAAGGGATCATTACCGGAGATGACGTCATCGAAGTTATCGAAGAAGAAGCGACAGAAGATATCCAGAAGATCGGGGGTATGGAAGCCTTGGGCGAGCCGTATCTTGAAATCGATCTCCTCACTATGATCAAAAAGCGCGCTGGTTGGTTGATGGCCCTTTTCATCGGTGAGATGTTTACAGCGACAGCGATGAGCCATTATGAAGGCGAAATTGCCAAGGCCGTCGTACTCGCTCTATTTATCCCGCTTGTCATCAGTTCCGGCGGTAATTCCGGGTCCCAGGCAACGACACTCATCATCCGTGCCATGGCGCTCGGTGAAGTGCGTTTAAAAGACTGGTGGCGTGTCTTCTCCAGGGAACTTCTAGCAGGACTTTCTCTCGGTTGTATTCTTGGATTAATAGGTATGATTCGTATTTTACTTTGGCCGAATCATCAAACCCTTTACGGGGAACATTATTTTCTGGTGGCCCTCACCGTGTCCTGCAGCCTCATTGGAATTGTTTTGTGGGGAACTCTCGCTGGATCCATGTTGCCCTTTTTCCTTCGCAGAGTGGGACTAGACCCCGCGACATCTTCAGCGCCTTTCGTCGCCACACTCGTCGACGTCACGGGCTTGATCATTTACTTCACAGTCGCTTCCCTTTTCCTCAAAGGAATTTTGCTCTGATCTGCTAGCAGCTTTTTCCCTCGAAAACAGAAGGATCATTTAAAAAAGCACCAGTGACGGTATCCATTGTCACGATGTGATTTTCAATCCACGATTTAAATTCGCGTTCAAAATAAAATTGCAGTAAACGCACATCTTTTGTGCGGGCATATTCTGTAAAAATCTGAAACATAATTTTTTGAACGCGTTTATGTTCGCTTTCATGGCAGGACAGTATCGGACAGTTGGTTTCTCTCATCATGTCTTCTTCGAACAAAAAATGATCGCGAAGATGAAAAGCAAACTCTTCGAGCATTTTTTCAATCTTTGAATGATCGTGTTCTTTTGTTGTCGTCAGGTAATCATAAAGAGTGTTGGCGAGTTCCAGCTCTTCAAGGTGAACTGTATTCATATCGTCGAAAGCCACTTTATTTACTTTCTCAAGTTCAAATAGCATAAATGTCTCCGTTGATCGAACTATACCCTTAAGAAGTTAACTCGACAATTCTGCGGGCAGAATCAATGTCCCGTATTTTTTTCAGGTAAAGCGTGGCCGGAGTTGTCCGCTCGGCACAATCCAGTTTTGCGCATCGCTCGCATGTCTGCCCTATGGGAATTCTATTGAGTGATTTATCGTCAAGGAATTTAATAATACTCCGGAGCTCGGGGCGAAGAGCAAAGCCGATGGTATAGGAAATACGGTTCTTCAAATGGGGTGAATACTCTGCCAGAGAAAGAGAAAAATATTCGCTGCCGTTTTCAGCAATGGAAATCTGAGCAAGGGCCACCGGAGAATTCTGCACCTGCTTCAGGCTTTTGACCGCAATCCATCGCTCACAGTAATGCTCGCTCATCCTTACACCATGAGGACCGTGCAACTGAGTCAGATGCAATTCATTTTTAATCTTCACAGCACCATCTTCTTCATGAACTTCAAGAAAGAAAATATCATCAATTTTAAAGTGAGCGGAAAACATCTGAGTCAGCCGGTGAAAAAAGGTTTCAGAGTTCGCTTTATATTTCCTGATCAACTGGAGAAAAAGAGATCCATCAAATTTTGTCTGACTGAAAAATTGCTTTAAATCTTTCGAGAAATTTTTCTCCTCCAGGAGCAAGGCTCCTGCAAAATAGCGAGAACGATAATTTTGCAATGTCACTGAAAAAGAATGATCCTGACTATCGCTCGCATGGCCAAGAATAATATGTCCAAGTTCACAAGCTATATAAAATGTCTTCTGTTCATCGGTCAGCGACGAATGAAGATAAAGTTTGTTGATCTTTGCTCTTTTGGCCAGGACTTTTTTGTCCGCAAGTAAAACGTCATCGGCCAGGACTTGTTCATCAATTTCGTAATTGTATTTGCGCTGAAGAATTGTTTTTAATTCCTCATAATATTTATCTTCGGAAGAAAGACTCCATTCGCTTCTCATTTTTTTGGCAATCTTTTCAAGTTCAGAAAAATAATTTTCATGGGCCTCTATGAATGATCTCAGCGCAGCTGAATAGACATCTTCCATTTTCACATCATATGCGCGAGTGAGCTGAAGAACAGTGAGAACAAAAGAGGCAAATTTTTCAGGATCATGTCCCATCAGTTCAACAACATCGGATTCAGAAAGACCAAACAGCTCCAGCGGAATATTTTCCACCATATCGCTTTCCATGAACTTCAGGAGAGGATGCAGATTGCGTCCGGTTTTAAAAGACAGCAATTCCCCCAGATCGATTTTGAGTCCTTCAGCGAGAGCTGCAAGTTTTTCAATCTTGGGATATTTTTTTCCTTTCTCAATTTCATTCAGGTAAGAGACAGAGAGATCTGCGATGTCGGCAAGTTCTTTAAGAGACAATTCCTGTCTGATGCGAAGTTGTCTGATTTTTAATCCGAGAATGAATTTTAAAACCGTTTTTTTCTTTAACATAATTTTTTCCTTTAACGAGAAAAACTTTAAGTAATACATGCGCGCGAAAAAAATTTTTAAGCGAAAATTCGCTTTCGATTTCAATTCGCCAATGCTTATCATGAAGATGTTTTGTTAGCACTAAAATTATTCTCACGCTAACCGGAGGCAATTATGAGTTACCATTCATTAAACGAGGCCGTTCAGATTTCCACAGGAGCATTGAATGCTGAAGGTGAACGCTGCCTTAAATTATTTGAGCCTTCATTTCTACATCTCCTTACAAATCTTCATCGCAAAATGGAAATAAGACGAAATCAACTTCTCGCCTGCAGAAGAAGAAAACAGGAATCCTACGATCAGGGAGCCATTCCTAGACGTGAGTCTCTGAGAGCGGAGTCTTCTCTTCCCGGCTGGAAAGTCGCTCCGATTCCAGAAGATTTAAAATGCCGTCGTGTTGAAATCACCGGGCCGGTCAATGATGCAAAAATGGTCATCAATATGCTCTCGCGAAATTCTGACGGAGCAAGGGCCGACATGGCCATGCTGGATTTTGAAGATTCAATGAGACCGACGTGGAAAAATGTTATCGATGGCTACTTCAATGTCATTGGTGCTTGTGTCGGCGATCTTTCTTATCAAAAAGAAAGTGAAGGCAAAATCTATAGACTCGATCCGGATGACATGGCCGGAATCATGGTTAGGGTGCGAGGTCTTCATCTTCAGGAAGTAAATATAAAAATTGACGGTCAGTTTGTTTCTGCAGGACTGCTTGATCTCGCCATGTGTTTTTATCACACAGCTCACCACCTTCTCTCTCTACACAAAACACCAAAATATTATATTCCTAAACTTGAGTATCCAATGGAAGCCTGGTGGTGGAATGATTTATTTGTCTCGTTACAAGAAGAACTCGGCCACCCAAAAGGCACTTTGCGCGCAACTTTTCTGATTGAAACTCTTCCGGCAGCATTCAATATGGAAGAAATTCTCTATGAGTTGCGCGATCATTGTGTAGGAATGAACGTGGGCCGTTGGGATAAAATCTTTTCCGACATTAAAACACTTAAAAACCATCCAAACAGAATCAGTGCCGACCGCGCTGAAATCAACATGAAAAAACCATGGATGGAAAACTACGCAAAGAAACTCGTCAATGTCTGTCACCGTCGCGGAGCTTTTGCCATTGGAGGAATGTCGGCCTTCACACCGGGAAAAGATAAAGAAGCGCGGGACGCTCAGACAAGAAAAGTCACTGAAGACAAAAGCAATGAATTTAAATTAGGACACGATGGCTGTTGGGTTTCTCATCCCTACTTTATCGGTCCAGCTCTGAAATGTTTTCCAAAAAAGAATCAGCTGGAATTCATCGACAAAGATTTTCCTGAAGATCCAAATTTGATTATGGAAGGCAGCGGTCCTAGAACCATTAAAGGACTGACAACCAATATTCAGGTGGCAATTGCCTACCTTGTTGGCCTTGAAAAAGGACTCGGTTGTGTGGCCCACAATAATTTAATGGAAGACCTCGCCACTCTTGAAATCTCCCGCGCACAGGTCTGGCAATGGAAAAACTATAACGTGCAACTTGATGAAGGCATGATGGTCACTGATGATCTGATCCGGGATTTATTTTTAAAAGAACAGCAGCCTTTTCTTATCGATATTCTGAAAAACGAAACAATGACTGAAAAAGAAAAGATTGATGAAATCAATCTTTTGAAAAAGGCTACGCTCGACGGAATGTCTCTGTTTACTGCAAGCACACTGGAGCCTTTCCTCACGACAACAAGTCCGTTTGAAACTACAACCATTCCTACACACAAAAGGAGAAATAACATGCCAAATGGAATTGAAGAGACTTCAAAACTGGAAACGCTCTGGAAAAAAGACCCTCGCTGGAAAGGAATCACGAGAGATTATACTCCAGCAGAAGTGCTGAAACTTCGCGGCTCATACCGGATTGAACATTCGATTGCGCGAATGGGAGCGGAAAATTTATGGCGACTTTTAAATGAAGAAAAATATATTAATGCTCTCGGTGCACTCACAGGTAACCAGGCCGTGCAGCAAGTTCGCGCAGGTTTAAAGGCCATTTACCTGTCTGGATGGCAAGTGGCGGCCGACGCCAACCTGGCCGGCGAAATGTATCCGGATCAAAGTTTGTATCCGGCCGATTCAGTTCCCAATGTTGTGAAAAAAATCAATGCTGCTCTTATCCGCGCTGACCAGGTCGAAAGTGCAGAAGGAAATATTACACGCGAATGGCTGGCACCGATCATTGCCGATGCCGAGGCTGGATTCGGTGGCGTTCTCAACGCCTATGAATTGATGAAGCAGATGATTGCTGCAGGCGCGGCCGGTGTTCACTTTGAAGATCAGCTCGCTTCAGAAAAAAAATGCGGACACCTCGGCGGAAAAGTCCTGGTGCCAACAAGTGAGTTCATTAAAAAATTAACTGCAGCAAGGCTGGCAGCTGATGTGCTGGACGTTCCCACCCTTATCATCGCAAGAACTGATGCTCAGGCGGCCACATTGTTGACCAGTGATATTGATCCTTATGATCATCAATTTTTAACCGGTGAACGAACACCTGAAGGATTTTTCAGAGTGAAAAACGGACTCGACATTGCGATTGCGCGCGGACTCGCCTACGCACCTTACGCAGACCTGGTCTGGTGTGAAACATCAACTCCTGACATTGAAGAGGCCCGTCGCTTTGCTGAAGCCATTAGAGATAAATTCCCTAACAAACTTCTCGCATACAATTGTTCTCCATCGTTTAACTGGAAAAAGAAACTTGATGCTGCAACCATAGCGTCTTTTCAGCGCGAGCTGGGGGCGATGGGATATAAATTTCAATTCGTCACTCTTGCCGGATTCCATGCTCTCAATTTCTCAATGTACACACTCGCTCATCAATACAAAATGCTCGGCATGACCGCCTACTCGTCATTGCAGGAACAGGAATTCGCCGCAGAGGCCATCGGTTATACGGCGACTAAACATCAACGCGAAGTGGGAACAGGGTATTTCGATCTGGTCGCCAATACAGTCAGCAGAGGTGAAGCCTCTACCATTGCTCTCAAAGGATCGACTGAAGAGGCACAATTCACTCACACGCACAGACCTCCATCGGTACCGGCCGGCACTCAGATGGAAAATCAAATTCAAGCATAACTTTTTTCTATAGCAACTAAGTGAGTCTCTCAATTTCCCTTGAGAGACTCACTTTCTCTTTGCGAAGATTTTCGTTGTCTGATAGCAAGTCAGTCCTCTGAACTTCAATCAGGACAAAATCATGAAGCACATTCTTTTCCTTTTTATCGCCGCCCTCTTTTTGCTCCAGAGAGCTCATTCCACAGAACTTCAACTGCTCAATAAAAAAGTTCTCTTTCAAGGCGAAAGTTCGCTTCACGGACGATATGCAGGCCAGATGGAATTCAGACTGAATGGCGGAAAAATTGATGTCATCAGAGAACATACTTACGATTCTTTTTTATTTGAAAATCTGACGGTGCAGGAAATCTGGACCGGTGAAGCGGTCTTTGATCAATCCCAGAATGACTATGTCATTACGTATCATCTGCGAGAAGGAGATTTTCTTCGCTCTGCCGAGGGTGAAACTCGCTCGTTTGACAGCTTCAAAAAGAAACTGGACGTTGTTGAAAGAATTCATGCCGATGCCTTTTTTACAACAGAGAACCTCGTCAGGAAGAATGAAACTTTTAATGAATCGTTTATTGAAGTCCGCAATCTGGACGTGGCCCCGCTTTGGGAAAATAAAAGAACGCGAGTTGAATCAAAATCTCATGAGAACTCGACTCTCCTGCACTTATTAAGCGGCATTCTCGAGCTGAAAATCAATCGCTGGTATCATGATCAAAAATGGCCGAAGTCTTTCGAAGACCGAGAAGATTATAAAAATAAACGGCAATTCATGGTTTATGATTTTACCGATTATGATTTTTATAAATCCAATAAAAACATTCTTCGCGTGGTGAACAAGACGCCGGATAAAATTTCACTGGTGGAAGAAATTCAGCGCAGAAATGCCTACGCCTATACACTCGCGGAAAAGAATCAACATTTTGAAACCGATATGGGCAAGCACCATTTAAATGAAGTCGGGCTTTTTTCGGGAGCGGAGTTTACCCAGTCAGGAAAATTTTCCCGCTATACCATGGATGGCGACGGTTCGCTTTGGACGGGAATGTATCTGGGATCAATGGCAATGAAATACAAAGTGACTAAAGATGAATCGGCCCTGGAGCAGGTGAAAAAATCGCTCAAAGGTTTAATGTTGTTGATGGATGTGACTGGAAGCAAAGAAGAGTTTGCCAGAACGGCCATGGCCTATAACGGTGAAACGTCTTTGGGGGAAAAACTTCATCGCGGGACAGGTGACTATTCAAATGTCGTCTGGCTGGAAGGTGGCAACAACGACATGCTAAAGGGAATCCTTCACGGTTTTATCTGGGCGTATAATATTCTTCCCGATTCACAACAGCAGTTGCGAAATGAATTGCTTCTTCACATGAAGCGTCTGCCAGATCTTGCAATCGCTAAAAAGATCAACAATAAGGCGATGGCCTATGGATTAAAGGCCCTCGCGACAGGGGATAAAAAAGACAAGAAAGAATTCAGACAAAGTTTTTTAAAAGATCTTCGAGGCGAAGAGATGTTGAATATTGAAGGCACTGTACACGTGGGTGGTGTCGCTGACTGGAGCGGTATCAATCTCTCCACAGTCAGTCTCCTCACAGAAATTCTGATTGCAGACTCTCTTGGAGAAAAAGATCTGGCAGACGCCGGAAGAGAAAATTTAGTGAAACTATGGAAAGATATGGCCGGAACGAAAAGAGATTTTCTTACGATTGCCGCCTACACCTTTGCAATCAAAGAAGGTTTTGATGTGAAAGATGCTAATGAAATCAACGATGGCTATAAGAAAAAAGAACTGGAAGCCGTCTGGAACCAGGAGTATTCAACGGCCTTGACATCGCTTAAAGAAATTCCTGTCAACAGATCGAAGTATGATACGTTTTATAATTATTCATTCAAACCCGACTGGACACTCTCCTGGTGGCCTAGACTTCCCTGGAAATCGTTTAAAGAAAAACAACCGGTGGAATACCACTATCAAGGTGTGGATTCCTATCCCCTTTTTGAAGGTCTGGGGCTAGGTTCAAATTTCATCTGGAAAGATTCTGCTTTTCATTTTAACGGCGGAAGCAGCAAAACAAATAAAGCGGCAGGAGCGGATTATTTATTTTCCTACTGGATGGCGCGAATGGCAGGAATGATCAGCGAGAATGAATAATCAAATTGCGAGCTTTCTGTTTGATTGAATGGGCCATTCTCCAGGGCCAGGTCGATCGAAAATAAGTAAGAAGTGAATTCTTCCACGAAATCCATCGCGGATAAAAACGGGCAAACCACGCAAGCTTCAGAAGATTCGGACGAGTCAACGTAAACAAACGGGCAAAAAAAGCAGTTCCGCAAACTTTGGAAAAAATAAAAACCCCTACTCCACTCGCATAATGTCCGAGGTCGATAAAATACAGCCCTAAAAATTTCATCGGCAAAAGAGTGAGCATCGGAATTAACAGTACCAATAGCGACAGCTTGGGAGACAAATGCGAAACAAAAACTTCCAGTTTGCGCCACAAAGCAAGAGTGCGCGCTAAACGATTAAAAAAGGCAGCAAGGGGAACCCAGCCCCACTCTTCAAATATAAGAATCAGAGCAACGGGAAAAAGAAGAAGATGAATGAATAAGTTTTTTATACGTGAAAACATAGGATGATCATAGATTACATCCTCCAATAAAAAAGGGCCCGTTAAACGGGCCCTCTTTTTTATAACTTTTAATTATTTTAAAAATTATTTTTTAGCAGCTTCAGTTGTTGCTGGTGCAGCAGCTGTAGCTTCTTCTTTTTTAGCTTCTTCTTTTTTAGAAGCTTTTTTAGCGTGTTTTTTTGCTTTTTTAGCGTCTTTAGCTGGAATTACAGCTGCAGCGTCAGTAGCTGGAGCAGCTTCTTCTTTTTTAGCTTCTACAGTTTTAGTTTCTGTAGCTTTAGTTTCAGTTTTAACTTCTTTTTTAGCTTCGTTAGCGAAAGCAACTGAAGAAAGAACAAGAGCAAGTACTAGTAGAGATTTCATGTGTGTAACTCCTTAAGTTATTATTCAAAGCAAGACATTTGCTTCTTCTCAAAACCTTAATCAATTTTTTGATGGAGAGAATTTACAACATTTTCTTATGGTGACAATTCAAAAAATGACTGAATGATAATTTTTTTAAGGTGCGTATTTTCTGGTAATGATGCTGTCATCTACTTCGAGTGAAAGTATTTAGCGTTCTTGGCTTGAGCTTTGCTTTTATGAATGTGCGAGCAACACACTTTTATGAAATGAGGCGATATGGCCAATGACAATGCAAAACAGACAAGCGGTAAAAAACCATTAAAGGAATCCAACCTTCCAGGCGCAGGCTTTGGACCCCACTGGATATGGGCCATTCTTCTGGTCATTCTATTCATTAACTTCTTCGGCAACTCCGTTCAGGAAAGGCGCTCTTACGATGACTTTTTAAAACTCCTCACCGCTGGAAAAATTAGCGAAGTGGTCTTTAATGACGAGCAGATCATTGCCAACGTGAAGGGTTCGGCCAAGGCCCTGGTGACCTATAAAGTGCAGGACCCCGACCTGATCCCCCTTTTGAAAACTAAGGGGATTAAATTTGAGGCCACTCCCAAATCAACCTTCTGGAGCAACGCGCTCTTCTGGCTTCTGCCTTTGTTTATCATGATCATGGTCTTTAGGAATGCAAGCAAGTTTCAAGGCAACAAGCTGCTCTCTTTCAACAAATCGCGCGCCAAGATCTACGTCGAAAAGGATGTGAAGACGCATTTTTCAGACGTGGCCGGTGTAGATGAGGCCAAAGAAGAATTGGTAGAGGTGGTCAATTTCTTAAAGAGCCCTGAAAAGTATTCGCGCCTGGGCGGTCATGTTCCGAAAGGAGTGCTGCTGGTGGGCCCGCCAGGAACGGGTAAAACTCTCATGGCCCGGGCCGTTGCAGGTGAGGCCAATGTTCCTTTCTTTTCCATCAACGGCTCTGAATTCGTTGAACTCTTTGTCGGGATGGGGGCCGCGCGGGTGCGCGATCTTTTTGAACAGGCCCGCAGCCAATCGCCCTGTATCATTTTTATCGACGAGCTCGATGCCTTAGGAAAAGCGCGCTCGCTTGCCAATATGGCAGGCCACGATGAAAAAGAACAAACGTTAAACCAATTACTCGCCGAACTGGACGGCTTTGATTCATCGACTGGAATCATTCTTCTTGCGGCCACCAACAGACCGGAAGTTCTGGATCCAGCCCTCCTCAGAGCTGGTCGCTTTGACCGCCAGATTCTTGTCGATAAACCGGATCAAAACGGCCGTCTGCAAATTTTGAACATCCATATCAAGAAAGTAAAATTGAAATCTGATGTGGACTTGAATGTCGTGGCTTCAATGACTCCGGGATTTTCCGGTGCGGATCTCGCTAACCTCATCAATGAAGCGGCCTTGATTGCGACTAGAAGAAATGCCGAGTCGGTCGAAACGAATGATTTCGTCAAGGCCCTCGAGCGCGTTGTCGCAGGACTTGAACGAAAACAACGCTTGATGAATCCGGAAGAAAAAAAGCGGGTTGCTTTTCACGAAATGGGACATGCAACAGTCGCGCTTTCTCTGCAAACACAGGATAAAGTTCAAAAAGTCAGTATCATTCCAAGAGGTATCGGAGCTCTCGGCTATACTCTTCAGCGTCCGCTTGAAGACAGATACATCATGACCCGCGATGAACTTCAGCATAAAATTGCCACTCTTCTCTCCGGTCGCGTCTCTGAAGAAGTTTTCTGCGGTGATCTTTCCACTGCGGCCGGAGATGATCTGGTGAAAGCATCCAACATTGCACGCGCAATGATCACTCAATATGGAATGGGAGACACTCTCGGTCTCGTCAGTGAAGAAACACAATCGAATCGTTTTCTGCAAATGGATTATCCAGCGCCTCAGGGAAAATCCTGGAGTGATAAGACAGAAGAGCGAATTGATAAAGAGATCAAGGCCATTCTTGAACACTGCCGACACGTTTCCCGCGAAGTTATTGAATCTAACAGACAGTTCATCGGAATCTGTGTCGACATACTGATGAATAAGGAAACACTCGATGCGGATGAGCTCGCCGATTTATGGTCGCTGCATGGAAGATCCTTTCACCGCAACCGCTATCTTCCTTCACTGTCTTGACTGAAATCGCGGGCGAAGTCCTGTTCGTTGTCATGAGGAATCGGTGGGGGTTGAGGAACTGAAATGAGCTCGCCTCTGCCCAGGCCGATACCGCGTGTGGCGCGGGCCATGGCATTGATTGAAAATTTCGGTTGGCGATCCATTGTAAAAAGGCCGTTCGCTTCCTGAAAAGTATCAGTCAACTGTGTGTAACAAAAACCCGCAAACAATTCTATGCGATGTATGGTTGAGAGAAGTTCTTCATAGCGTCTTCTGAAATCGTGAGCACTTTGAGCAGCGGAATATCCCCACGCCTGGGCCACTTCTTCTTTTGGTTCAACGTACGCGATACCGCCGAATTCGGTCAGCATGACCGGCTGGCCATTGTGAGAGAAGCCTTCCGCAATAATCATGCGCCCACCGGGGCGATAGCGATTGAGAGCGGTTTCGATATTGTCGTGCTCGGTATATTTTTTTATCAGACGACTGGTCTGTTCATCGTAATCGTGAATGCCTAATATATCTGTAGCCGTGCTCTCCCATCCGTCGTTGCCGATGCAAGGTCTGGTCGGGTCCAGGGTTTTTGTCAGATAATATAAGGCCTGCACGCATTGCTGATGAGTTTTTTTCTCGGCGAGATCAGGAACACCCCACGATTCATTGAAAGGCACCCAGCAGATAATGCACGGATGGTCCATGTCGCGTTCAATTTGTTCAATCCATTGCTTAGTCACACGTTCAACAGATTTCTGGGTGAAACGATACACGCTCGGCATTTCCCCCCAGACGACAATGCCCATGACATCGGCCCAGTAGAGAAAATTGGGATCTTCAATTTTTTGATGCTTTCGAACTCCGTTAAAACCAGCGGCTTTGATGAGCATAATATCTTTTCGAATGGCCTCTTCCGAAGGCGGAGTCAGATGCGAGTCCGGCCAGTAGCCTTGATCGAGAACCAGGCGCAGATAATAGGGTCTTCCATTCAGCATGAAGCGATCGCGATTGTACGTGACATTGCGAAGAGCTGTGTAGGAATAAACTTTATCCAGCAATAAATCGCCATCCCAAAGCTCCAGCTCGAGATCAATCAACGTGGGCTTTTCGGGGCTCCACAAAAGTTCGTTGCGGAAATCATCAATACCGGGGTCCGAAAGTGCAATTCTTCTATGCACTTCATTGTGAATAATATGGTAAGTATCGCAGGCAAGAGTTTGTCCTCCTGCTGTCAGATTCACTTTCAACTGCAGACTCTCCGGACACGGGCCCGAAACAAATCCTTCAATACCAATTTCCCAGCGATCGATGGAAGGCGTACAGCGAAGTTTTTTAATATAGGTATTGGGCACTTCTTCGATCCAGACGGTTTGCCAGATCCCTGTCGTGCGAACATACCAAATGCCATGAGGGTGTTCCAGCCAATCCTGTTTTCCACGAGGTTTTGCAAGATCACTCGGATCATCATCAGCGCGCACTATTAATTCATTCAGGCCGTCTTCTAAAATGGCGTGAGTGGCATCAAAAGAAAAAGGCGTATAACCTCCCTCATGTTCTCCGAGAAAAACTCCATTGAGCCAGACTTTCGCGGTGTAATCGACAGCACCGAAATGAATGATCGAACGCATTTTATTTTTTTTGAAAGCAAAAGTTTTTCGGTACCAGCAGCGCGGATGAAATTTCCCGCTGCCAATGCCACTGGCCGGAGATTCAGGAGCAAAGGGAACTGTAATTTTTTGTTTCCATTGAATGAGATCATCGGGAGAATGACACTCTAAATCGTCATCAAAAGAGAAATCCCATTCACCATTCAAATTCATCCAGTTTTCGCGACGAAAAATTTTTCTCGGATGATTTTCCCAATTGTTGTACTTATTTGCCCCAGGTTTCATAAAAGATTTCCTTTAAAAACTTGTAATCTGACCAAGTGTTTTCAATACCATCTTCAAGAAACATGCCCGAGTAAATCTTGGCATTTAATTGGCAATAAACTTTGAGCTTTATTGAAAAAGTTATCTTTAATAGTTTGGAGGCAATAATATGGATAGTATTTGCGAAACTTCTGACCTTCTTGTCTTCTCACATCTAAGATGGGATTTTGTCTTTCAAAGACCTCAGCACTTAATGTCTCGTTTCGCGAAATACCGTCGCGTCTACTACATCGAAGAACCACTATTTGGAAAATCAGATTTTCCACGCCTGGAACAAAAAATTTCAAAAGATAATGTCAATATCATCATTCCTCATCTCCCTGGAGATGCACGAAACGAGGACATAGAGCCCACTTTGAAAGAGCTTGTGGATGAACTCCTTTTCTCTGAAAAAATTGATGTTTATTCGGCATGGTACTACACTCCAATGGCGCTTCCATTCACAAGACATTTACAACCCAACGCCATTCTCTTTGATTGCATGGATGAATTGTCTTTATTTAAAAATGCTCCGCAAACATTGCTGGATCTCGAGCAGGAACTTCTCGAGCGCGCGCATCTGGTTTTCACAGGTGGGGTTTCACTTTACCAGGCGAAAAAACATCGCCACCATAACATTCATCCTTTTCCGAGCAGCATCGATTACAATCACTTTGCCACCGCAAGAAAAGGTTTCAACGATCCGGCAGATCAAAAAGAGATTCCACATCCCCGCATAGGTTTCTATGGCGTGATTGATGAAAGACTCGACATCGAGCTTCTTGATAAAATGGCCATTCTGAAACCTGAATGGAGTTTTGTCGTGATCGGGCCGGTGGTTAAAATTGATCCAGAGACTCTTCCTCAGAGAAAAAATATTTTTTATCTCGGCAAAAAAGATTATGAGGAACTCCCACGTTATCTCTCCGGCTGGGACTGCGCGATGATGCCTTTTGCATTGAATGAATCCACCAGGTTTATCTCACCAACGAAAACTCCGGAATTTCTTGCAGCAGGAAAACCAGTCGTCTCAACGGCCATCAATGATGTCATTCATCCTTATGAAGACGAAGGACTGGCCGCGATTGCCAATGGACCTCAGGAATTTGTTGCTTTAGTTGAAAAGACCATGAAGGAAAAAGAAAACGATCCGACGTGGACATCGCGAGTAGATAAATTTCTGTTGAGAAATTCATGGGACAAAACTTTCGGAAAAATTGCCGCTCTTGAGCGCGAACTTTTCAGTACAGACAAGCCGTTTGAAAACTTCAGCAACTCACAAAGCTATATTGTATTAAAAGAAGTGCAATAAGATGAAAAAACTTGAAGTCTGGGCCGGTCTCGAGTGCACTCGCAATCGTGTCCATGAAAAATATTTTGATCAATGTGAAAAAAACGGTCATTACCTGAGGCCGGAAGACTTTGATTTGTTCATGGAAATTGGGGTGGAGAAAATCCGCTATCCCTGCTTGTGGGAACGCGTCTCTCCCGACAACTGTTTGCAAAAAAAATGGGATGTGCTTGATGCTTCTCTGGAAGAATTAAGAAAGAAAAAAATCAATGTCATTGCAGGTTTTCTTCACCACGGTTCAGGGCCCAGATACACCAATCTGCTCGATTCGAATCTTCCCGAAATGCTGGCCGATTATGCGCGCGAATTTGCCTTCCGTTATCCCTGGATTACGGAGTTCACACCTATTAATGAAATTCTCACAACGACGAGATTCAGTTGCCTCTATGGCCACTGGTTTCCCCACCACAAAAGCGAAAAATCTTTTTTCAAGGCACTTTTCATTCAATGCAAGGCCACTGTGCTTGCCATGCGGGAAATAAAAAAAGTCATTCCTCATGCGAGACTCATACAAACTGAAGATCTGGGAAAATGCCAGAGCACTGAAAAACTTCAATATCAATGTGATTTTGAAAATGAACGCCGCTGGCTTTCCTTTGATATTCTTTGTGGAAAATTTGATTCGAACCATCCGCTGTATGATTGGGCCATTGCGGCAGGCGCGGATGTTAAAGATATTGAATGGTCCAGAGAAAATTTTTACGCTCCTGATGTTCTCGGCATTAATCACTATCTGCTTTCCAATCGTTTTCTCGATCATCGTCTGGAATTATATCCGGAAGAATTTCACGGAGGAAACAGCCTTGAAAGTTATGCGGACGTAGGCGCTGTAGACACAGGGGCCATTGATCTTCCAGATCCGGCAGAGATCCTTTTAGAAACATGGAATCGTTTTCAGATTCCCATTGCTGTCACTGAAGCTCACGCCAGAGGCTATCGCGAAGAACAGATGCGGTGGTTTTATCATATGTACCAATCCTGTCTGAAAGCAAAGGAACAAGGTGCAAACGTTCTGGCCATTACTGCCTGGAGTTTGCTGGGCACTTACGACTGGAATTCTCTTTGTACGAGAGAAGAGTTTTTTTATGAGCCAGGAGTTTATGATTTACGTTCAGTTGATGGAAAACCAAAACCGACTGGTCTAACCCGTCTTATCAATGAACTTGCCACGGCAGGAGAATCCGACATTGCTCTCCTCGACGTCAAGGCCGTCTGGCACACCCCACGAAGAATTTTATTTGCACCACAACCAGGAGCTCATTCTATGCTTTCGTCCGAAGGAAAACCTCTTCTCATTACCGGCGCTACCGGAACTCTGGGCAGAACATTCGCCAAAATATGTCGCGAGAGAAATATGCCTTTTGTGGTTCTCACTCGTGGAGATATGGATATCTGTGATTTGCAATGTGTCCGTTCAACCTTGGAAGAGATCCAACCCTGGGCAGTTATCAATGCTGCTGGATATGTAAAAGTGGACGAAGCTGAGTATGAAAAAGAACTTTGTTTTATGGCCAACGTTCACGGTCCAACGAATCTGGCGATGGCCTGCCGTGAATTGAAAATTCCTATGCTGACTTTTTCCTCTGACCTGGTTTTTGCCGGAGATCAGACAGAACCCTATCACGAAGAGCACACTCCTTCTCCTTTGAATACCTACGGTCATTCAAAAGCTTTTTGTGAAGAAAAAGTCATGGCGGTTTATCCCGAAGCACTGATCGTCCGCTCCAGTGCATTCTTCGGTCCCTGGGATGAATACAATTTTGTCACTCAGACTTTGCACAAAATAAAAAACAACAAAGAAATCATTGTGGCCAGCGATGTAAAAGTCACGCCTACGTATCTGCCCGATCTTGCCAATGCGTCTCTGGATCTTCTCATCGACGGAGCGAGCGGCGTTTACCATTTGACTAATAAAGGCGAAGTCACATGGGCGGAACTGGCGCGAACCATTGCCGACAAGGCCAATGAATTTTATGGAATTGATACTGCCAACATCATTGAAAAAAGAATGGAGGAAATTTCTTTGGCCAAGCGGCCGAAGTACAGCTGCCTGACAAGCATTAAAGGATTTGAGCTGCCGCCGCTCGAAGATGCTATCGGCAGGTATTTTAGTCAAATGCACAGCTAAGTATTTTAGGGAGGATGGATGAAACAGCATATTGGAATTGCTGGCGCTGGTTTTGCCGGAGCCGTGCTTGCACGCGAGCTGGCCGAAAGTGGAAAATTTATCATTGATGTCTATGATGAAAGATCTCATGTGGCAGGAAACTGCCACACCAAAAGAGACGACTCAACAGGTGTCATGATTCACGAATACGGTCCGCATATTTTTAATACGAGCCGAGAAGATGTCTGGGAATACATTCAGAGATGGGGAGAAATGGTTCCTTTCGTCAACCGGGTAAAGGCCCATACGGAAAAAGGTGTTTTCTCTCTCCCGATCAATCTGCTCACTATCAATCAATTTTTTGGAAAAAAGTTTTCTCCACTTGAAGCTAAAGAGTTCGTTATGACTTTGGGGGACCAGACCATCACAGAACCGCAAAGTTTTGAAGAACAGGCGATGAAATTTCTTGGGCGAGATTTTTATAAAAATTTTTTCTACGGATACACCAAAAAGCAATGGGGAGTTGAACCTAGCGTTCTTCCCTCTTCCATTTTGAAGCGGCTTCCTGTTCGCTTTAATTACGATGACAATTACTACAATCAAAAATACCAGGGCATTCCTAAAAATGGATACACAGATATTGTTTCAAAAATTCTCGATCATCCGGACATCCAGGTTCACCTTGAAGAAAAACTGCAACCTTCAGATGTTTCCCGCTTTGACCACGTTTTCTGGAGCGGCCCGATGGACGGCTATTTCGGATTCAGGCTGGGCAGACTCGGCTATAGAACCCTGAAGTTTGAAAAATTTGAAGCTGAGGGAGATTTTCAGGGAAATCCCGTTATCAATTATTGTGAAGAACATATCCCCTATACAAGAATTGCCGAGCATAAACATTTTACTCCGTGGGAAGAACACGAGAAAACTGTCTGCTTTAAAGAATACAGTGCTCTCTGCGGTGAAAACGACACTCCCTACTATCCGCTAAGACTCAACAATGACAAATCTCTGCTCGAACAATATGTAAATCTGGCCAATGAAGAAAAGAAAATCACTTTCATTGGGAGACTTGGAACGTATCGCTATCTGGACATGCATGTGGTTATCGGCGAATCACTGGATCTCGCCAAAGTTTGCCTGACATCGGAGACAAAGACCTGGCCGAGATTCAGTCAACATCCTCTTCAATAGGAGTAAAGCATGTTAAAGAACATTCTCATTACAGGCGGCGCTGGTTATATAGGTTCACATACAGCGCGTGCTTTTCTGGATAAAGGCTACGGAGTTGTTGTCGTTGATGATTTATCTTCGGGATACCTGGAAGCTGTTCCGGAAGGAGCAGGATTTGTCCGGGCCAATATTCACAACGTGGCCGAGATTATCGACATCATTCGAAGAAATGATATCGAAGGTGTGATTCATTTTGCCGCGAAAATTATTGTTCCGGAATCAATCACCCAACCTTTGGATTATTACAGCAACAACACAGGCGGTGTTCTTTCCATGCTTCACGCTTGCAAGGCCACCGGAATCGACAAGCTGGTTTTTTCCTCAACTGCCGCTGTCTACGGCGATGCCGGATCTGATCTCATTACGGAAGACTTTCCCATTCAGCCCATCAATCCGTATGGTTGTTCAAAATATTTCAGCGAGAGAATCATCCGCGATTGTGGACTTGCCTATGGAATCAATAGTGTGATTCTTCGCTACTTCAATGTTGCAGGAGCTGCTCATGATATTACCAACGGTCAGCGCTCTAAAATTTCCACACACCTGATTAAGCTTGCATCCGAAGCGGCCCTGGGAATCATTCCTCATTTAAAAATGACAGGAACTGATTTTAAAACAAGAGATGGAACAGGAATTAGAGATTACATCCATGTTGAAGATCTCGCCGATCTTCACACACTCGCTTTTGAATATCTGGAAAATGGTGGTGCCTCAGATATTTTTAACTGTGGCTATGGTCACGGTTACTCTGTCCGCGAGGTCATCGACACAATGAAAAAAGTCAGTGGAATTGATTTCCCGGTTATCGAATCAGAAAGAAGACCCGGAGACGCGGCTACATTGGTCGCTTCCAATGCAAAAATAAAAAAGTCATTCAACTGGACACCGAAAAGAAATAACCTGGAGCTCATTTGCCGAAGTGCTTTTCAATGGGAATCAATATGGCAGGAACGATTGCGTGAAATCAAAGAGCGCGAACTACAGCTGAAAAAACTGCGAGAAAAAAATGCTGGAGAAAACATTAAAGAGAGATCATTTCAACCAAGTGCTTGATGGAAAACAATGCGACCTTTTCTTTTTAAAAAATAAGAAAGGAGCTTGTGTTGCCATCACCAATTATGGTGCCCGCATCGTCGGGCTTGAAGTTCCCGATAAAAGCGGAGCTCCAGTGGATGTTGTCATGGGCTTCAACAAACTGGATCAGTACCTTCGCGCAGAATGCGCCTATCATGGTGCAACCATCGGTCGATTTGCAAACAGAATCGCAGGCAGTTCTTTTTCTCTCAACAATAAAAATTATCAGCTCAAGGCCAATGACGGGCGAAATCACCTTCATGGCGGCCCGCATGGATTTCATAATGTCGTGTGGGATATCCATTTCCTCGATTCCCATTCCCTTGTTCTCCATTACAAGTCTAATGATGGAGAAGAAGGTTATCCGGGAAACCTGCACGTGCAGATCAAATTTGAACTCGGTGAAGAAAATGAATTGAGGATTGACTATGAAGCGCGAACTGATCAACTCACTCTTTTGAATTTAACAAATCATTCCTTTTTTAATTTAAATGGCGAAGGGACTGACACCATTTTAAATCACCGTCTGAAAATGAATGCGGAATTTTATACTCCCATCAATGGGGAACTCATCCCTCTTGGAAACATCGATACAGTTGAAGGCACCCCCTTTGACTTCAGAGAGATGAAAACAATCGGAACCCATATAGATGAAAACCATGATCAGCTAAAAAAAGCTGGCGGTTATGATCACAACTTCATTCTTTCGCCAGTCAAATTCCGTGGTATCAATGAAGCCTTGATTCTCGAAGGTGATAAAAGCGGAATTCAAATGCGGATTTATACCAGCGAGCCGGGGCTTCAATTTTATAGCGGAAATTTCATGAAAGGATCCGATCAGTTTAAAGGCGGGTTCAAGGAAAATTACCGAACTGCGATGGCGCTGGAAACTCAACACTTTCCGGATTCGCCTCATCATACGAACTTCACTAAGACAGAATTGGAACCATTGGAGACTTTTTACTCGTCTTCAATCTATCAATTCAGGACGGTTCCATGACATTAAAAAAACTTCGCCCATTCATTCAACCCAATTCATTCGTGGCCAAAGCTCCAGGAAGAATCAATCTTATCGGTGAGCACACTGATTACAACGAAGGATTTGTTCTTCCTGCTGCCATCGACAAGGCCATATACTGTGCGATTACTCCGCGCAAGGACGACGAAATTAATATTTTCGCCCTGGATTTAAACGAAACCTATAACATTACGACCGATAAAATTGCCATCTCAAAACAACGATGGCCCAACTATGTCCTGGGAGTCATCGCACGTTTTGCCGCCATGGGCATTCGCATCCCGGGATTTGATCTTACGTTCACAGGCGATGTACCTATCGGTGGTGGACTGTCTTCATCGGCGGCAGTTGAATGTTCTGTGGCCACTGCCCTTAATGAAATGCTTCAGACAAACATGGAAAAGCTTGAACTGGCACGCATGTGCCAGCTTGCTGAACACACCTACGCCGGAGTCAAGTGCGGTATTATGGATCAATTCGCCAGTCTTTTCGGAAAAAAAGATCATGTCATCAAGCTCGATTGCCAGTCGATGGAATATGAATATATTCCTTTCCGCCTTCAGGGATATAAAATTCTTTTGTTCGACACCAATGTAAAACATTCACTTGCAACCTCTGAATACAATATCCGTCATCAACAATGTGTGAATGCAGTTCAATTGATTTCAAAAGAATATCCCAACGTGAAGTCTTTAAGAGATGCGACTGTCGATATGGTCAATGACATCCTTAAGCAGGAAAATAAAATCTTGTGGCAAAGAAGCCTTTATGTGGTTGAAGAAAATCAACGTCTGCTGGAAGCCTGCACAGATCTGCAGAAGAATGATTTTGCTGCTTTTGGCGGAAAAATGTTCTTAACTCACGAAGGTCTATCCAAAATGTATGATGTCAGCTGTGCCGAACTGGACTTTCTTGTGAATGAGGTCCGTCCTTTTCCTGAAGTCATCGGCGCACGCATGATGGGCGGTGGCTTTGGAGGCTGTACAATCAATCTTGTTAAAGAAGATGCCGCGGCGGAAATATCAGCTTATCTGAAAAAGAAATACGAAAAGACGATGAACAGGACTCTCGATATCCACGATGTAAAAATAGATAATGGTGGAACAATTGTCCGTCATTTTGAAAATCATTCACAAGAAGACTCTGTTGGAGTTCAAAAGTGAAGCTGAGTGAACTTCCTCACAAAAGATTTAATTCTCTCACCGGAGAATGGATACTTGTTTCCCCACACAGATCCAAACGCCCCTGGCAGGGAAAGATTGAAGAGCCTCAAAAATTAAGCACTAAAACCTATGATGAGAATTGTTACTTATGCCCTGGTAACGGACGAAGTAATGGAGAAACAAATCCTCACTATAAAGACACGTATTCCTTCATCAATGATTTCTCAGCTCTGCTTTCTGATTTCAGCGAAGAATCTGTTCACGAAAAAGATCTTTTTGTTTCAGAGCCAGTCAGAGGTGTTTGCAAAGTCCTGTGTTTTTCTCCCGACCACAGTCTCACTCTTCCCTTGATGAATTTAGATGCAATTGAAAAAATTATTGAGCTCTGGAAAAAAGAGTATACGGAAATAGCCTCAATTGAATGGATTCGACACATTCAGATTTTTGAAAATAAAGGTGAAATCATGGGTTGCAGTAACCCACACCCGCACGGACAAATCTGGGCCCAAAGCGATTTTCCATTGGAAATCATCAAAGAAAATCGAGAACAGCAGAACTATTATCAAAAGCACGGAGTGAGTCTGCTAAGCTGTTATCTGGAAAAAGAACATGAGTTTAAAGAAAGACTGGTTTGCTCAAACGACCATTTTACCGCTCTGGTTCCTTTTTGGGCCACCTGGCCGTTTGAAACAATCATCATAAGTCATCGTCATTTTCAAAATATATTGGAAATGAATGACAATGAATCAAAGGCACTTGCAGATATTCTGAAAAGACTGACAACCCGTTATGACAATTTATTTCTGACAAGTTTTCCTTATTCTGCAGGGATGCATCAGGGGCCGGTCAATGATGGGCTTCATCCTGAATGGCATTGGCATATGCATTTTTATCCGCCTCTGCTCAGATCTGCTTCAGT
Source organism: Bacteriovoracaceae bacterium UBA6261 (assembly GCA_002440825.1). GTDB lineage: Bacteria > Bdellovibrionota > Bacteriovoracia > Bacteriovoracales > Bacteriovoracaceae > Bacteriovorax. The sequence goes on along the minus strand of DJVH01000096.1, from coordinate 9,981 downwards.
AAAAAAGTTTATGGTCGGGTATGAATTGCTCGCCAATCCGCAGAGAGATATTACACCTGAGCTAGCCGCAAAAATGTTAAGAGATCTTTCGGAAGTTCATTACACGATGTTCAAATCATAGAAAAAGAATCATTTTATTCAAGACTGCCATCAGTGAAAATTTAGAGGTTATCAATCTCTATTTCATGGAGCTTTTTGCATGGATATTGGCACTCAGAAAACAATGAACGAAATCAGTAAAATCATGGATGTCATCACCCACGATTTTAAAATACCTCTCACTTCAATTTCTTTTAATCTACAGGCCATCAAAAGAATCCTTATGTCCCCTCATATGCCTGACGCTGACTCAAGTGACGAACTGATGAAGAAACTGGAATGTATCGAACAAAAAACTCAGCAAATGGCCCGGGTTCTCGATCATCTGATTGATCTTGCCCATGCCCAGATTTCAGAAATTCCCCTGAAGAAGAATCTCACCCATACCCACGACCTCGTCTACGATGCCGTTCAGATGGCCAACAACAAATCGAAAAAGGAACTTGTGGAACTTGAGGGACATTTACAAAGCCAGTACTGCACTGTCGCTTGTGATAAGGATCGTCTTGTTCAGGTGTTTTCAAATATCATTCATAGCCTGGCCGATCTCAATCCGGCCAAAAAGGCGATCAAGCTAAGCACGAAGATTAAAGGTGAAGTTGTTCAGTTCTTTTTTAAGAATGAGAACTACGCTGTGGATGAAAAAATATTGAATACGATTTTTGATAAGTTCTGTGTTTTAAATTGTGAACAGGGAAACAAGACTCCACGGGCTTCACTCGGCCTCGCTTTATCCAAATGGATTATAGAAGCTCACAAAGGAAACATATTCATTGAAAGCAAAGAAAAACTCGGCACCATCTTCACCATTGAAATTCCTAAAACCGAGCTTGAACAATTAAAAGCGACACTTGTATGAATCGTTTCATAGTAACCAGCGAACTTCAGATTAAATTATTCAATTGTATATTATGTATGAATCAAACTCTTGCTGGCAGAAATCTACCGGCGCTAATCTTAATTGAACGCAAGTTAAACTTGCGAACTTTACAAGGAGATCTTTATGGCAAACCGATCTGGAAAATCAAACCGTGGATTCGCCTCTATGGATGAAAATAAACAAAGAGAAATTGCAAGCAAAGGTGGCAAATCAGTTCCACCGGAAGAAAGATCATTTTCTAAAGACCGCGACCTGGCATCAGAAGCAGGTAAAAAAGGTGGAGAAAACAGCCACGGCGGTCGTAGATAATCAAACTAAGGAGATTACAAATGAAAGGTAAATCAACAAAAAAAAGTAAAAGAGGATTTGCAGCAATGGACGAATCTAAGCAGAGAGAAATTTCCAGCAAGGGTGGTAAAGCGAGTCATGGCGGAAGATAAAATTTTTTAGTTTTACTCGATAGAAATGGGGGGAGACTGATAAGGTCTCCCCTTTTATTTTAGGCTTATAAGTTGCACCAAAAACAAGTGTGTCCATAAAAAGGACCTCACAAAATATTATCAAAAGCTATTCGCCAAATAACCGGGAGGACAATATGCAAGTAAAAGAATGCATGACGGCCCATGTAGAATTAGGCACGCCGGACATGACTGTCTGTGATGCTGCTAAAAAGATGCGAGAAGGAGATTTTGGGATTCTCCCTATTCAGGAGAACGACCGCCTCGTTGGAATGCTCACAGACCGCGATATCGTCGTCAGAGCGATTGCCGTCGGTAAAGATCCAGATCAAACCAGCGTAAGAGATATAATGACTCACAGTGTTCTTTATTGTTTTGAAGACCAGACTCTTGAAGAAGTAGCAGACAATCTTGGTCGCAATCAAGTGCAGCGCTTGCCTGTTTTAAACCGTCAAAAAAGATTAGTGGGAATTCTTTCTCTTGGAGATCTCGCTCAATCAATAGAGCATCCTGACAATATTGAAGAATCATTGTCGCAAATCAAAAAACCTTCACCAGGTGAATCTCCTGAGCTTCACCTTCAATAAAAAAGGCACTCCACTTGGAGTGCCTTTCTCAACTTTCCTCTAATGAACTTCAACTTTCATTTAACAGATTTCACCACAATTTCCATACGCTGATATTGAGCATTTCCCGGAGTCGTTGCTTTGGATCCCGCTGGTCCCGCATTAGCAAGTCCCATTGTCGAAATCTGATCTGCTCTGGCCCCACGGGCCACCATTTCATTTTTAACTAGCTCAGCTCTTCTATTGGCAAAAGTCACTGTGTCTTTGTCGGTTCCGACATTCTCACCGATTCCCACCAGTTGGACTTTCACATTGGGATGCGATTTTAAAACTCCCGCCACATAACTAATCTCGTTGAATCCTTCCGAGAGCCTTGTCGATTCTCCCAGAAAATAAATGCCGTCAAAATAAAAAGTTTTGGGCAATTCTTCTACCTTTGGATTATCCAAAAAATCTCCCAGCAAAGCGATGGGTGCTGAAGTTTGAGTCGACACCGGTATTTTATCCGTGGCCGGAGATTTATATTGAACTGCACTCCACCACGCCATCATCGCACCGGCAAGAACGATCGCCCAAATCCAGCTTTGCCAGATGGGTTTATCTTGAGGATTGGAATAATCTTTATGTGGACTTCGACCAGACAGTTTGTAATATTCGGACGTCTGATGACTATAACCTGACAATTCTTTTTTCTGATCCTTTATAAAGGACATTAAACCACTCATGTTCATACTGTCCCGTTTGATTTTTGCCCCGACAATTCCCATACAAATAGGTGCCACCAACCCTAATATCTTTTCAAGACTTGTCCGATCCAGTTTCGTCTCCGCAGAGAGCTGCGACAACGTTGGCTCAAGTTCAGCTCCAAAGATATTATGGACAACATCGTTCCCTTCACTCAGATGATTTTCATCGGGCAAAACATTTCTCTCAAAATTATGCGAGTTAACCAGATCAACAAGCGAAGCTGCTCCTTCCGGAGTTGATCCTTTTTCAACAATTCCACCAATGAATGTGGGAATAACTGACTTTAAACCTGTGAGAGTTTTATCTGTTGTCTGTCCGACAATTTCACTGATTTTCGACACAATATCTGGAGTAAAAAAATGCTGGGAAACCCCCATTAAATTTTCTTGTGCAACCATAGCAACCTCCTTTTGTCTTTTAAACTGCAAGGAAGAGACCAAGCTTTATTCAGAAAAAATGAATTACTGTTTCGAAAATTTCGCTTTTTGAAGATCAAACCTTTAAGAATAAAATTTTGTCAGGACAAAAAAATAAGTAAAAAGGACGTCGCTATGGAAAATTCACTTGAATACCGTTTTAAAAAGCTTCAGCCCGCAGTCATTGGTGTTTTTCGTGACCATGATCAGATGAAAAAAACCCTGCAGGAATTACATTCCAAAAATTTTTCTGATGATGAAATTAAGATTCTCAAAGCAAAAAGCAGTGAGCTTCACGACTTTTCCATCCACAGAGAAGTTCTGGTGGGAGCTCATACCGGAGCTTTGATAGGCCTTTTTGTTGGAGCAATCGCCTGCGTTCTTGCCTCTTTCAATATCATCACACTTCCCGGTCAGCAGACATGGCTTGAAGTGGGAGCTTTCCTGAGTGGCGTTGCCGGAGCTTGTATTGGTATAAACGCCGGAGCTCTTGCGGGTTTGATCGTCGGTTATCTCATCACTAAAGCAGAACGCAAAAGAATTGAAAGCTATCTGGAAAAAAGAGGTGTCGTCATCTCTGTACGCGCGTCCGAGCCCAAAGCGCAACTGGTTGCTAAAAATGTTCTGGTGACTAATGGAGCTGTGAAAATTTTTAACCCAGCGCCAGGGAACTACGACGGCAAATATGTTTTCAATAAAAGTAAACTGGCGGGCGCTTTACCAATGTAAAGCTTTACCTTTTTTATAAACCGATGGTTCCCTGAAGCTCCAGGACGTTTTTAGATTTTGAAGTGATTCTGAATGAGCGATAAAGAGCGCAGCCTCTGGTGCCGCCGCCTTAAAACACTGCTCTGAAACATGCCGAACCATATGTTCATCAAAATAAATAAGAACATTGCGAAGAAAAATCAAATCAAACTGACCTGTCCAGGGATACTCTTCTGAAGTGAGATTGAATTTCTCAAAGGTGATTTTGTTTTTAACCTTATGATTGATTCGTAGCCAATCAATGATATCGGCCGTTCCCCGATCCAGATAAGAATGATAGGGCGATGGAATTTTTTCCAGATCGACTTTAGGATAAATTCCATTTGAACCGAACTGAAGAACGGTAGTATCGATATCAGTGGCGAGTATGGAGAAGCTTAACGGCTTTGCTTGAAAATATTGTTGCAGTACCATTCCCAGAGAATAAGGTTCTTCACCTGTTGAGCTGGCTCCGCACCAGACATTCAAATGCGCCTTGCCCGATTTTTCCCAGCGGGGAAGGAAATGATTGACCAGAAAATGAAAATGCATTTCTTCTCTGAACCATTCCGTTTTATTTGTTGTTAATTGATTGATAAATAATTGCCATTCGTGATCATTGGCCTGCATCCGCTGCAGGCATTGTCGATATTCCTGAAAACTGCTCAACCCAAGCTGAACAACACGGCTGCGAAGCCTGGATTGAACGAGATTTGTTTTCAACTGAGACAGATTAATGCCGGAGCGTTTTTTAATTTCTTCCTTAAAAAAAAGGAAGTCATCTTTTGAAAGGGTCAGCTCCGGCTGGGCAAAAATCGCTCTATTCATAAATCCTCTCAGACTTCTTCAAAACGTGTATCGTTATGTTGAGGAATCACATCTCCACTGACTTTTTTCATAGGCATACTCTTCAACGGCGCCTTGGACGTAGCTTGCGTTTTTTTCATCGGAAGAACTTTTGCCATTTCATTTTGTGGCGCACGCACGCTGGCCTTGGTGGCAGTGGTCATGACAGACACTGCCGTTGTCGAACTGTGATTAGCTCCTTTGATGGTTTCAACCAGAACGTGAACCATCGTTCGCAGCGATTCTGCCTGGGCCGAAAGTTCTTCAGCGGCCTGAGCAGCTTCTTCTGAAGTTGCCGCGTTTGTTTGAGTTACCTGATCCAATTGGGCCATGGCCTTGGTGATTTCATTTACACCTTGTGCTTGCTCCTGACAGGCGACTGAAATTTCTTCTGACATCTGATTGACATTGCCGATGTTCATGACGATTTCATCAAGAACATTGCCACACTCCTGAGCAATATTTGTTCCTCTGTCTACTTTGGCTTTCCCTTCTTTGATCAGTTGTTCAACTTTTGTTTTTGTTTCATTAACGATGCCTTGAACTTTTAAAATACTGTCGTCGAGCATTGTTGAAATTTCTTTGGCAGCATTTCCAGACATGGCCGCAAGATTTCCGACTTCTTCAGCAACAACCGCAAACCCTTTGCCATGCTCGCCCGCTCTTGCTGCTTCTACTGAGGCATTGAAAGATAGGAGCTTCGTCTGAAAAACGATATCATTGATGACTTTTGTTTTATTTCCAATTTCCGTGATGACATCAACGATTTCCGCAATCTTTTTGTTGCTCTCATCAACGGATTCCTGGATATGTTCATTGCTTTTATTAATTTCATGAATGGCGGCAATCATTTCCTGCACAACTTCTTTTCCTTTTCCAGCATTGCTTTTGCTGTTTTCCGCAATCCCGGAAGTTTTCTTGGCGTTGTCCGCATTTTTTTGAACCATAGAATTCATTTCTTCGATAGAAGCTGATGTTTCTTCCAATGAAGCCGATTGTTCGGTCGCTGCTTGCGAAAGTTCTTCAGACGATTGGGCAATCTGATGAGCGGCGGAAGTTACTTGATTAGAATTATCTGTCAGATGCGAAATGACCTGATCAATAGATTTACTTACGTTTTTCATTACGTAAATGGCGATGGCCGTTCCTAAGAGAATGGCCAGGAAAATAGTGAGAAACATGATATTTCTTGCATTGGCATATTGAACATCTGTCTCACCAGCTGCCTCTGCCATTCTTTTTTTATTTCTTTCGACGATTTGGGTAACGAGATCTTCCATTTTAAATCTCAGTTGTCGACCTTTTGTGACACTTAAGTGAAAAGCACTTTTATTATCCAACGCCATTGAAAATTTTTGAATGGCCCTATAGTTTACCCACCATTCTTGTTTCGTAGCTTTGATTTCATCCAGAGTTTTCTTGCCTGCTTCCGTTGCTAAGGGATAAAGTTCATCAATGCGCTTATTCAATTCTTCATCGGTTTTTACAGATTTCTCTGCAACTTTATCCATTCCTTCTCTTGTTTCTTCGAGTATAAAATTTTTCTCATCAATCATCAGACTTAAGAATTTGGCCCGCAGTTCTAACCCACTTTCTAAACGTTTGCCGTCGACTTCCACAATATTGTTAAGAGAATCATTGATTGAGCCCATGCGTGTAACACCGACATAAGAGATCGCAATGCAGGCAATAATAAAGATACTCACGATCAAAAATATCTTCGTGTTCAGACTCCACTTGTTCATATTCATCTCCCTTGGACGTTAAAGTCTCTGTTGATTTGAACGCACTATCGGAGCTGATATTTTTTTGAATTAGTCAATTATGGCGCTGTCTTAAAAAAACAAGTTTCACTGAAAACCATTAATAACAATCTATAGACAATTGTTAGTGGCTTAATTTTCACTCTAAAGAATTAAATAAAATCTAGAAACAATTGTGGTTCCAGATAACTTGCTTTTGAACTGGATTTGGTGCTTGTCCCTGAGGAGCAGTCAAATCTCTCATGAAAATGAGTTGATAGTTCAGCACGTCCTGACCATTATGCTCACTTGTATTCCATCTTCTGCACAGGAATTTACCGAACTGGAGCAAGTAAGTTTCATTGTGGTTGGAGTAAAGATTCGTCATAAACTTTCGCCACTGAGTGGAAGGATAAGTAGCGGCGAGATTCTCGGGACGAGCTTCCGTGTAAGCTTTATCATTGAGAATATCCCACTGACGTCCATCTCTTAAATTCGCTTGCACAATCCACCACCCATCATTTCTCATAGGTTTCGGTGCAAACATATTCCATTGCTGATTCCATTGAAGTAGAAAAACGACTTCGTTGAACGGGCTTTTGATGTCAAAGGAAGGAAGAATAGCGGCGCCTTCCAGGTTCCAGGCGAAAGTAAGAATAATAAAAAACACACCAAAAGCTTTCGTTGTTCTTGAAAGCTTTAATTTAATATCTGACACACAAGTCTTGTCTGCAAGCTTGAGAAGAAATACTTTTGTTGAAAGATTTGGAACCATTTTCAAAATGAGCGCCTGAGCTTTATCCCACCATGGAGAAGGAATAAGGGCCAGCCAGAGAATAAGACACGCTGGCGGAAAACTTCCCAGCACGATTGTAAGCCAGATACCTCCATGAAGAGCGACGAAAAGTAAAATCGCCAAAGAAACAAAATAATTTCTGCGATAAGGAATGAGCAACAGAAAACATCCAAGCCCCTCAAGCCACATTGTAAAAAACGAACTGAACTTCATCAGGAAAGGATAATTCAACAAGGCCTTGCCTAGTGATGTTGTAAACATATCCAATGAAAGCGCATAATAAACAGAATCATAATCGCGGAACCACGACGGCTCCCACTTATAATAGAACGTGAAAAAATACATATAGAAAATCTGGCAGAACCAAGCCACTGTGAAAACGCTGAAGTATTCCACATTGTGAACTTCAGTTTTCTTTTTCATTTGATCGACAGAGAAAAAGGCATTCATCGGAAGAAACATCGACATGAAAAGAAGAAGTCTCATCAGATTGTCCCCGCCGTGGTTCGCTTCCGGAAAGCGTGCCTGAAAGGACATTATTACAAGCCAGGTCAGGAAAACGTTCAAACGAGTTCTAAGTCCAATAATCATGGCAAACGAAGCGATTAAACCAAAAAGCGCAACGATGAATACAAAAGAAGGATCGCCGATTAAATCAAGCAGCCCTGCCCTCCAGCTGATCTGAAATTGTTGATGCAAAAGCCATCTCGGAAGAATACCTTTATCTGAATAGAAATCATTGATTTGACCGATGCGATTGAAAATATCGCAAAAAGCGAGAAGGCCTAAAAGCATTCTAGTTAGGGCCAGAGATCGCAAATCCAATTTAAATAAAGTTTTCACAAAATGTCTCCGCATCAGAAAAAAAAGGGAGTCCGAAGACTCCCTCTTTATTTAGAAATTATTTACACATTACTGTGTCTAGAGAAGTTACGTTTTGTAACTGGTAGTTCGAGATTTTTTCACCCGAAACTTCGTACACAACATTGCTTCCACAGAATCTCATTTGATCAAGAACTGCTTTGAATACGAATTGGTTCGTCCAAGCTTGTTCACCGATCTTAGCGTAAGTTTGAGCGAACGCCTTGTTGTCTTTGCCGTAGTTCGCAGCAAGAGTTTCAGAAAGATCTTTAATTTTGCCAAGAGCTTTTAGAGACTCAGCAGCGTACTGAGCTTTACAGTCAGTATCTGTAGTTACACAAAGATTGTGTTTGTCACCGTTATTGAAGTAGCTGTCGATTGAGTTCACAAGAGATTTTTGCATTCTTGCAAAGATCGCTGCTTTGTTAGCGCCTGCAAGTGCTTTTGTGAAGTTCGTATCAGCTTCAACTTTTAGGTTAACGTTGATGTAACCGAGGTCTTGAGAAGCTGGTGCTTTTACCGCTAGGTAGTCAAGACCAGTATCCTGAATCGCGTCTTCAACTGCATTGTTTAGAGATTTTGAATCGCCATGGTCTTTTTCGAAGAACCAAGAGAATTGAACTTTGTTATCTACAGAAACAAGTTTGTTTGTTTTATCTGTAACTTTAGTTACACCACCGTAGAAAGACTTAATTCTGTTTTTGTGTCTGTTGAGTAAACGACCAATAACTTCTCTGCTGTAGATTCCGTATTCGTTATCAACAACAAGACCTTCTTTAAGGTTCTTCACGTTTGAAACGCTGTAGAAGTTTGACTTCGAAGTTGAAACGTTCATGAACGGAATACCGAATACGAACGCTTTAGTCTTACCAGAAAGAAGATTTTTGTTAGCTTCAACAGTCTGAACGAATGGGTTCAGAGCGTCTGCTGCCATTTTTTGAAGAGGAACAACGTTCCCTTTCAACATATCTTCGTATGCGCGAGCTGCTTCGAAATCTGAAAGATCGATTTCGTAAGAGAAGCCTTGACCTACATCTTTAAGAGCTCCTTGACCTACTGAAAGGGCCACTGTACCAGCGAAAGCTGCTGCAGATTTCGTTTCAGCGCGAGTTGCATTTACGTAAACGCGTTCATCGTCGATTTTTTGAACGTAGAATCTCCATGAACCTTGAGTCGCTACAGTTGTAGACGCTTTAAGGAATGGGATGCCTGCGCCCGCTACGAACACTACACCACCAGCAGATTCATAGAATACACTGTCGCCAACAGACCACTCGTAAAGATCTTCTGCTTGCCAAGGAATGTGACGTTTAATGAGGTTAAGTTCTTTTGTATCTTTTGCGAAGTATGTGAAAAGTGCTGTTTTGTTTTTCACAGGTGCAAGGCCGATTCCGAAACCTAGAAGGTTCTGAAGACCTGTTGCATTTGAGAAGTAGAATTGTACTTGAGCACCAAGCCCGCCAAGAACAGTCCAGAACTTCTGAACTTTGAATCCTTTTTCGAATTTGTTCACTTCAAGAGTGTTAACCGCTTTAGCATCAACATCTGGAGTTAGATTGAAAATTCTAGTGATGGCATCATAGTAGAAAAGGCCAAGTGGCTTAACTTTGTATTCAAGTTGAGTAGATGGCTTTTCAGGTTTCGGAGTGTCTCCACCATTGTCGCCGTTAGTTCCGTTTTCACCGTTAGAACCATTGTCGCCGTTTGATCCATTATCACCGTTTGACCCGTTGTCACCGTTTGACCCGTTGTCACCGTTTGATCCGTTGTCTCCGTTTGATCCGTTGTCACCGTTTGATCCGTTGTCGCCGTTGTGACCGTTG
>DJVH01000037.1 GCA_002440825.1 Bacteriovoracaceae bacterium UBA6261 | reverse complement strand
AGTTAAGACATTTTTAAGACCAAGCTTAAACACGTCTTCATCGGTAACATCGTCACCGACATAAAAGCCGCGTTGAAAATTCCCTCTTGAGAGAAGTCTCAGAAAAGAATCGCCTTTGTTTTCACTTGTTGAAGGAACAATATTTACCACCATTTTCCCCTGAATTATTTTTGCATTATTCAATCTTGAGGCAATTTCCATACATATCATTTCAGCATCTATTTTTTTGGGTGAACGACGAAAATGTAAGGATAAGGAATACATTTTATTTTCCAATTCGATGCCCAGCTCGTCGAATCTGTCAGAATAATTTTCCTGAATGTACAAAAGCCAGTTTTCAATATCTCTAGATGGTTCTTTCACTGTTAATTCCGTGTCCTCATTTTCGACACCGTGATTACCAACAATAAAGGCAGGCTTGAATGAAATTTTAGATTTTAAATCAGCAATGCTTCTGCCTGTAATGATTGCTACCGGTGCAATTAAACTAAGCTTGTTCATGGCCAATGCAATTTCTTCAGACAGGCAAGCTTGATCAGCAAAATCAGTAATTGGAGCAAGAGTGCCATCGAAATCAAACGCAAACAAAGTATTGTTGTCTGCGTACTCTTGCAGAATTAACTTATTTTTTTCTGACAATATATATTCCACATTTCTTCCTATTCTAAATTACTGCGTTGAATTCGTTCTAAAATACGCTTGCGGTGTCTCAGCTTGGCTGCATCGATCAGCATTTTTCCGGCCCATCTGAAAACATTATTTTCCTGCACGTGTGCTCTCATTGAACGCATTCTTTCTTTTTGCTCGGAAATGGGCATGCTCAATGCAACTTCTATTGCTCGGGCGCATTGGTCAATATCATAAGGATTCACAACCAGTGCCTCTGTCAATTCCTTTGATGCTCCGGTAAACTGACTCAATATCAAAACGCCTTGTTCATCTTCTTTAGAAGAAATATATTCCTTCGCCACAAGATTCATTCCATCATGCAAACTGCTCACAAAACATAAATCAGAAGCTCGGAAATATTCAAAAACCTCCATTGGACCATGATGTTCAGCAAGCAATATAATGGGTGCATAATTTTCTGAAGAGTATTTCGCATTGATTTCCCGGGCGATACCTTTGACTTCTTCTTCGAAGTAACGATATTGCTTAATAGCGGATCTCGTGGGTGCAGCGATCTGAATAAAGGTAAATTTGCCAATATACTCTGGAAACAATTCGAACAATCTCTCAACAGCTCTGAACCTTTCGATAATTCCCTTTGTATAATCGAGTCTGTCGACACCAATACCAATCATTGTTCCCACAGAAATGTTATTTTTCATGCGGATGTCGGATTTGCACTGATACACAGGTGGTATTTTTTTTAGAGTTTCAGGAGCCCACTCTATGGAAATGGGATAAGATTCAATGGCTGTGATCTTTCTTCTATAAGAGATAAGAGAAGAGTCGCGATCAATTCGACATTCTAGAAACCTGTCTGCAGCTTCGATAAAATTATTGCAATGAAAACGTGTATGAAAGCCAAGGATGCTACTTCCCAGCAATCCTTGCAGTATTTCTTCTCTCCAGGGGCAGATGCTAAAGGACTCAGCATTCGGCCACGGAATATGCCAGAAAGTGATAATGGTGGCATTGGGCAGCTTTTCACGAATTAGTTTAGGTGCCAGTGCAAAATGGTAATCCTGAATTAGAATCACCGGATTAGGAGTTTTCGCTTCCTCTATTACTGCTTTTGCAAATTTCTCATTAACGGCCTTGTACATTTCCCAATCCGCTGTTCTAAAAATTGGTTGAGTATGGGCGATATGACAAAGTGGCCATAACCCTTCATTGGAAAAACCGTAGTAATAACCGTTCTCCTCTTCTTTTGAAAGCCAGACACGTCTGATCTTATAGCTTGGATTATCAGGTGGAACTCTGACATGATCGTTTTTATCAACGACCTCTTTATCTGCATTACCGCTACCATGTGCAATCCAAGTTCCTGAACAGGCGCGCATAATAGGCTCGAGAGCTGTAACGAGACCACTTGCGGGTATAACAACTTCAATATTCCCATTTTTCTTTGTGTGAATATATGGTTCGCGATTTGAAAGAATGAGAATTTCATCTCCCGACAACTCTTTCTGCAGAATTTCTTTCAGTGTAAAAGGAGCCCAGGATAATTGTGATTCGTCTCTGATTTTTCTTTCTCTTTCGAGCTCTCTGACAAATAAACGAAGGTCCTTGGCAATGTGAGTAAATTCTGAAGATGTTTTTAAAGACTTGAGTGAAAATAGCCCATCGCTCTTAATCAATGCCCGGATTCCTTTCATCCAGTCACGCCAGCTTAATTGAGCTATTACGACTGTCATGAGTATTAATACTGAGGTAAGAGAAAAAAAGAACAACAAAATATAATATTGAGACAGTTTGCTTCGCTTTTGGACAAAACTCATGTCGTGAACAACGACAAGATCACCCTTCATAGATTCAATCGAATTGACAGGATAGTACATGACGTGAACCGGCCCTTCTGTCAGATATTGCAACGTCTCACTTTTATCTTTGCATAATAACCTTGGTGGGAATCTTGAAGAATGTACTTCCAGAATATTTTCTGAATTGCAGAAACCTACCGCCAGGAGCCGTTCATCCTTAGCAAACTCTTCAAAAATATTGACGATGCTTTCCTTATCACTCCCCCTATTCTGTGCAATGGTCGATTCGATGGTCCTAGCAATCAGCTTCGCTCGAAGAGCGAGATCTTTCTGAAACCACTGCAAAGTAAGACTGTCCACCAGCGGGAGAATCACGTATGCAATAAGACTAAGTAAAAACAACAATGGTAAAATAAAACGAAGGGCTAGTTTCAAAACAGGCTCCGGTAAAAAAAAATAAATTAAATAGTTTAACGAAAAATTTTTCGAAAATTGATCGAAGGGGACGAGGATAATAATTTATTATGTCCGACATATAGAAAAAAAAATATTTGAAAATTTTTATATGAGATATAGATAAATATAAATAAATTAGCGGAACATTTACATCCAGTAAGATTCTAGCTATAAGCAGTATACCGAGAAGAGGAAACCATCGCTGGCCTTGATTGCAATATCAGGACGGGAGGAAAGTCTGGACACCACATGGCAACGTAGCGGGTAACGCCCGTCCATCGCGAGGTGAGGACAAGTGCAACAGAAAGGATGTACAGGTAATGCTGTAGTGAAATCAGGTAAACTCTACGTGGTGCAAGCCCAAATAGGCTAAGACGATCGCTGGCAACAGCTTTCTAGGAGGGGCCACCTCTGAGACTTAGCGGGTAGGGTGCTCGAGCCTGTCAGCAATGGCAGGCCTAGATGAATGATGGTTCAAAACAGAATCCGGCTTACACCTTTTCTCGGTTTTTTCGATTTTCCCTTGTATTTTCTTCACACTTTCCCCTTCTCATTTAGATCATTGCTATACTTCAGCCCTATGAAAAGGCTCCTTTTGATCGCATTAATCTGTCTCGGAACAGCTCAGGCCAGTGAGTGCGATTTCGCTATCAAAAAGCATATAAGCGAAGCCATTGCTCACAACAAGCGAATGGCAAAAATCTATTCTAAACTTTCAGATCATGACTCGGAAAAACTCAGCTACACGCTGATTACGTTGGAAAAAATTTCCAAACTTTTTGTCCACTCGATCGAAAAAGAAGCCAAACTTTATCATGCTCACAATATCCCGGTATTATGTGAAGAAGTCCCTCCCATGGACAACCTTCCAGAGTTTCAGGAGCGTGCACCGGAAGAACTCCGTCCCAAAACTTTTTATAACTATGATCGGAAAACTCTTTCAGACTCATTGAAAAAATTAATGGATCAAAATAAATTTCAGGATGCCTACGATCTCGTCGCAAAAGATCTTTATGAACTTGAAACAATTCCTAATCAACAGTGCTTAACAAAACATTTTCTTGAATCAATCGCCTATTCCCTAAAACTTTCCCAGACCAGAAGAGCTGAAGCTGCCCAAGCAGGTCTACCGGACCCAATGCCCTTAATAAAAAAATATATATCGCTACAAAGAGGCGCGCTTTTTCTGACTGCATATCTGGATAAACAGGCTTTTCCTCTGCAGAAAGATGGTTTATTAATCTACTGCCAGGACGTGCCCCCAACCAATTGGAAATAACTCAGGAGATAAATATGAAAATGCTTTCTGCTCTTTTTATTCTTGCCGTAACTTCGAACGTCTTCGCTGCTGAAACTAAATTGATCTGCAACGATCAAAACAGCCACGCCGTTTATCAACTGACAGTCTCTGAAGATCTTCGTACTTCTTCTCTGACAGCTCTTCTTGCTGATTCCTCTGTTCTTGCTCAAGGAACGAAAAAACTTTCGTACCAGGAAGGTGAATCAACGGAATCTGTAGCTACCTTTGCAGGAAAGACAAACAATGGTTTATCCATTGCTCTACTTTTTAATGCTGAAAAAGCAGCCTCTCTTTCAGTCAATGAAATTCTGGAAGTGAGCGTTTATCATCAGCAACATAAAACTGATATTCTCTCAGGACACACTGAATTTCTTTGCAGTAAAAATTAGGTAAATGTTGGTGCCGGCAAGTCTGCTGGCACCTTAGCAGATTTTTTTCAGAGCTTTGATCGAAGTCGTTGAAAGATTCAGCTTCTCATTGTGGATTTTGAACTCATAATCAATATCGATTTTCGTCGTCATCTTTTTAAATTCATCCAGAGACATTTCAACAATATGGTTATCAATGGAGTACTTGGTGATTCCCGTTTTTATTTTGTGAGCATCCAGAAAAGATTTCTTCGCTTTGACTTTAGGATATTGAGAAAGCTTTTCATCATTGGTTTCAAGAATAAACGTTGGCAATTCCCACTGCCCGGCCAGCCATTCACTGTCGCGTTTTTGATAAAAAAGAATTTTTTTCTTTTCACGAACGACAACTCTGAGAAGTTTAATAAACAGATCGCCTGATTTCTTTTTTTCGCCTTCAACGGGAAACGCCAGAGGGCTTCCAGCCTTAAAAGCTACGCATTCACTTTTTAAAGGGCACAAAGTGCAGGACGCTTTTCTCGCCTGGCATAGGATGCGCCCCAGATCCATAAAGGCTTCGTTCAGCTGGCGAGGGCTGAGCGCTTTCATTTCAGAAACGATTAAACCGTTTTTAAAATCATTGTGAAACTTCTGCTGAAGCTTTGCCCCTTTCTCGATCTTCTCACCGTAAAAACGGGCAAGGACACGCTCTAAATTCGCATCGACCGCCAGGCCTTTCTTATCACCACCGATTGCGATAATCGCATTGGCCGTATAAGGGCCGATTCCTTTCAAACTCATCAAAGAATCAAGGTCCGTCGGGATTTCACCATTAAATTTTTCAACAATCTGAACGGCAAGGTTTCTCAGATTGCGGGCGCGTCTGTAATAACCGAGACCTTTCCAGGAAATGCAAACCTCTTCTTCTGAAGCTTTTGCCAGATCAAAAATGGTTGGATACTCATTCAAGAATTTTTCAAAGTGATTGAGAACGGTTCCCACTGTCGTTTGCTGAAGCATAATTTCAGACACGAGCGTGCCGTAAAGCGTTCGCTTTTTTCTCCATGGCAAATGGGAATACTGATCAGCAGACCAGTTGATGAGTTCAGAGAAAACTTTTTTAGTCATTGTTGTTTTATTTTTTGCAAACCTTAGAGAATTCTTTAGCATAGTTTGCCAGATCAGTCGAGGTGAAGGGCTTCATTTCTCCAATGTACTTAGCACCTTTTGAGTCCAAAAAATCGCGCATTCCTTTGGACATTTCATCAACATCCGTCACAATAAGAAGTGTTTTTGCCTGCGAATCTTTGATCCATTGAAGAAGTTTTCCTTCATCGTTACTTCCGTGAGACAAACAGACGCTGGATAAATCGCCCGCTTGCTTAAGTGATGTATTGTAAATATAAGCGCTCACTTTATCTTTGCAACTCTCCACCACTTTCGTAAGAAAAGTTCGTCTGTTGCAAAAATTCGGATCGCGGTTGTAATCAATCGAACGAAAGGATGAAGAAACATCAAACCAAATTTCGATTTCAGCAAATTTCCCTTGAGCTTTCTGCTTTCCGCAAAAAATATCAAAATAATTTCCCTTCTCGCAATTAACCATGCTCGTCTCAACGGCATTGAAGGTTTTCAATTGCGGCTCAGCCATTGGAGCTTCTGGTGCAGCTTCTTCTTTCTTCACTTCAGCAACAGGAGCCGAAACACCGCTGATGACTGGTTTGCGATTGAGGTATCCATACTGCGGATGAAAACACCCTTCCCCC
>DJVH01000123.1 GCA_002440825.1 Bacteriovoracaceae bacterium UBA6261 | reverse complement strand
CAAGGAATACCGGGCAATGCCGCAAGACTGATGGCCCTCAATCCTCCTCCAGCAGGTGCGATGGCCGAAGCAAAAACAAAAGTGGCGAGCCTCGGTACTCCGGCCGCCATTGATCTTTCATCTTATTCAGGCAAAAAATCCAATATCGTCGATTTCTCCGGTGGAAACGGACTTGGCATCGGGGGCCGGAAACCGGAAAAGAAGAGTGACGTTAACGATTTTCTGGGCAAGTTGAACCCTAACCAGAAAAATGCCGCAACTCCCGGAAAAATTCTGGAGTTTGCTCAAAAAGCTGAAAGACAAGCGGCGCAAGTTTCAAAAGCGGATAAGCCGATTTTCGAAATTATCTCGCTTCGTTACCAGCTTTCAGGAAGAAGACTTCTGCAAGTCGATCCTCCGGCCCAGGCGACTGCGGCCGGAAATTAAAACTTTCAAGAGACATTTTTGATTCCAAAATGATACAATTTTTAAAATTTAAAATTATGGAATCAATTTATGTCTCTGCCATTTGAAAAAACACTGGTCATTATTCCGACCTATAACGAAATCGACAATATTGAAAAAATGATCACCACTCTGTTCGGGCTCTATCCTGCCCTTTCAATTTTGATCATCGAGGATGGATCACCGGATGGCACAGCTCAGGTCGTAAAACGCCTGCAAAATGATTTTAAAACTCTTTATATGATTGAACGCAGAGGAAAGCTGGGTCTGGGAACGGCGTACATTACTGGCTTTAAATGGGCCCTGGAAAAAAGTTTCGAATATGTTTTCGAAATGGACTGCGATTTTTCACACGACCCAAAACAAATTCCCGATCTTCTGGAAGCTGCTCAGTCGAATGATCTCGTTATCGGGTCCCGTTATATTGACGGCATCAGAATCATCAACTGGCCGTTCAGAAGGCTTCTTCTCTCTTACTGCGCTTCTATTTACACACGAGCAATTACCGGCATTCCGGTCTTTGATACGACTGGCGGTTTTAAATGCTTTAAGAGAACAGCGCTGCAGTCGCTGGATTTCAACCGCATTATCTCCAACGGATACTCATTTCAGCTGGAACTCAATTATAAAATCTGGGTTAAAGGACTGAGCATAAAAGAAGTGCCGATCATTTTTTACGAACGCAGAGACGGCCAGTCAAAAATGGGCGGCGGGATTATTGTCGAAGCTGTTTTTGCAGTTTTCAGACTGCGTTTAAAAAAGATGCTGGGATCGCTGTAAAAGAATGATGAAAACAGCAATAATTTTTATTCTGTTTTTTTCGCTCCCCGCTTTCGCCAAAACTCTTATTCAAAAAAATACTTTTATTCATAAAGATAAAAGCAGAACCGTTACTGTTATGTATCCCGATACACCCTCGGATCCGAATTATTTGCATTTCAACCCTTTTGTTTTTCATGACGACGCTGTCGTTTATGATCAGATGATTTTTCTATCTAGCCAGAAAAAAATTTATTCCACGGTCTATCACACGGGGAAATTCGGTTTTAGAAAAACCCAAACGTCAGCTTCAGCAAAAGAGCACCTTATCCTTGCAGGGGATTCCAATATGTTTGGTGTCGGTGTGGCGGACGAAGAAACACTTCCCTCACGTTTTGCTCAAATGCTTCCGGCAAAACAAGTAATCAATATGGGTCTCGGTGGAGAAGGGCCGAGCAGTTTATTGTATTTTCTGGAAAATTATAAGCTGGATCCCTTGCTGGAAAAAAACAGAAAGGGAATAATGATTTACGATTTTCATCACCATCTGTTTGACCGCGTGATTGGCTCAAAAGTCTTTCTTTCCTGGAGTAAACAGGCCCCCCGCTATATTCTCGAAGAGGGCAAAGTTCGTTACGCTGGTTTTTTTGAAGATTACTGGCTCGCCCGGTTTTATCTTTTTTTAAACAAACTTCCTTATAATGAAATTCTTTTTCCCAATTTACCCAGAATTAATCATGAACACATCGTCCTCACGGCTAAAGTGCTCGCTGAAATCAAAAAACATTATCTGGCGCAAACATCACCAGAAAACAGATTTATCGTTTCCTTTAATCCGGCCTATACGGCCCGACAAGCGGCCAGACACCTGCAGGATTTAAGACAGGAACTGGAAAAAGAAAAAATTGAAATGGTTGTGTTCAGTAAAGAAGAGATCAAGCCTCTGCCAATTATTGCAGGTGAATACCATCAAAGTGCACAGGCGCATTTAAATTATTCAGAAATGTTGAATGCAAAGTTGAAGTTAACGTTATCGAACAAGTGATATGCGCGAAAACACTTCATCATTGAGCGGATTGTACATCATCAGAACCAGAATCCAGTAAAAGCCGAATTCGAAAATGACATAGCGAAGATCAGAGGGAATCAAGCTCACAAGTCCCGCCAGAATCACGTAGGCGCCGGTTTGAGTATAGCGCGGAAGAGGAATCGCAAAGCGATTCACAACAGCACGGATTTTTTCAAGTTTAGTGTAAAAGAAAGGAAGAACAATAAAATAAAGTGTCGCCAGGATCTTGATTGCGACAGTGAAAACGATATTGTTTAAATGAAATCCCCAGATGACCAGATGGTGAACGTTCATCTGTTGTCGGGTGTTGTGAGAAGCAAAAAAGGGAGTCGATTCAAAGTTAAATATGCGTTGTCCCCAGGAGATTTCATCAAAGGCAAAGCAAAGAAAAACAATTCCGGCAATAATAAGACAAGTGGCAAAAACTCCACCGCGGAAAGGTTTTAAAATATTGGCACGATAAAAACACATGATCGCAGCAAAAACCAATGTCGAGAAAATCATCCATTGAAAGAAACCGTCGTCTGCGGCCATTTGCGATTCAAAGTGAGCGATGTCATTATGAGAAACGTAAATGGCCAGACCGAGAAATACGGCCAGCAACGGATACATGATTCTTTCAAAGATTAATAATTTTCCCAGAACTTCTTTCAACACTCTTCTCCACTGTTTTCAAATTTAGCAAGACGTTCACTGTGTCTGCCACCTTCAAATGTGTGGGTGAACCACGATTCAAGAATCGCTTCGATTTCTTTTTGAGTGTTGAATCGGGAGCCAAGGCAAATGACATTGGCATTGTTGTGCTTGCGGGACATTTCAGCGTCATGCGGGCTTCGACAAAGAGCTGCTCTGATGCCTTTAAATCTGTTGGCGGCCATCGAAACTCCGATGCCAGATCCACAGATAAGAATGCCTTCAAGATTCTGGTGAATGACTTCGTGACACAGCTTCTTGGCGTAATCAGGATAATCAGCGCGGTCAAGGGAGTAAGTGCCCACGTCGATGAGTTCTAAATTTTTTGATTGAAGGAAGCCTTTTAAGGCTTCCTTCATTTCAAAAGCTGCATGGTCTGAACCAATGACAATTTTTTTCATAACGTTTTTAGTATCTGTAGTGGTCTGGTTTGTATGGGCCTTCTGGCTTAATCCCAAGGTATTCAGCTTGAGAAGAAGTTAGAGTATCTAGCTTCACGCCGATTTTCTCAAGGTGAAGACGAGCGACTTTCTCATCAAGGTGCTTAGGAAGAACGTAAACTTTGTTTTCATAATTTTTATGGTTAATCCAAAGTTCAATTTGCGCCATAACCTGGTTTGTGAACGAGTTCGACATTACGAATGAAGGGTGACCTGTTCCACAGCCAAGGTTAACCAGACGGCCTTCAGCAAGAACGATTAATTTCTTTCCTGATGGAAGAATGAATTGATCTACTTGTGGCTTGATGTTTACTTTTTTAGCATTTTTGTTGAGGTAAGCAACTTCGATTTCAAGGTCGAAGTGACCGATGTTTGCAACGATTGCTCCGTCTTTCATCATCTCAAGGTGTTTGCCAGTGATAACGTCGCGGCAACCAGTTGCTGTAACGAAGATGTCGCCAAGTTTTGCAGCTTCATCCATCGTCATGACCTGGTATCCTTCCATAGCTGCCTGAAGAGCACAGATAGGATCGATTTCAGTGATGATAACTCGTCCACCCAATCCACGGAATGAACCAGCTGAACCTTTACCTACGTCACCGTAACCAGCAACAACACAAACTTTACCAGCGACCATAACGTCAGTTGCTCTTTTTACAGAGTCAACAAGTGATTCGCGGCATCCGTAAAGGTTATCGAATTTTGATTTAGTTGTTGAGTCGTTGACGTTGATAGCAGGCATTTTGAGTTCGCCTTTTTTCATCATGTCGTATAGACGGTGTACACCTGTTGTCGTTTCTTCAGAAAGACCGCGGATGTTTTTGATCAGTTCAGGATATTTTTGGTGAACCATAACAGTTAAGTCACCACCGTCATCGAGAATCATGTTTAGTCCCGATCCGTCAGGCCACTTAAGAGTTTGTTCAATACACCAGTCGAATTCTTTTTCGTTCATTCCTTTCCATGCAAAAACAGGAATGCCGGCAGCAGCAATGGCCGCAGCAGCTTGATCTTGAGTTGAGAAAATATTGCATGATGACCAACGAACTTCTGCACCAAGCTCTACAAGAGTCTCGATAAGAACTGCAGTCTGGATAGTCATGTGAAGACATCCGGCAATCTTCGCACCTTTAAGAGGTTTTGTTTTGCCGTACTCTGCTCTAAGCGCCATAAGACCTGGCATTTCGCTTTCAGCGATTTGAATTTCTTTGCGTCCCCAATCAGCGAGCGACATATCTTTGACTTTGTAATCCGTAAAGGCCATTTTTCCCCCTAGTGGTTTAACGATTTTGCTATAAAATAAATCAGGTCTAATATATAGCATTCTCTACCGAGAGGGACAAGGTAATTAACAATGGCAAGCTATACACAAATAACTCCCGAAGAAGCCGAAGAGATTCTTTCGCTTTATGGTAAGAATTCTGTCAATCAACTGACTCCGCTCTCTCTGGGGATCTCGAATTCAAACTACAGAGTGGATCTGAAATCTGAAACGGTGCTATTAAAAATATCCAATGATAAAAATCAACTACAGCTTGCAGATGAGCAGCAAATTCTTTTTTATCTTCACCAGCGAGGCTACCCTTTCTCGCTCAAGCCCATTTCTTTAATGAATGGCAGTCTGGTTTATACGTACGGAAAATATTTCGGTGTTCTATATCCTTTCGTTCCTGGCATACCTCCGGGACCATCGGATTTTACCTGCAGAGAAGTTGGTGCGGCCCTCGCCCGGCTTCACTCCCTTTCTCATGATCCAGTGGAAATGCAAAAGCTCCGCCCTCATGAAGCCGTCGGCTATGGTCCTAAAGAAATCCGCGACTATGTTTTTTCTTCTGCCTGCCCTGAGGATTATCGCGAAGCCTTTAACTTTTTTTTCCCGGACAAACTGGAACAATTCCTCTCGGTAAATTTTGAAAAGGGCATCATTCACGGCGATCTCTATTACGACAATACTTTATTCGACAACAACCAACTGAGCACCGTTCTGGATTTTGAGCAGGCCGGGATTGGCGAGTATATTTTAGACCTGGGCATTTCTCTTTCGGGGACCTGCCTGGAAAAAGGCCGGATCATCTCACCGCTGGTCAAATCTTATCTGGCAGGATATGAATCAATCCGCCCACTCAGCGCTGAAGAAAAAAAACATCTGGATGATTCCATCATCCTTGGATTGATGTCGATTTCTCTCTGGAGAATCAAACGATTCAAAGAAAGAAATTTAAATCCGATGATGGAAAATTCTTATCGCGATCTTATCGTTCGCGCGCGCGATTATCATCTCATGAGACAAATGGAAAAATAGGAAAACACGATGGCAAAGCAGCCTTACAAAAAAGACGACAGAAGAAGACCAGAGCCCAAAAAGTTCAGCGATGTAAAAAGCACTCCCAAAGCTAAAATCAACGCCGACGGAACAAAAGAATTTGATCAAGCAACATTCTTTGCTTCCTGTCCGCGGGAAGTTGAACCTCTTCTTGAAAAAGAGATCCGCGATCTTGGTATTTCCAGAATTGAAGTGGAAAAAGGCGGCGTAGCTTTTAAAGCTGAAACGGAAGAAGCCATCGACGTTCTTCTCAACTCACGAGTCGCTTCCAGAGTTTTTAAAGAAATTCAGGTTTACACCATTGCCAATGAAAAAGATCTCTATGCGCGCGCCAAAGAAAAATGGTGGGACAAAGTTTTTTCTGTTCATCAGACTTTTAAAATCAACACACTTTTTGACCGCGACACTAAAGAACATTTCAACAACTCAATGATTTTTTCTCAATTGCTGAAAGATGCAATCGTCGACAATTTCAGAGAGAAATTCGGCGAGCGTCCTTCAGTGGATACCGGCAGACCGGACATTACTTTCCTTCTAAGAGTAGAAAGAAAACCGGGCACTGATCTTTTCAATGCCAGAATTCTGGTCGACATGTGCGGCGATCCTCTTTCAAACAGAGGATACAGAGAAGAATCGCTCAAGGCTCCACTGCGCGAAAACCTGGCGGCAGCCATTATCATGACAACTGATTTTGATCCTGAAAAAGATATTTTCACAGATACGATGTGCGGGACGGGAACATTTCTGATTGAAGGCATTCTCATTAGAGCAAAAGTTGCGCCGACTTATCTTAAAATCAGACAGTATATTGAAAAGAAAGTTCCGGTGTTCGATTTTTTGAAGCACCCCTGGTTTATGTCAGATAAAAAATCTGAAAGACTTTTCAATGAACGCGCCCAGGCCATCTATAACCACTCTCTTGCAGCTCTGAACGAATTGCAGACGAGACAATTTTTTGGTTTCGACATTACCGAACGCGCACTTGAAACCACGAGACTGCATCTTCACAATGCGATGATCGATCAGCAGATCGTCACTCTCAACAAAAGAGACGCCACGAAAATTACTCCGATGGACGAGCCACCTGGAATAGTCATTGCCAATCCTCCTTACGGAGAGCGTATGGGCGACGAAGAACAGTTAAAATCGCTTTATCATGCTTACGGCGAAAACCTGAAACAGAACTTTAAGGGATTCAGAGCATACGTGTTCACGTCAAATCCGCTTCTCAGAAAGGCCATTTCGCTTGGGACCAACAAACGCCACACTTTCTATAACGGAAGTCTGGAGTGCCGCCTGCTAAAATACGACTTGTATTAAATCTTAAATTTGTTAATTAATTCATCGAGGTGATTTGCGAGGCTGCTGAAGTCTCCGCTCACCTCGCCGATTCTTTCCGAAGCTGTTGTCGTTTTGTTTGAAAGCTCCATAATTGAATTGATATTTTTTTCAACCTCTTTAGTCGCTTCGCTTTGCTCCTGCGTACTGCGGGCAATGTTTGTCATTACCTCTTTCAGCTTGGCCATTTCAGAAGAAACGTTTTTAAATGAATCGTAGGAAACATTCACTTCATTCTTTCCTTCTTCTGCAAGAGTTTTAGTTTCACGGATAACGGCAACTGCTTCCTGCATAAGTGTCTTCAATTGAACAGTAGCCTTTTCAATTTCCAGGTTTGACTGTTTCGTCTGATTGGAAAGATCACCAATCTCATTGGCGACAACTGAAAAGCTTTTTCCGTGCTCACCAGCTCTTGCTGCTTCAACCGAAGCATTGAAAGAAAGCAACTTGGTCTTCAAGGTGATATCGTCAATGACTTTAACTGTAGACGAAATCTGAACAGTTTCCTGCTCCAGTTTCTCTGCAATCTGAGCAACCATTTCAATCTGCTTGTAGAGATTGTTGATTTTCTCTCTGGCCGAGAAAGCTTTCTCCGCACCATCGCTGACTTCAGCTTCTACGTTGTTGGTAAATTCCTGCGATTGATGAGTATTGTTGGCAACATTGCGGGATGACTCTGTCATTTTCCCCAATGTCATAGCAACATTGGCCGTTTCTTCTTTCTGCTCGCGGATGTCAGAGATTGTTTCATTCGTGTAGCGGGAGATTTCATCCGAACCCTGAACAATCTGTTCAGTTGAAGACTTGACCTGTCCCAGAGAAGAGCGAATAGTCTCCATCATATGGTCAAAGGCATTTGCCATTTTGCTGATTTCATCAGACGAACTTTTTTCAGAAAGCGTTTGAGTGAGGTCCAGCTGCTGAGCAATGTATTCCATGCTGCGATGGAATTTTTTCAGTTTATTGACGGCAACCACTCTCAAGAAGAAAACAACAACAACAAGAGCGAAAAGGAACAGACCGATGAGCATTTTTCCGACGTAAGTTGCATTTTCTTTTACATGGGCATCAACTTCTGCCAGTGAGAATTGAATGCGGGCAGCTCCTAAAACCGTTCCATCTGCAACCTGATGACATTCAATACAATTTGTTCCGCGATAATTTGTGCTTGCTTTAAAAGGCACAAGCACAGTAAGACTGCGGCCATGTTTATCTTCTGTGATAACTTTAACAATTTCACCTTTAAGTGCGCGTTCATCCAGTTCATCTTTGGAAGACTCATAGGGAAAACCAGGGCCAAAAAGTTTCTTCACTGATTCACTACGAACAATGTGGGCATCGAGAATATTTTTATTCTCCATTAGTTTATGGCGAAGGATTTCACGGTTATCCATGGTCCCTGTAATCATCATAGTGTTAACAGAATCAAAATATTGATAAGCCGTTTGAGTGGCCTGAGCATCGATAACGGTTTCGACGAAATTTTTTTGATTCGAAAAATTGATCCAGATCACTACTCCGGACATGAGTGTAAAGACAATAATTAAGGGAATAAGAATCTTCGTCTGTAGGTTCACGTTTTATAATCCTGTAATTTTATAAACGTTTCGACGAAAATTCGTAGAAAGTTGACATGAGAAAAGTCACTTCCTGTCTCAATTTTACTTCAAGTGAAAACCGACCAAAGCACTTCGGTAAGATTTAAAAACTCATATTTCATTACATCAATGGAAAAAAATTTAATTGAGCAGAAAATAAAACCTATGTCTCGAATCAATATTCATGGAGGAATTTATGATTCAAACCAAAAAAACCTTGCTAGGAATGGCAGCTCTTTTTTCACTCTACTCTCCTTTGAATCATGCTCACACCAACTCATTTAATGATTTGAGAATGCCTTCGACAATGATTGCGAAGGTTAAGTTTAAAAATTACAAATCTGGAATGTGGAAATTGAATCAGCTTCATCTCGATGTTGCGGGGATAGATATAAAAAATAAATCCGCCGATGTTGTGATCAACGAAGCGGAATATAGAAAGCTTGAAGAAATGGGATTTGATGTTGAGATGACGATGAGCAAGTCGCTCATGAGAGGACCCGATGCTCAATATAAAAATCCTCAGGAAATTGAACAAATCTTAAATGATTATCACAATCGCTACCCGGACCTTTCAGAATTGAAAGTTGTGGGTAAATCGCTTCAAGGTCGGTCGATCTGGGCGATAAAAATTTCGAGTGGAAAAGCAGAAAAGAAACCTGCAGTTCTTTTCAATGGAATGCACCACGCGAGAGAAGTTATGGGACCTGAAATAGCGCTCGATATTATCGAAACGTTGCTTTCCAATTATGGAAAAGACAGCAAGATCACTCATTGGGTAGATGCCAATGACATCTGGGTTCTTCCAATGTTCAACGTCGATGGAAACAACATCGTCTGGACAAACGATTCGATGTGGAGAAAAAATGCGCGCGGAAATTACGGCGTAGACATCAATCGCAATTATCCGTTTGCGTGGGGTTCATGCAACGGTTCGAGCGGCTACAAGGGAGCTCAGGATTATCGCGGACCAAGTCCGGCTTCAGAACCTGAAACGCAGGTCATGATGAATCTGGTTAAAGAGATCAGACCGGTGTTTGATATTTCATATCACTCCTATTCTGAACTCGTCATTTATCCTTTGGGTTGTGATGGCCAGCGCGCGAAGAACGCGGATGTCATGGAACCCATCGGAAAAGAAATGGGAAAACGAATCGGCTACACTCCAGGAACAGCGTGGGAAACTCTCTACTCTGTTGACGGTGGCGACATCGACTGGATGTACGCTGAGTACCAGGTTCTTCCATACGTTATTGAAGTCAATTCAGGCAGCGATGGTTTTCAACCTGATTACTCAAAAAGAGAACCGACAGTCATTCTTAATCGCAAAGCCTGGCAATACGTTCTCGACAGAATGGATGGACCAGGTATTCACGGGGCAGTTGAAAACAATGGAAAAGCAGTTACCGAGTTTTCGATTGCAGTTCAACGAAAAAATGGTGATGCTTACGTCGATTACATGACTTATAAAGGAAAACCCAACGGGACTTATGATTTAATTTTAAATCCCGGAACGTATCGTTTAAATATTTCCGGCCCCGGGATTGAAAACACTTCGCGGGAAGTCGTTTTGAATCAAACTCCGCTAACTGTAAATTTCTCGAAATAAAAAAAGGCTCCGAAAGGAGCCTTTTTTATATGTATGACTTAAGCTGCATGATATTTGAGGGGGTCATGCGCCTTAAGGTTCTTTTTCTCTTTCACCAATTGAGCTTTAAGAGCTCTCATGGCTTTGTGGAAACTTTCATACATGGATTCGCCTTCTTTTTTTGCAAAGAAAACTTTGTGATTAGCGAGTACTTTTAATTGTGCCAGATAACGGCCGTTTGGTTCTTCTCTAACGTCGACTTTCACTTCAGCATTAGCGGGAGCAATTCTTTGGAGCTCGTTAAGTGCAAAATTCACAAGTCTGTTAGCTTTGTCTCTTCTCATAGATCCTCCAGTTCCATGGGATGAACCTCTATCCATCCCTTTCGCTCATAAGATGGCGTCTCTTTGAGAAAGCACAAGGGGCGCTTGCATTTTTTTTAGGGAATTTGTTTAAAAATGCCGTGTAAAATTTACTCTCTCCCCCGGGAAAACCTTTGGAAATGATAAAAGAAAATTGAATCAATCACATTGGGGGATTTCTTTGAAGACATCCATTCTCATTCTGGCTTTTCTGATTGCTAATTCCTTCTACAGCAGTACGGTATTAGCTGCGACTAATGATCCTTATTATGATGTCGAATCCATTAAAGTGACTGAACTGAGCAACGAAGAAGCTCTTGAATTCAACAACGATGCTCACAAGCCTTATAATTTAAATGCAAAAATAATCGAGCTGAAAAAACTCTCGTCAGCCACTGCAAGACCACGCCCCCAAAATGCTCCTGCTGAAAAAACCAATGGCATCATCATGGTTATCGATAAACTGATCGCCATCGGTGAAAAACTTATGCCGGCCATTAAAGCAGGCAAGCCTGTCGTCAACAACAATCCGATGGCAGCAGTTTCAGTTCTTCCACGAACAAATGAAACAGATTACGCTGTTCACGGAATGGGGGGATGGACTGTTCCAGTTTCAAAACATTATCGAATTGTTTTTTCCAATGCACTTGGAATGGATGTTATTTCTTTCGTATACAGCATCAGCTATCAGTACAACGGCTCTCTGAACGGCAAGGGAAAATACCTCACAGGAATCAGAGCTTCAGCGAGAAACATCGACGTGGCCTTTGGCTTTGATTTAAATGCTTCTTCGAAACTACTGGCCATTTCCAACATCGGAACCCAGCAGGATGTCATCGCCGGTGCAACACTTGAAATCTCTTATACGGTCGGAAATATTCTCAGAACAATTACAAACAACGATTCATTTTTCATTGCAGGTAATGGCAAGCTCTGGAAGCTGGACTAATCATGAATGAAAAACCGGGGCTGCACCCAAGAAACAAACACAAATCCGGCTATGACTTTAACTCATTAATTCAAAGCTCTCCTGCACTGGCTTCTTTTGTCAGCAAAAATAAATACGGGAATGAGACCATTGAATTTTCCAATCCCTCAGCTGTCAAAGCCCTCAACTCAGCACTCTTGAAATTTTATTATCAGATTTCTTTTTGGGACATTCCTAAAGGATATTTGTGTCCGCCGATACCCGGACGTGCGGATTATATTCATCACGTGGCCGAGCTGCTCGATTACAAAAAAGGTGCTGACATAAGAATGCTCGATATTGGAGTCGGGGCCAATTGTGTTTATCCCTTAATTGCCCACAGTGAATACGGCTGGAGTGTGGTGGGAACCGACGTAGATGAAGTGGCATTGACCAATGCTCAAAAAATTATAAGTGAAAATGATCTGGAATCCTCAGTTACTCTTAGACTGCAAACCGATAAGACAAAAATTTTTCAAAATATTATTAAAAAAGATGAATTCTTTCATCTCACGATCAGCAATCCACCGTTTCACTCTTCAGCTGAAGAAGCACGCGCAGGCTCTGAAAAGAAAAACCGCAATTTAGGTTTGAGAAAAAATTCCTCTAATTTCGGCGGGCAAAACAATGAGCTCTGGTGCGAAGGCGGAGAATTGGAATTTATCAAAAACATGATCGAAGAAAGCGTGCAGTTTAAATCACAATGCTTGTGGTTCAGCACCCTGGTTTCCAAATCGACCACAGTTCCACTCATCTATGAGGAATTAAAAAAACATCGTATTCATTCTATTCGTACATTAGACATGGCCCAAGGGCAGAAGAAATCGCGAATTATTGCCTGGAAATTTTAGATCCCTGAAAGTTTTACAGCAACTTCTGTATCAAGAAATCTTATCTTGAAGACAATAAGGTTTCATCGTAGTTTTCTCTAAACAAATTCAGGAGGCACTATGAAAAACTTTATCGCATCAATGACTTTTTTATTCATTTCCAACGCTTTTGCTACGACGACATATTTTGTGAAATATGCAACGTCTACAGTTCACCCAACAACCAAACTTGGTAAAATGGCATTCCAAACATTACCTGCTAAAGCGGATGTTGGAGTGTTGCAAGTCTACACTCTGGATAGCGAGAGAAAAGAAACTATTTTGAAAGATGAAAAGATCGCGCAATCCCCTCTTCTATTTAAAGTACAATTTGTGGGTAATTCTGCTGTTAATCTTATAGACGTCCAGAATAATGTTTTAGTTGCGGCTCCTGCTAAAATATTCACTAAACCAATTTTTGGAACTTTAATTGGTGGGCATTTTCCTAACTTGACAGTTGTTGCTCCTGTTATTGTAAATACCGCAAAAGAAGCAGTGGCCAATACAATTGGGACAAATAATTTCACAATGACACTAGCTTATGAAAGCAGCGGTGGAAGTTGCAATGAACAATCGTCTAAAAACGTCACTTGTTTAATTTCAATCTATCAAATTTATAAAATTGAAGTTGAATAAGAAAAGCACCCCTTTTTAAAACTAACTATTACCTACATCAAAGATGTAGGTAATAGTAAGCAAAAGCCACAACCGCTTCTTGTATTTCAGAAAAACTTAAAAGCTTTTTTAGTGCGCCAAAAGATGACGACAGTCATGTCCATCTGAAAAAAGAACCGTTACATTTTTCTCATGAGTAAAGATCGTCAAAGAGTGTTTGCTTCGCTTCGAGCGATGGAGACAAGGCATTTCTGGAAAAATCGTTTTTTCAGATTAGGTTTTGCTTTGCTTGCCTTTGAAACACTTTCGGGAACCTGGCTTTATTTCCGAAATTCAATGAATCATGTTGATCTCATGCTTTTGCTTGGCCATTTTCTCTTAGGCAACTTTATCTGGCTGTCCACAATTTATTTCTTCATTCGTCACTGGCGTTACCGGAAACTTTCCGACATTCTTTTTCGTCGCCAATTTGATTTGCTTGGGGCGGGAACTTTCCTGTTCCTGTTCACATCAGCTCTTACAGGAACCTGGCTTTTTATCGAGAATAAAAAAACGCCACTCAAATGGCAGTTGCATTTGTGGTCGTCCTACGCAGGGATATTTGCTCTTATTTTTTATGTTATTTTTATTGTAAAGTTTGTCCTTCAGGGATTATCACAACGGCAGCAGACGGCTTTTGTTTCAATGATAAAACGAATTGTTCTTTTTGTGAGTGTGTGCACGACAAGCCTTTTTCTGATTTTGTTTTTATCCGGATACAATCTGGACTTAAAATGGAAAAAAAGCATCATCACTTATCAAAAACAAGCTAAGCTGTTTTCCGACTCAGAATCATGTGCTCAATGCCACGCTGATATCTATAAGCAGTGGTCTTCCTCCACACATAAGAACACTCCAAACAATTTTGTTTTTGCATCGATGAATCTGATTCTCAAAGAAGAAGTGGGAAATAAAAACAAACTCTATAACCTCAACCGCTGTGTCGCTTGCCACGCACCGGTCAATGCTGTCACCAGAAATGTTTCACCTGATACGCTCAGACCGCTTAAAAACAAAGAAGGAATCTCCTGTCTTTCGTGCCATCGCATCGATCACATCACTATCAATCCAGGCGCTGGAATGTTTTCTTACGATTTGAACAAATCATCAGATAAGCTTTTTGAGTCCCAAAATAAAACGGCAGTGTTTTTTAATAATTCAATTATTAATTTGAAACCTGAAAATCACAAAAAAAATTACAGCAATTCCATGTACAGCAAACCAGAGTACTGCTTTGGCTGTCACAATCGCCTTCAATACACCAGCTGGCAGGAAGGACCGTACAACCGCGGGACGGATAAAGTAAAAGCAAAAACCTGCCAGGACTGCCATATGCCTCAGGTTGTTTCTCATGACGATGTTTCCGGTGAAAAAAAAGGAACCGTCGCCGATCACCGCTTCATCTCAGCTGGTTTGTCGATGGCAGCTCTCTATAAAGAAACAAAGCAATTCGATGATACTAAGAAATTTATGGCCGACAAAAAAATGGCCATGGAAATTATTGCACCGGAAAAAATGAATTCTTCCTCTCCACTAATGTTTTCAATCAGGATCGGCAATATCGGCGTCGGACATATGTTTCCTTCTGGGCCCGAAGGAGATTTGATCGAAGCCTGGCCGGCAGTATTGATTAAAGATCAGAATGGAAAAAAACTTTACAGTAACGGCGAACTGGATTCAAAAAACTATCTTAAAAATAATGTCAAAAAAATCTACCGGATCCTTCCCTTCGATGAACATAAAAAACCGATCGGAACCAACAGACATCGCTCATGGAAATTCGTCATGGATAAAAAACATGTAATTAATCCGCGTGAATATGATGAACTTCAGTATCAAATTTCCTTAAAAAGGTTTCCAGCTTCTACGACTAAACTTATCATCGAAACTTCTCTCAATTATCGAAAACCAAATCAGGAATATGCTGACTGGGTATTTGGAAATGGAAAATTTATTGTGCCTTCTGTTGTCATGGCCAGTGCTACTGCAGAAATCGAACTTTCTTCTTCAAATGATTTAGTAATGAAAGCGCAAAAGGCCTGGAAAGAAAGATTAAAAGCTCCAGGCGCAATGAAAGATCTCAAGAAGAAAAGTCTTGAATTTGAAATAGAATACAAGGTGCCGGTTCAGGTCAAAACCATCAATGGATCAAGGGCACTGTAGCTTTTATAAACACTGTGAGCTTTGAATCGCGATCCCCCTTTGCACTTCGACAGATACGCACAACCATGGCATTTCTCGGGAACAAACTTCAATTCGCGCATGGATTTCATGAACGGATGATTCCAGCCTTCAAGAATATGTTCCGGAGCGCCCAGATTCTCATTGATAAAGTAGGAAGGCTTTAAAAACCCACGAGGATCGGCCACCATCCGGGAATGTCCGTCATCGGCAACAGCTCCAAGACAAAGTTCATTCATGACTTCGCGGTCATGAATACAAAAAGGAATGGCATTGGCTATTTTAACAACCGATTTGAACTTCACGCTTAATTGAATGAGCTTATCGACAACGGTTCCTATTTCTTCCTTGAGAGGTTCTACGATTGTCGGGGTGACCGGTCTGTAGACTTCCCATTGAGTAACTGGAGAACGTTTGATCTGTTCAAAAATTTTTTCCAGGTGAATGATATTGGCCGAGGTCAAAACGGTTCCGGCCCGAATGGAGAGCTTGTCCGGATTCAGCAAAGAAAGTCCGCTCATTTTTCTCGTAAAGGATGTTTTCAAGCGAGTCCAGGCTTCATCGCTTTCATTGTCGTAGCCGTTGAATGAAATGAGTACATCATCGACAAATTCATGAATAAGTTCTGCTTTCTTTTTATCGATAAGGCTCGCATTTGTATTGAGCCTGATGATGAGCCCTTTCTTCCTGGCGTACTCAAACAACTCCGGAAGATCATTTCGAAGAAGTGGTTCTCCGCCGGTAAAGCGGACTGTTTTAATGCCCGCTTCAGCGATGGAATCAATAATGGTTTTTATGCGTTGAGTGTCTTCAGGTGTGTGAGAATGTTCTCTTCCCGATTCAGCGAATGAAGAGTTATTAAAGCAACCGGTGCAATTGAAGTTGCAAAGTGAAGTCACTTCTATCACGACTTCAAAAGGCAACTGACTGGTTTGAGAATTCATTCAGAAAATTATAAAACGGAATGTTTTCTCTTTGCAACCTGCAGTTTCTGATAACTTTCAATCAATCGCAGATGTTTATCTAAGCCTTCCAGTTTTAAATTTGTCGGAGTGAGGCCAAAGAAACGAACTTCGCCAGTGACTGTGCCGATTGCGTTGTTCAACGTTTCCGCTCCAAACATGCGTGTAAGATTTGGAATATAATCTTTCAGCTCCAGATCTTCATCCAGAGTGATGTCGATCACTGCATTTAAAGCGCGATAAAAGGCCCTGCGAGCATTAGAGTTGTCATTGAAAGTCATAAACATTTCAACATAGTCTTTAGCCTCTTCAAAACGCTTTAAAGCAAGAAGAGAGAGGCATTTTAATTCGCCGATATCCAGTTGTCCCCAGACAGTATTTTCATCAAAAGCAATACCGATCAATTCCGAAATTTTCGTGTAATTGTCGAGTTCGCTTTCGTCGAGTTTTTTTACGAGCTTTGTAAGGGCCTTATCATTGAGCGAATGCAGATTCAGAATATCTTCTCTGAACTCCAGAGCTTTATTGTGATTGTCCCAGATCAAATCTTCCGGAAGATAAATTTCAGAATACCCCGGCACAAGAATTCTGCAAGCCTTGACTCCGAGTTCTTCAAAGTCCGCAATGTACACTTCTTTTTCCAGCTGGTTCAAAATATCCATCAGGTAATTATATTCTTCTTCCGTTGTTCCTGAGAAATCCCATTGAGAGAATTCAAAATCAGCTTTTTCACTGAAGAACTTCCAGGAAATGACTCCAGTTGAATCAATGAAGTGATCGATGAGGTTATTGTGCTCGCAAATAGCGTGCTGGTTAAACGTCGGAGGAGAAAGAACATTGAAACCTTCAAAGCTTCGTCCCTGAAGAAGTTCCGTGAGACTTCTTTCAAGCGCGACTTCAAACTTAGGGTGAGCGCCGAATGAAGCGAAAACTCCACCGTTTTTCGGATTCATTAAAGTTACGCACATGACGGGAAATTTTCCGCCCATGGAAGCATCTTTCACCACAATCGGAAATCCTTCTGCTTCGAGTTTCTTGATGCCTTCGACGATCTTTGGAAATTGAGCAAGGACTTCAGCCGGAACATCTGGAAGAGTGATTTCCTCAAGGATGATCTGATTTTTTACAGCGCGCTCGAAAATTTCTGAAAGACACTGAACGCGTGCTTCATACATGGTATTGCCGGCACTCATCCCGTTTGACACAAACAGGTTTCCGATCAGATTCACCGGAATATAAACCGTTTCCTTGTCTGATTGACGGACATAGGGAACGGCACAGATACCGCGTTTTTTATTTCCAGAATTTGTATCGATGAGATGAGATGCTTTTAGTTCGCCTTCAGGATTGTAAAGTTCGAGGAGATAATCATCCATCAATCCTTCTGGCAGAGAATCTTTTGGACCAGGTTTGAACCATTTTTCTTTCGGATAATGAACGAAATCACTGTTGGCGATCTCTTCGCCCAGATAAGAATCGTTGTAGAGATAGTTATTGCTGATGCGTTCAAGGTATTCGCCTAGCGCGGAAGCCAGGGCCGCATTTTTAGTCGCTCCTTTTCCATTGGTAAAACACATTGGAGAATCAGCGTCGCGAACGTGAACAGACCAGACGTGAGGAACCGGATTTCTCCATGAAGCGATCTCAAGCTTAATTCCAAGAGCGCTGATAATCGAAGTCATGTTTTCGATCGTTTCTTCAAGAGAACAATCTTTCCCCAAAATCATCGTTTTGCTTTCAGTGTGAGTTCCATGCTGGTACATCAAACCTGAATCATCAGTGCCAAGCACATCGTGAATTTTAATCTGGAATTCAGGGCCTTGTTGAATAACTTTTTTAACTGTACAGCGATCGATGGATTTTAAAATTCCTTCGCGATCGTGTTCAGAAATACTTTCCGGCAATTCAACATCGATGGTGAATATTTGCTTGTAGCGGTTTTCCGGATCAACAATATTGTTTTGAGTAAGACGAATATCTTCGGTAGGAATATTGCGGGCAAGGCAATACACTTTAACGAAGTAAGCCGCACACATGGCACTTGAAGCGAGAAAATAATCGAATGGACCTGGTGCTGTTCCATCCCCTTTGTAACGAATAGGTTGGTCAGCGACCACACTAAAGTCATCAAATTTTGCTTCTACTTTGAGATTCTCTAAAAAACGTACATTGATTTGCATAATGCCTTCAGAAGTACCATTCCCGGAGCGCTCCGGGTACGGCAAAGAATAATTGTGAGTAAGAATTACAGAAGAGAAGGCGGTAGTTCAAAACAACATTTGCCTAAATCCCCTTTCCGGAAATCCAGCAGAATCAGTTTATATACGCGCTCATGATCCGGAAGACCGCCCTGGCGGAGACAACCGCGAAGAATGGCGATCTTTTCAATGATTTCTTCAACGCTTAGGTCGAGAGATTCAAGTTTATAACGCTCTTTAAAGATTTTGGAATTGGCGTCTTTGAAGAATCCCACCAGGAATTTTGCCGGCAGCTCTTCTCCGACGACATCATCCGGAATGGCATTGATAGCAGACAGCCAGAGACCATGTTCGTCTTTAGCAAGCTTAGGTGGCATTACCCCCGGTGTGTCCAGCAGGTCAAAGCCGCCTTCAACCATAATCCATTGCTGGGATTGAGTGTGGCCGGGCTTATCTGCGGTTTTCACAGCATTGTGACCTGAAAGCGAATTGATGATTGTGGATTTGCCGGTATTGGGAAGGCCGAGCACCATAAGCTTTATTTTTTTAGAAAATTCTTTTTGGTTAGGATTTGATTGTCTTCGCTTTTGATCGACGATTTTGCGCGCGAGGTTCATGACTTTTTTCATTGTGCCTTTATCGAAGCAATCAATGAACATGTAGTTGAGCCCGGATGTTTTAAACCATTCTTCCCACTGCTGAATTTTAGAGGGATCCGCGAGATTGACTTTATTTAAAAGAATGAGACGGCTTTTTTGTCTCAATGTTTCATCTAACGTTTTGTTTCCGGAAACTGTCGGGACGCGTGCGTCTCTCACTTCCAGTACGATATCAACAAGATTGAGCTTTTCGCCAATTTCCCGAATGGCCTTTGCCATGTGCCCTGGATACCAGTTAATGGGCGATTGCTCGAGATCATCGTGAACGATGTGCTTGTCTTTTACTTTAGATTTCATAATCTGGTTTATAAAATTTTAAGTCTGAGTAAGCAACTTTTTATTTCGCTTTTAAAAACACTCTTATGCTATAAAAGTATTATGAATACTGAATCTCATAAAAAAAGTGTCGTTCGAGTTCGATTTCCAGGCCAGACTAAACCTCAATCCTTTCTCCTTGGTCAATTGCCATTTAAATACGGTGAAAAAGTTGTCGCTCTTTCTGAGCGTGGAATGACTGTCGGATATATTAATTCCTTTCCTTTTGATCTTCCCGACTCGCAGAAAGCGGGGAAGATTTATCATATTGAGCGCTATGCGACTGATCAGGACATTCTTGAATACAAAGAAGCCTATCAGGAACAGAGAGAAGCCAAGACGATTTTTGTCGATTTTGTCAGTGAATTAAAACTGGAAATGACTCTGAAAGATATCGAGTTCAGCGAGCTGGGAAAAAAAGTCACTTTCTATTTCACAGCACCGACACGAGTGGATTTCCGCGAGCTTTTAAAGAAATTAAATCATTCTTTGAAATTGAAAATTGAATTGCGCCAGGTGCATGAAGGCCATGGCGATCTTGGAGATATCGGCCCTTGCGGGCAGGAACTTTGTCAGTTCATTAATTCCGTCATGGATAGCGGCTGTTCTCAGCATAAGAAATGCAACGAATATAAGTGTCGTCTCGATTACAAAGACCCTTTCTATGAAGATAAGCGTTCGCGCTTGCCGAAGATCGGTGAAATTATTTCTACTCACACCAATGAAAAAGGCCGTGTCTTGCGTCTGGATTTATGGAATGAAGAATTCGAACTTCTGACTGAGCAAGGTGCTGTTAAAAAATTCGTTTCAGATCTCTGGAAGCATTAAGAATTACTCTTCCTTTTTTTTAGTTTTTGCCAGTGAATAAATACATGCATTTGATCCACTCGGAATGTAACCTGTTCGCTTTAAATCCAACTGCAAAACAGAGCTTAAAAATTCTTCTTCGATTTTACAGGGAAGTTGAGTCACACCGATCATACCGGGAAAAGGACAATTGCATTCGCGGATGACTTCGCCTTTTTCAGTTCCCCTTTTAGGCATAAATCCTTCAGAGCTCAAAAGAATATCGACAGCTTTAAAGCGCATTTCCTGTGTCGCTGCTTTCTTGCCGGAAGCTGCAACAAGTGAAGCGAGAATTTCTTCAAATTGTTTTTTTCTTTTACCCCAGAATTTTTTGAAAAAACTTTCGATGAGTTTCTTATTTCCGCTCTCTTCAAGATGAGTCAGCAGCTCATGTAAAAGAATGGATTCCTGATTGGGAAAAAGATCCATTCCTGCTTTAGATAATTCAAAATAAACAACAGGTCTCCCCTGGCCGATTTTGTGATAGTCGCGGATGATCAGCCCCTGCTCTTCTAAGGACATCAAGTGCTGGCGCAAAGTTGTCTTGGCCAGATCCAATTCGCTTTCAGCTTCATCAATAGTGAGCATCCCTCGTTCTTTGATGAGATAAAGCAGGTCTTTTTTGGGTCCTTGAAAAAGTGTTTCAATCATATCGCAATAATACCATGGGGTTGAAGATGCGTCCATCTTTAAAACTTAAAAATACGTTTTTAACCTTGATTCCGGAGGGTTCGGGAGTTATATTGATTAAAAACGTAATTTTGCGTTTTAAATAAAATGGAGAATTTTTATGTCTACTGTTCAGGAACTAGATATTACTCAAGTTGTGCCTCGTGAAAAACACCCGACTATTTTCAGAACATTTGATGCTCTTGCACCAGGGCAGTCTTTTATTTTGATCAATGACCACGATCCTCGTCCGCTTCAATATCAATTTAACTTTGAACGTCCTGAGCAATATGGTTGGGAGTATCTGGAAGAAGGTCCAGTGACATGGAAAGTTCGTCTTACTAAAACAAAATAATTGGAGATGCTGTGAGTGTTCAAAAGTCAAAAAGTACAACTTCTTCACCTGGTCCTGATAGTGAAACGGCCATAGAGGCCATGATTCATTTTGTGACTGCCATGCTGTTTCTGTTTGCAGGACTTTTCGCTCTTGTGTGGAATAGTGCCCGACTGGCCGATGGACAATTTTCTGATCCCAGAGTGGTTGGTGGATTGCACTTCATCACTCTGGGATGGTTGTCTCTTTCTGTGTTTGGAGCGCTGAGAGTTTTTACCGGAGTTGCACTCGGAACTCAGGGTTACAATAAAAAGCTTGTGCCCTGGATTCGTTCTATCTGGAGTCTCGGCGCTGTTTTATTTCCTGTGGGATTAATTCTGCAGAAACCATTTCTTATTATGACGGGCGCTCCTTTGATCGGCGTGGCCCTGATTCTTTTTACTATTCATATCGTACCAGCTCTTCTTATGTCGGAGAGAAGTGGTTTCACAAAATGGTTTTTGCTGATTGGAATTGTTTCTCTCTGGGGAACATGGCTACTTGGTTTAACAGCGGCGCTTATGCGCGCAGGAATTTTTATTACTCCACCTGAAGGATATTTTTTCGCGCACATTCTTCTGGCGGTTTTTGGATGGATCGGCTCATGTGTTCTGGGAGTCGGTTCACACCTCATTCCCATGTTTGCTCTTTCTAAAGTCACTCGACAGTGGCCGATTAAAGCGGCACTTGCACTGTGGGCCTTCATTCCTCTTTGTGCTATTCTTGGAGCTTTTTATTCTGAACCTTTTCTCACTATCGGCTGGAGCATTGCCGGTGCCGGATCACTTCTTTGGATGATTCAGGTCGCGCATTACTTTAAAGGTCGTTTGAGAAAAGAAGCTGAGCCGGGATTAATGCTTGCAGGTGGATCTACCATTCTGCTTGGGCTTTCCTGGTTTTATATTTTCTTTCAGGAAGCCTCTATTTCATTTGTCGGCTTGCTTATCATCGGATGGCTGACACTTTTTACATTGGGCATTTATCACAGAGTCATTCCTTTTCTGGCCTGGTACGCGCGCTTTGCCCGCAATATCGGAAAAGGTGTTGTACCGAAGGTGCAGGATTTAATTGACTGGAAATTGGGAATGATGACGATGGGATTTTCACTCGCTGGTGCCATCATCTGGTCGATTGGTCTGTTTACACATCTCTCACTATTAACATACGCGGGATCAGTTTCGATTTTGATCGCAGCACTGATTTCACTTGGACAACTTAGAACTTTAATTGGAAAAAAGGAGAAAAATCATGTCAGCGCTGACAAACGAACAGATAATGTTGAACTTAAAACAAGTCATTGATCCGGAAGTTAATTTAAATATTGTGGATATGGGACTGGTGTATGGAGTGAGATTTCGTCACGAGAATGTCGAAGTGCAGATGACTCTTACGTCTCGAGGTTGTCCGATGGAAGGATATCTCACTGGTCAGGTGAGAAGTGTGCTTGAAGCTTTGCCTGAAGTAAAAGAAGTGGATATTGATATTGTCTGGGAGCCTACATGGTCGCCGGAAAAAATTAATCCGCTGGCGTTGAAAGTCAGAGATATGAATCCAACAAAAGTAAATACCCTTGATGTCCGTCCTATTTTAAGTGCCGGAGGAGAACCATTTGGGGCGATCATGAAAGCCATTGGTGAAACTCAGAATGACGGTGCACTAAAACTTATTTCCTCTTTTAAGCCTGCTCCGCTATTCAGCATGCTCGGAAGCAAAGGTTGGCAGCATTGGATTGAAAAAGCGGAAAAAGACAATTGGGTCATCTGGTTTTTTAAAGGCGATGGAACGACTGTTGTTCCGGAAATTTCTGTGTCGGAAAAAGAAGCGGCCCATTTGCAGAAAGACAATCCGGAGCTTCGCGAGCGCTTGCGTATTAATGGTGATAAATGGATTCTCGACGTGAGAAAGATGGAACCGCCTGAGCCGATGCAGTTGACTCTGGAAGTGGTTTCGAAGCTTCCGCCAAATATGACGCTTGTGCAAGTTAATGAGCGGACTCCGCAGTTTTTATTCCCTTTATTAGACGAGCGCGGTTTCGCTTATGAAGTGAAGGAAGCTGGAGAGGACGTCCATATAAATATATTTAAAAAATAAACTAAAAGCCTTTTTCACCGATACTGAAGCATGGCTTTAGCATCGAGATTTTCTCCTTTCATCATGATCAGTTTTTTCATAGCTGTTTTTGGATGCTCTCCGAAAACAGCTGTGTTGCTTAACCTGACGACTTCTCCCACTATCAATACTCCTCTTCGTCCCGCTCTCCTTGCGAATGGATTTTATCATTCGTGCGTGCTTTTCAATAATGGGTCGTTGAAATGTTTTGGATACAACACCAGCGGAGTTCTCGGTCAGGGAGATGACGTTTCTCGTGGCGATGACCCGGGAGAAATGGGAAGTTTTCTTCCTACGATTAATCTCGGCACAGGTTTGCAGGCCGTTTTTATTTCCGGAGGTGGTGATTTCAATTGCGCCATTTTGAGTGATTCCTCAACTAAGTGCTGGGGGGAAAACTGGATCGGAAACTTGGGCTATGAAGATCTCGATCATCGTGGCGATAATCCCAATGAAATGGGCGATGCCTTACCTGCTGTCAACCTCGGCACTGGAAAAACGGCAACCTTTTTAACTCACGGCTGGTACGCCACCTGTGCTCTCTTGAATGACTCTACAGTTAAATGCTGGGGACGAAATTCATCGGGACAGTTGGGAATTGGAAGCAAGACCACGATTGGTGACAATCCGGGTGAAATGGGCGACGCCTTACAAACGGTCAATCTGGGAACAGGCAAAACTGCGAAGAAAATTAAATCCGGCGGCGATCATGTCTGCGCGATTCTCAATGACGATAGCGTGAAGTGCTGGGGATACAATGCCTCTGGCCAGCTTGGAGTTGGCCATAAAAATGATATTGGGGATCAGGCAGGGGAAATGGGCGATGCCCTCGTTGCTGTCGATCTGGGAACTGGGAAAAAAGCGGTTGAACTAACAGCAGGGCGAGAGCACACCTGCGCTCTCTTGAACGACTCTACGGTTAAATGTTGGGGCTACAACGGCAACGGACATTTAGGTGTGGGACATACCAATTACCTGGGAGATGATCCCGGTGAAATGGGCGATGCTCTTCCGGCCATCGATTTTGGTACTGGAAGAACGGCGAAAAAAATTGTGGCCGGATCTGAACACACTTGTGCGATTCTGGATAATGATACTGTCAAATGCTGGGGGGCCAATTTCTTAGGTGAATTAGGGCAAGGAAACACAACCAGCATCGGAGGATTACCGGGACAAATGGGAGATGCTCTTCCTGCTGTCAATTTAGGGACAGGAAGAACAGCTTTGCAACTAGCAGCGGGTGATCATCATACGTGCGCTCTTCTTGATAATTATGATGTGAAATGCTGGGGATACAATGATGACGGTGAAATTGGCTACGGTCATATGAACTATATTGGCGATGGCCCCGGTGAAATGGGCGATGCTCTCCCGGCTGTCGAATTGTTGTAATTAAAATTCGTAACTCAGTCCAAGACCAAAGCGATCAATCGATAATCTGGTAGGTCCTTTCAGCGCGTGATGTTTATAAAGAAATTGAAATGAAAATGGCCCGGTCTTCTTTAAAGAAGCAAAAAGAAGAAATCGATTCCCTTTAAACTTATCGCCGGATTTTCCTGTTGAGCTTTTTGTTAAAACTGATTGCGAAAGACTCAATTTGGAATTTAAATTTAGTCCACCTAAAAAAGAAAATGATTTGCTCAATCCTGCGGTGATATAGGTAAGATTGTTTGTTCTTGTTTGGAGCTCGCTTCCTGGCACTAACTCAGCTGTGTTGTAAGTTGAAAATCTTTCATAATCCACTCCCGTGTATAATGAAAAACCATTCTCCGCGATTCGCTGTTGGAAATACAAATTCATTCCATATTCATTGGAAATGGAGATTTTACTTTCTGAATTGGCGACTTGTCCTTCGATATTGCTCGAAACAAGTTTAGACAAATAAAAAGAAGCCGCGAGACTTTGTCGTTCCTGCATTTTAAAGAGAGTTCCGACTCCTAAAGAGACCGGTGAATTTTGAATGGACTTGATTGTTTGATTGCCGGCCGTTTGTTCCGAAAAATGACCAAGTGAAGCCATATAGAAAATAAAATTTTTAAACTGGCTTTCGGTTTCTTGGTTTTTTTGTGGTGGTTGAATGGATAAAAGTTCAGCCCCGTAAGGACCAGAAAGAAAAGGAGGATAAGGATAGGTCAAATAGAATGGAGTTTTTGGTGCAAGATTCTTCCAGTCATGAATGTGCGGATTCCATTTTGTTAAATCGCGTTTGAAATCATCAACGTTATTACCGTATTTTGAAATTACCGAAGGAAGGTATCGTTTTGCAATAACTTCTAAAGTGTCCCCTTTTTCTGTGTAACGAATAGTTCTGGATTGGGATTGGGATTGGGATTGGGCCTGCACTGACATAACAGCTAACAAGAGCGATACGAAAAGCTGTTTGAAAAAATGCTCCATTCATAAATTTTATTGGAAGGAGAATTTTTGACAATGAGAAGATTTTGCCATGTCGTCGGTTTTGGCGCTTGAAATGCACTCAGCTCAACAGTTTATTAAGCGAATTTGCAAATTCCTGAACATCGCGGGCACTAAAAGCTGAAGGACCACCGGTTATACTGCCCCCATCGCGCAATTCCTTCATAAAATTTCTCATCGAAAGGATTTCACCGATATTTTCTTCCGTATAAATTTCTCCGCGAGGATTGATCGCCACAGCTTCCTTTTCAACAATTCGCGCGGCAAGAGGAATATCGGCAGTGATGACCAGATCATTTTTTTCAACGTGATCAACTATGTACTGATCGGCCACATCGTCTCCTCGATCGACAATGATGAGTCTCACGAGATCAGAGTGTGGAATCGCCTGGTAGGAATTGGCGACGAGAACAACCGGAAGATTGAGGCGCGCAGACGCTTTGAAGACAGTTTCTTTGACGGCCTTTGGGCAAGCGTCGGCGTCGATCCAGATTTTGTTGGGTTTGATTTTCATAGTACTACGAAGCCTTTAATTCAACATGATATTTTAACTTTGAGTGACGTAGAATATCTTCAAGTGCAAGTTTAACAAAAAGTTTTTCAGGATAGCCCAGCTCCTTTGCAAACCGAGCTGCTCTTTCCGGGCTAACAAGTTTTCGTTCTTTTTCTATATCACATAAATTTGCGCGAGAAATATTTAAATTTTCCGCAAAAGTTGTTTGAGATATTTCTTCTGATAATCTAATACTTTTAAGAAATTTTCCAAGACTCAATGGACCAAATTTTTTTGTAAGATAAGTGGATGCAGATTGTTTATTTGTACTCATGTTTGTTCACCTCAATGACTTGTATGATTTCCACTTCCTTCTCATTGGTTTCTATGTAGAAAGCTCGATAAGCTCTATTCAGCCTTATAGACCTTTGCCCTTCTCTTTTTCCTTTGAGAGGTTCATCGTGAAATCCAGCAATTAATCTTGCTTCCCGAATGCCATAAAGCTCAACCATTGTGATCCAACCTTGAAATTTATGAATTATATGCCGAGGCAAATATCGCAAGTCGTTTTTCACCTGCTTGCTAAGCAGGACTTTAGATTCTAAATACATTTTTATCATTACTCCTCATAGAAGTACACTCTCTTTACCCAGAATGTATTCAAATCAAAAAAACCTAAATTCGACTTAAATGACTAATATGATTAAGAAGAGCAAAAGGATGTTTTAAATTTTTAAAAACAATAGATTCATTTTCTGATCAAAAAAACTATCAGTTACAACCATGTGCCTCGTTGAAATGATCAAAGAGAAGGCGTAAGCTTCCCCTATGAATATACCTTTTTCATTACTAGATCTCGTCTTCATCAATAAAGATTCAAATGCAAAAACTGCGTTTGAAAATTCGATTCGTTTTGCAAAGAAAGCGGATGAGCTCAACTTTAAAAGACTGTGGATTGCTGAACATCACAATATGCCTGCGATTGCCAGTGCAGCGACTTCGGTGGTGATCGGGCTTCTTGCAAGTCAGACGAAAAGAATTCGCGTTGGTGCCGGAGGAATTATGCTTCCGAATCATTCGCCACTGGTGATTGCCGAGCAGTTTGGAACGCTCGAGACTTTGTACCCGGGACGAATTGATTTGGGATTGGGAAGAGCACCGGGAACAGATCAGCGGACGATGCGCGCGCTTAGAAGAGAAGCGATGGGTGGTCACAATTTCCCGCAAGATGTGATTGAGCTGCAGAATTATTTTTCGAAAGAGGCTGAGCAGGGAGCGATTAAAGCAGTGCCTGGGGCGGGTCTGGAAATTCCGTTATGGATTCTGGGTTCGAGTACGTTTGGCGCGCAGCTGGCTGCAGAGTTAGGTCTCCCCTATGCGTTTGCTTCGCACTTTGCGCCTTCGTCGCGCGATGAAGCTCTGGAAATTTACAAAAGATATTTCAAACCAAGCAAACAACTCGCTAAACCATACGCAATGGTGGGAGTAAATGTGATTGCGGCTGAGACGGATGAAGAAGCGCGTGTTCTCTTCACGAGTATCCAGCAATCATTCACAAATATGGCGAGAGGAACGCGCACATCTTTTCCTCCTCCGATTGCTGATATCGAAACGTATTGGACGCCTGCGGAGAAAGCGATGGCTTCACAA
This sequence comes from Bacteriovoracaceae bacterium UBA6261, assembly GCA_002440825.1. GTDB lineage: Bacteria > Bdellovibrionota > Bacteriovoracia > Bacteriovoracales > Bacteriovoracaceae > Bacteriovorax. The sequence goes on along the minus strand of DJVH01000123.1, from coordinate 31,257 downwards.
ATGCTTTCTTGTTCAGTGGTGGGTTCGCGCGAAACTGTTCGCACGGGGCTTGAAGCCTTGGTGGAGCAGACAAAAGCGGATGAGCTTATGATTGTATGTAATGTTTTTGATATTGAGGCGCGGTTAAAGTCGCTGGAGATTATTGATTCGCTCCGTTCCTGAAATTTTTAAGCGGCAAGCTTCACTCTAGCTTTGATTCCAGCTCTATCAATCATGTCCTGCAACGCTGTTGTCACCCAGACATTGACAGGTTCTTTGAGTACAGTCGCAAACTTTTTGGCCTGTTCGACTGTTATGTTCTCACGCTTATTCTCCACGTTTGAGATGTACGATTTGGTTACTTTTAATTTTTTAGCCAATTGCTCTTGAGTCAGTTCTTCTCTTGCACGATAGGCTCGCAGGATGGAGGCAAATGAAAAGGGCTCACCACTTAACTTTTCCAACTGTGCTTTTGCTTTTGTTGCCATTTTTTTCTCGTGAATATTTATGCTTATGAATTTATATTTCGCTAACTTCCCAACCCCACTGTATAGCCATAAGCTATACCTGTCAAAATTCTCTTTTGGCGATCGATTCAAGAATTAAGACAAATCATGAGGAGTAATGTTTTGATCTTATTAAGCAGTCTTAGTTTGTATTAGTCAGAAATAATTAATGCAATTTCAAAAAAATCTAATTGATTCTTTAAGAAGATGCTAAGCAGCTTTCTCAAGCGTAACTTTGAAATTGAGTTTAGCCCTGCGAATCTGCTCTTCAAAAAGAACAGAAATAAATGCTTCCGGAGGATAGCCCATAATTCGTGCGAGTTTGATGGCCAGTTCAATACTCGCGTCTCGCCTGCCTTTCTCGATGTCGCAAATGAGACCTTTAGAGACTTTAGCTTTTTTAGCAAGTTCTGTTTGGGTAAATTCATCGGCGATTCTTAAAGAGGAAAGAAGTTTTCCAAAAGTCATTGGACCTTTTCTGAGCGATTCAAAAAATGCATTGGTTGTATTTTTAGTAGTCATGTTTATTTACCTCGATGATTTCTACAAACTCAACTTTACCATTCTCATGGATGATATAAATCGCTCGATAAGCGCGATTTAGACGTATCGATCGCTGACCTAAGCGTTCTCCTTTCAATGGTTCATCGTGAAATCCCTTTGAAAGTCGAACTTTTTCGAGTCCAAATTCTCTAACCGATCTTATCCAAAACGCTAACTTGTCCTGAAGGTAAGAAGGAAGCGACAAAACTTCTTTTCTCGCATTTCTGCTCAGTATGACATCCATAAGAGGGCTCACTTTAAAACGTACTCACATTTGAGTACCAAGTCAATTTGAAATTAATTTATGGATATCTAGCATGGGGATTTACGAGACAAACAAAGCAAACACTGAGAATTAAAAGCTTTTTAAATATTAGAAATTCAAAGAAATGATAGGTCGTTATAAAATTTGCGGTATGTTGTGCACAATTTTCCTAAGGATGAATTGATTCAAACGTACTGGTAAGTGATAAATCCTCTAAATACCAGTTAGACTTATCTCTTTTCAATTTCACATACGTGCTCGTTTTTAACAGATGAATTTCTACGCTTTCAAATGGCTCATCAATCTTAGTCGCAATCAATGCAATATATCTTTTTCCATCCACACTGAGCTTGAAAGCGTCTCCGAGCCACTCCCACACCTTAGAAGTATCACTGTTAACCATTGATTCAATATTTGGAGGTAAATCAATATCGTAGTCGATTTCTGGGTTCCTTGTTTTCTCATAGTATTTTAAGGCTTTCGGAAAAGAATAGATGTGACCTCTTAGTAAAATTTCATGAAAAAACTTGTTGCGTCTTTCCTCGCCATCCTTTCTGACAGGAAAAAAGTATTTCTTAAAACAACCTTCATCTTTCTTCTTCACGCATTCATTCAAGTTGTTCATAAGTGCATTTACTTCAGGAATTCTGGATAATTTATCGGATAATTCTCTTTGCTCTTCTGGTTTATAAAACAGGTCGTTAAATTGAAAAATTGATGGCACTTTATCTTCTATAGTTTTACTTGGTGTAAAGACGAGAGTCTCGCCATTGTGATTTAAAAACAATTTCCCATTTTTGTAATCATTGCAGTCAAGCGCGACTGTTTCTGAAGCTGGTTGCAGGACAATAAATTTATAACTATTCATAGGAAATTGAGCAGTAGCTTCAGCATATGGATGTAATTTTTTTTGAGTCTCAATCTCATCCTTGAAATAAATCGTATTTCCCTTATCTACGATTTTGTGAAAATTAACTGAAATTAAAGATTCTTTTCCAGATTTGGCATTCAGCAATGGTATTGGTTCATTAATATAGTTTTTTAACGAAAAATAGCATTGTGGCCCTTGTAGCTTTTGATCAATCCTGGTTAGGTTTGGATCATCATAGTCTGCAAATACATCCAATGAAATAATTAGCGCTGTAAAAAGAAAAAACAAATGATCGAATTTCATTGCCCTTAGACTCCGATGTAATCTTAACGATAAATCTCATTTACCACGACAAGCATAAGCTCATTGAAAACAAGATAATAAATAACGTCTGGATCTCCAAACGAGTACACTAACTCATCATTCTTCCCGGCAAACCTGTATCCATAGTTAGCCGTTAATTTTCCACCGACCTCTACTACTCCGTCCTTACTGACGTTGCGAGCTTCATAAGTAAGCGTATCGCCGCAAGGATTTCCGGAAGAATTTCCTATATACCAATAAGAACTATCATCCAAAGTTAAAAAAGCTATCCAGGCTGTCATGCCTTTAATGTCTACATTATAGGGATTAGGTATTTTTAAAGGTTTTTTTAAATCAAATTTCACCTGCACCTGAACTAGCTTCCAGCTTTTTTCACCGATTTTTTGCGCTATCGCTTTTACAAATTTCCCATTTGAATAGTCTGATACTTCATCGACGATCTTGAGTGATTTTTTCTTTAAAATTGAATTGAGCGAAGCAATCAATTTAGCAGGAATCGCTTCAGATGAAATATTTTCCTCTTTTGCTTCAGGAAAATATTTTTCACCAGTTGTTGTAATAGTGCGTTCTTTAGAATTGATTAAAGCAAGAGGTTCAGCAGGAAGCCAGGCCAATTCATCTTTTAATTTAAGAAAGGTCAACTGCCCTCTGGTACTTTTATGCGAAGTCATTGTCGCCCTCTCAAGACTCATCTTATTCAGGCTCCCAAAAGAAGAATTTTTGTTTTCCAGAAATGCATTTGATTTAAAATAATCTGTCAGATCATCGATAAAAAGAATTCCGCCATCACGCATTTGGGCCTGCACCACTTTTAACGGTCTGTTATCAGTCGTTTTATAAACAGCCTCTGTATGAAAACGCCAGTTCATTAATTCGCAATTGCTCCACACCTTAGATGAAAGCAGAAATAAAAAAGCAAAAAATAAATGTCTCATGTTCCACATCCCATATGATATTCAAAGACATGATAGCGTACGGCTTCCCCCTCACTTTTTACCGGAAAGGGCAGTGTCGGATTAGAAGGCATCCACAAAGACAAATCAAATCTTCTTGGTGTCTTTCTCCAATCATACATATGCTCACAAAGCGGAGGGCCTTCAATCATGATTTCACCTTGCGGATATCTCATTGCCCAAAAGGTTGATATTGAATTTGCAGGAATTTTCAAAACAGGAAAAAAACCTGCAGGTTCTCCTTCGACTTTCACTCGCTTGATATAAAAATCATTTCCATTTTTTTCCAGAATTTCATATCTCGTTTTTGCAGATCCATCGATACTATCTTCAGCTTCCAGACAGGAGGTAAACTCTTCAGAATAAGTTTCAGCAAGCTTGATATTGAAATTGAGAGGATGATTTTTCACCAAAGTTGCATTTACTTTCTCCAGAGAACCGCAAATTTGCATCGGATAATTTTTGAGAAAATATCTTGGCTGTTTCTCTGTCCCCGCCTTAAGCCAGTCCGTTATTAGTTGTCCAACTGCAAATGCATTGAAGGAATATACAATAAGAAATAGAAGAAAAATTTTATTCATTTGAAGACCTTCAGTTTTGGGCAAGTGGCCCAAACAAATGTGTGAATATGATTTTCAAAAACAAAGAATATCATCAAGAGTAGCGGCAAAATCGCCAAAGCCCGTTTTTTTACTCCTGCTTTAATTGCAATAAAAATTAACAACAGAGCAAGAACCAGTTCAGAAATTTCTTCAATTTTTACATCCAACTCAAGATAAAAAATATGTTTTTCTAAAACATCAAGATAGATTTCTTGAACGCAAATAACGCCTGCAAAAAAATAAAGAAGTCTATCAACCCATCCGCTACTTAATTGCCAGATGCCCCAGGCTGCGGCTCCAATTCCCATTAATGATAAAACTAAAATTGTCATATCTCCATTTGCCATTTTTTTAGCTGTTGGAAATGTAAGTCGAATGCATTCATGAAACATGAATCTTTCATCAAAAGCGATATAAAGGCAGACTCCTCCGGCAGCAAAGTATTCCCAACGGATCTTTTCGAGTGAAAAGAAAAGTGCTGCAGCTGTCAGGTAAGCGATGGCAGTCCAAAGTTGAAAGGAAGATGTTTCAGCGTAAAAAGGAACATTCATTTATATAGTTTCGTTAAAAGTTCTGGTGTATCCGCAAGCCGGCCCTATCGCTGTAAGATTATCATCTGCACAAAGAAGCAATTGCGTATACTGCCCTTTTACTAATGAAAATCTAGGCTTGCCATTGCACTTTGAAACAAAGAGCGATTTTATCTTTGAGATGCAATCCGAAGAAAGAATAGATATTTTTTGAAGCGACTTGGAATTTATGTACCGACATTGAAAATCATACACTTTAATGAAATTTCGTTCATATTCTCCTGTTTTTAGTTCTACAGGCTCCGTCGCTGGTTGCTTAAGTTTCTCTTTCTTGTCTTCGAGATCAGAAATTAATTTAGCTATAGCCGGGTGCACCTGTTTTTTAATTGAAAGGATAGCTGTTAATGATTTTTCAGCATTATCCTTTTCCATCTTTTCTTTTTTTATTTCATCGGCGCTTTTTTCTTCTACAAATGTACAAAGACTCTTTGGATCAGATATCACTTGTCCACGCAACGGCATTAGTTTTTTAAGAAATTTACCATCCCCAATCATTTTTGCCATTTTATCGTCAAGAATTTTCTTTTTTTTCAAACTCTCAAAATATTTTTTCATTGTCGCTTCATCCATATCTTTCATGTAACTTTGCATGCAGGATGTAGCTTTTAAAACATCAATAGTAAGATCAGCATCTTTTTCCTGATCTTTATTATTTTCCAGTAATTTCAAAAGTCGATTCAACTCTTCCATTGATTTCATCGCATTTGCAGAAGTTTTTTTAGCAAATTGAGTATCAGCTAACTCCTGAGGAAATGTTGGGGAAACAATAAAAAGTACTAATATAGTGACTATGTATTTCACGACTGTCCCTTTTGTAAGTTCATAACATTCATTTTATGTGGACATGATTTTTTTAACAATGACTCTTAAATATCTTGATAAAAAATTGATTTCAAATAAATGGACTTCACCTTGGAAGCTATTAAACTAGAGTCAGTTCATATTCAAGGGATAAAGTTTGACTAAAAAAATTGTCTTGTACTCTTTACCATTTTTTATGGGAGCGATTACATCCAGCTCCGCCATGGCCCAAAACCCGCTCGCACTCCTTGAGCAACAACACACGTTACATAAATTTTGCTTCATAAAAAAAGAAATCCCTCCCAATTTCTCCTTAGCTTACGAGCCTTATGAATTAAATCTCGCGGCTAACTTGAAAAGTAATTTCATTCTTTCCAAAAGCTTCTCTCCTCTGCCATTCCCAAAATCTCTTCAACCAAATCAGCTTCCTGTAGCTGTTTTTGTCAATGGGAAGAGGTATTTCCTTACTTCTTCAGGATTTTCTGAGAACGCACCTTTTACAAATCCACTATCGATAGGCTATGGAGACAAATTTTCATTTACTAAGGGTGGTGATGTTACTCTGACAGAAAACAAGGACGAACTAACAGAAAAAGATTTTCAAAACGGCATAGTAATTCCTTTTAAATATTTTCTGGGTGATCAAATCATTGAAAACAAAATGAAAATATACCTTAAAAAAATAGAAGGAGTTCTCGTTGAGGGTAATTCAATTGATAAAATTGAATTCAATAAGCCTTTACCACCAGGTTTGGTCATAAAGTCAGACAGCCCTTTTGTCTTACCGAGCAGAATTGCTTTATTTCAAAAACTAGATTTCATTTATGAGGGCAAAGCTCAGTTGGTCTTTGTTAAAAGTTTTGATCTACCGGTCGTTGATCAAAAAAATCTTCTCAATGGCTCCTTCCCTTTGATAGTTGCAGAAAATGGAAAATGCTCCTCACTGGAATTTAGAAACAGAGTTTTGATACCCAAGGCTACTAATCAGGCTCGTTATGATAATTATTTTAAAAACGAAGATGCTGCAGTCAACGAATTGGGATTAGACAATGTAAAATTGAAACCTCTACTTGAGCAATTAAAATCTTTGAACTTGTATGAAGTTTATTCTTTGGAAAAAGTCTTTCCTGGCAACGGTAGAGTTGATAAAAAATGCAGCCTTGAATTCTTCGAAATCGAAAGTCTTTTTAATAGCGTGAAAAAAAATAAAATTGATCTCATTGGAGAATATGGCGATGTTGTGGCGATAAACGTCCCCCCGGAGGAAACATCATCAATCGATTTGCAAGTTGGTACGTCTAAAAAAACCATAAAAATCGTAAAGCAATTTTTTCTAAATCCAAACTGGAAGCCTGTCAAAGATAGATTAAAAGTTGATCCAGAATGCGGAAGATGGTGTCCTAAAATTTTTGCCAAAGAAAAAATTGATTACTTTAAAAACATTAAAGTGACTTTGCCATCATCTGCCTTTAAAGAAGATGAACTCACCTGTGGAATGACTGGTACTAATAATCATTCCTATGAAGCAACCGATTTTGATTTTTTAGATAATTTTTAATTTATCCTTACTTGGCGATAACACAAAGATTTTTTTCACATTTCACTTTTGTATTAGAATCTGGCCTACACGACCAGGCATTAAATGTTTTCCCACACTGGTCAGCGATTCTTGAAAAGCGCATTGTGAGAAAGTTCTGCATCCCCATTCCAACAAAGCGCCTATTCTTTGCCTGAGGCATTGATTGAGCCATGCCATTCGGCATTTGAGGAGCCAAGTTTACGTTAATGGCGTACTCAGTACAGCTGCCAAAGCCTGTGGCCACAATAAAACAGTCGTCATCCGTCTTGCATGATTGATATTTAGCTGTTTTCAATTCTTCATTTATTTTCTTGGTGATATCGGTATCAGCGCAATTGAGTTTTTCTCCACAAATCCCTTTTTCCGTACAAATACCGATTGGGCGATATTCATACTTTAAAGGAAAATTCATTGTTCCCATTCCCATAGTCTTAGTCTGAATTTCTTTGAAAACGCCCAGATCTTTTTCAAATTTTCCATTGAGAAATGTATATATTCCCGTTCCTTCCTGAACTGCGAGGCATTTTTCGCCAGTATTACATTTTTTTCGACAGTCCAGCCAATTGCGGGAAAAATCAGCACTCATTTTGGAAAGAAGCTGCTGGTGATCCTTATCTTTGTCAAAAGCGATTTGAGGGCATCCGTCTGCAGGATAAATAAACTTCGAAGCATCAGATAGTGCCTCATTTAAGCAATTAGCTTTAAGTTGTTTTAATTCTTCAATGGAGTCTTTAGGATACTTTGGCGCATTTTTTGATACATTTTCTCGAGCAAAAGTACATTTAAAATTTTCTGGAAGATATTTTGAAAGGAAGACACTTTTTACCTGGTTTGGATTGGCCGAATAAGAGTCAAAATAATTAGAAATACTGGAAGCCCCAAGACCTTCAAAAACACTTTTAAATAAATCATTATAAGCAAGATCATTTGCATTGTTCAGATAGACGGTCATGAGTTGAACATTGGCATACCCATTTTGTTTCATTAAAATACTTTTGAGAAAATCGTTTAATTCTTTAGGTGGAGTGATGTTTTTCGAATAGAAGAGATCAAAGAGAAGTTGCCATTCTTCTTGTCCGATTTGTCGTGAAGTACTCTTACTGATTATGTTTGCGGCAAAAAATTTTCGAGCCAGACTTGGTTCAAGAAGATTATAATCATTTATATTGTTTCCAAGTACACCATAGTAGTAACTTAACTCATTAGAGTTAAGAACATTCTTTTCAAAGTCACCTTTACTCTTAGGATCAGTTCTAAGCTTTTCTAAAATTTTTAAATATTCAGAAGTGATGGTAGATCCACTTTCACTATAGTCCATTCTTCTACCATTTTTATCATAGTATCTTTCAAGGAAATATCTTAAGCCGCAGTTGATATCATTAAATTTGGCATTATTTATAAGTCGCAACTGAACAATTGTCAGAGCAATTTTTAAATTTAAATTGGAGCTATCCTTTGGATCAATGATATATTCTTTTGCATCATCCTGTTCTTTTTTGGAAATCTGGCAAATACCATTGTTTGCGATAAATTTGAGATCCTTGGTTTCACCTTGTTTTTCTATTCCTCTATACTCTGCTGCCGTTGCAGGGGGTGCTGTTTGATAGACTTCAGCAGATACCGGGGCTATTAAAAAAAGTGCCGATAAAAAAACTAACGTGTTTTTCATAACTAATCCTTATTCATTTTTCATTTTTAATCATAAGACAGTAATGAATTTATTTATACTCTTTAAAGATTAAGTTTATATAAAGAATCAAAGACCTGAAGACTTACTGAGAACGCAAAGATTTTGAACACATTTAACGTCAGCATTTGTCGAACTGCAATTCCAGCTGCCATAAGGTTTTCCACATTGGGTGGCAATTTTCGAAAGCCGAGTTGTAAAAAAATTGGGCATGCCTGATACAATATAGCGTTTAGGATTTTTCGGGGCAGGAGGATGTGGAATCATCATTTCTAATGCTGGGCCAAGGTTCACATTGATAGGAAAATCTACACAATTACCACCAAATCCTGCAGCTGCCATGAAGCAATCATTATCGTTTTTGCAGCTTCTGTAGCCGGCTTTTTTTAACTCTTCACTGACTTTTGTTTGAATTTCACCATCAAGACAACCGGTAAGCTTTTCTCCACAAAAACCTTTTTCAGTGCAAATACCCACAGGCTTATAATCGTATTTTAATGGTTCATTATTCGGAGGAAGAGTTGAACTGATTTTTGCTACCATTTCATTGAACTGGCTAAAATCGTCTGAGTACTTTGTATTCAAAAAAGTGTAAAACCCATTGGGACTTGAAATAGCAGTACAGCTCTCTCCAGCACGACACTTAGTCCGGCACTCCATCCAGCTTCTGTAAAACTCCGTACTCATTTTTGCCACAACCGATTGTAAATTTTCATTTGCACCGATCACAATCTTTGGGCAACTATCGAGTGGTACTATGAATTTTTCCGAATTGGCGAGAACTTCATTGAGACAGCCAAGGTTTATACTCCGCAATTTCTCCTTAGCATTTTTAGAAATTTTATGCACATTTCTTTCGATAACATCTTTCACATAAAAGCATTTAAATGAATCGGGAACAAAACGAGAATTGAAAACGGACATTGCTAATTCGATGTCCACAGAAAGAACTACAACGCTTACACCACCGCTATAGGTACTGTAGTTTTCCAAAAGAAACTTAAAGAGATCATTATAGGCAAGCTCATTAGCATTTTTAAGATACACCGGAAGAAGCTGCTGGACGGCCCATCTATTTTTACCAGTCAGACTAGCCCTTAAATATTCATTCAGCTCTTTGGGAAGTATTTTATTCTGAAGATAGAACATATCAAATAAAATTTGCCAGTCTTCAGCCGATGTTCTGGTTTTCTTGCTCAAAAAGTTCGCCACGATTAATTTCCTGGCAAAGTCAGGTTCAAATTTTTTATAATCAGCATTGTATTTGCCAATCATTTCGTAATAATCTTTCATCTCCGCGGAGTTCAAAATGTATTTATCAAAATCCGCTTTAGTTCGAGAGTCGTTCTGCAATTGATCCAGTAATTTGATATAATCATCTACAATAATTTTTTCACTCTCATCACCGAATCTGTAACGGAGTTTTCCGCTGTACAAACTTAAGAAATTACGGATCCCACAAAGGATTTGTGAAAACGGTGCTTTGTTGATGACCCTCAACTGAACTATCGTGAGGGCTACTTTTAAAGGAAGATATTGCTGGTCCGGCGGGGTGACGATAAACTCCTTTGCTTCTGACTGCTCCTTAGCTGTAATCAGACAAACTTCATTATTATAAATAAACTTTTGGTCTTTGAATTCAACCAATAGTTGTCCTTGTTCCTCAGCTTGCAGCCTGCTGAACATAATTAATGAAATTAAAAAAAATATTTTAAGAAGTTTTGTCATGCCTACAATTTTAACTGAGATCAAAACTATTTAGGCATTTATTGAATTAAGATTAGGTAAAGAAAGAGCACCCAAAGGTGCTCTCATTATTGATTCAATTTTTCAGACAACTTCATCGCCAAATTAGGCGAAGCATACTTCAAAAAAGTAATTGGATTAATAATCTTATCAAAGTGCTTAGAGCTCTTCGAAAAGAAATAAGCCGACACATCCGAATCCTTCAAAAAGATCGTATGCCCTTTAGAAGAAAACTTCCTCGACACATACTCCGAATCAAGAAAGCAAACCTCGCGAATCATAAAATTCTTCGCGACGTAAATGATGACACAATAATCAGACAGATCGACAAGCGTCTTCTTGATCTTCACTCCTTTCGGCGAAGAAACATCAGACCACTCAACCTGCACTTCAACTCTCTTTCCATCCCCCATCACAAAATCAAATCCTCTTTGTGACGTCGACTTAAGTTGCTTCAACCCGAAGATACACTTCGCGTACCACTCTCCCAACTGAGTCGGAAGATTTTTATTATTCAGCAAAATCTGTTCGTGCTGAAGAACTTCATACGACTTATGAACAGTCGCAATCTGATCCAGAATCAATTTATTGTTTGGAACATACACTATCGAAATTTTGCGTGCATCTCTTCGCGGCAGCTTCTTGGAAAACTGCTTTTCATACCACTGCCCAAAATTTTCATTGTTAGATAACTCCAGCGAGTCATACACAAATCCAATCTTGAGCAGAGAATTAATGTCTTTATATTCCGGAAGTCTTTTCTGCAGATATTTCAGCGGAGCAAATTCAGTTCTGTTTTCACTCATGACAAAGAATTCATCTTTATCATAGTCGCTGCTTCCATGCGTGGAAGACGAGAAGAGTTTGATCTCTTCATTAAGTTTTTCAATTGTCATTTTTGGCTCAGTTTAAAAAGTTACAAATCTCAATCAGTGTAACACTTTTAAGCCTAAACTTTCAATGAACTTAGGTCTTCCGAGAAGCCTAAGATCGACTGCGACAACGCCACATTCTTCACCAACTGCTGTTGAACGAAGAATTTAAAGTCGACAATTTTACTCTGATAATAGTCTTTCTCTTCCTGATTCGAAGCACTTCCGAGCAACTTCGAAGCTTCAATCGCGTTATCGAGCATCAACCACGAGCAAACCAGGTTTCCGGAGAACGCTAAAAAATTTGTCGCATGAAAAAGAAGTGCATCCATATTATTTGCCTGAGCCGCTGCTCCAAACTTCTGCACAATGGCCTGCGCCTTTTCCAGATTCTTGCCGATCATCGCCACTTCATCTTTAAACGCCTGCGCTTCCGGCTTCATCATCGACTTTTGAATCTTCGCTCCAACCGTCATGAATGTTTTTGCATTATCTTTTAACACTTTTCTCATCGTGAAATCGATCGCCTGAATTCCGTTTGTTCCTTCGTAGATCGTGGCAATTTTTAAATCTCTCGCAAACTGCTCAATCCCGTATTCCGTACAGAATCCATACCCACCGTGAGTTTGAATCGCATCGATCGCCACCATAAATCCTTCATCCGAACAATACGCCTTACAGATCGGAGTAAAGAACGCAATCTCATCACTCACTGACTTATCCCCACCGTGTTGTCTGTCGAATAAATCGGCCGTGTAAAGAATCAGCGATCTCATTGCTCTGGCCATCGATCTCATTTTTACCAGCGTGCGTTTTACATCCGGGTGATTGATAATTTCTTTTCCGAATTGTACGCGCTCTTTTGCATATTGCTCAGTCAGCATATAAACCAGGTTCCCCTGCGCTTCCGCCTGAACTCCACACAGAAGTCTTGCTTCATTCATCAGAATGAACATGTTCTGCATTCCTTCGAATTCTTTTCCAATCAATGTTCCGATACAATCGCCGTTAGATCCAAATGTCAGTTCACAAGTCGCCTGACCGTGAATCCCCATCTTCTCTTCAACTTTTGTACATCTCACATCATTTGCTTTTCCATCGAGTCTGATTTTCGGAACGATGAAAAGCGAAAGTCCTTTTGTTCCCGGCGCTCCTCCAGGAGTTCTTGCCAGAACAAGGTGAATGACGTTTTCATAAAGATCGCCATCGCCTGAGGAAATAAAAATTTTAATCCCTTTCATTTTGTAAGTGCCGTCGCCGACTGGAGTCGCTGTTGTAATCGCAGCACCAACGTCTGACCCCGCTCCCGGCTCAGTCAAACACATTGATCCGCCCCACTTTCCTGTCATCATATTGGGAACGAAAGTATCTTTTTGTTCTTGAGATCCAACTTGCAGAATAACATCCATCGCTCCACGAGCAAGTCCCGGATACATCGCAAACGAAACGTTCGCGCCGTTCATCAACGACTGACAAACCATCGAGACAGTATGCGGAGTCGGCATGCCTCCGATTTCTTCCGGATAACCAATTCCGTACCAGCCGTTTTCATAAAACTTTTTCATCGGAGCATGAAACGATGGCGGCACAGTGACTTTGCCGTCTTTCAACTGCACGCCTTCGTGATCGCCAAGTGTACGGCAAGGATAAACTTCCTTCTCCATAAACTTGTTGCACTCGTTGATGATATCTTTCATGTCGTTTTCAGCGACACCAGAATGATCCTGAATTTTTAAAACATTGAAGAGGTTGAAATAAATATCGCGAAGATCTGTCTTGTACTGGGCCATGAGATACCATCCTTGATTTTTTAGAAGCGAAGTTTTTAAAACTAATCTTCTTTATTATAAATCAAAGCCGGCAAAAAAAAAGAGGACCCGATGGGTCCTCATTTTGTCTATCAATGTCTGAGCTTTTTGCTTAGTTTTGTTGGCTTGATTGATCCCACCAGAACATGTACTCACTTACACCAGCTGAGTTTGTAATGGTCGTCGGGTTCGCTTGGATCGGCATTGATCTATCAAGAACGTATTTGTTACCATCTTTTGAATAAATCACAATTTGCATTCCATTATTACTATACGTAATCATCGAGGCATTGTTGACGTAGCCTTTAAGCTCATTAATCTTCGCAGTGATATTGTTGTTTACTGCAACGTTACTCACTGGGGCACGTGATTCAGTAACACTTGGCTTCGAAACCGAAGATGTAGAAGTAGTCACATATCCGCATACCGGAATAAACCCTAAAATTTTCGTACAACTACTATTGCTAGAGCTATATGTCGTAGATTTAGTGTAGTGATAATAAAGCGGGTAACCTTGATTTGCTAAAGACCCAAGTCGAGTATAAGCATCGATAGCTGCTAATCCAAAATATTGTTGATAACTATCAATCATAGAACCAACTTGAGTAGCATTTTGAACGGCAGTATTTGTGATCGGGTTTACAGCAGTTGCATTCGGATCTGTATTTGTAGAATTCTTTTTACCACAAGAAACAAGTGACAAAGTAACAAGCATTAAAGCTACAACTAATTTTTTCATAACGTCCTCCCTAAAGGCGTATTTTGGAATCACAGTATTTGTTTTTATCTAAAGCAACGACTGTGCCAAACTTCGCGCAGGGGAGATTTTCAGAATAATGAATGTTTACGGATGGAGAAATTACAGAGTGTCTAAAAAGCAAACACTCTGCTGTCTAAACTTTAGACGATTCGCCTTAATTGAGTGCAAACGCTTTAATCAGACAGGTGACCCTGTAAAAGCGACAGGCCTCATGAAAACAATGGCTAAATCTGATACAACAGAAGGACATCAAACACTTACCAACTCCGGAGTCCACATGAAAACTATCATTCTAATGGCCGCTTTGATTTCTTCATCTGCTTTTGCTCAAGCTGTTCGCACTTGTCCAACAGAAAAATTAAAATGCAAGCTGGAAAAAATGCTTCCATCAGGCGGCAGAGAACTTATCGATGCCAGCGCCAATGAATACGATGGGACAAACAGCGATGAGCCTTCTGTTGAACCAGATTTCTGTTCAATCAAAGCAATGTATGGTGATCACAACGGAGTGATCTTCAACGTTGAAGTTAATGAAAACGAAAAAGGGACTTATATCTATGCAATGAAGTCTTCAGACTACGGAACAATCCTTCCAGGTGATGTGGCGTTCACTGCGACAGTTGGAAAGGGTTTTTTCTACCGTTATAATGATTCACTCCTGACTTGCTACCTTTCAAATAACTAAAAATAAATAGGGTTCCAGCACACTTTCCTTTAAGCAGTGCTTACAGGAAAGTGTTCTGGAACCTTTTTAGTCAACAATGCTTACGCCATATTTGCCTAGCCTGCCTAAATAAATATTCCCTCCTATAATGGAAGAGCAACTCTTTCACATAGGAAGTTTCCATGAAAAAAAATTTATCTTCGCTGGTGATCCTATCACTGGTCGCCGGCTGTGCTAATCACTCTGTTTCACCCGATGCTTCTCGCTCAACTGCATCCTTTAACGGTCGTCCTCGTCCAAACTGGGGCGGAAGATACGATGGTCCACCTCCTGGATTCAAACGCGACCAATGGGAACGCAAACCTTCTGCCTTTATGTATTGTGATAAATATAGAAACGATACCGGCCGCCATGTTCTCGCTTGCGGTGCCGGTGTTGAAGAGGCCATTAATATGGCAGCCCGCTTTGCTGGTTCTCACGGTCGCGAAGACGGATACCTTCGCGGATATGCCTGGGGAATGAATCAAGCTGTGAACTACTGGCAAAACAGTCAGGATGAAATGCTTCGCGGAGAAGGCGAAGTTGACTCTCTCAATTCTTATCTCAACCGCGCTGTCACTGAAGGACAATCGGCCGGTTCACGTGACGGTGATTCTCTCGGTGTGAGTGAGGCAAAAAACAGATTCTATCGCGCCATCGATACGAAGGTGATGCCGAATCCAAACTATCAGTTGCCTCTTGCTTCGTTTAATCCAACTCAAGATGCTTATACAAGATTCGTCGGAAACATTCCTTCAGCTGAAGACATCCTAAAAAGAGACCGCTTCGGCCGCATGGGCTTTTATGATGGCTACGACAGAACTTATTACGGTCCTGATTACCGCGAAAGAAATGGCAGAGACATGTGGACTCGTGATGGTGTCTACAACATGAATTACAATCAATGGGTCGAAGGAGACTTCGCCTTCAAGGCCTGGATGAATATGCCAACTCCAGGCAGACAACGTTACATGGGATTAAACGATAAAGTTTCTTCTGTGGAAACGACTGAGGCAAACGGAAGAATGCCGGCGCAAGCAGCGCCTGGACCTCGTCCACAACGTCCTGGTCAACCTCCGGTTCCACCAGTGCCGCCGGTCACGCCACCAGTTGCTCCTCCGGTAGTTATTGATTACCAGGCTATTTTCAGAGACGCCTTCGTTCAAGCTTACTCAGCTTACGCTCCTGCTGAATATTCGAGAAACTATCACATGTCCCTTGATATCGGTCAGCGCGATGGTGAATCGACAGGGGCTGAAGTCGGAATGGAAATCGCCCGCACGAAAGGTCTCGCCCGCGCTTTCAATAGAAAATTTGCAGCGACATCTTACAACAATTACCAGATGTCCTATTCGAATGCCTACGCTACAGGCTTTCAGTCGACTTACGATTATTTCAAAACGCATTCAGTTTTGAGCTTAAATTTCATTGGTATCATTGGAGCAGATGACGACGGTGTCGTTCAACCTGCTGAACCATTCTCAGCAAAATTCAAAGTAACAAACGCAGGTGGTGTGAGCTCTCCTCTGAAATACACAATCTCCGGCGACATTGAAGATGCAGAAACATTTACTGATTCAATTGGACCTATTTCGACAAAGACAATTGAATCACCGACAATCGGTTCTGTTCTTTCGACTCTTGAAGATGGTTCAAACGCTACGTACGTTCTTGACGTGAATGGAATGCGTGAAAAACTTTGGCAGAATATCAAGCGCCCGCTTGAGTTCAGCGAAATCAAAACAAACTTTTCTCCAATTGATGGTTCGGGAATGTACAACGTGACTGTTGAAAACATCGCGACTGTACCAGTGAACGGAAACATCTCATTCGAACTTCGCATCAACGGAAATGCAGTAAAAACAGTTGTAGGTTCACCAATGGCCCCGGGGGAAAAGAAATCATACGCTCTTGATTTCGGCTCACTTGATCCACTTGTCTGGATCAACGGGGCTTACAACATTGAACTTTTCCTTAAATACAACAACATCACTTTCGCCCGCAAAGCGACACAACTTTCAGTTGGCGACAGCGTTGAAGCTCTTACTAACTACTACACTCGCCTGATCAATGAGAAAGGTGTTGTCCCTCAAGGAAAAACACTCGACAACAGAATGGCGGAAGTGAAAAGCTTAATCCTCCAGAGAAACACATCTGAAGTTTCTTCGAACATCGATGCGTCTGGAAACGTTTACAGAACAAATCCTGAATACACTATCCCTGGAAAACTTATCAGAGCAAAAGATTCATACACAAACTCGCCGCGAGCTGTGTCTGAATTTACTTCTCTTGCTGATGCGATGTCAGGCGAAGCAAAACGATTCAAGTCGACTCTTTTCATTCATCCGAAGAGAGATGCTTACAATGAACTTCTGACTAAGCTTGGTGGAAAAAAATACAAGTAGATATTCAAGGGGCGGTTAAACCGCCCCTTTCTTTTCAAAAAAGAGAATTTTCAAACCCTCTTCCGGATCAACTTCCATTTCTGCAAAAGAAGAATCTAATTTCGATGTGAATTGAAATTCCGGGGCGTGCTCTGCGAATAATTGCTTGAGAAAATCTGATTTGAGATAAGGCGAATTAAGACAGGCCATAACAACGGCCCCTGGATGAGTCATGTTGTTCAGACGTTTGATGATTTTATAATAATCGCGTTCTACTTTAAAACTGTCACCTTGATTGGTCGGAGGATCAATCACCACAATGTCATAAGGACCGCTTCTGGCGATATTATTCCAGGAATTCATGATGTCGTAAGAGAGAAATTTCACTCTGTGAGAATCGATCTCATTGAGCCTGTGATTTTCTTTTCCGACGCTCAAAGCGCCTTTGGCCATATCGACATTGACCACCATCTCCGCTCCGCCTTTTAATGCGGCCAGAGATAACGAACAAGTGTAGGCAAATAAATTGAGCACTCGTTTTTCGCGAGCGTTGTTCATCAGCCACTCTCTTCCATTCTTCATATCAAGAAAGAAACCGATGTTCTGGCTCGTTCCGAATTTCAACTGATAAATACAACCGCGTTCGTGAGCTAGCGGCGCTTCGGGAATACCACCTTTGAAGACTTCGAGTTCAGGTCTGGGAAGATATCGTTTTTGAATGAGAATATTTTCGTAGGGAAGCGCTAAAAATTGCGCAAGGGAATCCGAGGGAGTTTCTTTGTAAAGAGTGATCAATAGAGTTGGGGGAAAAGAATCAACAACAACGTGTTCTAATCCTGGAGTTAATCCTCCCCGTCCATGAAATAAGCGATGACAATCTGAATGCATCTCACTTTATTAGCGCATTTCCTCAAAAAAGCCCAGATTTCTCTGGGCCACCCAAAATCACAGCTTGTCACAGGCATCCCCCAATACTTCCAGATGCTCATAACCGCACTTCATGGTGAGTTCATCACCAGAATTTAAATTTAGTATGTCGCGAATTTTTTCACTGGCATGATCGACACGGACATTTCTCGTAAATGATTTCGTGAATCCTTGCCAGCAACCGTCATCAAAAGGTTCCTTCACTACATTGGAGTCCCTCACGTCCGTAAAGACGATGGCCTCTTCGCCATTGAGTGTATCCATATCGGCCACTTCTTCACCTGGCATCCAAACTTCATCGTAATGATCAATACCGGGAAAATCAGAAGTGATCAGCATGTGAGATCCTTCCCAATAATTTCTCTTGTACAAATTGATCTCGCCTTTAATGCTCTCAAAGCTGCACGTCTCCTGATAGTAGTTGTGCTTGCAGAAAGCGTTGGTTGAAAGAGCGAGGGTGAACATCAATACCAGAGTCTTCATCGATTTCTCCTGATGACTTAACTGGCGCCAATAAACAACGAGTGGTTCTTTAAAACCAATATAAAATAATTATCGGAGGGATTTTAAATTCACCCAGGTGACCTCGTGTTTGTTACACGAAAGGTGAACAATTTGTGAACCGGGGATCTGTTGCATCTTGAACATAGTTTCGAAATCCGTCGGCTGCTGGAATTTAATCGTGCAGGCAAAATTGTCGACGAGACCTGATTCAATCCAGCGAAGGACGAGTTCGTGCAGTTTATCAGGATAGCAGATGATATCTGAAAAAAACCAATCCAGTTTTCCAATGTGCTGAGGACGAAGGCCAAAAGCGCTTTCCTGTCTGAAATCGATATTGGGAAGAGCGGCGATTTTTGGATCGAGCGGCGCCTTATCTACGCTTACAACCTGACAACCGACAGTCTGTAGCACCCAGGTCCATCCTCCGGGACAGGAGCCCACATCAATGGCCCTCTCGCCTGGATTTGGTTTGATTTTGTAAAGCGTGAACAATTCCCAAAGCTTCAGATAAGCGCGCGACGGTGGATTGATTTTATCTTCGTTAAAATGAATTTCCCCGAATGGCAGCGGGCATTTCGTTCTGGCAGAGACCAGCATTAAGGATTCCGACAAAAGGGCGAAAACCCCAATGGAAGTCGATGGAACAGGATCAAGAAAATTATATTTTTTTATTTTAACTGAAGGAACTTTTTCCAGAATAAGTTCACCGCGGCGGTGATTGTTGAGTGAATAATGGCTCCAGCGGCCGCCTTTCTCTCCACCGCGAGCACGCAGCGCTTCTGCCGCATTGTTGATCGACGCATACTCAACTTTTTC
Organism: Bacteriovoracaceae bacterium UBA6261; assembly: GCA_002440825.1. Taxonomy (GTDB): domain Bacteria; phylum Bdellovibrionota; class Bacteriovoracia; order Bacteriovoracales; family Bacteriovoracaceae; genus Bacteriovorax. The sequence goes on along the minus strand of DJVH01000123.1, from coordinate 12,037 downwards.
AACATCGTACCAGGTGTCCTGAGCAAACACGACATCCTGTGGCTCGCCCTCACAAAGAAACAGACGCCCGTGCGTTTCCAGCACAGTAATGCCCCGTAGAGAGAGCTCAGTTTGTAAGTCTGTCGTAAAGTCGACAGGAGCTAAATAGCCCGTACATTTGCTTTGACCCATAATAACTAAAATTGATACCATAGGTGGCATTATGAGTAAAAAGTTTAATCGTGAGACTGAAACAAAAATCTATGGGGAAAACGCCTGTTTAACCCTCTTTAAAAAAAGACCTGAAGACATCATCACGGTTTTTCTGACCAAAGAAAAATTAAAGAAATTTTCTGCCATCACCAAGTACTGCGCTCAAAACAAAAAAGCCTACCATCTGGTGGAAAGAGCTGAGCTCGACCAGATGACGAAGGCCACTCACCATGAAGACATCTGCATGGTGATCAGAAAGCCTGTAGAAAAAAATCTCGAATCTTATTTAGCGACAAAACCGGCCAGTTCGCTTTTGATTGCTTTAGAAAATGTCTCAAACCCGCACAACATCGGCGCCATTTTAAGAAGTGCCGCTCACTTTGGGGCCAATGCCTTGATCGTGGCCGATAAAAAAACGGCATCGACTGCTTCCGCCGTCCGCACCAGCGAAGGGGGAGCAGAATTTGTTGACGTGTTTGAAACAAATGATTTTAAGAAAACGATCTCTGCTTTAAAAAAGAATGGTTATCAAATCGTGACCACATCTTCGCATGCAGAAAAGAATCTCTATGATTTAAAGTGGGAAAAGAAAGCTGTCATTCTTTTTGGCGAAGAAGGACCAGGGCTTTCCAAAGAAGCACTTTCTCTCGGCGAAACAATAAAAATTCCAGGAACTGATAAAGTTGAAAGTTTAAACGTATCTGTCGCCGCAGCCGTTATTCTTTCGGACTATTATCAAAAGGTGAAACACCATGCGATCACTCCAAGGTTTAAATAAACGCGTTCTCCTCTGCATCCTCGATGGATTCGGAATCAATAAAAATGAAAATCGCAATGCTGTGAAGACAGCAAAGAAACCAAACATTGATTCGATGTTTGCGCATTATCCGATGACGACTATTGAAGCTGGCGGATTGATCGTAGGTCTTCCCAAAGGTGTCGCCGGAAATTCTGAAGTCGGTCACATGAACCTCGGCGCAGGAAGGTCTGTTCGCCAGGATCTCGTTCGTATCAACGAATGCATTGCCAGTGGCAAGCTCGACGAAATGGAAGAATTGCAAAAGCTGATTGCTTATGCGAAATCTCATTCCAACCGCGTTCACTTAATGGGACTTTTAAGCAATGGCGGAGTTCACTCGCACATCAATCATTTAAAAGAATTGATTAAGGTCCTTCACTCTCACAAGATCGAAGTGATTCTTCAGGCTTTCATGGATGGACGAGATACGGCTCGCGATGTCGGTGTCGGATTTGTCGAAGAAATTCTCAAAGAACCGGGGTTGAAATTCGGTTCAATGCAAGGCCGCTCTATCGGTATGGATCGCGATCGCCGATGGAATAAAATCAAAGCTGCTTATGACTGCTTAACCGGCGCAGGAAAAGTGACGGACATGTCTCCTGTTGATTATATCAAGTCTGAATATAAAGCTGATCGATACGACGAGTTCATCGATCCTGTTTTGTTCAACAAAGATTATGCTGTCCGCGCTGACGATGCCGTTTTCTTTTTTAACTTCAGACCAGATCGCGCTATTCAGATAACTCTCGCGTTTGCCGATCCAAAGTTCAATGAATTTGCGACGCCTGTTCGCCCTGGCTATTTCCTTTGCATGACTCCTTACGTGGATGATTGGGTTAAATTGCCTATTCTCTTTGATAAGGAAAAACTTCAAGGAACAATGGGAGAATACATTTCTTCACTCGGTTTAAAGCAATTTAGAATTGCCGAGACCGAGAAGTACGCGCACGTCACGTATTTCTTCAACGGTGGCGAGAAAACACCTTTTAAAGGCGAAGAACAAGTTCTCATCCCTTCACCGCGAGATATAGCCACTTACGATCAGAAACCGGAAATGAGCGCATTTCTCGTCTGCGACAGATTAATAGAAGCTCTGAAAGATCATTCCATCAGTTTATACGTCGTGAATTTTGCCAACTCTGATATGGTCGGACACACTGGCAATTTTGAAGCGGCAGTAAAAGCCATTGAAGCACTTGATGTTTGCGTCGGCCGCTTAATGAAAACCTGTGAAGCTGAAGGCGTGACAATGATTGTAACTGCCGATCACGGAAACTCGGATCAAATGGCCTACGAAAACGGAGATATTCATACATCTCACTCAGATGCTCCGGTTCCATTTTGCGTTTTCGATCCGAAGCTTAAAAATCAAAAACTCGAAGTTCATCAGGGAGATCTCGGTCTGCGCGATGTCGCTCCGACTATTCTCACGATTATGGGCATTCCGCAGGCGCCGAATTTTGAAGGCGTGAGCGTTTTTAAATAGGAAATTGCTATGAGTAAAATTAAGAAAATCGGCGTCCTTTGCAGTGGTGGTGACTCTCCTGGAATGAACTGTGCAATCCGTGCAGTCGTACGTACAGGAATCGGTGCAGGTCTGGATGTATTCGGTATTCAGAAAGGCTACGCTGGTCTTTTAAACGGACAAATCAGAGAGCTGCAGGTTTCATCTGTGGGTAATATTATCCAGCACGGCGGAACGATGCTTCAGACATCACGTTGTCCTGAGTTCATGACACTTGAAGGTCGCAAAAAAGCTGCTGATCAATTAAAAAAATATAAAATCGATGCTCTTGTTGTCATCGGCGGAGATGGTTCATTTAACGGGGCCATGGCCCTGCACAATGAACATGGAATTGCCGTCATCGGTATCCCTGGAACAATCGACAACGATATCGATGGAACTGATTACACCATTGGTTTTGATACAGCGGTGATGAATGCAGTTGAAGCTGTGGATAAAATCAGAGACACTGCCAACTCGCATGCGCGCACTTTCATCGTTGAAGTTATGGGAAGAAAATCTCCTGCCATTGCTCTCAAGGTAGGGATTTGCACTGGTGCTGAAAACGTTGTCCTTCCGACGGCCGACATCGACTATGCAAAAATTGTCGGCGATATTGACCGCGGTATCAAGCGCGGGAAAACTTCCTCGATCATCATTGCAGCCGAAGGTGAAGTTGAAGGTATTTCACACACCATTCAAAAAAATCTCAAAGAAAAACACAAGCTCGATGCCCACGTGTGTATTCTCGGTCACATTCAGCGCGGTGGAAACCCGACTCCGACTGACCGCCTGATCGCTTCACAAATGGGCCAGTGTGCAGTGAAGGCGCTTCTCGAGGGAAAAACAGCTCATGCCACTGTTTATCTTGAAGGAAAAACACAACTTGCAGATTTAAGAAATTGTCTCAGAAAAAAGAACGAATTTGATATCAGCGACGTTGAACTTCTGACGGCCCTTTCCATTTAACGAGAGCATCGTTGGTGAAATAGTCTGGTAGATCTGCTTGCAGATAGAGCTTAAAGACTGTTCCCGACGGTGCATTGTCTTCTACTGAAACGTGCCCGTTATAAAGTGTCATATAGTGTTTAACTATTCCTAACCCAAGACCGGTTCCTTTTTCCCCCAATGTCCCTTTGGTACTTCGTCTGATTTTTTTGGAAAAGAGGTGTTGTTTCTCCTCATTGGATATGCCACACCCGGAATCCTTCACACTGATCACCGCCATTTTATCTGCTAAATCTGCTGTAAAAAATATTTTCGAGCCCACGGGAGAAAATTTAATGGCATTGCTGAGAAGATTTGAAAGAACATTCAATTCGAAAGAAGATTTTTCTGCAAGAACCTTTGTTCCGGCCGGAAGCATATCGAGAAAAATTAATTCTAAGTTTTTCTCCTGCAACTTATGTTGAAAAGCTTCTTTAACAGCTTTAAAACTTTCTTCAATGTCCAGCGGAGTAACATGGACCCCCTTCATTTCAGAAACTTCAAGGCGCTTGATATTTTGCAAGATGCTTATCAAATCTTTTGATGAAGCCTTGGCCTTAAGCAAATGCTTACGGTCTTCTTCCGTTTGATTTTCTTTTTTTAAAAGAAAGCCAAGGTGATGGTCTATAACGGTCACTGAGTTGGAAATATCGTGCGACAAAATTTTTAAAAGATCTGATTTTTCTTCAAGGGCAATCCTTAGTTTAATTGATTGTGATTCGAGCTCCTCCATCAGCAACACCGCATTCGAATAACCGGTCATTGCATATCTCAGTCTGGCAAAAGTGTATCGCCAGTAAGAAGTTTTCGGAAGAGAAACACAATAGACAGCTGAGTGCGAAGTCATTTCTGCGGTCACAACGGCCTTAGGCAATCCCAAAAGTGTCGGAACATTTTCCCAGAGATAAGTATAAGTTTTGAGCAATAATTCAGTCGGCTTCAGCTCAGGTGAGATGGCGACTTCCATTTGAATCTTATTCGAATTAATTTTTTTGTATTTAAATTGGACGTTGTCACAAAACAAATGGCGGCAGGCAAAGGTCCCCATATACCAGTACACCGTTTTCACATCGATAAAACCGGTTGCAATCGCTCTCAATGTACTCAGCTCATCATTATAGATTCCAGTGTAAGCAACTTCTCTCGCCGCTTTCTCTTCACCGAGAATGACTCCCAGATTATGGTAGAGAACCAGAAACGTTTCCCATGAATGACGTTTTTTTAAGTCTTTCAGATCTTCCAGTTTTAAATCGGTGCCGGCAATCAAGAGATCGTGACTGATCCCGTTTCTTGATAAAGCATCAAAGAGTGCTGCCAGAGCAATGTTTCTGTTTTCCATATAAATCCCTGGAGGGTTTATACACTACAGATAGTAAGATCACAGCTAGGCTTTAAAAAATACAGTCTAAAATGGCGTAGGAGGCTTTTTTCTCACGGAATATTATTTAATCTCGGTACCAACAAGCAGCACGCTTGGCCGGATCTCTAAAATTCTCATAACGACATTGAATACTTGGATATTTGTTAATTAATGTTTCTTTGGTACCCGGGAGACTAGGTCTCGTTCGATTTAACGATTTATCTTTTGAATTCGAATCAAACTTTCTGAAAGAATTCATCATTTCAAATCCTGCTTTTTCGATTCTTGCAGAAATATTTTTTTCATTGAGAGATTTAAAATAGCGTGGAAGACAAACTGACGCGGCAAAAAAATCAGACTGTCCTTCCGAAGAAGACCACTCAGCACCGGAAATTGTCTGGTGCGGTTCACCGGCAATGATATGACCTATTTCGTGGCAGACAACTGCCGCGTAAGCATCCTCTGTAAACTCAGCAACTCTTGCGGTTCCCCCAAGAATCATCAAATGAAATGCATTATCGTAGAGAGAAACGCCCGCACCGAAATAAGGGCTTTCCCAATTCGCTTCCAGATGCAACGGATATCCGGCCGCTGAGATTTCCTGGTTGAAGAGACCAATAATCTTAGCTGGCACCAGATAAAAATTGGTGGAATTCATTTCTTTATTCTGGTTTTGATCAGAAGGAAGACAAAAATATCCCGGATTGTCTTTAGGACAGACAACAGCGGCCCTGGCGGAAGCCACGCCGATCAAAAAAAGAATGGCCAGCAGGTGAATGATTTTCATGGGGACAGTTTAGCATTGGATTCAGCTCTCTCGGTCCTCCCTGTATTTTTTACTTTTTTGGATTCTCGGATGTTAAAGAATCTAACAGTCCCTCTACCGGCAGATGGTAATAATCCTCATAGATTGCCACATCATTGGGCGCAATGATCTTCAGTGACTGATCCTCCTCTAAATGAAAAATATCACTCAATTTCTGCTGCTCTACCGTCGACAACGACAACGCTGTAACCTCACCTTCAACCGACACTTTTCCCGAAGCAAAGCAGTCTTCCAGATGCTCCAGAGGCAGATGGCCAGTCAGGCTCCAAAGCATCATGAGCAGTGGCAATTCCAGATAGCGGTATTCTTCTTCCTTAAATTTTTTTCCTTCGAGTTCTCCTTCTACGCAGAGGACGAATCTACGTTTGGGAAATTTGAGGTTCTTCTTACGGGACAGATAAACAAATTTTTCCTTCATCTGCCTGGCGTAGCGGCCGACACCGACGATTTCAACCCCCGGGATTCCATGGGAAGAATAACCAAAAATATCCACGGGAAAATATTGTCCGGCGTAAGGATAAAGACTTTTCGTGCGCATGTTCATAAGACCCTCCGCACACCATGATGCAAGAGTGATTTTTTGCGACATTTTCAACTGCTGCAAAGTTAAAAAAAACTTGTCCGTTCCCTCTCAATTCCTGACAATAGGGTATTAAATTTTTGAAGCTTGTCTTAGAGGTCTATATGAATGATGAAATGAAACACTATCGCATTGAGCACGATTTGCTTGGAGAAAAGAAAATACCGGCAGATGCTTATTATGGTGTTCACACATTAAGAGCGATGGAAAATTTTCAGATTTCTCATTCAAAGATCAGCCACAATCCTTTAATGGTCAAAGCTCTGGCGAAGGTGAAAAAAGCCTGCGCTCTTGCCAATGGAGAACTTGGGACTGTTGAGCCGAAAATTGCAGCGGCCATTGTTCATGCCTGTGATGAAATTATTCATAACAATCGTTGTATCGACCAATTTCCTACGGATATCTACCAGGGCGGTGCCGGCACTTCAGTTAACATGAACGCTAACGAAGTTATCGCCAACCTTGCACTTGAGCATCTTGGTGAACCCAAAGGAAATTACAATGTCATTCACCCGAACGATCATGTGAATAAATGCCAATCGACGAACGATGCTTATCCAACAGCATTCAGAGTTGCACTCATTGAACATGTTATCGAAATGGTCGTCGTGCTTGAAAACTTAAAAGCTTCCTTTGAGTACAAAGCACATGAGTTCAGAAATGTTTTAAAAATGGGACGCACACAATTGCAGGATGCTGTTCCGATGTCACTCGGCCGTGAGTTTCAAGCGTTCGCCACTCTCCTCAAGGAAGATATTAAAATTTTATCCAATATTAAAAATATTCTCCTCGAAGTAAACCTGGGGGCAACGGCTATCGGAACAGGAATCAATGCTCCTGCTGGTTTTGGTGAACTCGCCACAGAAAAACTTTCGGAAGTGACCGGGTACAACTACGTTGTCTCGGAAGATTTAATTGAAGCGACATCTGATTGCGGAGCTTACGTTATGATTAGTGGTTCATTAAAAAGAACTGCCGTAAAAATTTCCAAAATCTGCAACGACCTTCGTCTTCTTTCCAGTGGGCCTCGCGCCGGCCTAAAAGAAATCAATCTTCCTGAATTGCAGGCCGGTTCAAGCATTATGCCTGCGAAAGTCAATCCCGTTATACCTGAAGTTGTGAATCAAGTTTGTTTTAAAGTAATTGGCAATGATGTCACTGTCACGATGGCCTCTGAAGCCGGCCAGTTGCAATTGAACGTCATGGAACCGGTCATTGCTTCTTCACTTTTTGAATCGATCAATTTGTTGAAACACGCGTGCGTAGCGCTTCGTGAAAAATGCGTGGAAGGAATTACGGCGAATTCAGAAATCTGTCTTCGCAATGTCATGAACTCCATTGGGATCGTCACATTCCTCGATCCTCTACTCGGTCACGAAGCTTGTGATCAGATCGGAAAAATTTGCGCGGCCACCGGAAAAAGCGTTTCAGAAGTCGTGCTGGAAAAAGGTCTCCTGACTCAGGCACAACTCAACGAAATTTTCTCAATCGAAAACATGCTCAACCCAAAATACGTGGGCAAAAAACACTAGGTGCAAAAACACTAGGTGCCACTAGACTTGTGCTCTGCAAAGGTGCCACTAGACTTTGTCTACTCACCTTTGATGGCCCTTTCTTTGCTCATAATTATAAGTATGAAATAACTAAAAACAATTTCATTGGAGATAATTATGAGTGGCCCAAGAAATCCCAACGATCCAGATAATCCAAGTGAACCAGGTCGGCCTTTAGAGGTTCCTACGAGACCGGAAATTCAGCCCATAGAGCCTGCTGAACCGACATCGCCTATTACTCCGCGGGCGTAATCTTAAAACCAAAGCACTATGTAAAAGTATACAAGATGCCACGTCGATGGCATCTTGTCTCTTATGTTAACCTACTCACTCACTCCACGATTCAACGACACCGATGCACTCGGACATATTAACAATGCCAGTTATTCAACTTGGTTTGAAGATGCCAGACGGCCAGTGTTTGAATGGTTTGTTCCCGATCTCGATCCGAAAAAATGGAACCTGATTCTCGCCCGAGTGGAAATTGATTTTCTTGCTCAGGGGGAATACCAGAAGAATGTTGAAATTAAAACGTCGGTGGAGAAAATCGGCAATTCTTCTTTTATTCTGTTACAGGAAGCCTTTCAAGAGGGTGCGATAATTTGCCGGGGAAAATCAGTGCTGGTGCATTTCAATTACGAGTCTCAAAAATCTCAAGCTATTCCTTTGGAAATAAAATCGCAGTTAGAAAAACATTTGAAATAAAAATACGCTTTTAGAATATGATTTATCAAAATGACTTTATAATAAATTAATCTAAAAACAGTGCCCACCACTCAATTTTTTCTTTAAACTATTAGATATAATTTTTATGTCGGGTTTATCTATGTTTGCAATTGAGTGGATTTTTGTTCTAATTTATACACTTTTTCTTCGAATCTATAACAGTGTCAGCTATAGTCTCACTCATCTTTTTTCTGAATGTACCAAATCATACTGTATCGAATATCCTAAAATGCCTAATAAGCTTCAGCTAACTACAAATGTTCCATTATTTGTAATCAGAGAAAATAAAAGACCTGAATGCAAATCAACCCCTATCTTAAGCTTTAAAACTAGAGACGGAATTTTTTTTGACTACACGAATTTGGAAAATCAAAATTTTTTTAATCTTAAATGTCCGTATGAATTTGATATTCTTTCTTCTGGAACGCGATTAACTATAAAAAAACGAATACTGGCCGTGTTTAAAAATAGTGGACCGAATTCACCTAAGCATTTAGATAATTATATTGTTGTTACTGATAATGGGAAGGCATTTGAAATTGACACTTCTGCATTCGATGTACTTTCAAGAGGAATTGAATCTGTAACAAAGCACTATCAAAACACTATTCTTCAAGGATTATCAGATTCCACAATAGATTTTAAATCTCCAATGAAACTTTGCATGCAGCAATCTGACTTCGAAGAAATTGCTTTTCAATTTCGCATTAAATATGAATTTGTTTCCGGGCCAACTAAAGTTCCAGCAACAATTCAGAATTGCCTTACATTAAAATTTAAAGATAAACAATCAGCTATCAAAGCTTACGTTTTTTCACGAAATTAAATTAAAATATAAAGGCCACTAGTACTGAGCAGCTAGAGTTGTTTTAAGTTCTGCTGTTGGTTTTGAAACGCGAAGTTCTTCGTCTTTGTTTACAACGACTTCACCTTTTTAATTTAGCAGGTTCCAGGTGCCTTTTGGTTCCTGGAACCTTTTTGAAACTATTTTTTTGAACAATAGAGTGTGCTTGTATTTTTGTTCGTATCGTAAATTCTTTTAAACATAAAACCTGTGTCCGTTTCAGCAGTAGAAATTTCAGCAATTGAATTAAAATACGATGTACTTGAGTTAATCAAAATATATTTTGTGAAATTGGCGCTTCCTTCAGCTTTTTCAAAGATCGTCCCTTTTACATTTAGACTATAAGATAAACTGCTCAAGAAGTAGTGGGCAGTTTCACCGGTGCTCTTATTCACAACATCTAATCCTAAACTGGTTTGAGACTCGGCAAAAGCAAGGATAGTCTTGTCATGCGTACAAAATTGACGACCTTCCGTACTTGTCACGAATTGTCCCTTCCCTTCTTTTTTTACTAGTTGTTTTGCATGAGGAACTTCGGCGAATGCCATGGAAGTCAAAAAACTCAAAGTAGTAAAAATGAAGCTGATTTTTTTCATAAAGACCTCGACTTAGTTAATTTGGGTCTTCATACCACATTTCCGGGAAGGCCATTGAAAGCATGAAAAACTTTCATTCTGGAGCAATAAAAAAGCCACTCTTATGAGTGGCTTTTTTTGGCAAAGTCTAGTGGCACCTTTGCAGAGCACAAGTCTAGTGGCACCTTTTAGAGTGCGCCCATTTCTTTGAATGTTGTGTTTGATTTTTCAACCATGGATTGAGCTGCAAGAGTTGTTTTTAGTTCTGCAGTTGGTTTTGCCAAACGAAGATCTTCATCTTTGTTCACGACGACTTCACCTTTTTTAGTTTTTGCAGAAACTTTTCCATCAGCAACAATCACGTATGTATCTTTTTTTGTTTCTTCAAGCCATAGACGTGTGCCGTCTGCCTTGAAAGTTCCGCGTGCTGTTTTGATTGTGAAAGATTCATTTTGAGTCATTGGCTTAACAGCGGCGAAGACTCTTCCTTTTTCAACATTGAAGACTGCTGATTTTGGAGTGATGTCTTCAACTTTTACAGTAGCGCCGACAAAACGGATAACGTGGCCGTTCTGGAATTTCACGTCGATGAAATCTTTTGCTTTTGGAATAACAATCGTCATGTGATCTGCGACTTCAGCGCCTTCTTTGATCGCTTCTTTGTTGATCATCGCTTTACCGGAAATTTTTGTCACGTTTGCTACGGCCATGAAGCCTTGAGCTGCGTGAACAGTAACAGTTAGGGCAGAGAGAACTACAGCTAAAATCATTTTAGTCTTCATTTAAACTTTCTCCTATTGGTTTAGAAAAGTAACAGTTCAGATTTTTTTCAAGCATTGAGAAGTGTGCGATGTCGAGGCGGTTGCCGTATATTTTTTTGAGTTCTTCACATCCGTGTTTTGGTTCAAAACAATATTTTAAATCGCGTTCATCACATGAAACGCTGATCATAACACTTTCACTCATCTCGCAAATAACTTTCTTCTTCTCTTTGTCGACGTAGCCGCGAGTGAGAGTTTTATTCATTGGAAATTTGTTAAGGCAGAAATCGATCAGCTGAATTTTTTTGTTGAAGCATTCCATTTCTGTCAGTGAGGAAGGTGAAATAAGAATCGCCTCTTTCACTTTGAAAGTTTCGCAAACTTCTTTGTAATCAAATTCTTTGTAAGTTGGAGATGAGACTTCGTGCTTTAAAACAGCGGCGTGAACAGAGTGAGAAATCAGTAGAATGGTTAGAAGTGACATATGGGAAAAATTATAACCATAATTTTTCCCATAGTCTCAAGAGAAATCTGGAGCTTAGTCTAAAATTTTAATTTCACCTGTCAAAGTTCTGTCAGCATTTCTCAGAACTTTTATTTTCATGGATTTTTTCACCTGGATAGTGTTGTCATTTTCATCAAACGAGTCCTGAGTGTAGTTGATGAGGATTTCGTCGATATCAGTAAACGTCACGCGAGTCACTTCATACATCATAACCCCAAGGTTAAAGATTGGCGTTGGTTCCATCATCTCGCCAGTATTTAAAACGAGTACCATGCGTGTAGGATTCATACCGTCGCCAGCAAGAAGTTCGATGACTTTTGCGTCAAGGCCCGATGTTTTTGAATAAGCCGTTTTCATTCCAACGACAAGTTGTAGAACCTGTACATTTTCATCTGTTGAGGCCGGAATTGTTTCAGCTGAAAACGCTGAGAATGACAAAAGAGAAAGAAGCAAAAGTGCTGCAAATTTTTTCATAAGTTCCTCCAGAATTAAACGACCGTAACTTAGCACGGCTTTATAGTCTGGTGGGGGAACCCTGTAAATAAGAAGGCCACCCGAAGGTGGCCTTTTAAGTATTTCTTTAGCTGTAGAGCAAGTCTGCTGGCACCTTTTTGGTTAAGATGGCCAAAGACCACGCATTTTCATAGCTTTTTCAAGACGTCTGATGGCCGCTACAAGAGCTGCGGACTTCATATTACAGTTGAACTCTTTTGAAGTTGCGTAAACGTTTTCGAAAGCAGCTTTCATGATTGAGTGAAGTTTTGAGTTAACTTCATCAAGATCCCAGAAGAATGACTGAAGACCTTGTACCCATTCAAAGTAAGA
>DJVH01000004.1 GCA_002440825.1 Bacteriovoracaceae bacterium UBA6261 | reverse complement strand
TAGTTACAAGATTATCGTTAGAAGCTGTTTTCTTCATTTTTTATTCCTCTCCTGATGATGATTGTGCAGAATTTTGATTCAAAGATTCGTCTTTAAAATAGCGTTCGATAACAACTCTTTCCATGGCTCGCCTAATTGCAATTTTTGCTGTAATGCGACTTTCCAGGGCCATTTTCTGCATTTCTGGCGGAAGGCTGAGGATTGCGGCGGCTTCTACTTCGCGTTGCTCATCAGGATCAAGCTTTTGAATAAACTCCTGGGCTTTTGCCAGGAGGCTTTTTTCTTTCTCGATTCTGTCTTCTTCCTGTCTTTTCAGAAGCATTTCAGCCTTTGCTTTTGCGCGGGCGGCTTCTTCTTTAGCCTTTAACGCTTCCTGGTCTTCCTGGTAAGCCAGGCCAAAGTCATTTTTTAGAGTTTTGGACAGATAGTTGCGATAATTAGCGCCTTTTGCAACATTTGAACCAGGATTGGTAGCATTAGAGTTATCATTGGCATACCTGATGTTCCTGATAACATGCTCTGTGCCATATTGAGCCAAAGCATCAGCAACAAGTTTCCGAATAGATTTTTGTTTCTGGTATTCTTTTGGCAATTCGGCCAGAATTATTTCCAGTTCTGGATTAGCAAGGTTGCCATGTTCTGCTAATTGAAAGAGCGCACCCTGAACCACAGGATCAAAAGATTCTTCTGATGCCTGGGCATGAATCACAAACCTAATTTTAGTAACTTTCCGGCCCTCTTTGATTTCTTCAAAATCAAACGAAATGTTGGTTTTTGCCGCCAGCTCAGTTTGAGAAGCTAATAAAACCCTGCGTTTGAAGTCGCCATAGAGCAAATATTCTTCTGAACCAATGCCAAGATGTTGCCTCAGAGCTTCCAGAAGAAAGATTCTCTCGCCAATTTTCTCATATTGCTTCAAAAGCTCATAAATACGTATTGAAAACGAGCTTTTCAGCTGAATAACCTCTTTTAATCGATATGTGGTGAACCGCTCTTTCATCTGAAGCAGATAAGGTTTCATTTTGGGATCAAAACACAGTTCTATAACACCGCTGCCCTTGAAGTATTGAACTGATGAAAGCCAGTTGATCTGCAACAGCGAGTCTTCGGTTGTAATAGAAAGTGTTCTGCTCAGTAAATCTTTAGTCAGATGAGAAATTTCATTGTAGAAATTTTTGTTTTTCAGACCAAGCAAATTAGCGAAGTCTTTAATGTTGATCTGATAAGGCTGGAAGTTTTCATCACCTGGCTTAATGGAAGACGCAAGTAACAAGACAACTTTTTGCTGATTGATTGAAAGCTTGTAGGCCGCTTCCACCAAAGAGTTAGCTTTCCTGACTATGTTGTTTTTCATAAGCTAAATTTACCACAACTATGACATGAAAATCAACCTGTCATAATTTGACCCTGATTTTGTCATATTTCGACCCTGATTTTGTCATAGTTGACCCTGAAAATGTCATAGTTGACCCTGATTTTGTCATAGTTGACCCTGATTTTGTCATATTTAGATCTGTTGACCCCTCTTTTTATGCTAGTTACAGAGGCGCTAAAAGTATTAAAAGTATTAAAAGTACTAAACATACATACAAACAGAAACACACCTGGTTAGTTAGTCTGTTTGTTTTTAATAAAAAACTCTAAACAACCAATGATTAAAGCAATTAGAAAGAATTTTCATACTTGACCCTGATTTTGTCATAGTTAAGAAACAACATAAAGCCAATAAGCCTGAAAAACAGTAACTGATGAACCGATTAAAAATTTTGATCAGCTGATGAACTAGAAATGATCCGATGAAAGGTTTTAGCTCTAACAGAATCCATGACTGTTGTCGATTGATGAAACGATGAATTCTTGTGAGGTGTGCAAAAAATGTCTGATGAAATCCTGATTCGACTTGATGAAATTACAGAGAAGGCAAGTGTTCCCCAGCTGAAATATTGGTGTAAACTGCTTGATATCAGCCCAAAAGTGATTTCAAGAGCTGGTCACGTTTCACCAAAAGACGCTGAGAAATTGCGCAAAATGGCTGATCTGATAAACGCAGGAATCAGACCCAGAGACGCAGCCAATACATTGGCCGATGAACTGATGATTAAATCATCGGAACCTCGAAATGAAGACACGGCCGCGCTTCACAGCAGAATCGAATCATTGGAAAAAGCAGTCATGCTTCTAGTCCAAACCGTTAATAACCAGAGTAAAAAACTTGAAGCGATTCAGTTGCGCCTGGAACCACCGAAAGTTGATCCGGTAAGTGTAAGGGTCTGGGAGCCGGCACCTAAGAAAGCGCCACAGTATTCCTTTCTGCAGAAGGTCTGGTATGAACTTATGGACCCGGTCAGGTTAAGGGCTTATTAAGGAAATTGAAAATGGCGGTCATTTTAGCGTTTATTTTAATTTTATGGGCTTGGGGTCGTTTTGAATCATTAGCGATTTGTACAGGGCACCGAAATGGCTCTAAAATCGATTTTTTATTTAACGCTTATTATGTTGTAGCTCGGTACACACGGACGAGCAGAAATTTTGAAATGCGCTTCCAGCCTGCAAAAGTTAAGAGTGGTTTACATAAGCCTTATTATTGGCAACAATGTGAAAGTCATATCAGTAAAGGGTTTTACTGTTAACTGGTGCCTCGGATAGAATACAATGAAAAATACATTAACCGGTTCAGGGTTTAAGAAACTTCTTGCGTAAACCCCAGCTAGATAATATATACTAGTTAGTATATATTGCGAGGTGTGTAAAGATGAAAACTGCCAAGATTTTTCAGAATGGCCAAAGTCAGGCGGTGCGGCTGCCGAAGGAATTCAGGTTCAGCGGCAAGGAAGTGTTTGTGAAGCGGATCGGCAACGCGATTATGCTTCTGCCAAAAGATGACTGGTGGGCGCCGATGGACCGGAATATCGGTAAATTCACTGATGATTTCATGGCTGAGCGCGACCAGGGCATTCTGGAAACCAGAGAGGAACTGTTTGACTGATGCAGTATCTTCTTGATACCAATATTTTCATTTACCTGTGCAAAGGGACTTTTCCGGCAATTGCGAAGCGGATAAGAACTTTTGGGCCGGGCGAGGTCTGTATTTCGTCGATTACCCTGGCAGAGCTGGAATTTGGCATTGCAAAAAGCGCAAAGCCTGAAAAGAACCGAAAGCACTTTCAGGAGTTGCTGCTGCCGTTCGAAATTCTGCCTTTTGATGCGGGGGCTGCGGTCGAATATGGGATGATCCGGCATTGTCTTGAAAAAACTGGCTCGCCGATCGGGCCACTGGACACGCTTATTGCTGCGCATGCCATGTCTGCCGGCGCCTGCCTCGTCACCAATAATGAACGAGAATTTGGCCGGGTGGCTGGTTTGAGAATTGAAAACTGGTGCAAACCAGAATAGGGTTTCAGAGGCTGGTTTTCACATTTACAGGAATTTTCACTGATTCGGTGAAAATCGCTATAAGAGTGAAAATCTGGTAAAAATGGGATTTTGAGGTTAAGTATGAGCAAAGGAAACAGAACAGGAGCTTCAGATGATTATCCTGAGCTTACTCAGAAA
>DJVH01000112.1 GCA_002440825.1 Bacteriovoracaceae bacterium UBA6261 | reverse complement strand
AGTTGTCTGAAGATGAATTTATTCAAACCATTTACAAGTTATCTGCCTAATAGAATTTTGTTAACTTATCAAAAAAATAAGGGGGAATTGATTCAATTCCCCATACTCTGAAGCATCGGCATAATAATTCTTAACTTATTTTCATCCATTCTTTCGATAATTTTTTGGCATCCCTCAATCATTTCATGTCGAAGGGGGGACACTTTTAAGAGCTGGTTAAAATATTCCATCGAAAAGCCATATGTGAGAACAATGTGGAGTATTTTTTTATCAGTGAGCGCCACGCGCCCATTTTCGATAAAGCCGATCGTATTAATTCCAAGTCCACAAAGCTTTGAAGCATCATACTGATTAATATTTTTTAAAAGCCTAAGCTCCTTTAGAACTTTGCATTCTCTTGTAACTCGTCTGTGACAAAATCTTCTATCTGGTCTGTTCTTCGTGCCACTTTTTCTTCTGATAGAATTAGCATCAGTTGAAGCCTGAATCTTTCCAGTTCTAAGGTCATCAACTTCTGAATCGCTGAAACCGTACTTTTCTTGGAACTCTTTAAATTTTTCAACTGAGATGGCCCCACGACCATTTTCTAGGCGTTCAATATTTTTGAAAGAGAAATCAAAAAGGAGTCCTGCTTGTTGTCTTGTGAGTTTCCTAAGCAGTCTCATTTTCTTTAAGAGAACTGCAAAATCTGATAGGTAAACTTGATTTATATTTTCTGTAGTTGTTTCCATAAAATCTCCATGTGAAAATGCCACGGCCTTGGCAAGTGCGTGCTTGTTGCAGTGGCAAAAAAATTGATTGTTAATAGCTAAGATGATGCAAGTGTATGCTTGCTAAAAAAGATAAAGGATTTTAGAAGTTTGCAAATTTTGGTGCTACAAAACGCAAGGGTATGCTTGCTAATGCTACTTCAAAAACTTTCTGGTAAGGATTTGGTAAGGACACTTTGGAAGATGACGAAATATTGAGAAATAAACGATTGTGACTAGACTTCTGTCCTTCAGATTTTAAGTTGTTAAGATTTTTAATGTTTTGAGATTTTACCGAAATTTTTGAAAATCAAATGGAGCGGGATAAGAGACTCGAACTCTCGACCTTCTGCATGGCAAGCAGACGCTCTAGCCAACTGAGCTAATCCCGCATTTCGATTTGTGTACCAGCGATATTAATGGGCGAGGACCATTAAGTCAAAGGAAAATTCACCGGTGCCCCTTTTCTGTTCAGAAGAGTCCCTGAAAAAGCGAACGTTTCCGGATTAACCGCAGAGATTTTGCCCTCGCCGCCCGGAACATCGATCACGTACTGAGGAAGGGCCCAGCCCGACAGCCTGTCGTGAAGAGGATGAACGATTCTTCGGCCCTCTTCCAGAGTCATCCAGAAATGCATGGCCCCTTTCGCCTGATCCGGATGGTGCAGGTAATAAGGTTTCACTTTGAGATCTGATAGCATCGTAAATAATTCCGCCAGTGTCTCGGTCTTGTCATTCACGCCTTTTAAAAGCACCGTCTGCGAATACACTTCTATGCCGGCCTCAACAAACATCGACAGCACGGCCTCAACGTCACCGGTGAGCTCCATCGGATGATTGATATGAACCATAATCATCGCTCTTTTAAACAAGTGCTTGGCACTCGTCATGATATCGATCAAGCCTTCATCAATCCGCGAAGGAAGAATGACCGGCGTTCTCGTGTGAAAGCGGATGTATTTAATCGATTCAATTTCAGAAAAATCCTGGATGTAACCGGCCAGCTTTTCATTGGCCAGAATGAAGGGATCTCCACCTGTAAAAATCACTTCGTTAATGTCGGAATTTTCTTTTAAATAGGTTTTTGCCAGCTCAAAATTCTGATTGAACATTTCATCGCGTTCACTCAGTTCATTTTTTCTGAAACAGTAGCGGCAGGCAATCGGACAAATCGGCGTCGGCGCAAACAGCACCCGGTTTTGATAGCGGTGAATAATGCCCGAACCCTGACTGTGAACTTTGTCGCCAATCGGATCGAGACGTCCGGCATCCGTATTTTCTCCCTCGTGGGGGAGAAACTGCAATCCCAGTGCGGAATCCACACCGAACAGTTTTATTTTCTCCGCCATATTTTTAGGAATAAAAATGGGATAATTTGTTTTGGGAAAAGATTTTTCGAAAAAAGCTTCCAGTTCTTCATGCGTACGGATCGCGTGCCTGAAATCTTCAATCCAGCTCTGGTCGCTCATTCTCTGATATCCTGAATTTCATTTTCATCATCTGTCGGTTTTCTGGCCGCCAGCTCTTTTTGGTGATGCCACTTCGCCCACGCTGCACATCCACGGATGAGCAGAGCGCCCATGATCGACATACCGATAAAATGGTAAAGCACTTCAGTCATCGTAAACGCACCAGAGTTCGAAAGAACGTAGTACATCCACTTGAGCAGAATCAAATGCAGCACCAGAATAATGAGCTGTTGAAAACGATACCAAAGATTATATTTATTGATGAAATTTTTCATTTAGTGAGCCATTCGCGGATTTGTTCAGCACTCGGATGTCTGAGCGCCGTAATTTTTTTCAGCTTAAAAGATTTGTACATATCACTCAACAAACATCTGGCGTACAGAATATTTCCATCCGGCGTGTTGAGAAGACTGTTGAGTTTGACCGGGCGGTATTCATTTTTTCTTTGTCCACCGCTGTATTTTATTTCAATCACGGCCGCTTCGCGCACCAGTTTGTTCAATTCTTCCAAATGCACCGGCAATTCTTCATTGGTTAATTCATCAAAATCGCCCAGTGAAAAAAGAAATCCGTTTGATTTGAGATCATTGTGCTTATCTTCATTGGTAAGTCTTTCCAGACTTTTGACAAAAACCTTCAGCGAAGCAAAAGCATCATCAAGAGCGCGGTGGTGATTCACTAAAGGAATCCCCAGCTCTTTAACCAATGTTCCGAGCTTGTGATTGATCATTTCTTTATGGGTGACACGCGACATTTTACAAGAACAGTAAACAAGCGCATTGGAGAGTTTAATCTGCTCGCGCTGAAGCCCCATGACAATAAAACCTAAATCAAATTTAGCGTTGTGAGCGACCAGCGGAATTTCGCCGAGAAATTCTTTGAGCTCAGCGAGAACTTGTCCCAATTTGGGAGCACCATCAACCATATCGTCAGTAATATTATGAATGGCCGTCGTGTGTGCCGGAATGGGAATTTCCGGGTTGATCAGCGTGGAAAAAACCGTCGCGCCTGAAGGCTCGATTTTATAGGCCGCAATTTCAATAATTTTATCCACGAGAGGGGACAATCCTGTCGTCTCGAGGTCGATCGCGATCAGACCCTGGGGAAAAAATTCAAACAGCGTCTGTCGCTCAATGTCGCTAAGATTCAAGCCCAGGGTATCACCTGAGATTCTTGAAGATTCTAGCGCGGAATTTGACAGTCCTTTCATTGACAACAAGGGGCATCACCTTTAAAACTTTAGCCGTACTTTATACTAATAAATTTAAGGATTCAATGAATGAAAACTTTTGATGTCGTAGTCCTTGGCGCAGGCCCTGGCGGTTATGTAGCTGCAATCAGAGCAAGCCAACTTGGAAAAAAAGTCGCAATCGTAGAAATGGATAAAATGGGCGGAGTTTGTTTAAACCGCGGATGTATCCCAACAAAAGCTGTTTTAAAATCAGCTCACTCAGTTCACGAAATCGCAGAGATGAAAGAATTGGGAATCAACGTGGAACTTAAAGGTCTTGACGGCGCTGTTGCTGTTAAACGCGCGTCTGGGATTTCTGACCGCATTTCAAAAGGCGTGTCTTTTCTCATGAAGAAAAACAATATCGAAGTTCTCCCTGGCTTCGGAAAAATCAAAGACAAAAACACTCTGGAAGTGAAACTTGCTTCAGGGGTTGAAACAGTAAAATTTACTAACCTGATCGTTGCAACCGGCGCTCACTACAAAACGTTCCCAGGTCTTGAACACGATGGAAAACGTTTGATTGGTGCATGGGAAGCAGTGAAGATGGAAACACTTCCAAAATCAATCGGGATCATCGGCGCCGGCGCTATCGGTGTTGAGTTCGCGTACTTCTGGAATGCTTTCGGTGTAGACGTTCATATTTTCGAACTTCAAAAGCACCTTCTTCCCATCGAAGATGAGGATTCGTCAGTAGAAGTTGAAAAAGCGTACAAAAAATACGGCATCAAAATGTCTCTTGGAATTGAAGGCGTTCGCGCTGTCAACAACGGTAAAGATGTTTCGATCTTCGTAAAAGAAAATGGCAAAGAAACTGAACACAAATTTGAGATGGGTCTGATCGCTGTCGGTATGACAGGAAACATCGACAACATCGGTCTTGAAGCTGTCGGCATTAAAACTGAACGTGGCTTCGTTGCAGTTAATAACATGTATCAGACAAACGTTCCGAATATCTACGCAATCGGCGACATTGCTGGACCTCCTCTTCTGGCACACGCAGCTTCTCACGAAGGTGTCGTCGCAGCTGAACACTTGGCAGGTAAACATCCACACGCCATCGACAAGATGAACATCCCTGGCTGTACTTACTGTCAACCACAAGTAGCGTCTGTCGGTTACACAGAAAGAGAATTGAAAGCAAAAGGCATCGAATACAAAGTCGGAAAACTTCCATTCGTCGCTAACGGTAAAGCCGTTGCTTCAAATGAAAAAGATGGCTTCGTGAAAACACTTATGGGCAAGCACGGCGAAATGCTGGGCGCTCACATCGTTGGAACTCAAGCCACAGAACTTATTCACGAATACGCTCTCTTCAAAACAATGGAAGGGATCGATGAAGAAATTTTTGCAACTGTACACCCGCACCCGACATTGGGCGAGTGGCTTGGTGAAGCAGTGATGGCGTCTAAAGGTAGAGCTTTAAATTTTTAAGATATAGTTTTTTAGGAGACATACATGAGACACGAAATCGTAATGCCACAAATGGGAGAGTCGATCACGACAGGAACAATTACAAAGTGGCACAAACAACCAGGCGACACAATTAAGCTGGATGAAATCCTTCTTGAAATCTCGACTGACAAAGTTGAATCAGAAATTCCTTCACC
>DJVH01000110.1 GCA_002440825.1 Bacteriovoracaceae bacterium UBA6261 | reverse complement strand
TGAAAAGGTGCCACTAGACTTACGCTTTGCGAAGTCTAGTGGCACCCAGCTTAGTATTGGATACTGGAAGGGATCTGATTAACGGGCATATAATTTTTCGTGCGCAAGCTCTCTTCGATACGTTTCAAGCTGTATTGAAAATCCAGCGAACATTTCTGCAATGACTGATCAGCGAATTCATATTTTACATCTGTAAGATTCGTGACGTTCCAGGTTTCGTAAAAAAGTCTATTCGCCATCAACCATTTCGTCTGATCTAGCACACTCACCGCTTTTGATTTATCTAAAGAAAACTTCGAATCTTTGGTTATTGGCGAGGATACTCTTAAGCGCATGGGATTGTGATAAATGGGTATTTCAGAATAGGTTCTGTGATCAGCGGCATGTCCAAGGGTCAAATCCCAGATCAAAACGGCCACGGCCTTTGTGAGGTTGTTCTCTTTCCAGATCTCTGTGCCATCGGGAAAACTCGGCATCATATGATGAATATAGTTGGCCCATCTCGAAACAAGCGGATCATTTTGGGGAATTTTCTCCAGCACCTTCTCAGCGAAATCGTAAAACGCCGGATAGTATTGTTCGTGAAAAACACCAAAGTCCGCATGAATCTTGCGAGGGCCTTCGAGTGGATATTTATACTTCTGGTATGAAGGATTCTCTTTCAATCCACAATAGCCGATCACCATCAAATTGCGGAGCGACTCAGGCGTTGCCGGAAAAGGAGAATAAATCATCCACCATTTATTTTCCAACAGCGAAGTCGGATTGTTCAGAACCTGATAATTCAGCGACAACGTCAGCTCGAGATGTGGATACAGTAACTGAAATAAAATATGCTTTTTGGGAAGAGCGGTCTTAGTCACGGCATTGATCGCATCCATCGGAAAATGCAGCTTGGGATGTTCGGCCACATTCAAATGAACAGAAGCTCCCTGCATGACAATGAATTTACCAAGCGCCCACAAATCGCCATCCTGAGGAGTCACAATATAATCGCGAAGATTAATCGCTACAATTTTGATGGTCTTATTTTGAATTTCAAAAAGCGCGATGGATTTTTCACAATAAATGTTTTCGTTAGGCTTAAGCAGTTCCATCGCTGAGAAATCCGCCATCAGGTATTCTTTTTCCGGTTGTAAAAAATCAGAGAACAACTGAATGTTTTTAATCGTCAATTCACGAACGAGATATTTCGAGTAAGCTGTGTGCAAAAAATAATTTACGAAATCTTCATCTGACATTTCCTTCAGACCGCCATATCTCCACGCTTTCATCAGCGCAATAAAGGGATAAGTGATCAAGTCGATGACGTAACGAGAGCCGATCTTGAGCCACCAGCTGAGCATCTCATCCATTGGCAAATGAAGAACGCTGGGAACTGTTCCCAAAGGGTGATGGGCCGCAGGTTGAGGCCAGGGGCCGCTACGGTTATACAAAAATTCCTCTGCCGAGAGATCATTAAAATCGGCTTCCAGCTCGAAATCCAAATCGTGGTGCTTCACCTTAACTCCAAAGAATATGTGTATTAATAACGTTAAGGCATTCTCTTTTTTTTAAAAAGCAGATTTAGATCAAGTTAATATCAATCTTCGTAAACGGATAAAGGTGCCAGCAGACTTTCCAGCTAAAGCTTGAATTTGGCCCAGACAAACGTATGATCGGAAGGATTAGGTTTTTCCCGAGGCTCGAGATCCACAACAACTTTGGTACATTTCTTTGCGAGGTCTGGTGTCGCAAGAATATGATCAATTCGCCAGCCTCGATTGTGAGCGTAAGCGTTGCGGAAAAAATCCCAGAAAGTGTATTGAATTTTTTTAGGATACTTCATCCGATACACATCGATGAAACGTCCTTCGACAGTTTTCTTATACGCAATTCGCGCGTCGATATGAAAATCCGGATCATTCACGACTCTTTCTGGATGAGCGACATCTATTTCTTCGGGAGCACAATTCAAATCACCAAGCCAGATGATGGGATCACCCTTCTTGAGATATTTGTCGAAGTACTTGCGAAGACGCGCAAACCATTTGAGCTTATATTGAAATTTTTCTGTCTCAACATCAGTCCCCTGAGGAACATAAGTGTTGATGATTCTCACTCCTTTGATAACCGTCTGGATGAGCCTGTATTCATCAGAATTGTCGCTTGAATCAAGGCCATAAAGAACTTCCGTGGGTTCTTCGCGCGTGAGCGTGGCAACTCCATGCCAGCTTTTGATACCTCTGTAATAAACATGGTAACCGGCTTCGTGAAAAGCTGCTGCAGGAAAATCTTTGTCCTGAACTTTGGTTTCTTGTAAAGCGAGAAGATCGGGCTTCTCTTTTTCAAGCCACTCTAAAATGATCGGTAAACGTTTTCGGACAGAATTACAATTAAACGTCGCAACTTTCATGGCACCTTCAAAACATTCCGTTTTCGTTCGGTGAATCTTTATTAATGATTTGTCCCACATCCCACATTTCAGAAATTTTTCCGTTTTCAAATCTCATTATGTGAACAACGGCAATAGTCATCTGCTCTTTCACCACCTCTGAAAACACGGCTACACGATCCTCGGTTTCAAAAACCTGTTTGATGTTGAAAGCGCGATTGGGCATGGTCTGGGCCGCTTCACTCATGGCCTTCATGAGCGAGTCTGCATCGCCTTTAAAATACAGATTATGATGTTTGAAATTGGGATTTACATGCTTTTCAAAAGCTTTCTCTGGGCTTTCGAGGGCACATAACTTTAAGAAATCCAGGGCCGCATTTTTATTGCTCATACAAT
>DJVH01000091.1 GCA_002440825.1 Bacteriovoracaceae bacterium UBA6261 | reverse complement strand
CACCTTTTCACAAAAGCTTTTTTCTTTTATCCGTAAAATCCCACCAGGGCCGCGAGCGCCCGCCGTTCATAAAATCCACAGCGGCCATAAAAGTATCGGCCATGCATGGATCGTGTCTCACGCCGGTTTTTTTATTAAGTTTATGATAGAGCTCGATGCCGTCTTTATTCTTGAGTTGGTCGGGGCGCTCAATGCCTATAAGCCGCAGATCTGCGGCCACAGCTTTGCCGATATTGGGAATGTCTTCAAGTTTGAGTGCTTCTGAGGCTTTTTTGGCTTTCATGAAAACAGNNCTTTTTTATTCGAAGAATTTTAGCGAAACCAGATGACCGATAACTTCGGAAGAGGCTTTGCCGAACTCACTTTGAGGTGAGATCAAATGATGGATGTCGCCACTCTTGCCAGACATCGCTGATTTTAAAGCTGTGCTTGCGACTCTGTGAAATTCTGCATGAGACTCTTTTAAATAATGAAAGCGTTGTGTGTGGCCAAATTTTTTCTGTGCATTTCCATAGATCCATTTTCCCAGGCCGCATTGATCATCTTTACAGACGACTTCCGGAACGAATGTTTCAGTTGAGGTTCCATTAAAAACTCTGATGAGACGATTCTTCCATTCGGCGTGGGCCTTCAATCCATCATCTATGGCCTTTTCACTTTCAGCATCAAGTTTTTCTTTATTGTTTGTGCCCAGGATTGACCAGGCGAGATCGTGGGCCAGGTCACTCAGGGTGACGTTTTTTTCTACCAGATCCTGGCTGGCATAAGAAGTCTCAAAAGAGATCCGTGAATTTTCCAGGAGAATATCGTTGAGATGGTGCATGCTTTTGCCAATTTCTTCAACTCCGTGAGTCTGTTCGGTTGAAGCTATGGCAATCGTTGTAGAGAGCTCTTCAATGTTTTTTATCTGAGAGCCCAATTCGCTGAAAGCTTTTTCACAGGCGCCAGCTTGCTCAGAACCTTTATTAACCAGCGATTTATTTTCTACAATCAGATTGCCGATAGTCAGCTGAGTGTCTTTTATAATTTTTTCAACGTTCTCGACATTGATCGCAAGCATTGCTGAAATATCCTGGGCAGCTTTACCGCTCATCTGAGCAAGATTCCCGATTTCTTCAGCAACAACAGAAAATCCTTTTCCATGTTCGCCAGCTCGCGCAGCTTCAACCGAAGCGTTGAAAGATAAAAGCTTGGTTTGAAAAACAATATCGTCGATAATCTTCGTTTTTGTATCAATTTCTTTGATCACATTTACAATGTTGCCGAGTTGTTGATTGGTGATATTAATTTGATTTTGAATTCTATCATTTCCATGAACAATATCTTCAATGGAAAGTTCCAACGTTTTAAGTGCTTCTTCTCCTTGAGTAGAGGTAGAAACGCAATCGCGTACTTTAGTCCTTGTGACATCTGAACTATCGGCATTTCTCTCACTCATCGCTTTAATTTCTTCAACGGCGGCCATCGTTTCATTGACGGCTGAGCTCTGGAGAGTGGAGTTGTCGCTGATTTGTTTGCTTGAATTCGCCATGAGAGATGAAGAAGCAGAAAACGTGACGGCCGAAGAGAGAAGATTTTTTGAAATGTTTAGCAGGTAATCCTGCAATTTTCCGCCCAGATAGTAGCCAATAGGTGCAATGAAAAGGATCAGGACAAAGCATGAAAGAGCAGTTATCCAGCGGAGGATAATAATCGGCTCGTAAATTTCGCTTTCATTTAAACTTGCACAAAGCGACCAGTTTGCGCTGTCGATTTTTTTACATACGGCTACTTTGTCCTGAGCTTTATTTGTCTCAGCATTCAGCCAGCGATAGTTTAAACGGCCTTCATCCATTCTAAGAATTTCTTTGAAGATTGGTTTTCCATCGAGGTCTTTTCCTTCCAGTACATTGCTGCCTTCTTTTGAAGGATGAAGAACAAAATTTCCACTTGAGTCTAAAATATAATAATAACCAGTTTTAAGAATTTTCTGATTTTTTAATTCCAGTCGAAGGGCATTCAATCTTTTGGCAAGATCTTCTTTATTTTCATTTCCATCGACAAGCAGCTTAACTGAGCGGACAGTATCGTGCACTCTCGTATAGAGTGATTCTTCAGCCTGCTTTAACATAATTTTTTCTACGAAATTATAAATGATGAATCCGGTGCCCATGACGCCCAAACTGAGAATTAAACCCAGAATAAGACTGACTTTAAAGCGAAGAGTGTATTTGCCAAGAAATCTGTTGAAGGTTCTGAAAATCATCGTGTCCCTACCGTTATGAAAATGAGTCCTCAATCATTTAGAATAATCGAAATTTAAAAAAAAAATATGTTTAAGAAAACGCCGCTTTTGACGGCATGTGATTTTATTTGTTTGAATGGCTTACAATGCTAACGCATTTAAAAGAGAAGAGCGAAAGTGGGAAAATTCCTGAGTGAGTATTTGAAGTAGGAAAAGGGTGCCACTAGACTTCGCAAAGCGAAAGTCTAGTGGCACCCTTTCGCAAATCGGGCCAATCCATTCACGACTGATTCGTAAACATTGGACTGTTTTAGTTTTTCTTCGCCAAAAAGCTCCGCTAATTTTTTTCTCATAAGTGGCAGCTGGGATGTCCCGCCCGTAAGAACAACTTGAAAAACATCCTGCGGCCGCGTGCCTGATTGCTTGAAGACTTCATTCATCGAATGCATGATTTCTTCCACTGTCGGCATTAAAGAATTTTCAAAGGCACTTTTTGAAATCAATTCTTCGATGTCAATTCCCGGATAGTGATAGGAAAACTGCGCTTCACTTAATGAACCAAGCTTCACTTTGGTTTTTTCAATCTGATCAAAGACGGGAAAACCAAGCTGGCATTCAACGAGTGTGAAAAGTTGGTGCATTTGTTTTTCGCCTTCTGTTGTCAGAGCGAATTTTTTTATATGCTGAAGAAATTCCCAGGTATCTCGTTCGCGAAGGTGAGTGATGTGAGCAGGCGAACAGATTTTATTCAGAAGTTGTCTGGGAAAAGTGAGAACATTATTTCCACCTGGAATTTTGTATTCAAAGCGCGAACCGAAATGAGGAGCGATAAAATCTTTCATCATCACACCGTCGAGCGCATCACCTGCCTTGAAAATTCCGCTCAATCCTAAAATGTCCTCTTGAGAATAGTCTTTGTTATGCACTTTCATCAAAGTGAAGTCAGAAGTCCCTCCACCAAAATCGGCAATCAAGATTATTTTTTCTCCGCTCACTTCGCGGTTGTAATCCAGACCTGCGGCCACAGGCTCCGGACAAAAAATAATCTGCTTGAATCCGGCGAGCTCTGCCGCTTTTCTCATGCGATTTTCTGCAAGCTGGTCATCATTTTTATCCAGCGAATACATGGCCGGTCTTCCAAGCACAACATTTGTTACATCGAGGCCGGTGTAAGCATTCGCGCGTCTACGCATTTCACTCAGAAACACAGCGATGATTTCAGAAATATTCATTGTTTTATTGTGAACAGTCG
>DJVH01000057.1 GCA_002440825.1 Bacteriovoracaceae bacterium UBA6261 | reverse complement strand
AAAACATCCATTCTTTACGCCGCATAGCCCGATATACGAGATTCCGAGTTTCACGTGCAAGTCTCTGTCTTGCTCCAAGATACTGTGACTCAGTTCCTTCTTTACGCAAGTTGTTCAGGAACTCTTCGTCAAAGTACATCTTCTCTTTCCAATAAGCCGCTTCAGCCTCATGAGATGCAAGGCCAATAGGAGCAGTCTGGGGAGCCGGTGCGCCAGGGGCCACAAAGGGGGTCATCCCTCTTTGACCTTCCTGAGATTCCCATTTAATCGAACTTGAAGGAGAATCCATTTCAGGAAACATATTCATCAAGATCAAATTCGGAGGAGCAGTAAACTTCGTGATGAACTTCTGGAGGACTTCCAGTTTGAGTTCAGGAATATCACTTTTACCTTTCATTGTAAAATCACCACCTTTCAATTTATTTCATATAGGTATAGATGCCGAAAGCTGTAGCCGCAAGATCGGTTTTAGCCGCAGAATCCAAATTGATGAGAGAACCTGTATAGAGAACACAATTTCCAAGGATCAAAGTTGCATTCGCACCATTAGCATTTGCTCCAGTACCGGTATCAACCGATTTTTCCAGAATACCAACACACACATCATAACCTTCCACAACAATATAAGCAAATCTGGCAGTAGTAAAACTTGTCCCACCAGTTGCCACTGTCACGGTAATTGCGGCCATGTGTGTATAGGTCGTCCGATCAATCGCAGTGATAGCACCAAGATTTTCAGGAGTAGTTGTATCATCTGCAATCACAACATCATCACCGACCGCAAATTTGTAACTATCCTCAAGAGTGACATAAAGAACAGTTGCAGAAGTTCCGGAACTCTGTACAAGATAAGCACGGCCAGGAGCCACTTCAGCACCAGTGATAGTTGCAGTTGGATCATAAGGAATAAATTTTCCAAGTCTTGTGGCAGCAGCAGAAGTGTTTCGAGCCAGAGCAGTTCCAGCTTCAATCAGACCATAACCTGCCTGAAGAGTGATAGGAACTTTNNTAATAAAGGCGTTTGTAATCCTTTTGATAAGTCTTTTGAAAAATCCCAGGAGAATCCATTAAAAATCACCACCTTTCGTATTATTTTCCAGCCAGTTTAAAGAGATCATCAGCCAAGTCATCCACTTCTTTTGACAGGCTATCATTACCGACATCCTTCTTTGTAAATCCAGTGCCTTGAACCGGCTGAGGAATTTCCAAAGATTCCCAATCCTTGATTTCAGCATCCACTGCTTTTGTCATTTCAGTTTCATCAAAAACACCATCTTTGACAAAATCAGAATAAGACACGTTCTTCCGCACTTTACCGAAAAGACGTTCAGGAATAGAACTTGTGGAAAGTTTCTCAGTCCAAATTGCATCGGCTCTCATAGCCATTTCACGTTCGGCTCTCTGAGCATCTTTCTTTTCCAGTTCAAGGATTTTCTTTTCACTGTCCGAAAGCTGAGCAGTCAGATTGGTAATGGTTTCCGAGAATTTTGTCTCCTCTTTGGAGAATTCTGCCTTTGCAGCAGCAAGAGCAGCTTCCTCGATCTGTTTGACCAGATCAGGATGTTCTTTACTCAACGTGGTAATATCCATAACTTTAGACACCTCCTTTTTAAGCAAAACTTCATCATAAACGATATCGACTTCTTCTTTGGAAAATACAGAAGCACTTGTTTTATTGTCCCATCCAAAAACACAGACAGAACCCTCACGATATTCCCATTCACGCCAAACAGAACCAGGGCCTTTCAAAGTGAATCCATTCACTTGAGTTTCAGTCCCTTCTTCTATTCTTTCGACTCTCATGGGTTGTGCAGAAATACTTGATTGAAATGGAAACCCATCCTTGGCAAGTTTTACGAATTCCTTACTGACATCCGTATCGACAAAGGTAACTGTGGAAGGATCAAGTTTAACTTTCCCATCCTGAATAATTGGTTTTCCGGAAAACCCGATTTTCTTGGATGTTTCATGATCCTCAAGGATGGGATATTTATTCTGGGTTGCTCTCATTCCGGTAAGATCAATGGCAAGATCATCCCAATACCAATGATTCTTGATGATTCCACCTGAATAAACGGTCATGTCCAATTTGGAAGGCTCTTCTGGATTCTCTGCAAAATTGATGGTTGCATTGCATCCATCATCTTGGAAAGTTAAAGCCCCCTTTGGAATTTTATTTTCTTTTTTCATATTTCAATCCTTTTTGAAAAAAAAATCAGTTTCCTATCCTTTACAGAAAAAAAATAATATTGTCAAATTATTTTTTTGGAACAGGCTTGACTGTTTTTTCTCCAACTATCTTTTTCTTTGGAGCAACTTCTTTTTTCGTAGTTTCTTTCTTTGCACCTACAGATATTTCTTTTTCTTGTGCTGATTCATCCATTGCAGCAGCATCAGCCTCAATAATCAGTTCCGGGTAATATTCGTCTTCAGTGGCCTTTCTGAGCCTCATACGACCATACCCACCTATTCCCATGCGTCTGGCCAGTTCAGCGTTAGGCAAGCCCAATGAGGCGTTTATATTGCCATGTTTGACGCCAAGCAAAGCTCTGGCTCTGGCTTCCATGTCAATCGTCTCTGAAATTGGAAATGAAATGTCAATGAGAAACTCAGGACGCCGTTTCACTGTCTTGAAAACAGGTTCTTGATTTGTTCCAAAGGAAACAGCTTCTTTTCTGGGGAAGAATTCAGGAAAAGATGTGAGTTTACTTCTGAGGAAGAAGATGCTACCCCAAAAATCATATCTCAGGAATCGCTCAAAATAAGCAACTTCATCCGAAACACGATCTGACATCGGCCCTCTGGAGGCTTTCACAGAGGCAAATGTTCCATTAGAAGAACCTGTCATGACATCAGACGGTTCATTCATTCCAGAAGCAACCATTTCAAGGATGTCAGTATCGGAACCGGAAATATTCGATAATTGAGGATTTTTACATTCTGCTTTTACTCCAGGAGGAAGAATCAAAGTTCCTCCTGGAGTCTTTTTAGCCATTATTCCAGTTTTTCTACGGTCAGTTTCGCTTAATGCAGTCCATAGTTTAAATGCTCTGGGGTCTTCAAATGTGAATATCCATAAATAGCTTCCAGATGATTTTTTGTGGTCTATTTCAAATTTCTTTAAGTTTTCGTAGTGGTTTAACCATTCGAGTGTAGTTCTAAGAAAAGAAAATGCTCTTGATGTTAAAAATCCTCTATCCCATGCGATTATAAATTTATTAAATCCACCCATTTTTTTAAATGTTTTATGGTTATTTTTGCTTGTTTTTTGCTGTTCTTTATTAAAATCTTTATTTTTGGATGCTATATTTACCAATTCCGGGTATCTTGCAATAAAGATACTCGGTATTTGTTGAATTCCTTCTTTGCTTTCTACGTTATAGAATAATGGGAATAATGTTTTTGTTGGATGGAATATGATTCCAGAGTTATTATTTACTCCTCCAATTAAAGCCGGATCAATGAAGTCCACTTCAATAAAACCGTCTGTATGACAAGTTAAACAAAGGAAGAGTTCACCTTCAATATTTGATCTTCCAACAAACTTGGGCCAATAATTGTAAAGTCTGTTTCTTGGATCAAGTTCTATTTCTTCGATCAATTCTTGGATGTCTGGTTGATCGGATACAGTTTCAAAACCCATACCTGTCAATCTACCGACCAATCCACGGACAGATGTATTCAACTGAGGATTACGATTGAATTTCAACCAGCAAGCCTGTTGCAGCTTGGCTCTGTTCAATTCATCCTTTTCAGAATCCACAAGAGCAAAACCATCTTCATCCACTGATCTGGTTTTGTCAATCTCTTGGACATCATACTGCCAGGGCATAGCAAACTGCATATTTGCCATTTCTTCATCTGGAATGTTTAAAAAGAATTCTGAAAGTTTGTCAGTCATTTTAAATCCTCAGGATTTGATTTTTAAGAAATCTTTGCTTCGAGTCTGCGAATCAACAACTCGTTTAACACTGGAACAATGCCTTGTTTTGTGAACAAAGGTAATTCAGTCCTTGGTTTCAAGAAATCAAAAACATCTTTTTTGTTTACAAGTCCATCAATTTTATCACATTCATCTTGAAACAAGGCTTTCAAAGCCAACTTCATTTCTGTAACATTCATTTTGTTGTAAGCCATTTTTGAAACTCCTTTCCATTTGAGGATTGCATAAGCACGTGTGATATTCTGCTTATAATATAGAAAAAAATGCAAGTCAATAAAAATTTTTCAGTTCTTAGAGACATAATACATGGAACATCAAAAAATGCGAAAACGAACTGTAATGTGATTTAAGACCATTCAAAATCAAAAAGCATACAGAGACAAGGCTTTGGTGTTTTGCGTGTCTCTATGAAGCTATTAGATGCCTTAAAAACGATTTTTGAAATCGATTTGACCATGAGAAATCAATCTGAACAAAAATTAACCTGATTTGAATCAATCCTTAGCAAAGATTTGCTGTTTCCATCATTAAAGCTCAATGAGTCTATGTGCGCGTATTATATGTAATACACACGTGCGCGATTTATTGTAATTAACGCGCGCGCCTGATAAATGATAATCTATAGATAAATCATAATAAAAGAATGTATATAAATAGGATATGAATAATACGAAGTATTATGAAATAGACTATTTATTAGCGATAAACAGATAAGTTATTGAAATAATTCAGTTTCATATAAAATGATGAATTTTTAACAATGTTAAAATGAAAAATGTTGAATAAATTCAACATTCTCTATGTAATAGCCAGATAGTCGTTTTTGAACAAGTTGAAAAGTGAATAATAGATAATCCTTCATAGATGATAGAGTGAAACAACACTTGCTTCGCTACGCTACGCAAGTTATTGTTGTTTCACTACAAGATGTGGATTGCTACGCTTCGCTTCGCAATTCCCATCTTGATTGTTTTAACTGCTTCGCTATTCCAGTTTCATTGTTCCAAAACAGATGAACAAAATGCCATTGTTCCAAACAGAATGCCGACAATCGATCTCAGTTTGTA
>DJVH01000106.1 GCA_002440825.1 Bacteriovoracaceae bacterium UBA6261 | reverse complement strand
ATTCACTCCTGTTTGTAAAACAAATGAACTTGAAAAATGTTCCAATGAAGAAATCAATAATGCTTACGACAATGCCATTTACTATACTGATTTCTTCTTATCCAAAATTATCGAGCTTCTTAAGGCCAATTCCAATGAATATGGGACCGCCATGTTCTACGTGAGCGATCATGGAGAATCCTTGGGGGAAAATGGAGTGTATCTCCACGGTCTGCCTTATTTTGTAGCGCCTGATGAACAAAAAAATGTTGCCTCTATTCTTTGGTTTGGCGGTGAGATGGCCAAGAAGATCAATTATACCGAACTGAAGAAGAAATCATCAGAAGCTCTTTCTCATGACAACGTCTTTCATACTTTCCTGGGAATGATGGATGTGAAGACACCACTTTATAAACCAGATATGGACATTTTAAATAATGTTCTCAAAAAATAGAAAGGGCCTCTTGCGAGGCCCTTTTTTTTGTCTTTTTAATTTCGATTAGACAGTTTCGCAGCATTCAACTGGTACTGATGTGAAATCGTAAGTTGGGTATGGGTAGCATGGAGTACATTCTGGTGGAGTTGGAGGACAGTCTTCAGTTGGAGTGTCAGTTGAATCATCGTTGTGTTGGTTACATGCAATCACAATAAGGATAATTGCACCGATGATTAGTGCCGTATGAACACCCATTCTGCTTCCTGACCAGCTCGCACCATGTGAGTATGTGCTGCTTAGTTTTTGAATCACAAAAGCGCGGGCTTCAGCATCTGTCATACCGTTTTCTTTAATGACTTTTTGAAGTTCAACCATATCTTTTTGAACTTGCTTGTCTTTAATTTTCTCAAGTGCGTGATCAACCAGATCTTTGTTTGAAACACCTTGTGCCTGAAGCTCTGCGATTTCCTTTTCAAAACCTTTGACTGCCTGATCAAAAACTTTTGTGTCTTTTTGATCCCACTCAACATTGAGTTTGTAGTTCAACTCATCAAATGATTTGTTAAGCTCTGACTTCAATGCAGAAGCATTAACAACCGGAGTAACTGCATACACCTGCGTGAAGGCCGTTAACAAAAACAGCGCCGTTAATTTTTTGAACATAAATACCTCCCGTAAAAAAATGTTAAAAAGCCGCATGAAAGTCATATGGTCTAAATTTTTTTTATTCAATTTAATTTTTTAGATAGAAATTTGCGGATACTCGTGGTTTGTTCATAAAGTTTTCAGGAGGGAAAGATGAATAATTTAAAACTTTTTGTTCTATTAATTTTTTCTATGGTTCTCAATTTCGCGGAA
Organism: Bacteriovoracaceae bacterium UBA6261; assembly: GCA_002440825.1. GTDB lineage: Bacteria > Bdellovibrionota > Bacteriovoracia > Bacteriovoracales > Bacteriovoracaceae > Bacteriovorax. The sequence goes on along the minus strand of DJVH01000106.1, from coordinate 4,676 downwards.
GCAGAAGTCTGGCATGCAACAAACACATGGGACAGACAATGGGAGAAAGAGTACGAAACCTGGGTGGCGCGCACTCTGAGAACGGATACGTTTTCAGGAGATGAAGGTCTTCTCGCAGGTATTCCGACAGACTGTGCAGATGCTCTTTATGATATCCGCATTCAGTTTGCTTATGAAAACTCTCTCCCTTTTGTGATCAATGCTCCCGATGTCCTTCGGGATAAAATGAAAACGTTTGGCAGTGATACGTCGATGTTTGACGGTATAAAAGATGAAAGAAAGCGCGTACGCGCTTTTATTAATTACGTGAATGATGAAGTCGGCACTGATAATTTAACCCAGGATACCTTTCCGGTTAAAATCAGCGAAATTAACGCCGGTATCGTCTATCACGTCATCTGGTTTCTCTTTGGTAAAGAAGAGCATCACTCTTATATCCTGAAAGGGTTTAATGCCGACCGTGAGCTGCTCTATTACGCTTCAGATGCTCCAAGAAAGGTCCGCAAACTTCAAGTCGATTCACCTTTTCCACGTTTTAGTTACGATTCTTCACCTTATGGGTTCCGCCGCTGGAGACATCCTGAGCACTTGTTAATAAAAGAAAACGAAATTCCGGATGAGTATGGATACAGCCGCGAACAATATGTCCTTGCAAACAAGCTTGGAAAAAAAGAAATCCTTAAGGAGATCAGAAGAAGACTTCAAAAATAATTTCATGCTCGAGACTTGGACAATACAACCTTAAAAAAAATTAAGTCTGAAATTTTTTAAAGCTATTGTCTAAGTCTCATCATCGGAGATACTACCGCCGCATGAAAAAACTAATCTTAATTTCAACAATCATTTCAACATTAACCCTTAACCTCTTTGCAGATGATATTGGAGAACTGAATGCTCCAGATAGAATCTACGACAACATTCGTGAAGGAAAATCATCATTGATGTCAGGTCAGAAAGAAGAGGAAGTCAGAAACGAATATCAGGGCAATCCTGATCTGAAAAAACTTCAATCCATCATGGCAGATCGTTCGATCAACCGCTGTGCTACCAAAGTCATCCGCAAATTCAAATTTGAGCTCGGCCTCTCTTCAGAAAGGGACGTTGAGCTTGCCATTCTTGGCTTGCGCTTATACGACTCACTAGATGACGTGAGCGCAAGCATTCTTATGAAGGCGAATGATCTTTCGAACACTGTGGCCGGTCCGATCACTAAAAATGAACTGAGTTCAGATGAAGAGGATGAAGCTCTTTCCATCTATAAAGACAAATCGGATGAGATCCAGAACAAATCTCTGTGTCTTGAAGATACTTACCGCGACCTGGTCGGTAAGCTGGCAAGCAAATCACCAAAATTTTTCCGTAATCTGAAACATATCAATAAACTTGCACGCAACAACGGCTATATCAGCGATGACGAATTTAAAATGCTGGAAGTTTTCCGCATTAAAAAAGTTCACGAGTGGCCGGTCACTTTAAATTCTTATGCTCAATCGCTTGACTCTTTAGCAAAGCGATTCAATACGCGCACAAAAGAAAAATCAAACCTGATTACACAAACAAAGTTCCGTCAGAAGTATTCAATGAGAATGGAACTTTACAATAAGTTCGACAGTACTCAGATCATTCTGCTTGCAAATATTGTGAAGGGACTCAAAACTCGTCTTGAATCAAAAGACGTAAAGATCATCATTAATTACGACGACCGTCCGGCAGAAACGATTGAACTGACTCCTATGGAGAAATTCCGCTTCATCCTGAAACTTTTGAGAAAGGAAATGGCCGACCTGAACAACAGTACATTGTTGGAAGGTAAGAATGCGACATACCTGGACCTCATCACTGCAGCCTATGAAGTAGGCTATATCGGAGCGGCGGAAATCGAGCAGCTCGCCAGTCTGCAGGAGATCTGGAATCCGACGAAAACACCAAAAGAGAAGGCCATGTTCTGGGTTAAAACTTTCGGTGGAGTGGCCTCGGTTCTTCTTCCTCCGCCATTTGGATTTGTCTCAGTCATGGCAATCATGCTCATTGACCAGCAAATCAAAGATGCGCCGGTAAACCGCGATCCTGATTTTAATCTTTTCTAATCATTTTATTCGGGAAGGCCATATGAAAAAAATGTATTTGATTATAGCAAGTATTCTCTGGGTATCGGCATCACACGCCCAAGTTGCAAAAAGAGCTGTCGTTCGCGATGGCCAGTTCAATGCTGTTATTCAGGAAGTTGTTCTTCCTGATTTGACCAGTGATCATTCCTACGAAGGAAAATTTTTCAAAATTGTTCAAGGGAAAAATGAGGAAGCTGTTCGCTTTGATGATTCTGAAGATCTTCAGTTAAAAGCGGCCACGACTTATTATCACCTGAACAAAGCGAGAAAATTCTTCGCAGAGGTGATCAACTCCTCTTACGTTCAAAATCTACCACAAATAACCATTCGCCTGGATTTAACAAATGTCTTTAATGAACTTGGTCACTTTGCTAACGACAATCTTGATCCTCAGTATAACAATGCTCTCTCCGTTCCTGGAGGACGTGGGTATGCGCCTAAGAATATTGAGCCGTGGGGAACAGAAATCTGGTTCAGACCATCCAAAGAAATCAATATAAAAGATTTCCGCGGTGTCGCTGATTATGGCGGAAGTGTGAAAAATTCACTGGCATCATTCAGAAGACAGACGCACATTGCGAATCTTCAGCAATTCATCATTACTATGTACGGCTCCAGTGTCGGGGGAAATATCCCGGTTGGAAGTGTGATGAGACTAGTGGGAACTTCACTTGTACTTGAAGTTTTATTTCAAACTTCCGATGTGGCCGCTGAATTTTTTTCGAGAAAAATTTATCGCCTGGATTCGGCCCTGGTTCCTGAAATTATTTATCATGAATTCTCTCACGTAGCTTTGAGTAATCATCTGGAGCTTACGCATTCAACACCGGTTAATGAGGGGCTCGCTGATTATTTTGCGGGAAAAATTGCAGACTCAAAAAAACTGGCGACGAAAATCAAGGATTACAATCTCTTCAGTGGTAAACAAGTAAACAATAAACAGCAGTACAGACTGGCCTTTGAAAGAGGGGATTTTGCGAACGCAGATTTTGTCTTCGGGTTACTCTGGAATATTGGAGAAACGGTCGGGACAGATATTGAAAATAAATTCGTGTACGGCATGACTGCCAATTTATCGACCAATATGAGCATCAAAGAAGATCTCATCAATGCAACTCTTGAAACCTGCAAGCAAGCATGTAAATCACCATTTAACGACCGTCTTCGTCTCTACAAACTCTATAATTCAAAAAATTTATAAGGAATATGCTCAGTCTTTCTGGCATTTAATGTGCTTCCATTGTTGTTAAGAGCAACAATGGAGGTACCTATGCCACGAGGAAGTAAAAAGAGCTATTCGACCAAACAAAAGAGAATAGCCTCCCATATTGAAGATAGTGAAAAGAAAAGTGGAGCTTCTACCAAAACCGCTGAAAGAATCGCCTGGGCGACTGTCAATAAGCAAACAGGCGGCGGGCACAAGAAAAAATAACAGAGCTAATGAATTGCAAAAGTAATCATCGGGGAGATTTGCCAGGACAGAAAATTGGCGCAGAGACTGATGACCAAACAGCTCCGGTATTGATCCCCGGTGATCTTTGAGACAGCAAAGGCTTCCGCTAGAATCGCAAAGGATTCTGCCGCAAGAATATTAAAAAGAAATGTCATTTTTAAATTCATGATAAAAAAGAAAACAATCGGATGGGTAATAGCATTCAAACAAGTCACCAGGACCAACGATTGGAAAAACGTTTTTTCTTTCATTAAAAAGGGCAGATAAACCGGAAACTCCAGAACGTTTGATTGAAGAAACACCAGAATATAGTTCATTGCCAATATTTCATCGATTGATGACCTTCACCAGCTTTGTAAAATTGTAAATTTGAACAATGAGAAGAATGCAGATAATCAGGATTTGCCATTCGGCGAGCTCTATCTGGCCAGTGGAAAAATCATTGTAAAAAGAGCGCATGACTGGATTTGTGTCGTTGAAATTTTTCAGCATGCCAATGGGAGTGAGAAAGAGAGCGATATCCCAGTTCGTTTCGCTCAAATCCGGAAATTTGTAATGCGAGACCACTGAGATCCCGCACAGGCAGATCAGCTGAAAGAGAAAATGCATCAGGACTTTTTTGAATAAAAGTGTCATTTGCAGCTTTTTGGTTCCCAAGGAAAGCCATCTCCAAAAACATCGCCGTTATCGCCGACGACTTTGCGAGGATAGATGGAAATTTTACAAGTTGATTCACCGGCCTTGACGATTTTGAATTTTCCGTCTCCGATTGAAACCAGTTCACCGTCATTGCATTCAAAGGTCATGACTTTTTCGCTGATTCCCTCTTTGGGCGGATTATAAATACCGAGGTTTTTGAATGTTTTCTCAAACTGCTCTTTGAGCTCTGGCTGCATTGTGGTTATCACGCTGGCAACCGCAGGAAGTATTTTTTGAAGCTTGGAGGCTTCATGTCCCTTTAAGATGATCTTGTAATAAGGATCTGCAATTCGTCGCACTTCAGTTTCCTGATGATTGATGATTTTGTATTCACGCATTTTGATTTCATTCACTTTGATAACCGCTATTCCTCCATCATTGGCATAAGCAAGCTGAGTGCTGATGGCCATTGTGGC
>DJVH01000041.1 GCA_002440825.1 Bacteriovoracaceae bacterium UBA6261 | reverse complement strand
TGCTTTCGCAACTGCGGAACCGGGTGGAACCGGGTGCGAACCCGGTGCCACTAGACTTATGCATAGCGAAGTCTAGTGGCACCAACCTCCGTGGCACCAACCTCCAACCTCTACGCGTGCTTGTGTTTGAGATTTTCCAGAAATCGTTTTTCGATTGCGTTGTATATAGGACGCAAATAACTTTTGATTCCAATGATAAAAAATAAGAGAAGTATTCCAACGATAAAAAATAAACTTTCCCGCGTACTGAACTCTCCGACGATGAAAACAATCAGAGCGTATGTGATGGCAAAACGAATGCTAAAAGTGCTGAACTTGAATTTTTTTCCTCTCTCAAGCTTCAAAGCATCTCCACTGTTTAAATTTTTAGGAATTTTAAGAATGATGGCAGCCAAAAATGGCGAACAAATAAAAAACGTGAAAAGCCCCGCTCCTATTCTGACGACAGCGCTGTCGCCTGCCAGTGAAAATAAAAATGGAAGAAGGTAGGTGACCGAAGCAAGCGTGATCGCAATAACGACGACAGAATTGATGAGAATAAAAATGCCATACACTCTCCAGAAAAAACCAAAGATGTTCGACCGTGAAGATGTCGCAGAGGTCACTTTGGAGCTTCCAAATTTTTGCAGAAACGTAGAGGGCATTTTCGTTTCAACCCATTGGTAAAATGGTCCGGACAATTTGATCATGTAAGGAGTCGTGAACGTTGTGACAGCAGAAACGGCAATCACTATGGGATAAAGAAAAGCGCTGGTCACTTTCAACGTCATACCAAGTGTAGCGATGATAAAAGAGAATTCTCCGATCTGAGCGAGACTCATTCCGGCCTGAACAGATTTTTTTAATCCTTGCCCTGAAACCATGGCGCCAAAACCTGAGCCAATGAATTTTCCGACGATAGTGACTAACGTAATCAGAAGAACGACGCCGAAATTTTCTTTGAGAATAACCGGATCAATCAGCATTCCTACCGAGACAAAGAAGACGGCGGCAAAAAGATTTTTCACGTTGACGAGAAGATGTTCAATGCGTTCTGCCTCTACGGTTTCAGCGAGAATGGAGCCCATGATAAAAGCGCCGAGCGCAGCAGAGAATCCTGCTTTGGAAGCGAGATAGACCATGAGAAAACAAAAGCTCATTGAAAGGATCAATAAGATTTCATCGCTCAAATATTTTTTCAGGTTTTTCAATAACGTTGGCAATAGATATATGCCTACCAAAAACCAGACCAGTAAAAAGAATCCCAGTCGCGCTGTCAGATATAAAATATTTCCTACGGCAAAATTTCCAGTCTGACTTATCTCTGTGAGAAAAACCATGATTAAGATAGCGAGTAAATCCTCGACAATAAGAATTCCAAAAACGAGGCTAGCAAAATCTTTACCTTTTAAACCGGTTTCTTCAAAGGCACGAATAATAATGGTGGTGGAAGACATGGAGAGAATCGCGCCGAGATACAAACTGTCCATTTCTTTCCAGCCAAAAGCGCGGCCCAAAAGATAACCGACTCCGATCATCGTAATCACTTCGCATCCGGCGGCGATGCTCGCGCTCTTTCCTACTTTCGCCAGTTTTTTGAAACTGAATTCGAGGCCCAGGCCAAAAAGTAAAAAGATCACTCCGATTTCCGCCCAAAGTTTGATGCCTTCTAAATCCACAACGGTCGGTAATAATTTTACGTTCGGCCCAACAAGAAAACCGGCAATCAAATACCCAAGAACGATCGGTTGTTTTAATCGACTGAAAACCAAAATACTTATGGCCGCAGCTCCAAGAATAACTGCCAGGTCGATAATCATAAGAGGTAAATGATTCAAGCGCTCATCTCCTTTGCATAGATGATGAGCGTACGATTGTCAGAAAAAAGAAGCTAGTAGCTGAGAGTCTAGCTTTGAGCATTAAGGTCATAGAAGTTAACTATGAAAGGCATCGGAAGAAATTCTCCATCTTGACTTTTCTTTTTGCTGACATACTATTGTCGTGATGAAAATTGTCACAATCATTTTCCGCATTCAATCCCGCACTACTGCTTCAGTCTAATTTCAGACTGGCGAAGTACTTTCGTTCAGTCTTAAAACTCCCACTATATTTTTTTTAGTATTTTTTTAACCAGGACATTTTTATGAATGATGAATCAATTCTGATTACGGAAAAAGATCTGCTGCGCATACAGCACATTTTGAGCTACCAAAAATCTTCGGACTTTGAAAACCTCGAGATAGAACTTGAGCGCGCCAAAATTATTTCCGACGACGAAGTTCCCTCTGATCTTGTGACGATGAACTCGAAAGTAAAATTTTTGAACGTGCAGGACAATAAAGAAATGGTTGTAACTCTGGTATACCCTTCTGAAGCAAATTTTTCAGAGGGAAAAATTTCTGTTCTTGCTTCCATGGGGTCTGCTTTAATCGGGCTTCGTGTGGGCCAGGAAATCAACTGGATGTTTCCGACTGGAAAAACTAAAACATTAAGGATTTTGGAGATTCTTTACCAACCTGAGGCCAGCGGCGATTGGCATCTTTAAGAACAAGAAAAGGTGCCACTAGACTTCGCAAAGCATAAGTCTAGTGGCACCTTTCACCTTCACCTTACACCTTTCAGAAGTGGCCTATTCAGTAGCAATTTTTTCATTTGTGTTTTCATTCGCTCTACTATTTTCCACCTTTTACAAAGATTTAGTCACCTATGCTCGTGCATCTGTAATCAGCGAACTTGACATGTATGTATATTATGCATATAAAAAGGACAAATTAAGATGCCAACGGTCTTATTAATTATTGGATTTAGACTCCATTTTTACTCCAGAGAAGAAAAACGAATCCACATTCATATTACGAAAGGAAACGCGACAATTAAAATCTGGATGGATACTTTTGAAATTGCCAGTTCCAAAGGCTTTGGCATGAAAGAAAAATCACTGGCCATTAAGTTAGCGAGGAAATATGAAAAAGAAATCACTCAAAAATGGAAAGAGCACTTTGAAAACAAAACTTGAAAAAGATTTGGAGGTTGCTCTCAAGGCTCCCAGAAAGGAAGCAAAGATCCGTGTGACAGCTTTTATTGATTTGGATGTTTACGATGCTCTTAATGAGGAAGCTGCAAGTTCAGGTGAAAAATATCAGACTTTGATGAATAAATATTTGCGGGCTGCTGTACTTAAAGAAATTAGTGCTGCTGATATCAAGGCAATCAAGATTGCATTGGGAGCTTAAGTATGGATTTCATAAATTTTCCCTTCGCTTAAGCTGATTGGGGATTTATAAAAGAAATGTTTTGTTCTACTCCACAGAAGAAGAGGCTTGTTATTTTTAGCATCTTCTTGCCAACGATCTATTTGTAAATCAGGTACACATGATAAGTTTTCAAAGGTTTCACTGTTATATTTTTCATATTGATCATTCTCCAAAACATGCAAAAATCGTGTTGATTTAGGAGTAAAAAGGCAAGCCTCGTTTTCCTTTATATTACACAAATCTAAAGCAAAGATTCGAAATGTTCTGCCTTTTAAATTGGGATTGAAGTGTTTTGCTGCTTCAAAAGTCAATTTAGGATCAAGGCAACTAAACTGAACAACATCATTCCACAAGCAATTCAGAATAGGATTAACAGAGGACATCAATAATTCTCTTCCCTGATATTTTTTTATTTCCAATTGAAAAATATCAGGATGAATGTTTTTTAATTGATTGAGAGGATAAATTGTTTTTCCGACGAAACTCTCTTTAAGAACGTGGTATGCATATTTTTTCATTACAGGATTTTATCAATAAATTGTACGAAAGGGACGAAAAGGTGCCACTAGACTTCGCAAAGCATAAGTCTAGTGGCACCTTCCGAGGTTTTATTTTTTTTGTTTGTAGAGTTCGCAGCCCGGAATAGTAAGATCGATGCGGAAATCCGGAGTGAGGCATGAGGCAATTCGGTAAGTTTGCTGGCCGTATGAAGCGCCGTCTTTCACCACAATTTTTCCTTGCTCATCAACTTCGCATGGATTGTTCATCGTGCATTTCTGTCCGTCTTCGTTTCCAGTGTTGTTGATACCAATCACAGTGCGTGTGCCGGTTTGAAGAATTGGTGAACCTGAAGTACCGCCGATTGTGTTACAGCCAGTTGCTGAATAACGGATCGAATCCTTCATTGTCCAGCCAGCTTCTCTCAATTCAAAAATGAATGCGTCGATATCACAACGGTAGCCGCGATCCCAGTATCCTGAAACGATGTCGATCGAAGTGCCAAGCCCTGGATGAGTTGGAGCGAGATCGAATGAGTCTACGCCTTTGGCAGTCAGGTCTTTATAAGTTTCTTTCAGTTCATAAAGAGTGATGTCTGTGTTTGTCATCGTAGAATAGAGAACTTTCGTGGCACTGATGCTTACGAGCTTTTGAGCGCGGCTATAAACACGCATTGAACGATTGACGTTCTGGTTGCTCACGACTTCACCTGGATCAGGCATGCCGCCTGATAAACAGTGGCCATTCGTTAAAGCAATGGCCTTCGCCGTATCCGGCATCCCCGCAAATCGAATCACAGAACCCGAGCAATTTGATAGCTTAATAATTCCATTGAAATCGTATTGAGGATCGAGCGCTTCGAAATGATTCGAGGGAATTTTTAGAGCGTCAAAAGATCCGACTGGCAATGCGAAAGCTTGTGTAGAAACGAGTGCGAAGAACGCGAGTGAAATGAGTTTCATAATAATCATCCTTGATTAGTGATGGCATAACAGGGCCGCTTCTAATCAGGATAATCCCTTTGAATGGAATGGCTAGGAAGTTTTGGAAATGTAAAATGATGTTTGAAATTTGGATTGCGTGGGAATTACAAAAGGTGCCAGCAGACTTCGGCGCTGCGAAGTCTGCTGGCACCTTTTAGTAATTTTTGGAGAGCACAAAGGATAATAAAAACCCGACAACTGTGATGAGCCCAGTGTAGTTGTGAGTGACTTCGAAGGCTTCAGGCAACATCGTATCAGAGATCATGGCAAGGATGGCGCCTGCAGCGCTTGCAGTTGTCGCTGAAACGATCAATGGTGAAAAATGTCTGAACAAGGTGAAGCCTGCAATACTCGCCAGCCCTGAGAATAAGCAAATGCTTCCCCAAAGTGTGAACACATAGAAGGCCGAGCGATTGGCCTTCTTCATTCCGCTTGAACTTGAAAGTCCTTCCGGAACATTTGAAAGAAAAATGGCGAGCACGGTGGCAAATTTGACGTTAGAGTGCTCAATAAGACTAAGTCCGATGACAATGGATTCAGGAATTCCATCGAGCAATGAACCGAGAGCAATGGCCATTCCGGAATTTGAGGATGAGTCAGGTTGCTGATTGCCTGAACGTTTGCGATGTTTGGCCCCATGGCGAGCGAGCAGAATATTGGCCAGAGTGTAGATGACAGCTCCGCCGATAAAGCCGAGTGATGACGCAACAAAACCGCCATTGGCGTAAGCTTCTTCCATCAGTTCCAGTGTGAGTGCAGAAATTAAAACTCCACCACCAAAGGCCATGATGGCAGCGATCAAACGTTGATTGAGATTTAGAAAAAATCCGCCCGCTGCTCCTAAGAGTAGCGACGAACCAGAGACTATCCCCCAGAAAAACGCGAGGGCCCATGGCGGAACATTCATATTGCTCCTCTTAATAAAAACGAAANNTAAAAACGAAATGTAAAAACGAAAACGGCAGCACTCTTGCTTTCATACAGCTGAGTTCTAAGAGACGATAATGCCATGGCAATTTCATTTAATAAAAGACTTAGCACTCATGAATAGATTGGAAAATCTTATCTCTTGAAATGAAAAAACATATCTATGAACAAAGCAAAGCTTAATAAAAACCGCTGGTGTCTCTTATCGAGAGTGAATAAAGCGCTGGAAGTGCCGATGACGACGCTTGCGTTTATCTGGCTCATCATCACGATTCTTGAATTCACGCGCGGTCTTCCGCTCTTCTTTTCCCGTGTCGTGCCCTTCATCTGGGCGCTGTTTATACTCCAATTTGCTCTGGAAATCATTCTCGCTCCGAATAAGTGGACGTATCTGAAACATCATTGGCTGACGGCCATAGCGCTCATCCTTCCGGCGTTCAGAGTGATTCGCTTGTTCAGATTCATCCGCTACGTGCGGTTTCTAAGAGGGGCAACACTTGTGCGAGTCGTGACGTCGATTAACAGAGGAATGACAGCGCTGAGAAAAAGTCTGGCTAAAAGGGCCGTGTCCTATGTGATAAGCCTCACGGCGATTGTGATCTTTGCGTCCGCTGCAGGAATCATGGCGCTTGAAAGAAATTATTCCAGTTATTTTAAGGAAGGCTACACGACAGCGTTGTGGTGGTCTTCGATGATGATCACAACAATGGGCTCGGATTATTTTCCGAAAAGTCCGGAGGGCCGCGCTCTCGCCCTTCTTCTTGCTGTCTATGGCTTTGCGATTTTTGGTTATCTGACTGCGGTGGTGGCGAAATTTTTCATCGACAAAGATAATTTCAAAGAAGAGGAAGGCAGCGTTCAAAAACTTGAGAAGGAATTGCGCGAGATAAAGGCCATGCTACAGAAACTGCAGCAAAACCGATAAAGGGTGCCAGCAGACTTCCGCGTAGCGAAGTCTGCTGGCACCCTTTGAAANNCCTCTTGACCGGAATCGGAAAATGCATTATTGTCAGAAACGAGTGACACTCACGTCACGAATCAAAGGAGGTCTTTATGAGAAAAGTTATTTTGAATAAGGGCCAGATCGTCCTAGCTTTCTAATTTTTCAAATTCAAAGCCCGACATTTTTTGGCCCTTTAGTATTTTTAGTTTTTATTAACTTACTAAAGGAGATTACGCATGAGTTCCCAACAGGAATTTAAAATCCACTTTGGTTGGAATGATTTTTTCGAAAATCAGCTGACCAATATTGCCGTTAATGACCAGATGGTGGTGGCCAAGGTTATTAACGAAGAAAGAAATTTATACGAGCTGGAGTATGACTACGGCAAAACAGTGCACGCCCAAATTAGCGGCAAGATTCATTACAAAGCGACGGGAAGAATTCATTATCCCGCCGTAGGAGATTGGGTTCTGGCGGAGATGAATCCGCACAATGAGCGCGCGGTGATTAAGCACGTGCTTGAGCGGAAGAATATGTTGAAGCGAAAGCAGATTGGCGCGAGCGATGATATTCAGATTCTCGCGGCGAATGTGGACGTGGTGTTTATCGCGACGTCGCTGAATGCGAATTTGAACATCAATCGATTGTACCGTTATCTGACGTTTGTGAAGGATTCGAAGGCAAGGCCGGTGATTCTGCTGACGAAAAGTGACTTGCTTCATGAGAGCGAAAAAATCGCAGAGCAAGTGAAGCATCAGTTTCCGGATGTCGATGTTCACTTGCTCACGAGTATAAAATTCGAGGAAGCGACGTTTTTGCGCGAGTACCTCGGTGTGGGAATTACGGCAGCGATCGTCGGTTCATCGGGCGTGGGCAAATCCACGCTGGTGAATTACCTCATTGGTGATGAGCGAATCAAAACCGCAGACGTCCGCGAGGGTGACGACAAAGGCCCGCACACGACAACGGCGCGCTCACTCTACAAAACAATTTTCGGCGGACTCATCATCGATTCGCCAGGAGTGCGCGAGCTGCAATTCATGGGACACGATGAGGGATTTAAGGATCAGTTCGCGGATATTGAAGAGCTGGTGCAGACGTGCCGTTACACGAATTGCACGCATACGCATGAGAAAGATTGTGCTGTAATGAGTGCGCTGGAAAGTGACGAACTTTCGATTGAGAGATGGAAGTCTTATAAGAAAATTCGCGGCGAAGTTTTGCATGAGCTTCGGAAGGAGAACAAGTGGATGCTCGCTGAAGTGAGAAAGACCTGGAAGAAGAGGTCGATTGAAGCAAGAAAGCGCGTTCGTGGTGAAATTTGAATAAAGGTGCCAGCAGACTTTCGCGAAGCAAAGTCTGCTGGCACCTTTTAATTAGAATTCGTATCGGGCCAAGACAGACAAGTGCCAAGCCGTATTGTCGTTTTTCATGATGGTAAGAACAGAGTTATCAGACGTGTCGGTTTCACGAAGGACTGTATCATCTGCAACTGCATAGGTGACAGAAAAATCAATCATTGCTTTCTCAGACAGATTGAAAACGAAGCTTGGACCGAATGTAAAAAGTGTCGTTGAATCGATGACGTCTTTTGTCTGGTCGTTTGCATTTGAAAGATTTTGCTCACCGATGAAAGCGACTCCTGCGAGGAGATTCAGTTCGAATGAAGGCGCGAGTTTCCATTGATGAGTAAAGGCGCCGCCAAACATGCTGTAAGAATCCGTTTGGGTTAAATCGGCTGCATTACTTGCAGATTTTGATTTTGCATTTCCTTGCAGTAAGTAGTTGGCCTGAAACTTCCACTGAGTTTCTGCATTTTTCTTCCCTACTTCCACTTGAGCTCCGAATTGTGAGCCGCCTCTCAGGTTATTCCCGCCTTTCGTGGTTGAAGAGCCTTCACCATCTCCCATTTTTGGTGAGAAGCTGGCCTGCAAATCCAGGTTCGCTCCTTGCGATTCTTGTTCTAAAACTCTCTGCTTTAAAAAGATTATTGGTTCTGAAAATCCTGAGGCACCTTTGCTTTTGACAGTTGTTCCGTTCTGGTTGCTGCCTGGCCCATATTTAAGCTCAGTCTTTGAATCAATTTGATATTCTTCACTAAGGCCAATCATGGTTTTTGAACTTAATGTGTACATGAATGTTTGATCGAGTGAAATGTCTTTGACTGTCGTTTCGTAAATTGAATTGCTAATATAATCCAGGCTGTATTTTGACGATGTAAATCCGAATGAAGACTCACCTGAGAAAGTGCCTTGTTCTGGCAAGTACATCAAGTCATAAATGTTAGACGTGGAAGCGATTGAGATTGAACTGTTGGCCAATGCGATTAAGAGAAGTGTTTTTTTCATCATGAAAAACCTCTGAATTGTTGTTAGTGATCAGAACAATTTTGAAGGATTTTGGGTGAATTTCAACTTTTGAAGTATTAAGATTTATTGATCTTAATTTTGTGACAAGTTGTTTGGGATTTGGTGATTAGACTCAGTAAAACTAAGTCTGTAAAATAGTCTTTAAGTAATATTTGGCTTAAGTTCTACTTTGAAGAAAATCTCGAAACATCATACAACACGCGCAGCTTAAGAATTTTTGCCACAACCCCGTTCGGATAAGAACGCTGGTAGACCTGTTCTTTAATATCGGTAGAGAAAAGTCTTTCGCGAAAGAATTGAGAGACCACATCAAAAGTAACAATGTAAACATTTCATAAATCTCCTTATTTGCATGAGTACTGTAATTTACGCAATCTTTTTGTACGGATTGCCTTTTATTTCTAAACTTTGACGAAAATCTCGCGCTTCAGCTATTTTGGTTAGCTCCACAGCAAACCCAAGCCTCAAACATTCCTTTTGAATCTCTTCAATTGAGACTTTAAAAAATTCCTTTCTAGTATTTACTTTATTAACAGTATGCTCACCAAAGGCGCGATGAAGTTGATTTTCTAAGTTTGGAGCATCGTCCGAATAAATCATTCCATGAACATCAAATTCGAAAGGAACTGAAGCATCACCTAGCTCATCAACTCTATCTTGAGGATCAAGCCTTCTTGTCATACCGATTTTGAATATATTTTCACCAAATGAACCAATATTGGAAATAATGTAGACGTGGCCACGCTTTGTTTGCATTGCCATTGAGATTGCACGTTCTTTATTTATCAATGCTGCTTCTAAATTTCTTTCAAGTTCCTTAACTTTCTCTTCTAACTTTTGTCTCTCCTCAGCATGAGAGATGTCATTTTGTCGCTTTTCAAGTTCTTTTTTAGCTTTAGCAAGCTCTTTCAAATATTCTTTTTCTTCTCGTTCAGCTTCTTCTTTAGCTTTCTCAAGAGCGCGCGCTTCTCGTTCTTCTTCGAGCATTTTTTGTTTTATTCTTTTCTGTTCTTCTTTTTCTTCGTAAAGCTTTTGTTCATACTCAAAAGCTAAATAGAGCTCGTCAATCTTCAATTTATGATACTCTTTGGTGATGTAACATTTATTAGCTTCCATCATCTTTGAAATTGTTTCGTTAATTCTATTTATTTTTTCTTCACACTTATCTATGTTCTTAAAATTCACAGTTAAAATGATATTATCGACCTGCCCATTGTATGAAGATAGTCCTAATTTTATATTTTGATTCGTCATTCGCTCGCCTTCTTTAAGAGAGCCGTTAACTGTCCAAGGATGATCGCACCTAATAGCATTTTTCTCAGAAATTAATTGCTTCTGTTTAGCCTTTATTGTTTCTAACTTTTCTTTGTACTTTTCTGAACTAGTAAAATTGTACTTAGGATTATAAAAACTGATTTCTGAAAGTTCATTAATTTCAACCAGAGATTTTTTTCTAGACTCTAGTCCAATTAACTCAGTTCTTACTTTCTCGATATCAGCATTAACTTTTTTTGTCTCTTCTTCAGTGACTTTTATTTTTGAAGTTATTTTTTCTAGTTCATTATTCCTTTCAGCGAGCATCTTGGCTGTTACTTCTTCAGTTTGAACTTTCAGATTGTCTAAATCCTCTTTTCCTTTTACTAATAATTTTTCGTTTTGCTCTTT
The DNA here is from genome assembly GCA_002440825.1 of Bacteriovoracaceae bacterium UBA6261. Lineage (GTDB taxonomy): Bacteria > Bdellovibrionota > Bacteriovoracia > Bacteriovoracales > Bacteriovoracaceae > Bacteriovorax. The sequence continues at coordinate 723 of DJVH01000041.1, read as the reverse complement.
TAATAATGAGAGTTCTTTTTCACTCTCATTTTTTAGTTTTATGATTTCGCTTTCAATTCTTTCCTTTTGTTCTTGTATAGGAATTAGATCTGAAAAATTCGCTAGTTTTCTTTGTACTTTATAAAGCTTCAAGCACACTAAAATTAGACTGAGTATGCTAACAATCAAGGAAAGAATCATAATTAGACCTCCTGAATAATGTACAAACTCAATCGGTTTTATCTTTAAACAAATTAAGACAAGAGAGTATCAAGCCTTAATATATAGGTACTTCTGAGCAAGAATTGTCATTGAATTGATATAGAAAAAATACTTTGCAGTTATAATAGAAGTTCTATAGATGTGTAATTAAAGTCCTTAGAGAAAATTATGATCACTGAAATAATTAATTGGTACTTGGGAATTACGAGAAATAAACATAAAGGTGACTTTGCTCCTCATAAACCTCTTACAATTATTTTTGCACTTCGAAAGATTTACGATAACCAAAGATGGATTGAGTACAATAAAGATCGAATTCGCCTAGAGTCCATCATCGCTGAATTTTCAAACAAAGCCAAGGCTGCAAATTGTCTTTACCCTTTAAAAAGGTTAGAAAATGATAACCACACTTTTTTGATATGGACGACTTCTCCATCTTCAATTCCCATTAATACCTCAGGCGACATTAGTATCAAAGATGCTCAAAGTTTAAATTTTAAAGCTGGATTTTCCGAACCTGTT
>DJVH01000042.1 GCA_002440825.1 Bacteriovoracaceae bacterium UBA6261 | reverse complement strand
GCAAGGGCCATTAAACTCTTCATTTACTACCTCTTTGGATTGTTAAAAATGACTGCTTTATAGCACATACATAAAAAAAGAGTGGAACCCTATATTTTTTCTAAGGCTGGAGTTAAAAATCATTAATTACAACTGATTATTGTCAGCTTGTAGACCCCCTTGTACCCTAAATGAAATACTTTTCAGGAGAAAGAATGAAACTCATAACATTGGCTGCTTTGTTGTTTTCGACATTGTGCTTTGCTGAGGTTAAGCCTTTAAGGTTCGGCGTGGGTCTTTTTCAACCTGATAAAGATAAAAATGACCAGACATACAGAGCTTTTTCGGATTACCTGGCCCGTGAATTAAAAAGGCCAGTTGAAATGAGAACAGTTGATACCTGGGAAGGGCTTGCCAAGTCTCTGGCCAATGGAGAAACAGATATCGCATTACTAGGTCCATGGGGCTATGTTCTTGCCCACAATGAATCCGGTGCTCAAGTAATCGCAACAATTCTTTACGATGGGAAGCCAGAGTATTTCGCCCTCATGATCACCTACCCTGACTCCAAAGTTGAAAAGCCTGCAGATCTCAAAGGTAAAACCTTTGCTTTCGGAGACAAGGGGTCAACCTCAGGTTATCTTATCCCCTTTTATTATTTTCAGAAAAATTTTGGTGTAAAAGAGCCTGAGGAATTTTTCAGCAAAGTTATCTATACAAAACACCAGGCGATTGAAACTCAGGTTACCAGGAAAGAATTGGATGGCGGTGCTGATTATAACCGAAATAGAGATACGATGGTTGAACAAGGATTGATTAAAGCTTCCGACAGCAAAATCATCTGGAAATCAGAACCTCTGCCTAATGATGCTTTCGCTGTCAGCGCTGAACTTTATAAAGATAAAAAATTTGTTTCTTCTTTGCAGAAGGCCCTGACCAACGCGGTAGAGGAATTGAAGAAAAATCCAGAGCTTTTTCCAAAGCACTACACAGGTTTTGTAGTGAAGGACAATTCGTTTTATAAAATTATCCGCGATGCCGGTCTTGCAACCGGTAAGCTGACACCGAAAAAATAACTTTGTTTACGAATTTTAATTTTAAAACTTTCACCATACTTTTGTTGCAATTTTTTGTTGTGGCTATTTGCTTGTTCAGTCTCGGCAAAAGCGGCGATCTGCAATTCGGAAGAAATCCGTTATTAAATATTAGAAAAACAGCCGAAGAGATGAAGCGGCCGAGTTTTGTTGAGATTTGGTACGGGGAAACTAAACTTGAGTACAAAAGCGATGACGGTACTGTTTTAAGAACTGAGAACCAAAAAGAAGTTGAAGAAAAATTTCTACATTCAATTCTGCGAGCACTTTGGGCAACATTTAAAATCGCCACCGTCGGCTCACTCCTGGCCGCTTTGCTTGCACTACCATTGGGGATTCTTTCTGCGAGAAATTTACAATTCCCTTTTTATTTAAGAATTCCTTCAAATTTTTTTATCAATATATGTCGATCCATTCACACTCTCATTTTTGGTTTATTCTTTGTGGGCATAGTTGGCCTTGGTCCCATGGCGGGAATTCTTGCTATCGCTTTTCACTCCCTGGGTACTTATGGAAAACTATACAGTGAGTCTATCGAAACGATTGATATGGGCGTAGTGGATGCGATTCGCTCTGTGGGAGCTCACCCTGTTCAGGTTTTTTCTGAGGGTGTCTGGCCATTAATTGTTCCACAATTTTTATCAATACATCTCTATGTCTGGGAATATAATTTAAGAGACTCAACCGTTCTGGGATTAATCGGCGCTGGCGGTCTGGGACTTTTGGTTTCGGAAGCTGTCTCGCTATTTCAGTGGTCAAGGCTTTCAACTCTACTTCTTGTCATTATTGCCATCGTTATGTTGTTTGATTTTTTAAGCGGAAAAATCAGAAAGGAACTTTTATGAAAAATAAAATCATTCTGGAACTTGATAGCGTGGAAAAACAAATCGCCCTCTGTGGTGGTCCGTACAGCAATTATTCTGCAGTCGAAAAGTTCCTGGAAGAAACGAAATCCTTTCCCTATCGATTTTGCCTTGGAGACATGGGGGGCTTTGGTCCTCATCCAGACAAAACGATTGCTCTGCTACGTAGTGCCGGAGTCCTTTGCCTCAAAGGAAATTACGATCACAGCGTAGGTTTTGGTGAAAAGGACTGCGGTTGCGGATATATTGATCCACGCGATCGCCACTTTGCACAGCTTAGTTACGACTATACTTTTAGAAAAACGAGTTTAAGAAACCGACTTTGGTTACAAAGCTTGCCGGATGAAATTGAGCTTCATTGGAATGGTAAAAAGATTCTTCTTTGCCACGGAAGTCCTGACTCCGTTAATGAATTTGTCTGGGAATCTGAAATCGATCAAGAAAAAATGAAAAAATGGTTCCTTGAAAACAATGTCCAAATGATCTGCTGCACTCATTCTGGAATTCCCTGGATCAAAAGCTTCAATGAGAATGTCTGGTTTAACGTGGGAGTGCTTGGAAGGCCAGCTCACGAGAATTCATCTCGCGTTTTTTACGGAACAGTGTCTAATGAGCTAAAAGCTGAACTCCATCCAATGAACTATGATTTCCAGACGGTTTTAAATGATATGAAACTTGAAGGATTACCTGAAGAATTTCAGGAATCGTTAATCAGTGGTCATTGGACGACTTGTTCAAACATTCTTCCACCTGAAGAACTGAAAATTAAACCGCGTCTTTAATTTCGTTCAGAAACTTAAGAAAAACGGCAATAACAAAAAGAGCAACTGAAACCAATTGCGATGTTGAAAGCGAAAACCAATAGATTCCACGGATCTCATCTCCACGAAAGAACTCTACAGCAAATCTGATCATAGAATAATAAAGTAAATAATTGCTCAGGACTTTTTTGTGAGCGTCTTCATGCTCAACCCAATTCAAACTGAAAAAACCAAGAACAAACAGAGCTATGGCTTCGTAGAGTTGAACCGGATGACGAAAAGAACCGTCCATAAAAACTTTCCACGGAAGATCGCATTGAGAGCCGTAGCAACACCCCGTGAGAAAACAGCCAACTCTTCCAATCGCATGGCCAAAAATCAGACCTGGTGCGAGCAGGTAGCTTTTTTTGTAATCAAATTTTTTGAAATAGAGACTGTAGACCAGATAAAATAACAATCCAAAAATCAATCCACCGTAAAAAACAAATCCACCACCCAGCCAGAAATAATCTGCATACATGTACTGATAAATTTTGTTTTTGGAAGAAAAGAGCAGAAAGAAAATCTTAGCGCCAATCC
>DJVH01000023.1 GCA_002440825.1 Bacteriovoracaceae bacterium UBA6261 | reverse complement strand
GTCCTGACCTTTTTAGGCTTCATCCAGCACTTCAAGTTTTTGACAGCGACATTAATTTCATCCAGCACAGTGTGAATTTCAGTCAGTTCACTTTCAGCATAAGGCTTTTTAAAATCTTTCCAGAGAGCTTCTTTAATGTCTTCTCTGCGAAGAAGCACTTCTTGTTTCAATCTTTTTAGCTTTGCGATTCTCACCGCCGCTGTCGTGCTTGAAACGTTCCATCTGTTTTTCGTCTGTAAGGCAAAGAGTGACTGGATGTCATTCATACTTATTCATTCCTTAATATGTGGCACATATAACCGTCAGGATTTTTTACAAGATAATCCTGATGATACTCTTCTGCGGAATAAAAAGGTCCAGCCGCAATGACTTGTGTGACGACAGGATTTTTAAAAACGTGAGATGCATCCACTTTCTTTATTGTTTCTTCTGCGATCTTTTTTTGTTCTTCATCGAAAGTAAAAATCACAGACCGGTATTGAGTGCCGATATCGCCATGCTGGCGGTTAAGTGTGGTCGGATCGTGCAGCCGGAAAAAAACATCCAACACTTTTTCATAGGAAATCCGGGCGGGATCAAATTCCACCAAAACCACTTCCGCGTGTCCGGTGTTTCCCGTGCACACCATCGGATAAGTCGGATCAGCGACAGTTCCGCCTGAATACCCTACTGTCGTTTTGGTAATGCCTTCAATTTTTTTCAGTATGTGTTCAACACCCCAGAAGCAGCCTGCTCCCAGCATCGCTTTTTGGATCGTCATAAAAACTCCTTTAAGATAAAGCGTGAATCAGAATTCCCATCAGAAGATACCCGATAAGATCACCGGTGTAATCATTGCGGAATTCTTTTAAGGATCGTCCGCTGATTTTATAATGCTTGGCCGCAGAACCCGCCGCAAACATGAGCCAGCATCCAAGACTGACTTTCAAAATATGCACAATGCTTAAAACTTCAAGCCCGCGCTGAATGACATCAATTCCCCAGGCAGCAAAAAATGATCCGATAAAGATCAACACCAAAGCATTGCGATCAACTGACACCCTCGCGATTTTTCTTTTCCAGAAAAACTGAACAATGGTATTCACGACCGAGGCCAGGGATAAATAGATCCATTCGTTCATCATAGCTAAGTCCTGCTTTTAATGTTACAACTAGACTCTATTCTAAAGAAGAAACAGCAAATGATCAAAAACGATATTTATACTTATGATTACTTTCAGCCTTCTGAGTACCGTTTCTCCCTGGATTCGGTTTTTCTCGCGCAGAAAGTCAGCGAGCTCATCAAGACCGAGCCTGATCTGGAAGCCTGGAAAGTGCTGGACCTTTGCTCCGGCTGCGGCATAATCGGACTTGAGCTATCGCTCCATTCTCCAACGCTAACCCACATTGATTTTCTGGAAATTCAGGAAAGCTATAAACCGTATTTTGAAAAAAATGTCGCCATGATTTACGGACAAGCCCCTTCAAAAGTGCTGCGTTTTTTAAATCACAATTATGCCACTCTTCTTTCAAGCGAGCACCAAAACCATTACGATCTGATTATTTCCAATCCGCCTTATTTTCTACAGGGAGAGGGCTTGCTTTCCCCCAATGAATTTAAAAACCGCTGCCGCTTCTTTCTGGACAGTGACTTCCAAACACTCTTTGAAAGTCTGCTACATGCTTTAAAACCCGGCCGCTCAGCTTATGTACTGGTGAGAAAAGGCACACATCACGGACGAAATCCGCTGAGTGATATAAAAAAAATTCTGCACTCAAGAGCGAGTGCGGAGGTTTGCGATGAGGTCAGAGGCACTGACATCATTCAGATCACTAAAAAAAGTTAAAAGATTTTTTTCCATTAACTCTTCCAGTGTTTTTTGATCCACTTTCAAAATCTTACATGCCTTCGCATAGATCGCTTCAATAGAATAGTCCTTCTGATCATCGGTTTCCAGAAAGACCCGCTCGCGCGGCAGCGTTTTAAACACCTGAGGCGTTTTTGAATTCTTTCTGAAGAAAGAAGGTCCAAAAGAAAAATACGTATCGTAATCCAGAAACTTCATGGCCTCTGTGAGATTCCCGTTATAATCATGAAGAAGAATTTTTCCTTCATGATAGTTCTTTTTCTTTAAAAGCATTAACAGATCCGAATGAGCTCGCACACAATGAAGAATCAACGGACGTTTCGTCGAGTGCGACCATTGCATATGCCATTCAAGAACAGCTAGCTGCTCCGAGATGGGCCATAGTCCTGCCCGGGCGCGATCCAGCCCGCATTCTCCGATCGCCAGAATTTCAGGATTGAGTCTCTTCTTCAGTTCGCCAAAACGCTTTTCAACAGAATCCATTGCCTGGTCTTCGCGAAGCTCCCAGGGGTGAATTCCAAGCGAATGAAGGCCTTCAAGAAAACAAAGATTTGAAGAGGCTTCAGGCGGATGATGTGAGTGGATATCGATTAACATACAACACAAATATACTTCGTCCTTTTTAAAGCGACAATCTTTTGGCATAGTGCCTGTATGAATCTGCAAACTCGCCCCTCTCTTTATGCTCAATCACTTGATGAAATCAAAGATTTCCTGGTGACTCATGATCAGTCCCGGCACCTCGCGCCTTTGATTTATGAGTCGCTTTATAAAAAGGCCTGCACTCAGCAATTTTCTGAAAAAACGATCAAGCTTCTGGAAGAAAAATTTGATCGCCATCTTCCGGAAATTGTCAGTGCAAAAAAAGCGGAAGACGGAACAGTTAAATTCCTGATGCAGTTTGAAGACGGAAAAAAAGTGGAAACAGTCCTGATTCCTTTTTTTAAACGATTCACCGTTTGTCTTTCCTCTCAAGTGGGCTGCGCCATGAAATGCAGTTTTTGTTATACCGGGACTCAAGGGCTCACCCGCCATCTCAAATCGCACGAAATGATCGGACAGTATCTGCAGGCAAAAAAATATCTGGAAGAAAACAGTGCCGACGATACCAGTGTAATGACTCCCAATATTGTTCTCATGGGACAAGGCGAGCCACTTCATAATTTTGATGAAGTGAAAAAAGCTCTGGAAATCATGCTCAATCCTCTGGGACTCGCTCTCGGCCCGCGCCAGATCACTCTTTCCACCGCAGGCTTTTTGCCGGGATTAAAACGCTTCCATGATCTTCCCAAAGTCAATCTCGCCCTTTCTCTGCATTCGCCGTTTAATGATGTGAGAAAAACGTTAATTCCTATCACCGGGCAGTATCCCCTTGAAGAAATCTTCAATGCGCTCGATGAAGTAAAACTGATGAAGAGACAATTTGTGACTTACGAATATCTTTTAATTGATGGTCTCAATGACCGCGATGAAGATGTGGATGAGCTTTACAGACTTCTGGGAAAACGAAAGGCCATTATCAATATTATTCCGTTTAACCCTTTTCCAGGCAGCAGTTTTAAACGTCCTTCATCAGAGAAAGTGGATCTTTTCAAAGAAAAACTGGTTGCAAAAAATTTGCGGACACTCATCAGGACAACGAAAGGAAGCGATATTCTCGCCGCCTGCGGACAACTCGTCAGTTAATCACGCCGCCTTCTTCTGGCCTTCTTCTTTTTGAATTATATTTAAAGGAATTTCTACGATAAATGTGGTCATTGAGGCCGTTCGATCAAGATAAAGTTTTCCTTTATGGGCATTCATAATCCCTTTGGAAATGGAGAGCCCCAGGCCCGTTCCTTTGCCGACTTCCTTGGTTGTAAAGAAAGGCATCATAATTTTATCTGCGATGTCTTGCGGAATTTTGGGACCTGAATCCCTGACCGTTAAACGCAATCTTTCATCTGCTGATTTTTCCTTAGGCATTTTTTCCAGGATGACAAAAATTTTCTTATTATACTGGCCTTCAAGGGCATCAATAGAATTGGAAATTAAATTCATCATGACTTGAACGAGCTGAGTTTCTTTACATAAAAATTCAGCATCCCCTTTGACATTGATATCAATCTCAATGCCGCGGTTTTTTATTTTTTCAGAGCAAAGCTCCAGAGTCGCGGCCACAATTTTTTCACCAGTGGAAATTTCCATAGGATCATTGTAAGTGTCGCGCGCAAAAGTTTTCAGGCCACGAACAATTTTCGCTATCCGGTCAACGGTCGAAAGGATCCGGTCCACATTCTTATTGTGCTTTTCATCTGCTTCAGACTGCGGATTCACTTTTTTCATGATAAAGGCCGTCGATGAAATAATTGTCAGCGGATTATTAATTTCATGGGCTATCCCGCTGGCCATTTCGCCGAGAGA
>DJVH01000094.1 GCA_002440825.1 Bacteriovoracaceae bacterium UBA6261 | reverse complement strand
ATATGAAAGACTCTAAAAGCAGCAAAGATTTTGACAGACTAATGGTGGAAGCAGTTCAAGGTGGATTTGCATTCTTTGCTTGGAACTCGGTTGCTGGTGTTGTTGAAAAATGCGGATTAAAGATTAAAGCTTACCGCAAAGATTACAACGAAATAGAGCTGGAGTTGGCTCCCGGAGAAGAAGAAAAATTAGGAAAGGTAGTCTCAGGAAATAGAATCCTGAATATTTACGTTCCGGAAATTTCGGTTTCATTTTCTTCAGAGCTTAAGACGATTACGAGTGATAGAAAAGTTAAGCTGTATATTCCAAGTGATTTCACTTTCTACGAGAGAAGAAAACACGAAAGAGTTCAGCCAGCTAAAACATGTTATGTGAGTTTTGAACTTAACAAGCACATGGTAAAGAAAGCTGTTTATGATTTTAGCCTTGGTGGATTAGCTTTTATTCTGCCCAAGTCTGATAAGATGATCATCTCCAAAGGAAAAGAATTTGATACATTCGTTCTGGAGATTGCTTTGAGAAAAATTAAAGTGAAGGCCGTATGCGTGAACTCTTTCACGATCGATCGCTTTAAGCACGAAAACCTGCCTTATGGCGGCTACAAAGTGGCTTTTCGCTTTACAGAAATTTCACCTGAAGACAGAAAGTTTCTGATGGAATTTATCACAACTGAAATGCTCGTGCAGCAAGCGCAGAAAAAAGCCAATTAGGTTTAATTTACAGAATGCCCAAGATCATTGATAATGAGGCATGAAGTTTTCGGCCATTTCAGATGTACATGTCAAAGTTTCCGGCGATAATGCGGAAAACCTCCTTTTGTCTTTTTTAAGACACCCCGATGTTCAATCAAGTGATGTGATTTTTTTACTGGGTGACATTTTTGATCTTATGATCGGTCCACATTCGCAATATTTTGCCCGTTTCCAGAATTATTTTACTGAGCTCAAGAAGCTGCTCGAAAATGGTAAACGCATTTGCTATGTGGAAGGCAATCACGATTTCCATATCATCAATCTCTATAAAAAGTTTTTCCAGGTTCATAAAGATCTGGATCATTCACTGTTTAAGATGGCACCGACTTTTACTTATGAAGATGCAGGCAAAAAAATCTTTTTTGCTCATGGGGATACTATCGAGCTGAACAATCCGTCTTATAAAGTTTTTAAAGCGATTGTGACCAGTCCTCCCCTTCGTTTTTACGCCAACAATCTCATGCCGCATTTTTTAATCAAAGGCGTGGGTGAGTATTCCGCGGAGAAATCCCGAAAGAGAAATAATAAACGTTATTCCACAGAGGCAGACCTGACGCCGGTGAAGGAAAATTTCCGCTTTTCTATCGAGACTTACCACCGCAGGCATCCACATGACATTTATGTTTTAGGCCATAGTCACGTGAAAGATTATTATGAATCCGATAATGGATTTTTGTATGTGAATAACGGGTATGCTCAACATACCCGCACATTTATCTGTATTGAAAATGGAAAAGTAAGTTTCAAAAATCTCGATTAAGTATCACTTGTGAGATTCATCCCAAAATGCATTTCTACAATCTCTAATTAAATTTCTATCCTGGTGGTGAGTCTTGAAATAGACTGCCAACTCTCTCATGTTGGACGGAGATCGATAGTTCTGACTGAAATAATTCCAGATAGCTTTTTTCCATTGTTCCTTAAAAGGATCAGCAGGATTTTTCATCAGGTCGACATCTTTGCCTTGAATGAAGACATAGCGTGGGACGAAGCGCGAAGAATACTTTTCTTCCCAGGCAGAATTGTTTTCCGGATACATGATTTGTGCGAAATCTTCTTTTGTCATTGTCATGACTTTTGCTTTCAGATCAGGATTGAAAAAGCATCTTTTCTGATATGAGTTCCACCCGTTATAAATTTCAATTGTTGCTTTATCATTGAACATTGTTTCGATTACAGAACCGCGATAGTAACCATAAGTTTCATGGAATAGTGTCTTAGGATTAACTCCCGGATAATTCTTTTTTACCCAAGGAGTGATCTCGTTTGTGAAAACCGAATGAAGGGCCCTGTCATCGACCGTAATATCATTCAGAACAAACTGATCCATTTCTGCATGACCGAGCTCGTGAAAGATCGTGCTGATTTTCACCGGATAAGTCACAGGCTCCATGGCCTTGAGTGCGGTAATTGATTTAACGTAATTATTTGCGCCTAGATTTTCTTTCTTTAAGAAAATAGTGTTGAGAACAGGATTGTAGCTCGCTTCAGCCGTATTGCTTGGAAAGAGCGGTGGAGCAAATCGAGTGCGAGAACCTACTTCGAGAGTTTTTTTAGCTTCAATGCCGAAGATCTGTTGAAGATCATTGGCAAAATCGCGAATAGATTCTTCAGCTGCAAAAGTTGGGGAGATTGTGATTAACAGGAGAACGACTGGTATTATTTTTTTCATACCTAATAGTCACAATCCTTCTTTCTTTCTGTCTAGTCTTTGAAGGGGGGAATTTCGTTAAGCTATCGGATTCATTGCACGGATAACTTCTGACTTTTTCTCACCGATCACCTGCTCAATCAGAGAGACAGTTCTTTGCTGATCATCGATAACTTTTGTGCTTTTAGACACATTGATAATTTGAGAAGCAAAGTTTGCAATCTGAGGAAGGTGAGTTATCGCCAGTACCTGTGAGCACTCAGAAACCGATTGAAGAGATTTACCGATACAAACAGCGGTCTCCCCTCCAATTCCAGTATCAATTTCGTCAAACAGGAAAACCGAAATAGTGTCGTTGCTTGAAAGAATCTGTCTGATTGAAAGAAGAATTCTTGAAAGCTCACCACCAGAAGCGATTTCTTTAACCTTGAAGAAACCTTCTCCTGGGTTCGTTTCTGCAATGAAATCAACGCGCGAAAAGCCTTTCGGTCCCAGGTTTTCAGCCTTGCTGATTGTTATGCGAAGAGAAGCACCGTTCATTTTTAACTCACGAACTTTACCTGTAAGCTCAATGGAAAGTTCATCAGCCTTCTGAATGCGCACTTTGTGAAGTTCTTCGGCAAAAGTACTGCAGCGAATTTCAAGATCATTGATCTTTTTAGAAACGAGAGAAATTTTATCGTCAACCTGTGAATAGGAATTCAATTCACCCTTAAATTCAGCATAGGTCTTCAGCATTTCTTCGGTCGATCCGCCGAATTTTCTTTTTAACCTTGAGTATTGATCAATGCGATCAATAATTTCTTCTATATTTTCCTCATCAAGATTCATGTTCAAATCTTTTGAAAGATCAAAAGAAACATCTTCAAGAATAGATTTAACGTCGTAGAGCTTAGTAATGATTTCTTCTGAAACAATTCCCGGGTTTTTCTCTGCGCGGTTTAAACAGCCCTTGAGAAGACCCAATAGATTGACTTCATCATCTGAAATCGCTGAAGCAATGGAACCAAGAGTTGCCTGGCGCTTCTCTACGTTCAGGATCATGTCTTTTTTCTTTAATAGTTCCAGCTCATCTTCAATTGAAGGACTGAGCTTTTCAAGTTCTTCAATTTGAAAACGTATATAATCTTCGCGTTGGGCGCGGATGTTCTTTTCATTGATCAATTCGTTAAAATCTTTTTTAAAGCTAGAGAGTTGATTGAAAAGATTTTGATAGTCGGCAATATCCCCGTTGAGTCCGGCATAAGAATCGAGCAACACCAGTTGATAGTCTTCACTTAAAAGCTTTTGGTTTTCAAATTGCCCGACAAGGTCAACAAAACGTTTTGCAAAAGCACTAAGTTGTGAAGCAGAACAAGATTGATAATTCAGATAAGATTTTGAAGATTCGTTTGTGTAAATAATTCTTTTAATAACGACTTCGTTCCCATCAAAAGGATGGCCGATTTCATTGAAATACGATTTGATTTTTTCATCGTTTGTAGAAAAGACAGCCTCAATGGTAGAGAACTCAGCATTTTTTCTGATCAGTTTTCTGTCTGTGCGTGCCCCAAAAATGATCTGAAGAGCATCGAGAATTAAACTTTTCCCTGAGCCGGTTTCGCCGACGATTGCATTGAATTTTGGATCGAACTGGATTTCCTGGTTTTCGAATGTTGCAAAATTCTGCAAGTTTAATGATTTCAAATAAAGCGTTTCATTTGTTTTCATTTAAGCTCCCGAGCTCCGTGTGTGAATTTCTCTTTGAGTGTTCTGAAATAGGTTCTTTCTGGATTTTTGATTAATTGAACTGTCCGGCCTTTTTTCTTAGTCACCTTTACTGTTTCATTTGAACCAATAATAATGGCCTGCTGTCCATCCAGCGTAAGCTTAATGGATTCATCAGCTCTAGCTGCTTTGATTTCAATGCTTGAGTGATCTGGAATAACCAAAGGTCTGTGGGTAAGACTGTGCGCACAGATAGGAGTCAAGACAACTGCATTTACGCTTGGCTGAATGATAGGTCCACCTGCCGCCAGAGAATAAGCAGTAGAACCGATTGGAGAACTGATGATCAATCCGTCTCCGGCCAGGTTATAAATATGTTCGCCTTCTGATTCAACTGAAAGCGTGAGCATTCTCGATATTTGATTATTGTTAAGAACGACATCATTCAGGAAATAACCTTTGAACTTAGGTTCGTCCTTTCTTTTCTCGAAAACTTCCACCTGATAAAGCGATAAAGTTGTGATCTCGTAATCACCCTTTAAAGTCTGCTCAAGCTGGTCGAAAAATTCGTGTTTAGTATATTCAGTGATAAAACCCAGGTGTCCCATATTAACCCCAAAAATAGGAGGAGAATTTTTTGAAACATTGCGGGCTACGCCGATAAGAGTACCATCACCACCCATTGTAATGATTAGGTCTGAGTCGCTATGAAGTTCATTTTCTGAAATAAAA
>DJVH01000038.1 GCA_002440825.1 Bacteriovoracaceae bacterium UBA6261 | reverse complement strand
GGGACTCGAAATGGTTTGCACGCCCACCGGAAGATGTCGTTGATGAGATTATAAGTTATGTTCAAAAATTTGAAGTCAATCATATCGACTTTGTCGATCTGACCCTGGTCATCAGCAAAAAATGGATGGAACGCTTTTGCGATTTGCTGATAGAAGCGAATTTGAATTTAACCTGGGCCATTCCTATTGGAACCAGAACAGAAAACATCGATGTCGATCTGATTCGCAAAATGAAGGATGCCGGACTAACCAGAGTTTTGTATTCAGCGGAGAGCGGTGATGAAGACACACTTGATCGAATTAAAAAACAGTTGGACATCAAGCACTTTAACAAAATTGTTCGACATACTTCTGACCTGGGAATTGCCGTAAAGATTGCTTTGATCTTTGGCTTTCCTGGCCAGACTTTGAAAGAAGTCTGGAGTTCTTTTCTCCTGGTCAATAAACTGGCCTTCCTGGGAGTAAAAGACATTGTCTGTCTTTCATTTGTCCCATATCCCAAAACAGAATTGTTCGACATGCTCAATGTTCAATACGATTACAATTCTCTCGACAATAATATTCGTCTGAACAACGACATTCCCAGAATGAAATCCTGGTCGGAACATTTTGGTGACGTCGAGCTTCGATTTTTCGTCATCTTTTTTACGCTGTACTTTTATTTTCTGCAAGGCCTGTTGAGACCGCATAGAATTGTAAGCGGTTTCTATCGAGTGTTTGTTCTTCGCAAGCCCCTGACAAATTTCGAATCGATCATTTTTAATTTGTTTTCAAAGAAAATGGTCAATCTTGATGTGGAAGATCTTTCACTTAATTAAAATCCCAGACTTTTCAGCAAGAGAGACTGCGCTTCCTGATATTGAATGAGGAAATGTTCCCAATTTTTGATGTGACTCAGACGTTTTAATAAATAGCCAGGCCGGAAATAAAAAGACATGACGGCTTTGTTGCGAAGGCTTCTCAATTCTTTGTCACTGACTCCGCAAACGGAAACAATTTTATTTCTTCCAAAAGAATCAAACTCTTCTTCGTTGTCTTTCATGAGACCGATGGATTGAGCTTCCTGGCGGATACTGCTTCCAGCGAGAGGAGCCGCTATGTTAAATGAGGCATAGGCGAGCCCTAATTCTCTGGAGAAAGCGATGGTCTCCTCAATGTCGTCTCTGTTTTCTTTAGGCAGACCCAAAATAAAATCGCCGCAGATATTTATTTGTAACTTGCGCGCATGCTCTATCATTTGAAAAAACTGATCCTGTCGAACATGTCGCCCGAATTGTTTTAATGAATTTAGATTTTTCGATTCAACACCCACGATGATGGTGTGACAGCCACTTTTCTTCATGAGCTCGAGAAGTTCCGGAGAATATTGATTGGGGTGAAAATACGTAGACCAGGAAAAATGAAATTGATTTGCAATCATTTCTTCTAATAGTTTTTTAACATTAGCAGTGGGAAGGCCAAAAGATCTGTCGCCGATATAAATTTCCCTGATGCCTGTCTGGTGAATCTGTTTCATCTCTTCCAGGATTTCTTCACTCTGGCGCCAGTAATTGGGAAACTTATTTAAGATGCAGTAAGAGCAGGAATAAGGACATCCCCAGGCAGTAAAGACGGTCGTGTATCTGAAATGGCGGGCAAAAGGCCAGCGATAACGAGGATGAAGAAAAAGCTCATGACGGACTCTTTGCAGTGAAAATTCCACGGGGTTTTTTAAATCTTTTCGCTGGTAGAACTGATCCTGCCTTATTCCTGCGCCCTCAAATTGGCGAAGGCCTTCGTCACTCAGTTTTTCAAGAAGGCTGAATTCAAACATCACCGGTGAAGTTAAAACCGCTTCACAATACTTTTCCACTTCCCGGCAGGCGTGGTCTTCAATAAACAAATCTCCAAAAACGAGCAACCTGGCCGCCGGAAATTCTCCGCGCAAGCGCTTTAAAAAGCCCAGGTCCTGTTTCCAGTTTGTGGCCGCCAAAGCACAGACAATGACTTCGGGCGCATCGTCCCGGACTTGCCTTAAAACAGCGTCATCAGAAAGCTTGTCAGCGACAGCGTCAATAAATAAAAGCGGCCAATGCTCAGGCACTTTAGCGCTCATGAGCAGGAAATCATATGGTTGATAAAGGTAGTTCCCTTTAGATTCCGTGGCGCAGTCAAAATTGCGCATGATCAGGCGGTAGGGGGTAATGGGAGGATTGATAAAACAGACTTTCACAAGCCATTCTAGCTCTAGTTTTTTAAATCTTACAAGCAAAACCGGAATCTTGCCCGTCCGCACAACAGGAGCCTTTAAAAGTTTTTTTCCAGGACAACATTGACAATAATTCCAGGGCCCCCATCTTTCGGCTAAGACAAATTATTAAGAAGTAAAGGGTTCATTATGAGTAACGTTGAGAATGAAGAAGTAGTGCCGGAATCTGAAGTAAAAGATGTGGTTGAAGAAGAGGTGAAGGCCGGAGAGACCTTAAAAGAAGGTCCGGATTTTAAGGCCAAGTATTATTACCTCGCGGCCGAAGTTGAAAATATGAGAAAACGTTTTGAGCGCGAGAAAGAAAATATTCTTAAATTTGGAAGTGAAAAAATTCTTTCAAGCCTTGTCAGCGTTGTCGATAATTTCGACCTTACAGTGAACGCACTTAAAAATGATAATGATGAAAAAGTTCAGAATATTGTAAAAGGAATTGAAATGGTTCGCGGTCAGTTTCTGGATGTTTTAAAGCAAAACGGACTGACGCCTGTTGAATCACTTGGAAAAATATTTGATCCAAACTTTCACGAGGCAGTTGCTCAGGCACCGGCAGAAGGAAAAAAAGATCAGGAGATTATCACTGAATATCAAAAAGGATATGTCCTGAACGGACGACTTCTACGTGCCGCTAAGGTCGTGGTTGCAAATAACGGTTAATAACAAATTTGGATTTTTAGAAAAATAATAAAGGAGAAAATGTATGGGAAAAATTATCGGTATCGACCTTGGTACAACTAACTCGTGTGTAGCGGTTCTTGAAAACGGAACGTACAAAGTTATTCCAAATGCGGAAGGACACAACACAACACCGTCAATCATTGGTTTTGCAAACAACGGTGAAGTTCTTGTCGGTCAGGTTGCAAAAAGACAATCAGTCACAAACCCAAAGAAAACGCTTTTCGGGATCAAGAGATTGATCGGTAGAAAAGCAGACGCTCCGGAAGTTGCAAAGTTCAAAGCTGTTGCTCCTTTCGAAATCATCGCTAACAAAAATGGTGATGCTTGGGTAAAAGTTGACGGCAAAGAAATGTCGCCACAAGAAGTTTCAGCAAAAGTTCTTGAAAAACTTAAAAAAGCTGCTGAAGACTATCTAGGACAACCGGTAACTGAAGCAGTTATTACTGTTNNAGTAACAGAAGCGGTTATTACTGTTCCGGCTTACTTCAACGATGCTCAAAGACAGGCAACAAAAGATGCAGGTCGTATCGCTGGTCTTGATGTAAAACGTATCATCAATGAGCCTACTGCTGCAGCTCTTGCTTACGGTCTTGATGCCAAGAAAGATCAAAACATCGCGGTCTTCGACCTTGGTGGTGGTACTTTCGATATTTCAATTCTTGAAATTACATCTGACGGTGTCTTCGAAGTAAAAGCTACTAACGGTGATACATTCCTTGGTGGTGAAGACTTCGACTACAGAATCATCAACTACCTTGCTGATGAATTCAAAAAAGAATCAGGCATCGATCTTAAAAACGACACAATGGCGCTTCAAAGACTTAAAGAAGCGGCTGAAAAAGCGAAACACGAACTTTCTAACGTGTCTCAAACTGATGTTAACCTTCCGTTCATCACTGCAGATGCATCTGGACCGAAGCACTTAAACGTAAACATCACTAGAGCGAAGTTCGAACAATTGATCGGTGACCTTATCGATAAATTGATTGCTCCATGCCAGACATGTATTAAAGACTCTGGACTTTCACTGAATGAAATTCATGAAGTCATCCTTGTCGGTGGTTCAATCAGAATTCCTCTTGTTCAACAAAAGGTAAAAGAAATCTTCGGCAAAGAACCTTCTAAAGGTGTTAACCCAGATGAAGTTGTTGCTGCCGGTGCTGCAATTCAAGGTGGTGTTCTAGCTGGTGACGTAAAAGACGTTCTTCTTCTAGACGTAACTCCACTTTCACTTGGTATCGAAACTCTTGGTGGTGTATTCACTAAGATCATCGAGAAGAACACAACTATCCCGACTAAAAAGTCGCAAGTGTTCTCGACAGCACAAGATAACCAACCAGCTGTATCGATCCACGTTCTTCAAGGGGAAAGAGAATTTGCTAAAGACAACAAGACTCTTGGTAAATTCGACCTTTCAGGAATCGCTCCGGCTCCACGCGGGATTCCTCAAATCGAAGTTATCTTCGACATTGATGCAAACGGTATCGTACACGTTACAGCTCAGGATAAAGCGACTGGTAAATCACAAGAAATCAGAATCACTTCTGGTTCAGGTTTAACAGAAGAAGAAATCCAGAGAATGGTAAAAGATGCTGAAGCAAACAGAACAGCTGACCAGGAAAGACGTCAGGTTGTCGATACAAGAAACAACCTCGATGGTTTGATCTTCGCAACTGAAAAAATGATTAAAGAAGGCGAAGGAAAAATTTCTGGCGCATCTAAGTCTGAGCTTGAAGCAGCAGTGGCAGAAGCTAAAACAAAACTTGCTTCTGAATCACTTGATGAATTGAAAGCTGCAGTTGAAAGACTACAAAACGTTTCTCATAAAGTAGCGACTGAAATGTATCAGGCAGGCGGAGCTCCTGGAGCAGAGCAAGCTCAAGGCGGACAAGCTGGCGGACAACAACAATCTGAAGGCAAAAAAGCTGATGACGATGTTGTCGATGCAGACTATAAAGAAGTCTAAGAGTAAATTTACCACGGAAATAAAAGGCTTCCCTTAATCGGGAAGCCTTTTTAATAAGGACTATATGAGCACGAAACGTGACTACTACGAAGTCTTGGGTGTCCAGAAAGGCGCTTCGAAAGACGAAATTAAAAAATCGTACCGCAAATTAGCGATGCAATACCATCCGGACAGAAATCCGGATAACAAAGAAGCTGAAGCGAAATTTAAAGAAGCTTCTGAAGCTGCTGACGTGCTTTTGGATGACGATAAAAAGGCCCGCTACGATCAGTTCGGTCATGCAGGCATGAACGGTGGAATGGGCGGCGGTCCAGGTGGATTCGGCGGAGGATTCCAGGGAGATTTTGGAGACTTCGGTGATATTTTCGGTGATATTTTCGGCGACATGCTTGGAGGCGGAAGACGCGGAGGCAGAGGCGGCGGACGTTCACGTGGACGACCTGGTGATGATCTTCAGATGGGAATCGATATTGATTTCTCTGAGGCAGCCTTCGGCGTAGAAAAAACAATTTCACTTACAAAAAATGTGAAGTGTGAAACTTGTAACGGATCAGGTGCCAAGGCCGGATCAACTCCGACCACTTGTGATTACTGTAACGGCCACGGTGAAGTGAGAAGACAGCAAGGCTTCTTCACTGTTTCATCGACATGTCCAAAATGTAATGGCTCTGGTCAGATGATCAAAGATCCATGTGGTACTTGTAATGGTGCCGGTAAAAAGAAAAAGAAAGTCGATCTACAGGTGAAAATTCCTGCGGGAATCGATCAAGGTCAGCGCTTAAAGCTTTCTGGCGAAGGCGATGCCGGAGTTCAGGGCGGGCCTAACGGTGACTTGTATGTGGTCATCAATATCAAGCCTCATGAAATTTTTGAACGCGATGAATTTGATGTTCATTGTACAGTGCCGATCAGCTTCACTCAGGCCGCTTTGGGAGCAGAGATGGAAGTTCCAACTCTCTCTGGTAAAGTCGCTCTGAAAATTCCGGCGGGAACTCAATCCGGTGTGAAAATGAGATTGAAAGGAAAAGGAATTCAACGTCTCGGTGGATACGGACAAGGCGATCAGATCGTCACGGTTCATGTGGAAACTCCGACGAAATTAAATTCGGAACAAAAAGAACTTTTAAAAAGACTTTCTGAACTGGACCATAATTCGAACCCAATGAGTCGTGGGTTTTTTGATAAAGTTAAAGATTTATTTCAATAATCAACAGGGCCCATTCAGTGGGCCCTTTTTTTAGGCATTTTTTTTGGAAAAATTTTTCATTTATCTTTATCTTTTTCTTTTTCTTTTGTTGGGCTGGTCCTGTCAAAAAGAAGTCGATAAAACAGTCAAGCCAAAGATCAAGCACACCGTAGAGCCAGGTGGAACAGAATATATTCTGGAATCATTTAATCTCGGTAAAAACACCCGCTACTCTTCAGATCATCCCTGTCTTGATTGCGATCTCAAAGTCACCAAACTCAGAAACGGAAATCAGATTTACTCCGTTGTTTATCACATTGATGAAAACGGTTTTCGAACAACTCCAGCTTCTTTTCTTCCCGGAAAAAGGAAGCATCTTTTCTTAATTGACGGCTCTATGGCCTTCAGTGAAGGTTTAAAAGACGAGCAATCACTTATCGATTTAATCAATCACCGAAGTTCAATTTATAAAGCCTATGACCTGGGCTTTCTTGGCAATGGACCTCAACACAGCTGGGCCCTTTTTCATGCCGGCAAACTTCCGCAGAAAATACCTGAACAAAACGGCTTGGCCATTCTCATTTCACACGATCAGGACATACGTCGATTTTTAGTGACACCAGATCATCTCATTTATTCATCACAGTTTCCCAATGTGGAACGCAATTCTTCAGGTCAATTTGAAAATAAGGGTACGCTTGAAAAGAGCGGCACGTTTATTCAAAGAGCATTGATTAATTACTGTGTCCCTTTAATGACCTGTAAAAATCTGATGACGAAAAGTTTTAAATTCCCCGACGAAAAGGAAGTTGCTGAAGCCGCCGCCGTATTCAGTGATATTGAACGAATGTACCGACAGCAATTTAAAGCAGAAAAATTTGTTATTCTCTGGACGGGGAGTGACGTTGTCTTTGAATTATTAAAAAAACAAACCCAACTACCTCTGATGAGAGTTTCCTACGAGAGATTTGATGCGAATCATCCGACAGCAAAAGGTGCTCTGCAGATAGTTGATGCTTTATTTTCTGAACTTCAGTTGCATTAGAACTGAGTGTAAATAAAACTCGAGCCAGATTCAAATTTACCAAAAACAAAAATAATCATCAGAAAGAAAAACGCCAGAACATAAAAGACCAGAGTTGAGCGTTTGCAGATCGCATCCGTCAGATTGAACTTCGTCTTTTGAATCCAGTCGATCGTCTCAAAAGCGATAATACCCAGAAGAGCAGTAAGCAATCCATGGCTCAAAACTTCACTGTTAAAAACAAACTGAAATTGCTCCATTTTCCACGGCGTGTTCATGTTGTGTATGAGCTTTAAGGCCATCGGAAAATCAGCAGCTCTGAAAAATAATGTCGGAGGAACGACTAAAACAAAAAAAGTAAATAATATGGCCAGAGCATTCAGCAGTTTTGGAAACCGGGTAAGCCCCGTTGATTTATATAATTTTAATCTCGTTTTCTTAGTCGCAGAATCTAGCGCGATCAAAACTCCCTGAATGAAACCGTAGATTAAGAAATTATAAGTACCGCCGTGCCAGAGTCCCAGGATCAGAAATGTCAGTATCGCAAGACCTTTGGCACCCAGAACCGTCGCAGGTGTGGAAAGGAGCGGATAAAAAATATAGTTTTTTATCCAGGCGGATAGAGACATGTGCCATCGGTTCCAGTACTCCGTAATATTTTTTGAAAAAAACGGACGATTGAAATTGGGAACGAGTTCGAATCCAAACATTAAAGCCGAACCCAAAGCGATGTCTGTATAACCGGAGAAATCAGCGTAGATCT
Source organism: Bacteriovoracaceae bacterium UBA6261 (assembly GCA_002440825.1). Classification (GTDB taxonomy): domain Bacteria; phylum Bdellovibrionota; class Bacteriovoracia; order Bacteriovoracales; family Bacteriovoracaceae; genus Bacteriovorax. Next base: position 217 of record DJVH01000038.1, on the reverse strand, counting down.
GGTATTTAGCCAGCAAGACAGCAAACGCGACGGGCGCTCCTTTGTAGTTATCAGGATTATTGAAAACGAGATCGACCAGTGGACCCAGATTATCTGCCACGACCAGTTTTTTAAAAAGCCCTGCAAGAATCAAAAGAGCGCCTGTACAAAGCATTCTCTTGTTTACTTCAATATTTTTGTAGAGCTGAGGAATAAAGTGATGGGCCGGTTCTATCGG
>DJVH01000026.1 GCA_002440825.1 Bacteriovoracaceae bacterium UBA6261 | reverse complement strand
TATTTTGCGACTTTTTCCATAATGAGTTTTCTCATCATCGGTTCGGATTCTTTATTCATTAACGCGAATTCAATTGTCGCGTTCAAATATCCTTCAATGTTTCCTGTATCAAATCTTTGTCCTTCAAAAATATGAGCATAAACTTCACTTTCGCGGGCAAGAAGATTGATTGCATCTGTCAATTGGTATTCGCCGCCGACACCCTTAGGAATAACCTTTAGAGCGTCGAAAATTTCAGGCTTAAAAATATAACGTCCCGGCGTCGCCAGATTTGTCGGTGCATCCTCCGGCTTTGGCTTTTCCACCATGCTGGTCATACGCAACGTGCGCTTTTTGTCATCGACGTAATCGCCTTTGACGATACCGTACTTGTTTGTTTCTTTTTTATCAACTTCCATGACTCCGATGACATTGGCACCATTGTATTGATTTGAAATGTTGATCAATTGTTTTGTCACAGGATTTGGACCTCGGACAATTTCGTCACCAAGAATAACTGCAAAGGGCTCATTGCCGACAATATCTTTTGCACAAAGAACAGCGTGGCCCAACCCCAACTGCTCCTTCTGTCTTACAGAAGTCACTTCGACCATCTTTCCGATGTCTTGAACAAGTTCCAGTTCTTTAATTTTTCCGCTTTTGATCAGAAAGTCTTCCAGGTCAAAATTTCGGTCAAAATAATCTTCAATCGCATTTTTACCCGATGAAGTAATGAACACCACTTGCTCAATACCTGACAAAATTGCTTCCTCTACCACGTAATGAATCATGGGCAAGTTGAAAATCGGAATCATTTCTTTAGGGACTTGTTTGGTGGCAGGTAAAAATCTTGTTCCTTTTCCAGCAACAGGGATGACGGCGCGACGGATTTTCATTATAATTTCCTCTTAGGTTATAACATTTTAAAGGGAATTAAGAACATTCGCAATCATATCAAAAAATCTTTATTCGTGTCAGCTTTGTTCCTTTCAACTAGTGGTCTTTCGATTGCTCAGGCAAAGATCCATGAGTTCGAAACAACGCATTTAAAATCTACTGCCGGAACAGGAGTGGGATCAATACTCACTGAAGAATCGGCATTTTTAAATCCAGCACCATTAGCTTTTTTCTCTACATCAACTTTTTATTTTCAAAAAGACAGCGCAAAACTTACAGAAAATAATGTTGCACAACCTAAACCAAAATCTCTGGGCTTTGTGTTGGCAGACGGGAATCCTTCTTTAAGTGGCTCTTTGAGTTATGTTGATCAGGAAGAGGAAAATATAAAGCGAAAACGCTGGGGTCTTTCCATGTCCGGTCCAATTGCGGATAAATCTGCAATGGGCGTAAGTGTTCGCCAAAGCAAAGATGAAAACACTACGGATAAATCTGTTCAAAAGTATTATCAGACAGTCATTGGTGTCACACATTCGATCGATGAAAAATTTTCGATGGGAATTGTAGCTTACGATCCGTTTCAATCTAAGGCCCATGAAACAAAAGGGCTGATTGGTTTTCAATATATTCTTTTAACTTATATTACAGCATCACTGGATTTTGGCGGAGATTATACTTCAGATGAAATCTCAAAAACGCTCATTTACAAAGGTGCCTTACAAGTAAAAGTTCTTGATGATTTTTACCTTCGTTTTGGTGGGTTCAAAGATAAGCTTAGAGCTGAGAAAGGCAACGGCTTCGGCTTGTCGTGGATTCAACCTCGACTCTCTTTTGAATTTGCCATGAAGAATACTTCAAAAGACAAAGACCTTTCTATCAATCAAAACGAGACTAAATTAAAAGAAACTTCTCTTGCTGTCTCAATTCGCTTTTAAGAACTGTGAGGTTTTGTGGTTAAGAAAAAAACAGATGCCAAGGATCTTCGTGATGAAAAAAAGCGCGAGCAGATCATTGAGCTATACCGCACACGCCTTACTCATTTGAAGCGCGCTCAAGCACTTGTCAAAGACGACAGAATGGCCCAGGCCGTTGACTCCTACACCAAGTATCTGGGAATTCTTGCACTTTATTTTGATACAACGGAAGACCGCCTGACGCCAGGTCTCTTCGATCCTGAAAAAGACGTCACTGAGCTTTTGCTCATCTCACATGCATACTGGGATCTGGCCAAAGCTTTTGACCGCAGTCCAAACTTGCAGAGAGAATGTCTTCGCTGTCTTGAACAATTTGTGAAATTTTCAATTGGTTTTAAGTACCAACACGTGAACGCTCAGATCATCAGAAAATTTAACAATAAAAAACAGGCCCATAATCCGAAGGCATTTGAATCGGCTTATCAGCGAATTCAGATAAGCTCGAAGAAGTGCTATGTAGCTACGATGTGTTTTGGATTCGAAGATGAACGCACTGAAACGCTGAGACACTTCAAGCTAAAAATTGCCCGTTTTGAACCAGGGAAAGATTTTATCGATTTTTATTATTCACTCAGTCCAAAGCTGGTCGAATATTTCGAAAAAAAACCCATTTTAAATTTTGTCGCTGGAAAACTTTTACTAAAGCCAGCATTGAGTCTTTTTGTAAAACTCATAAGGCCATATGTCCAACATTAGAAAACTGATTTTCAAAGAATGGCTTCGTTTCTTTTTGGGATCAACTTTTGTTCTGGTGATGGTGCTTAGTCTTGGGCATATTTTAAACGCACTTTTAAAAGACAGTTCCGATTTTAAACTCATTCTTACTTCGCTCTATCTGGAAATTCCCTCGTTTTCAGTTAAAGTTTTTCCGGTTTCCTGTTTGATTGCCTCTCTTTTTTCAATCAATAAACTCAAAACCCGAAATGAACTTACCGCCATCTTTGCCAGTGGGTATTCCCGCAGAAAATTTGTGACTGACATTGCGATCATAGGAAGCTTGGTTGGTTTGCTGCTTTTTTATATTAATGCTTATGTCGTGCCATACACTAAACATCGGCAAGAAGCTAAAAACATCAGAGTTTCTTCTTCTCTAAATCCAGGCGGGGCTAAAAAAGGTATCAGCAACGCGATCAGTTCTGGAAAAATCTGGTTTAAAAGTCAGGACTATTTTTTCTCTTACAGCTCGTTTGACCGCAAAAAAAATGTGATCAACAACCTGACTTTGTATTTTTATGACAAAAACTTTAAGTTTACAGAGCAACTAAGCGCAGTTGTCGCTGAACATAAGGAAGAAAATCATTGGTTATTAAAAAATGTTCTTCATGTGACAAACCTTGAGAATAAAACCTTTCCTTCAGTTCAATTTTCCGAAACCAAAGACGTAAAAATCAGAGAGACGATCTCGGATTTCCAACAGATCAATGCCAATATCGCCACCCTCGATATCTGGAAGCTTTACGACTACATCGGTGTCCTGAAAAACAATGGCATTAATTACAGTGAATATTATGTGACGTTTCTTGATAAGTTCTCTTCGGGTTTTACCTGTCTGGTACTTGCAATTCTTGCTTCAGTAGCTCTTTTTAACCCGAACCGTCGCAATAGTTCATTCGGTGCCAACGCTGCTTTTGTTATGAGTTTCACGTTTATTTATTGGTTTATCTACTCATACTTCCTGACCCTAGGGCAAACTAGCAAAGTCCCGGCAGCAGTGGCCACATTCGGTGTGCCTTCTATCTTCGTGGTCTACTTGGCGGGCTATTTTATTTACCACCGCAAATTGCGATGAAAAATACTGATATTTGTGATATCAATTTTTCATGAAAAATAATTTTTTAGAGAACTATAAACTTGAAGGTGAAAAGCTTGAGATTTTCACTTATCCTGCGCCTATTTTGAAGAAAGTTGCCAAGCCGGTCACCGAATTCAACGAAGAGTTGCATGGTATTATCAAGAACATGCTTTATACAATGTATCACGCACCAGGAATCGGCCTTGCCGCTCCTCAAGTTGGCGTGAGCCTGCGCTTCTTCGTTCTGGATATCTGGTATGATCGAGAGAAAATCACTCATGCCGACGGCCGTGAAGAATTCAGACTTTCTGAATTCAATCCAATGGTCTTTATCAATCCCATTTTTAAAAATAAATCTGGTGAAATTATTCATGAAGAAGGGTGCCTGAGCGTACCTGGTATTTACGAAGACGTAAAAAGAGCTGAACTTGTGACAGTTGAGTTTCAGGACATTTTTGGTGAACATCATGAAATTGAAGCCGACGAGCTGCTTTCAGTGTGTCTTCAACACGAAAACGACCACCTCGACGGAATTGTCTTTATCGAAAGATTGAGCTTTTTGAAAAAACAATTGCTCGAGAAAAAATTTTTAAAGCAGCAGCAAAAGAAAAAGTAATGAAAAAACTCAATGTTGTTTTTTGTGGAACGCCGGATTTTTCAGTTCCAACGCTAGAACTTCTTCACCAACATCCTCACATTAACGTGGTGGGTGTTGTAACCATGCCGGACAGGCCGGCCGGAAGAGGACAGGAGTTGAAATCACCCCCAGTCGCGGTTTACGCCAAAGAACACAAGCTTCCTCTTTATCAGGTAGAAAATATCAATCGCGAAGAATCTGTGCTGGCAGAATTAGAGAAAAAGAATGTTGATTTTTTTATCGTCCTTGCGTTTGCTCAATTTTTAGGATCACGAGTTTTAAACATGCCAAAGCTTGGCTGTTTTAACATACATACTTCAATTCTTCCGAAATATAGAGGAGCAGCCCCGATTCAGTATGCGCTTTTAAATGGCGACACATCTACAGGTGTTTCTATTCAAAGAATGGTGAAAGAAATGGATGCTGGCGATCTTTGCCATTTTCATGAGCTTGCCATTGCTCCCACAGAAACGGGTGGACAACTTTATACTCGTTTAAAATTTCAAGCGGCGCTTTCAACCAATACATTGATTGAAACTATTCTCAGTGAAAAATTGCATTTCACAAAACAGGACCCTGCTGGAGTGAGCTTTGCGCCCACACTGAAAAAAGAAGATGGCTTTTTAAATTTCAAAGAATCCGATTTTAGTAAATTAAATAATCAGGTCCGCGCCCTTGATCCATGGCCGGGGACGTATTGTTTTCTTAACAATCAAAGATTGAAGGTTTTCCGCCTTGAAAAACTGAATCGGTCACTAAAGCCCGGAGAGACCTCTCTTTTGCATGGCCAGATCGCCGTTGGAACTAAAGAAGGCGCCGTCAGGCTTGCCGAAGTTCAACTTGAAGGAAAAAAACTTTGCAGTGATATCGAATTATTAAATGGACTTAAAAATAAGGGCGGAGAGATTTTAATTAATCCGTAGAAATTTTATGACGATCATTTCTCCAAGTCTGCTTGCTTGTGATTTTCTAAATATTGAATCGGAATTGAACTCATTTGCGGGGATTGAAAATCTTTGGTTTCACCTGGACATCATGGATGGTCACTTTGTTCCAAACCTGACTTTTGGCCACCCCATTATTGAATTAATTACTAAGAAGTCTTCTCATAAATGCGATGCTCACTTCATGGTGACCAATCCAGAGTTTCATGGAGAAACTCTAAAAGCTGCAGGTATTCATAATTTTACATTTCATATTGAAGCAATCGATGAACCACTCGAGCTTGCCCGTAATTTAAAAAATCATTATCCAAGCGTTGGTATTTCAATCAAACCTGTGACAGCAGTAAATACTCTCTCTGATGAGCTCTTAAAAAATATTGATCTCGTCCTTGTCATGTCCGTTGAGCCGGGCTTTGGCGGTCAATCATTTATGCCATCGGCTTATGATAAAATCAGAGAATTAAAACAACGAAGAAATGATTTAAAAGCGCATTTTCAAATTCAAGTTGACGGTGGAGTCAGTGACAAAAATGCTCATGAGCTTATAAACGCAGGAGCCGACAATCTTGTTGCCGGCTCATACATATTTAAACAGGGTAAAATGAATTATAAATCTGCAGTTGAATCTTTACGCTGATTACTGACCAAGACTGAGGAAAATCAGAGCTGCGCCGATGACCGCTTCATTGTTTTCAACCTTAAGACTTACGTCTTGTTCACATGTCGCTAATTCTTTTGAACGATCGACAATACAAGTCTGATCACCAATCGTAAGCGACTTTCTCTCATCACCTTTTTTATCTAAGTTTGCCAGCGCAATTATTCCCTTATTGGAAAGATCTTCAAAATAAGCGTTCTCAAGATTTTCACCGGAAATGGTAATTGATTTAACATTCCCGAAAAGTGATCTGTTGATTTCAGCAACGGCTTCGGTATCCAGTCCATTTTTAGCATCCTGAATTCTAACAACACTCTTTTCAAGTTTGTACGTAAGCTTGTCGCTGTTTACTTTCTTTCTCGTATCGCGGTTAATCCCTGAGCGCGTAATAAAAGCTGTGTCCGTAATGACGACTTCATTTATTTTTTCAAGTGTATCTTTACCAATCAATTTCATGGTCATAGTAGAGTGCATATTCAATTGAAGTTCAGCTGCAAATGATCCCATTGAAAATGTTAATGCAAAAATTGCCAATGCTGATTTCATATTGATCTCCTTCTTAAAATAGAATTATTGGATCGATTTTCTACCGTGATATGAATAATCTCAATGGCATCTGAAGAAAGTACTCAATGCCTATTTTTTGTGGCTAAAAATTAGACAGTCTATTTGTTGATTCTCATAGCTTAGGTACTCTTACGAAGGACTTTTGCCGCTGGCGCCTTTAGGGACTAGGATAAGGATGAGTCTATTGACGAGGTTAAAACAATGCCCTTTAAATCCCTCCTCTCTTCCAAGAGAAACTATAAAGCTTATCTCTTTCTCCTTTCGGTGCCGGTCTATTTTTATCACTCGCTTGCATCGAAAGATTACTGGACCATGCTTTTTATTTCCTGCATAGCTCTGTATTCTCCAGTGTTGTGGACGGCGCTGGGACTTTTTCTTGCGTATAAAATATTGAAGTGCGTACAGGAATCAAGCATCAGCCAAAGACAAATTGTTCAGAATGTAATCATCCAGTCAGTCGTAAAAAACGATTTGCTTGAGTTGGAAATGGCCATTGAATCCAATCCAGAAATTCTTTATTGCGAATATCAGAGAAAATCTCTTGAGGCCTGGTGTCGTTATTACAAAAACACCAAGGCTCAAGAGCTCATCGTTCAACTTAAACAAAAGCATCCAAGAGCGACGCTCGCTGCTTAGAAGCGGTAGCGCAACCCAAGGCCGCCTTCAAGATCTGCATCGGTTTCGGGGACCAGGTCCATGCAAAGTGCCAGTTCACCAAAGAATTCCAGATTAGGATTCACCATTTTGTAATTTAATCCAATTGGGGCACGAGGACCAATGGCCAGATCTCCATCATGCTTATGACGGTCTTTATCAATGACGGCCATTCTCGCTCCAAT
>DJVH01000087.1 GCA_002440825.1 Bacteriovoracaceae bacterium UBA6261 | reverse complement strand
GCTTATCATGGGAATGTTTTTTTCTTGGAGAAGGGGGCTTATCGGGAGAAGTTTGTTCAGTTTTTGAATGGGGGGAAGTGAGTTGTTGGCCGTTGGATGTTGGCCGGTTGATGTTTGATGGGGATGGTTGTTGTTTTTGATGTTTGTGGTTTGCCTGGTGCTGTTATTTTAATTGGTTAGTTTTTTCTTTTTTTATTTCATTTTGCTTATGAGGATATGAAGAATTTTCGAACTTATAAGCTTTCTATTGAATTTTTTCATGAAATTGATGGGCTGAGAATGCCGCATTTTTTAAAGGAGCAGCTGGAAAGGGCCGCTTCTTCGATAACTTTAAATTTGGCAGAAGGATCAGGAAAAAGAACATCTAAAGATCAAAGGAAATTTTATTTCCAGGCTTTCGGCTCCTATAAAGAATGCAAGGCCATCATCGAATTAACCAAACACAAGAATCACAAAATAAACGCAAAACTAGAAATCCTAGGCTCACATCTATGGAATCTAATCCAGTTCCACAACACCCAAACAAAACTTCAAAACATCAACCCTAAACATCAACCATCAACCGGCCAACATCCAACGGCCAACAACTCACTTCAACCTAAGGATTCAAAGGACAGCTCATCTTCTTAAACTTCTGAGCCACAACCTTCTCATTCACAGCCTTAGATCCCTCTTTAAGATACCACTCAGGCGACTGATCATTAGTATGACAAGAAAGACATTTATTCTTAATCTCAACTGCCCGAGCCTCGCGAGTCACAGGAACATCAGCATTAAACGGATGCTCATCATTCATCGAGTGACAATTTAAACACTGAACGTTCGCAAAATTATTCTTCACTCCAGAAAGCGCATCAAACGCCATCCATTTTTTGGAAATCGCCGCAATCTGCTTGGCTTCAAGCTGGCGAACAGATTTCACTTCAGCGCTCATGGCATGAACCTGGTTCCAGTAGTCTATAATCGGTTTATTTTTAAACGACACCATGTTCTTGGCAGCAGTAAATCCTTTTGGGTCGCCAAGGCCAAGGGAGTGGCACTTGATACACTGAAGATTGTTTTGCTCGTGGGCTTTCATCAGAGTCGTGTAGGCGATGGAGTGAGGAGTGCCTTGCCAGAAATCGCCCTGCGGTTTGTGGCATTCGATACAGCTGGCAGCGGTTTTGTATTTTTTAACCGGAGCATTGGGATTTAAATCCATGCCCATTTTGCTTTGCTCGCTCATCTGCAGTTCGTTCATCTTAGCTTTGTGATCGTCGATGAATTTTACAAATGGATTGGGATTTAAGTTTTTTACCAATTCATCGCGAATTTCGTGAAGCTCGTAGGTGTCGCTTTCTTTTTTAGCTTTGGTGTCGATTTTGATGTCGCCGACGTAATGGTTTTTTGAAAGTGTCTGCACGATTTTGGTGTTGCCCACGTCGCGCGAGTAGCGAAGGAAACTTTGGGAGTGCGCGCCGATGATCCAGTCGATAAAAGGGTACGCTTCAGCGAGCTTTTCGTCGGGATCGATGCCGGCGTGAGAGAGAACCACGAGGCGTTGGTAAGAATCGTTTTCTTTGAAGCCTTGTGCTTTTAATTCTTCGATGACTTTCGGGAGAGTTGAAGGAACGTCTGTGAAAAGCCCTGCAGTCTTGTCATTGAAAACATCTGGAGCGACAAAACCCACAAGCCAGATTTTGGTTTTATTTCTTTCGATCACGGCAAAGCGTTTGTGTTTGATGATCGATTCATCTTTTAAATTGGAAATGAGGAATTCAAATTTTCTTGTATCAGCAAGTTTCTTTAAAAAATCCAGACCCATGGCGAAGTCCTGATCGCCGGGGACGAAGTATTTTAGACCGAGTTGATCGAGACCGAGGGCTAGGTTGTTGGCCGCAAAAGAAAGGGAGTCTTTCATGGAAGCGGGAACAACTGAGGACGGAAAAAATGTATCGCCGGTGTCGACGTAAAAGACTTCTGACGTTTTTGAAAGATTGGCGAAGAGACCTGCGACTTGTGGCAGGCCACCGAGAGGGAAATTTCTACAACCGCACGGGTGCGTTTCTCCGCTGATGTTGTGTGAGAAGACCAGAGAGAGGTGAGCGGGATCGGCTGATTTTTTCTTGTTCTCGTCATGGGCGATTTCGTTTGTGAAGAACGAACAGGACGAGAGAATAATCAGAAACGGCAGTAGAAGTTTTTTCATTAAAATTTAGCCTTGAGCTTCGCGCCTTCTGCTGCTTCTTTGCTCTTTGGAAATCTTTCCAGGAGAAGTTCAAGCGATTGACGAGCTTCATCTTTTGCTTTCAACTGGCCGAATGTTCTGGCGAGATTGAGAAGAGCTGACGGAGCGTAGCTTGAGTCGGCGTTTTCTGAAATGAGTTTTGAGAAATACACTTTCGCTTCTTCGAAACTTTTCGCCTTGTACTTGATCATACCAAGGTAGTGAAGAGCCGCTTCTTTATCTTTCTTTTTTGTTTTTTTGTTTTCAAGAGCAGCGGTTAGAATTTCTTCGGCGCCATCAAAATCCTTTTCTTTGTATTTTGAAATGCCTTCTTTTACCGATTCGTTATTCGCTTCGTTTTTTGCTTCTTTTTTTTTTGACTCATGCTCTTTCTCTTTTTGTTCAGAAAGAGTCGTCAAGGCCTTGTTGACGTCTTCGATGTATTTACTTTGCTCTTGAAGTTTTTCATTCAGAGCTTTCATGTATTCAGTTTGTTTTCTGTTGGTTTCTTCAAGAGTGCTCAGGCGTTCTTTGATGGAAGCGCCTTCTTTAGATTCTTGCTGACTTCTATGAGAAGCTTCTTCCAGCTGGCCAGTCAGTTTTGCAAGTTGTTCTTCAAGTGCCGTGAAACGAGCGTTGGCATTTGCTGTGCTCTTTTGAGTTTGAGCGACTTGTTCATTTAAACTTTCAACCGTTTTTTCTCGGCGGATATCTTCCTGTGTTTTACACGCCGTTAGTGAAATGAGTAGAGCGAGAGTCGCAACAAGTGAGAGACTTTTCATAAGCAGTGTTCCTCTGAATAAGAGTTAATACTTACAAATTTTCTAACGTCTTTTTTCTAATGGCAACATATTCCGCGCGCTCGGAATATTTTTTGGATAGCAGAGCGTATTGCTGAGCTTTGTTGAAGTATTTGCGTTTGTAGGAAGATTTGGCCTTGAGGTAGTAGTATTCGGCCTTGCGGTAGAGTCCTGGAGCTTTGACATCGGCCTGGGCCTCTTTGGCGGCCATAAAAGCGACCTGGGCCATGGACATCTCTAGTTTAGGGCGTGTGGTTGTGAGGCCACACGCCGTTAAAAAAGAAATGAAAAAGAAAATCGTTGCGAGTTTCAGATTATTTTCCAGTTACAACGAAGTTTGCTCTTCTGTTTTTTGACCATGATTCTTCGTCGTGGCCGAAAGCAACTGGTTTTTCTTTACCAAGAGAGATTGTTGAAACTCTTGCAGCTTCAACGCCTTGACCTTGAAGATATTCGCGAACACCTTTTGCTCTTCTTTCGCCAAGAGCAAGGTTGAACTGAACGCCACCGCGCTCATCACAATGTCCTTCAACCTGGATTTTCACAGAAGGGTTTTTCTTCATGAATTCAGCGTTGTTGTTAAGAGCATCTTTTGTGTCTTGAGAAAGAGCAGCAGAGTTGAAATCGAAGTATACAGTTTTAAGAGCGCCTGCTTTGTTTGTGTCAGAGTCGCCGTTAAGTTCAAGAGAAACGCCACCAGCGTTTTTGCCGTTATCTTTAGACATGTCTGTTGAAGTTCCTTCAGTTGATGAACCTTCAGATCCTTTCTTCTTCATGTTTGCACAAGAAGTAAGAGTTAGGGCAGCAGCAAGAACAACGAACAACATGCTAGATTTGAATTTCATGATAGCTCCTTATGTAGGTTTAAGAATAAATAAAAAGTTTCAATCTTTAAAAAGATAGTTATGATTATGCCAACTATCTATCATATAAGGAAGAAAAAAATGGCTTTTCTGCGCTCACTTTTCCCTGTCATTTTTATGATAATTTTTTGTTTTTCAGAGGCACAGGCCGTAGTTCTGAAAACGATCAATGTCTCAATGCCGACTAACTACGGTACTTTCTTAGGAGAAATCCATTACGCTGAAAAAGACCTTACAGTAGCATTAAAAGTTGAACGAATTGCAAAAGAAGACTTGATTAAAGTGATCAACTATTTCGAATACGTTCCTCACGATGTGGTTCATTTTAATTTAGATCCTTATTTGAGACTAACAAACGGAAATGCGCGTCCTTTTCCTACAAATATTATTAATTTGTATAATTTTCCCGCTAACAACAAAGAACACTTAATCGTGATGGACAACTGGCTGCAAGGTCTTGTGGTGCATGAGTTTATCCACATCGTGCATATGGATCAGACACGCGATTATCTGCAGGTGGGGCGTAATATTTTCGGAACTATTGCAAAGATTCCTTCGGGGATTGTGCCTCGCTGGTTCACAGAAGGGATTGCAGTCTGGGGTGAATCGAACCTGATTCAGGGCGGCCGTCTTCACAATCCGCTTTTTAATAAAGAACTTCAGATCCAGTTCAGAAAACATGATTTCTGCGCGTCGATCGATTGCGTGGATGAGCCGGGTGTTTATCCGCATGGCTCGCTCTCTTATTGGGCCGGGGCTCATTTCATTCAGTGGCTTGAAGATAAAAAGCCTGGAACGATCAAATGTCTTGTAGAAAGAAATTCGATGGCGGTTCCTTTCTTTCTCAACAATGCGTTTGAATTTTGTATCGGTGAAAAAGCTCAGCATGCGTTTACGAATTTCCGCGATGAATTTATGGCGAGTGATCCATCGGCGGTAGAAGACAAGCAGTGGGGAGAAAAAATCAGCAACGCTCATGGAAGCGATGATTACCAGCGCGGGCATGTGCTGGATGGAAATAAATTATACAAAGTCGAAGTGGCAAAATTCAGTCAGGCGCTTGTGTCTTATGATCTTGAAGATGAAGTGAGTTTCATTCAGAAATTCGATCTTCCGATTTCAGACCTTGCCGGCATGGTGGATGTCGACAATGAAAGTAAAATGCTTCTTGTGTCGTTTGAAGATGATCCGCGTTTTAGAAAACACAACAAAGTCTGGAAGCTGATCAATCCGGAGACGTTGCTGGTTGAGAGAACTTTGAATTTTGAAAATGATCCGAGCTATGTTGTTTCATTGGGCGGGGAGAGTTATCTGACGTTCAGTTATTGGGACAATACGTGGTCGGCGAGAAGAAATAATGATGTGATTAAAACGTTTTCTTCCAATGACAATATTACGCTGGTGAGAAAAGTGGGGGAGAAGCTCCTGCTGAAAATCAATGATTCGTTTGGAAATAATTCACTGGTGCTTGCTGATCTTTCGCTGAAGGATTTGCAGGTGATTTATAAGAGTCAGGCAAGTTTTGATTTGCCGTTGATTGCAGAGAAGTTTGCCGTTCTTCGCGAAGGGAAAGTTGTTAAACTTCTGGAGTGGGATAAAAAAGTTCAGATTAGTTCGCTTCCTGCTGAACCGTTTGCAAAGCTGACGTTTGCTGAATTCAATGACACGAGAACTGTGGTTCTGGAAAACAGATTGAAGACGGCGACGATGACGGCGAGTGAGGCGGTTTCACTTTTTACGAGAAATGCGGCGGATACAAAAGCGGTTGAGGTTTCTGAGTACAAATCGATTCCAGCTCCCGGTGGATCTTATGCTTCAGAGAGATCGGAAAATTTTCCGCGTTGGGATCATCTCATTCCTCATTACTGGTTTCTGGCGACAGGGACTTCGGAAAATTTAGGAAGTATCGGAGCGATGACGACTTTTTCTGATCCAATGGATGTGTATACGTTGAATGCGACATTGCTGGTTTATCCGGAAGTGAGCAAGGTTGGTGGAAATCTTGAGTATCTGCAGAAGCTGATTCGCTGGAGCGATTTGTGGTTTGTGAGTGCGGCTTTTGATCAGGAGTATTCGAAGACGGATTTCAATACGCATCTGGATTTGTCGCGCGATTTTACAGTGAGCACGTTTTACAGTGTGTATAAAGGCCGCTGGACGTATGTACCGAGTTTATTTACGGGTAAATCAACAACGAATGATTTTATTTCTGATCGCTCAACAACGACGATTGGAGTGGGAAATAAGCTGACTTATAAGGCGCTGGCGTACGATGATTTCTTTCAGTATTTCACGGGAACATTTTCGCTTCAATCGAATCACGCAAATATTGGGTCGGCGTATTTAGCGACTCATATTGATGCTGATATCGGTGGGCGTTTTACTGAAAGATTTACGGCGTCTTTGAAAGGGACGTACGGGCGTTTTTACAAAGGCGATTTCACCCGCGGAGTCCTTTACGGTGGGGGAGTCAGTGATTTTGCCAGATTCCGCAAGCACGAATTCTACGGTCTTCCCTACAGCAATGCTTTCGGGAACGAAGTGTTCACAGCGAGATTTATGGGCGATTACGAGTTGTGGGATATCTACCGCGGAAGAAACTTGTGGCCGATTTTCTTTAAAGAGCTTCACGTGCTTTTCGGTCGCGAGACGATGTATGCGGATCGCATTTTCTTAAACAACCAGCTTTTAAGAGATAAACTGATCAACGGATTGTTTGCAGGGCCTCGAGTGAAGATGAATATTTTCTATTTCATTCCGGCGAACCTGGACATTATCTTTTCGTCGATTGCGCATCCGGATGGCAGCAATGTGAATCAGGTTGAAGGCGTGCTTACGGCGGAGTTGTTCTAAGCTCTTAACGCTGAAGTTAATATCTCAACTAACGCTCTTCTCTATAGAAACCCCCTCCATTTTATGATACACTCATATATCACCAAAATGGGGGTGCCCCGGTTTCGACAGGGAACACTGAAATTTTGTGGGCGTGTCCAGGTTGATCGGCACGGTCCTGGTAAAAAGTCGATCAAAAATTAAATGCTGAATCTAACGATTACGGCTATGCTCTTGCTGCTTAATTAATTTAAGCCAAGACATTGCGGAGGCCACCTCCAATAAAAACAAGCGCGGCAACAAGTCTGTCTCGACTTAAATGAGGCAAGCGAGTAGCCGGGAGTGACGCTTAATAATCACCGGGCTTGTTGGTTGATGTAATCAAATAGTCTTCGCTTTGAGACGAAAATTCAAAGCTACACACGTAGTCCGCATTATAGATGGTTCTTTGGACGTGGGTTCGATTCCCACCACCTCCA
>DJVH01000060.1 GCA_002440825.1 Bacteriovoracaceae bacterium UBA6261 | reverse complement strand
AAAAAAAAGCCCTCTTTCGAGGGCCTTTTAAAATTCAATTTATGAATTAGAACCAGTAAGAAACAGCAACTCTTGTAAGAAGGTTGTCTGTTGTAAGTGTACCGTTTTTAGTACCAACAACACCGTTTCTTGCTCCATCAGTGTTACCGATCATACCGTCAACTTTAAGTTTACCGAAGTTAAGAGTTGCACCAGCGTTAACTGTTGTAGAGTTTGGAACAGTTTGTTTTTTACCGTTAGCAAGTTTTTTCTCGCCGAAGATAATGTTTTGAGCAACTGATCCACGAAGAACTAGCCAAGAAGTAGCGTCTACTTCCATACCTAGAGTAGCTGGAAGAGCGTTTGTTTTTACTTTACCAGCAGCAGTAGTTTCGTTTGTATTCATAGTAAGAGAAAGATCTGTGATCAATCTTGCAGTTGGGTTGATTTCGTGTACACGACCAGCACCAACTAGGATTGTAGAATCTTTTGTTGTTGTAGCAGTTGCTTGAGTTTCATTAAGTTTTGACATGTCGTATTCAGCGAAGAATGACCAGCCAGCAAACTTATATGAACCACCAACAGTGTATGAAGGTTTAAGTTTTGACTCGTATCCAGCAACTGCTGCACCTGTTGATTTATCAGCAAGGTCAACGTTTGCGTATACTTCAGCGTCACCCATTTCAGCACCAAGACCGATACCGAATGCGTTGTTTTTCTTTTCTACTGCACCAGTTTCATCTTTTTGGTTAGCGTAGTGAACTCTTGCTCCCCACTTAACACCCATGTCGCCACCTAGGAAAAGGTCTAGACCGTTTGTTTGAGCAAGGAAACCTGCAGCGTGATCAACTCTTGATTCATTGTTACCAAGGTATAGACCGTAAGTGAATGTTCCCATTTCACGGAAGAATCCACCTTCAGCTCTTGGAGCAGCGTCTGTGTCAGTGTTAGCTGCAGTTGCTGTACCCCATTCAGTGATGATGTAGTTTTTTTGCTCGTTAACCATAGCTGGGTTAAGGAATACAGATCTTGTATCCATGATGTAACGTGATACTTGACCTTGTCCTAGAGCTTCCATTCTAGCTTTAGACGCGAAAGCGCTCGTTGATAGTACTGCAAGTGATGCAATTACTAATGTCTTTTTCATTCAATCTTCTCCTTGAAGTTAAACAAAGTATTTCAGAATACTTGTCCGTAAAAAATCATATCTTTTTTAAATGTTGATTTCAGTCAGCGTATTTGTCAACACACCGAAGTTAGATTTTTTTTAGAAGAATTGAATGAACAAGGAGTGCTCGAGTGAGCATATTCACGCCTTCTTTCGAATATTCGAACATGAACTCTGCGCTCTGTGTATCAACAATAGGGGCATTCATTCCAAGGAAGAACAGATTATTGGTTTCGTTTTTCTGAGAATCATTCACGCGTGCATAGAGTTCGTCGTCAATTTTCAGACACCCGATATCTTGCTCTAAAACAATGTATTCGGTGGCCTTAGTTTTAGAAAATTTTTCAAAAATTTTCTCCATATTCTTCTTTAATAAGCGAATTATCCTCGAAATATCTTCTTCGGATGACGAATCTTCATCTATATAATGGATAAACTCTATATCCTGACCAACCTTTGTTTCATCCGAAGCAATGCTAAACTCTCCCACAAAATGCCCCCACTCGTGGGTGTAGCTCAAAGGAATAAAGAGAGTTTCTTTCAAATCAGTAATTGTTTTTTCAAAAGCAAATTTCACAAACAATGCTGAAGGCGTATGCGTACTCTCGCAAAATTGTATAAAGGTATCGGAGAGCTCATTTTTATTCGTGTAGAAATTCAGATAATGAGACGGAGATAAATCAAAATAAAGCTTCTCACACTTAAACTCTGTCCCGTTCAAGCATTCAACTGAAAATCCGCTCTCTACGCGTTTAATCGATTTCAATCTGATCTGATAAGCTTCCTGGTTAACCTCTTCTAAAAACTGGTCTGCATTCGCCAGCTCAGGAAAAATTTTTTCGGGATCAATATCAAGACGAGGAGTCGTATAAAACTCTTCGTTAAACTTCAGCGCTTCCGGCTTGCTTCTGCCGCCGAAACTCTTCCAGGTCATATCCTTATAGAACATGGCCATTTCCTTTCCTTCGTACACAACAGCATCAGGAAAGATTTGTTTCATGACGGATTGATTAGCTTCGCCGCGAATTGTCCCCGGCCCTTTGGGCATCAGGTCTGACTTCAAAATGGCATCTTCAGACAGGAGGCGCACGCTCTCTTTACCGTATTTTTCCTGGAGTGCTTTATATGTGGTCACAGCAAAAATATCTTTGCCTACGACGAGGTGAGGAACTTCAATATATTCTTTTTCAACAACAACGACTTTTTTGAGTTTATGAAGATCTTTGAAAGCCATTTGGTTTTTCCTTTGGAGTACAGTGATTGTGTGTGATCAAAAGTGTACTTAAGGAGGCACGGCCTCTCAAGTGAAAAGTTGAACTAAAAGACTAAGGTATTATTGAAAAACAAAAAAAAGGCCCCCGGAGGAGCCTTTTGTTTAGTTTCTACTTAATGACTAACTTGTCGCCAGCGCTAATTTTTTTCTTTTTTAATTCATTCGACGCTATTAACCGCTTAACGCTGATCCCGTGCTTTTGGGCCACGGTAAAGAGTGACTCGCCTTTTTTTACGGTATAATAGCGAACGGGCTTTTTTCCCGAAGATCTCGCCAGTCGTGTTCTATTTCTGTGATTCTTACGAAGGACTTCTCTTCTTGGTTTCTCGAAAAGATCCGCATAAAGATTGTTCGACGGGCTGACCAGCTCACCGACTCTAAATGGAAGTTTTACAACTTCGCCTTTGTCGAACGTTGCCTTTTCGGATGTATTATTGAGGGCAGTTAAAACATAATTCTTTTTGATTTTAAATTTCTTGGCAATTTCAGCAACAGACATGCGCTTCTTTGTAACGACAAATTCCTGAAAATCTTTTGCCACTAAATCTAATTTTGAACAGCAAGAAGCAAATTTCTCAGCAGTATTTGGCGGGATACGAAGTTTGTAATCTTGATTCGGTGGTGTGAACCATCTTAGAACTTCGGGATTCAAACGTTGAATTTCTTCGAACTCAACACCTAACACTTCTGAAAGTTTCACTAAATCCGTTGCAGGCTTTACTGTCACTTCATCAAAATCAAGCGGCTCGTGGAATTCAACATCGTCGAATCCAAATGATTTTAAATTTTTTCCGATAATCGCGAGGGCCATAATTTTCGGAACATAATTCTTTGTTTCATCTTTTAAGTAACGCCCTTTTGAAATATCCCAGAAATCTTCTGATTTGTATTTCATGATGGCCTTTGAAAGTTTCCCTTCACCGGCATTGTAGGCTGCAGCTGCGACTTCCCATGAACCAAAATCGCCATAAAGTTTTGTAAGATATCTTGCTGCTGCAACAGTCGCTTTGATCGGATCGCGTCTTTCGTCTTTATACCAGTCCTGCTCAAGACCGTAGAGTCTTCCTGTTGAAGGCATGAACTGCCAAGGTCCGACAGCTGCTGCCCATGATTTTGCAGAAGTATTGAAACCAGATTCGGCCATAGCAAGGAAAATTAAATCGCGTGGTAGACCGTGTTCTTCGAGAATCGCACCGAGGATCGGAGCATATCTTCCCGCTCTTTCCGTATAGCGCTCAAAGAATCCGCGCCCGCGGTTAAGAAAATAATCCATCCACTTCTTAACCTGGTCATTATAAACGACAGGAATATCAAAATAGTTATTTTCAAGATTCAGCTCTTCAGCACCTTGAAGAAAATACGTTTTTCCTTTGTACTGACCGGCACCATCAACAGTGGCAGCGCCATTGATCATGGATTTTGAAAGTGTCTTCGCCACGCGCTCACTTTCAGCTTCGTCTTTTTTGCGGTCTTGATCAGTGTAATCTTTTTTCTTTAGCCTGAGATAAGCTTCGCGAACACTTTCGGAAGCAAAACCATCAGCTACTTTTTGTTCTTTCTTTGATACATCGACCTGATTGGACGTGCTCGCACAAGACGCAAGAGTTCCCAACGTGACGACAAAGAGAAGTTTTTGGGTAGATTTAATCATGAATAATAGTCCTTATTATGAAGTAGCCCAACAATCCTTTTGGACTTAAGCCCCGAAAGCTAGCAAGCGACAAGCTCGCCCTGACTCAACCAAAGTGTAACAGTAAAACGCAATAAAAAAAAGTTTTTTCCTCATATGGATTCTGAAATTCCCCTGAACTATCATGAATTTATGTCACTCATGTTTCACATTTTTTTTACATTTTTTTCGGTAATACACGCCGAAATTACTCCGCCAAATTACGATTTTACACTCAAAACCATTGAAAACTTTACTCCTGGTAAACAGATTGAAGCAGTCAAAAAAGAAAATCCTAAATACGATGTCTTTTCGGATGAAGGATCGCAAAAAATTCTGCGCTTTAAAATAAAACGCACAAATTATACGCTGGACATTTATACTCAGGTAAAAAAGGACATCATCACAGATGTATTTGTTCGTCTTCCGCAATTTTTCCTACACGATATTTTCCTGGCAGATCTGCAGAAAAAATATAAAAAACAGGATCGCTACGTTCGTCATGACAGAAGTGCTATCTATGTCTGGCTGAATCGCGACAACACCAACATCATTTATCACGGTTCTTGTTCAATTACCTGCTTTCCAATGTTCATTGAGATTGTCAGCACCGATAAATCAGTTGTTCCGATGTACGTAAAATTGAATGAAGCTTTGCCTAAATGGTGACGTTTTTCTTTTTTGCGTAAATATATAATCCCACGCCAGCAAGAATCATCAGAAAACAAAGAATCTGTCCCATGGTGATGAAACCAAAATAATAGCCAAGCTGTGAATCAGGTTCTCTGAAAAATTCGACAATGAATCTGAATACGCCGTAGAAACCGACGAAACACGCACCGATGATGCCGTAAATTTTCACGCGAGATTTAAGGAACCACAAAATCAAACTAAGCAAGATCCCTTCCAGAAAAGCTTCATACAATTGCGAAGCGTGACGCGGAAAAGGTCCACCTTGAGGAAAAATAATTCCGACAGGAGAATTTGTAATTCTTCCGTAGAGCTCGCCATTGATAAAATTTCCCATCCTTCCAAAGAAAAGTCCCTGAGTCCCAGCTAAGGCAACAGAGTCCATCACTTCCATCCACGACAATTTATTTTGTCTGGCAAAAAGAACGCCTCCAAAAATCAAACCGACGAGGGCACCGTGAAAACTCAAGCCGCCTTTCCACACGGCAAGAAGATCCGTTAAATTTTGAGAATAATAATCCCAGTTATAAATGAAGACGTAGGCTGCACGGGCACCGATGAACATACAAATAATCATCGTCGTCACAAGAGTATCAATTTTCTCCACACTCACTTTGAAAAAATGTTGTTTTACGAGAAGCTTGAGCAATATTCCTGCAATGATGAATCCCACCACGTACATGAGTCCGTACCAACGGACTTGCACCGCGCCTAAATCAATCAGGACTGGATTTAATTGGTGAACGTAATGATTGCCCATAGTGATCTCTTTTAAAAATTGAATTTAAAAAAGATTATAGCGACAAATCAGTTCTCGGTCTAAAACTTTCTTGTGGATGATAAAGCCCATCTGTCATTTTCGCGAGCGACTGAACCATTTGTCTCACAGGAACCGAAAGTCCTGCCGGATCGAGATAAGAACAATGAGCAGACAAAAATGTTAACAGCTCTTCATTAGTCATTTTGATATTTCGCCCTTTCAACGTCGGATCCAGACGAAGAACTTTAAAATGCGCGCGCATTTTTTTTACACCATCGACTGAAATCATTCTGTGACCGACTACATCGACAAACACTGCCTCACCTTTTGAATCGGCAGGTCTTTGCGCCACCATTCCATCATCGACAGTCACACCCCAGAGTCCAAGAATTCCGTGAGGTACAAAGGCCCATGTTAAAAAGCGATTGACCATCATACGGGCACCGAAAAGGTCCTGGCCGGAACCAAAAGTTTTATAACATCCAAGCTGCCACTCGCGGGCACTAAACGAATAAACCATGAGCCCCACATCTTTAAAGCGGTAAACCCTGTAGCCATTTTTGGGAATAATACTCTCCGCGCCGTAATGATCACTTTCCATGCTACTGTGAATTTGTTTGGCCACGATCGGCGAGGCTTCAGTAATATTCAGAATGCGGGCGAGGTGATTTTTTTGAACCTGACTCAGAGCATCCATCTCCTCTTTGTCAGATAACTTCGTGAATTTAAGCTTAACAAGAAAATCGACGAAGCTGGGATCAAAGCTTGAGATGTCCGCCGAAACATAAATCGGAAGATTGAGTTCCTTCTGATATTGAAAAATGGTTTTTTTACTCATAGCTTCGTCTCCCGTTTCATTGGCATCAATCCACGTATCGGAAGACTATTCCCTTGACATTAAGACGGGTTTTGCATAAAAATCCAAGGTTCATAAATAGCGACTAAAATCAGGGCTAACAAGATTAGAAACCGATCAAAACAATCGGAATTTAACCCCTGGATTTTGTCTATTTACCAGGAGTTTTCATGTACGGAGTTGTAGAAATCGGTGGTCACCAGTACAAAGTTCAAGCAGGTGATCTAATTGACGTAGAAAAATTGAACAAAGACGCAGGATCAATGATCGAACTTGACCAAGTTCTTTTCATTGGTGGCGATAAGCCTCTTGTTGGTTCACCAGTTATTGGTGGGGCAAAAATTACTGCAAAAGTAATCATGCATGATCGCTCTAGAAAAGTTATCGTTTTCAAGAGAAAGCCAGGTGCTTACAAAAGAAAAAATGGTCACAGACAACACTTCACAGCTCTTTTGATCACTGAGATCAATGACGGAAACGGAAATGTTGCTAAGATCGATAAAGCATCTAAGAATGCTACAAAATTTTTAAAATAATAAAGAAGTTAAGGTTTAAGGAGTTATACAATGGCACACAAAAAAGCCGCCGGGTCCACATCAAACGGCCGTGATTCAAATCCGAAAATGCGTGGAACAAAAAAATACGGTGGAGAAGCAGTTATTCCAGGTAACATCATCGTAAGACAAAAAGGAACAAAGATTTTCGCTGGTGCAGGTGTTGGTATGGGTAGAGATTTCACTCTTTACGCTCTAATCCCAGGACAAGTGAAATTCTTCATGTACAACAAAGACAAAAAAATGGTTTCTGTTGTTCCAGCTTAGTTTTCACTAGTCATCAGACTACAAGTGTTATAAATGAGGGAATCCGTAATTGGATTCCCTTTTTTTTGGGAATTAAGAAAGAAAAGCTTAGAAGAAAGCCTTGATGGTTTACTTAGGAAATTATGAAATTTATCGACGAAGTTCGCATTACAGTTAGTTCAGGTCACGGCGGTCCGGGTGCAGTGACATTCAGAAGAGAAAAATCAGTTCCATTCGGTGGTCCAGATGGTGGCGACGGCGGCACAGGCGGCTCAGTCATCTTTATTGCTGATGAAGGGATCAATACACTCATCAGTTTCCGCGGAAAAAAAGTTTTTAAGGCCGAAGACGGTGAACCAGGAGCTGGAAGACAGCTCAATGGCAAAGACGGAGAAGATCAAGTTCTTCGCGTTCCGGTTGGAACAATTATAAAAAATGCAGAAACCGGGGCTGTCATCGCTGACTTAAGCGAACATGATCAAAGTGTTGTTGTCGCTGAAGGCGGTAACGGCGGTCGTGGAAACATCAATTTCAAATCATCAACCAATCAAGCTCCAAGAATTGCTCAGCCAGGTCTTCCTGGTGTTGAGATGAATATTGATCTTGAATTGAAGTTGCTGGCCGATCTGGCCCTGATAGGATTGCCTAATGCCGGCAAGTCGACTCTCATTTCTTCGATCTCAGCAGCGAGACCTAAGATTGCCGATTATCCATTTACGACTCTTGAACCTAACCTCGGGGTTGTCACTTTGGGCGAGCGTTCATTCGTTGTCGCTGATATCCCGGGACTGATTGAAGATGCCAGTGAAGGAAAAGGTTTAGGGATCAAATTCCTGAAACACATCGAAAGAACGAAAGCACTCGTTCACCTCGTGGATGTTTCATGGTGCCTTGATGAATACGAAGCCTTTGAACAGTATGTAGTCGTTCGCACTGAACTTGAAAAATATAGCGAAAACTTAAACAACAAACGCGAGATTGTTTGTTTAACTAAAATTGATGCAATGACTGAAGAAGAAATTCAAAAATACCAGGCCTTTTTTGAAGAACAACTTGATAAGAAAGTTCTTCCTATATCAGGTGTCTCTGGAAGAAACATAGATAATTTAAAAGCGTTGATGATCAAATGTATCGATGCAGATAAAGAAGGAAATAAAAAATGAGTCGCGAGTATGTCACAAAAGAAGTAACTGAAATATACAATGACAAAAACCTTGAGGCACCTCTCAATCTGGCCATGGCAGCTGCATGGATCATGGGAAACTTTAAAGGGATTAACTTAAAAGTTCTGGATCTAAGAAAAAGTTCAAGCATTGCAGATTATTTCGTTCTTGGATCTGCAGGAAACCCGACTCAAGCGGCAGCTATGGCCGAAGAAATTTCACATCAAATGAGATTGCTTGGTCTCGAAGCTATTTCAAAAGAAGGATTAAAGGCCAGCACTGACTGGATTCTTCTCGATTACGGCGATGTCATCGTTCACGTTTTCCATGAGCCGGCTCGTTTGGTTTATGATCTTGATTCACTTTATAAAAATGCAATCACAATTGAAATTCCTGAATCGTACTACTTCTCTACTCCAGAGTCTGAAAGACGCGGTGGTGGTGACGACGGAAGAAATTACTTCTAGTACAAAATGAAAGATCTGCACTTGATTGTCGTCGGCAAACTTGGCGACAAAAATATTGAAGAATTGGAGAGGGACTATTTCAAAAGATTGACCTCTCCAAAACTAACTATCCACGAAGTCCGCGCACACTCAGAAAATCTGTCAAAAGAAGCCAAAGAAGTTACTACAAAAATCAATGAACTCTCCAAAGATGAAAATCCCTATGTTGTTTTGCTCGCTGAAAACGGAAAGCAGTTTACGAGTGTGAATTTCTCGAAGTGGCTTTTTACACTATGTGAAACTCAGCGAGTTATTTTTGTAATCGGTGGCGCTGCCGGGCATGGACAGGAAGTCATAGATCGATCACAATTCCGACTTTCTCTCTCGGAATTAACTTATCCTCATAAGCTTGCAAGATTGCTTTTTGTTGAGCAAGTTTACCGTGCCCAAACAATAAAAATAGGCCATCCGTACAATAAATAAACTTATTTCCGGTGAGGACGATAAGTCCTTACAATGAAAAGTCTTTTAACAATTTCATTCATTCTTTTTTTCCTCATTTCGTGCACCAGCTTAAAGCCTGGCATGCAGAATGATCGTATTCCGGCAGCCGTCTCATCAAAAGATTGCAAAGGTTTGGTTAGTGAAATACTCAATGCCAGGGATAAGCCGGAAACATTTCAGTTCTTAAAAAAGAAAACTGACTCCAGCTCTTTGCTCACTGTTTTAAAAAAACGAACTGAACTTAACAAAAAATATGAAAGCATCACAGAATCAATCCGAGATTTTGAAATGCATTCAGATCTCCCTACAAATGGAAAAGCAAAACTACTTTTGGATGCAAGAGAAGGTTATCTTGCAAAGATCATGATGATCAGAAATGCCAGGAGCACAATTGATCTCAGCTATTATATTTTTCGAAATGATGACACCGGCAAAGCCATTCTTCATGAATTGCGACTAGCTATCAAGCGTGGTGTAAAAGTGAGAATCCTAGTCGATTCTTCAGGTTCAATTTCCAAAGCACCTTTTTACGATGACATTAAAGCTCTTGTCGCTTTAAGCGGACGTCCTATTCTGGATGTTGATGGCAATCCGACGGGGCAAATGGCCAGTGCTGAAGCTGTTCTCTTTAATCCTCTTTTCAATATCCGCGCTCACGTGAGCAACTGGTTTAAACGAATTCGCAATTTATTTGTAGAAGAAGGCCAGGAAGTTCCTCTTGCAACATTCACAATCAACAGACGTTCTCACGATAAAATTCTTCTGGTCGATGCACAATCAGAAACTGATTCAATGGCCATCATCGGTGGAAGGAATATTGCTGATCATTACTACGCAGTCAATGATGGTCTTGACCATCCTGTTCTGGATGCTGAAATTTTAATCAAAGGGTTTGCACAGAAAAATAACAATGATGATGTTCAAAATCATCTGGAGAATCATTACAACAAATTGTTCTTCTATCTCGCTAATAAAAATTTCGAAAATTTTCTTTTTAAAACCAACAGAGCCACAGTAAAAAAAGAATTTAAAAACATGCGTGCAAGCGCCCGCAGGCTCTACCTGGATGAAACATCTCCTCTTTCAAAGCAACTGGAAGAAATGGAAAAAAACAATTTCCTGGACGATGGGTTTGAAGACGGTTTAGTTTCCGTGTTGAACGAAATCCAAAACCTCAGCAGGACTAAAATTTTTCTGCAGCCCAAAGGGCCACACAATAAGCTCAATGGAAATTCCTTTGTGAACAAACTTCATCAAATGATTTCAAAAGCTGAGAAAAGTATCGATATCGCCTCTCCCTATTTCTGGATTCCTGACGAAGAAGTGGATTTTATTATTAAATGGCTCGAAGATGATTCTTCCAGAAAAATCCGTATTTTCACCAATTCACTTACGACTTCTGACAATGTCATAGCTCAGGCCATGGTTGATGAGACATTGCGCTCGAAGATTATAAAACGAATTAAAGGGACCCCTCTTGAAGATCAATTTCAGATTTATTCTTACGGTCGTTTTGACGATGAAGCTTTTGGCGGTAAAGAAAAATATGGATTTCTTCACGCAAAGCTAGCACTGGTGGATGGAAAACATATGACAGTATCGACATCCAATCTTGATCCCATCTCAAGGCATTTAAATTCTGAAATCGGTGTCGCTGTTGAAAATCTACCTGCCGATTCTAAGAACCTTGCAGCTCTTAAGCAATATATGGAAGATCTGGCAAAGAAATCAACGCTTTTTGAAAGCAATGAATGGCATGAAATGAGACAGCACGGCTCCAATAAAGTTATGCTCGCACTTGAAAAATTTGTTACCAAAGTCATTTTTGGCCTGAATCTGGTTCCTCTTCTTTAAACACAAATACCATTTTCAACTTCATTTCATTTATATTTTGTCGATAAGACATATTATATTTTGATTGGGAGTAACCGTGATTCAAAAAGAACTTGTCGATGATTTTGTGAGTGAAATGAGAATGATTCATAAAGAGCTACAAGGCATTGTGGATATTCAGCTGAAAAACACGAAGATTGATAAAACTTTGTTTGAGAAATTCGGTCAACTAGTGGATAGAATTTACGGAACGGCCATGACCTTGGGATATACCTCAGTCGGAAAATATTTTCTCGCCATCAAAGAAGTGTCGTATATGAGCTCTCAGTGCGATCAGGATACAGGTCAAAAGAAGGCCCTTAGAATGATGATGGAATGTGTAGATAATATGGAAAAAATCTGCCAATGCATTTTAAAAAAAGAAGAATTAAAAAGCCTCGAGAGATTTTTTACTGTGGAAATTTCAAAAGTTGACCGCCTTTCGAGAACTGATTTTCAATCTATCAAAAGAAAAAGTGTCGCTTAAGTCAGTCGAAATGCCCCACAAGATTTTCATAAAAAAAATTAAGTCAATGAAATCGGGACAGAGATTTCTTTGGCATTAATCCTGCTCTAGTCCTCCGATAGTATTCATTTCTATTCGGAGGATCGATGAAAACTTACCTTTTAACCAAATTTGAAAATGCCTTTAATGACCTGCGTGCTTTCCTGGCAGCACAAGTTCCAGAAAAAAAACCTTCAAATGGACAGCCTGCTAAAATTCGGGAGCCTAACAGACCTCGTCAAAACAGTCCGCAAAAGGCCATTGCAAAGAAGAAAACGACAACGAGAAAAGAGCGCTCGATGATTGATTCGACAGGGGTCCAAAGCTTTAAAGGCTCAGGCTATAAGGGAAAAGGAAGTGTAGATTCTTCGAAGCATACATCTAATCGCAAGAGAAGATAGTCCAAAAAATTTAAACATTCAACAACCTCTAGGTTCTGCTATGCAGACCTAGAGGTTTTGCGTTATTTGTGGAACATTTAGATGGAAGATTTTTCAAGAATGTCCAGGCCCTTCTTGGCCGTGACTTTATCAATCGTCAATGCTGGATACATTTGAATTTTTCCTTCGCCTCCAGCGAGAAGGAGTCCATTCTGTAACGCTTTTTTGACGATTTTTTTTGCATACTCTTCATCTTTGAAATCCACAGCGATGGCAAGACCCGCGATGCGAATTTCCATTTCGGATTCAAATGGCATCTCAAAAATACGATCATAAAAATAATCGCTCATTAAATCGACATGTCTGAAAATNNTGGATGCCAGCCATAAGTAGAATAATATCCTGAATCTTTTTCCATTGATTTTGAAATATCTTCAGTGACAACGACAGCTCCGATAGCACCAGCACCGCTTGAAAGAGATTTCGCCAGACAGAGAATATCTGGCTCAATATCGAAATATTCAGTAGCAAACAATTTTCCTGTTCTTCCAAAACCGGTCATGACTTCGTCCATGATTAAAACTGTTCCGTATTTTTTACAGTCTTTGGCAATTTTTTGCATGAACTCACGGTCCGGAACTTCTACTCCAAGATTAAGAACAATGGGTTCCATGATCAAAGCTGCCACATCTTTTTTTGAAAGCCACTTCTCGATTTGCTCCGCAGTTTTTTTATCAAAGGGCGGTTTGATTCTGTGGACATTTAAAAAGTTATGCTGAGTCTTTCCGAATTCACTTTTCACAAGTGCTTTTGTGGCGATTGAATCGCCATGGTAAGCATCATCTACGGCGATAAATTTAAATCGCTTTGTATGAGAAATGGCAGCTTGAAGAGCAATGTCCACAGCTTCCGTTCCTCCCGTTGCTCTATAACTTTTTTTCAATTTCCCCGGAGTGACTTCTGCAAGAAGTTCGGCCAGGACGGACCATTCTTTATAATAAAAATGTGGAGAGACGTAATCAGGACCTTCGTACTGCTCCAGTCGATCGAGAATGACAGGATTGTTCCATCCTAAGTTCCCCACTCCATAGCCACTGGTAAAATCTATATACTTCTTTCCCGTGGTGGACGTAAGAATGCATCCTTCCGCATGGGCAAGTTCCATTTTTCCTTCTTTACTGCGTCCAAAATAACGTCTGTCGAGTTGTTCAGTATTCATAATCACCTCTGCCCTTCATGCTCTCTTTGAAAAGGGCGCGCAGTCTATGAAGAAATTTCAAACTTTGGCATTAGATATATATGGCCATGCTATAGAGAAGTTATGAAAAATTTATTCTTTGTGGTCTCGTTATTTATTACTTATACAGCTCAGGCAGAGTTAACCAATCCGACGATTCTGTACATTGGCGATTCTCACAGTTATGGAAAATTGGGAACATCAATTGAATCTCAACTCTCCACCATCTCCGATCATGTCATCATGGAATCAAGCTGCGGTTCTTCTGCTTACACATGGCTTGGTAAAACAGGCTATGAAAAAACCGTGTGTGGATTCTGGAAAAAAGATGGAGCAGATGAAGTCAGGACAACTGAACATCAGACACCAAAGTTTTCAGATGAAGTTGCCAAATACCACCCAGACGTAGTCATTATCCAGCTCGGAACAAATATGGCCGCGGCTGAAAAACCTCTCAATTCAAAAAGCAGCATCGATCAGCTGATGAAAGAAGCGAAGGCCAGTGGCGCTGTTTGCATCTGGATAGGACCACCGGATGCTAATTCAAAAGTGGTGACCAGGGAGAAACTTGGCCTCGTGAATAACCTGATCAAAGATCTCGCCGATGCCAATAGCTGCGTCTATATCGACAGTCTACAGCTGACAGAATTCCCAAAAGACAGCAAAGAAGGCATTCATTATCCGCCAACTCTTTCAAAACAATGGGGGGAGAAAGTGGGTGCAATAATCTTGAATCAGCTTAAAAAGTGATGGTCGTTAAAAGTGTATGTGGTGGATTTTATTGTAGAAATTTTGGTTGCGGGAGCAGGATTT
>DJVH01000068.1 GCA_002440825.1 Bacteriovoracaceae bacterium UBA6261 | reverse complement strand
GCGCCGGAATCACCAGCGTGAATGTAGGACAATCAGTAATAACAGGAATTCTCCTGGGCCTTTGTGGTTTTTTGACCGGACTGTGCCTTCAGCATTATTTTTATCATGCTCTTGGGGCCTATCAGATTGTCACAAACATTCTGAACAAAATTTTATTTTCCCACAGCCTGAAACTATCTATGCAGGCGCGCGGAAAAAATCAGCTCGGCGATATTGTCAATTACATGAGTAGTGACAGCGATGCTATTGCGGACTTTACTTTTGTCTTTGGGGATCTGACTTATAACGTTCTGATGATTGTCGGCGTAATTGTCATGCTCTTCACTTTCTTAGGATGGTCGGCGGTTGCAGCGCTTGTTTCGTTTTTCCTTCTGGCACCTTTAACGTCTTATGTGGCCAAACGTTTTACTAAACTCGAAGAGGAGATGATGAGTTTTCGCGACAAGCGTGTCACTCTCATGACTCAGGCGATGAACGCCATCCGTGTTGTAAAATATTTTGCCTGGGAAAAAAGTGTCGAAAAAGAGGTGATGGATATTCGCGACCGCGAACTCGGAAGCAGAAAAAAACTGGCCCGCTCTGAAGTTCTTTCTGGTCTGGGATACATGGCCGTCTCGACCATTGTTCTCTTTATCGCGCTGGCCACGCACGCTCTTCGCGGACAAAAGATTGATGCCGCTTTAATCTTTACCTGCGTCTCTCTTTTTGGTTTGATCGAAGGTCCTTTTGGTGATCTTTCGCATTTGATTTCCCGTTGTACTAACGGCTACGTCGGTGCGGGACGTTTGATTAAATTTTTAAAAGAAGAAACTCTTAAGGAAGAAACAGCTCAGGAAGCTGAAACTGCTGCTTCTGAAAAGACAGGAGTAAGTTTTTCTCACGTGAGTGCTTATTATGACAATGTCGATACTCCGGTACTCCAGGATCTTACCTTTGATGTAAAACAAGGAGAGTCTCTGGCGATTATTGGCCCGGTTGGCAGTGGCAAGAGTTCACTTCTTTATACCATTCTCGGCGAAACCAAAGTCAAAGAAGGCAAAGTCGTCTTTACCGGCAATCATCGCCCGAAGATCTCTTTTCTTCCGCAGGAAGCTTACATCATTAATTCCACTCTGCTGGAAAATATTGTGTTTGGAGAAAACGTTTCAGACGATGAAATTCAACAGGGCCTATTACTGTCATGTCTTTCTACAGATCTTTTGCAGATGAGCGGCGGATTACAGACTGAAATCGGCGAAAAAGGTGTTAATTTATCCGGCGGCCAAAAACAGAGAGTAGGACTCGCTCGTGCTTATCTGGCCCACCCTGATTGTATTTTACTGGATGATCCGTTGTCAGCTGTTGATCATGAAACAGAAAATAAACTTTGCGAGCAATTGTTGTTTGGAGCCTGGAAAGACAAAACCAGAATTGTGGTGACTCACAGGCTTGAACATCTGAAAAGCTTCGACAAAATTCTTTTTCTACAAGACGGAAAAGCTGAGGGACTTGGATCTCTTGATGAGTTGTTGAAGACCAGTGCCGCTTTCAGAGAATTTTATGCTGAACATTCCAGGTCACATGGTCCTCAGGATAAAGCAGAGACGACACAGACTGAGCAAAAAGAGAAAAGCAAAACAGATTCACTGGTGCGGATTACTGAAGATGAAGACCGTGAAGTGGGAGCCGTTAAGAAAGATATTTATTTCGATTACATCAAATCTCTTGGAGGAGATGATCATAAATCCCGTCCCTGGATTCTGCTTCTTCTTTTTGGAGGCGCCCTGCTGGTTGCGCTGGCACCACTTTCCCAAAAAGCCTGGCTGTCTTATTTTACGTCTCATCAGAATAAATGGAATGCTCTCAGTGCTATCGGCATTTACGGTCTCATCGGGATTTTTGTACTCGTGCTTTCGCTGTTGAATAATTTTTACTGGCTGGAAAGAGGAATAAAGGCCGGAAAAACTATGCATGACAAAATGTTGAGAAGTGTTCTCGGTGCTCCAGTGCGTTTTTTTGATTCCACACCGGTAGGAAGAATCATTCAGCGGTTTTCCCGCGATATTGAATCGGTGGATGTTTATTTGCAATGGAGTTTCATCAGCGTCGTCAATTGTCTTCTGCAGATCGCAGTTTCAGTGTGTTTGATACTTGCCCTGGTGCCATTCATGATTGTCATTATTGCGCCGGTTCTTTATGCCTATTATGTCATTCAGAAAAATTACCGGAGTCCAGCAAGAGAGGCTAAGCGTTTCGACAGTGTCGCACGATCTCCACGCTATTCTCATTTTAAAGAGACACTGCAAGGACTGGTTGTCATCAGAAGTTTTTCAAAACAACAATGGTTCATGGAAAGTTTTTTCAATAAACTCGCTGAAAGTCAGCGCATGTTTTATTCACATTACATGCTCAATAGATGGTTTTCTTCACGCATTCCAATGATTGGTGGAATTATTTCCGCCGCAACGGCCATTGGAATAACTCTTTCCGCTTACAACGGATGGATGACAGCGGGAACGGCAGGACTTGTGACCATTTACTCTCTTTCCTTCTGGGGCTATCTGAACTGGGGAGTGAGAATGTTTGCCGATATCGAATCGAGAATGACTTCGATCGAACGCTTGAAATTTTTTGCCAATATTCCAGGTGAAAGTGCAACGATAAAAGCGAGTGCTGTTCATTTGCCTGACTACTGGCCGCCGAAAGGGGCCTTGAGAGCTGAAAATCTGAAAGTTAAATATGCTCCTCATCTTCCGTTTGTGTTGAAAGGAATTTCATTTGACGTAAAGGCCGGTTCAAAAGTTGGAATTGTCGGAAGAACCGGGTCTGGAAAAAGCACGTTGTTTCAAACGTTGTTTCGTTTCATTGAACTGGAAGAAGGCGCTCTTTTTATTGACGGCGTGGATATCGCCACAGTTCCGCTTGAACGGTTGCGCAAAAGCATCGCTGTTATTCCGCAGGATCCGACGTTGTTTCTGGGAACGATCAGAAACAATCTTGACCGTTATAACGAATATAGCGATGAGCAGGTGATGACCGTTTTAAAACACTCAGGTCTCTGGACAATGGTGGAAGAATTGCCAGAAAAATTGAATGCTCCCGTTCTTGAAGGCGGCAGCAATTTCAGTCAGGGGCAGAGACAGTTGTTGTGCCTTTCGCGTGCTCTTTTGATCAAGGCAAAAATTATTGTCATGGATGAGGCCACAGCGAGTGTTGATGTCCAGACAGATGCGCTTCTTCAGAAAGTCATTCGTGAAGAATTAAAAGGCATCACGATGCTTATCATTGCTCACCGTCTCGGCACAGTTAAAGACTGCGACCAGATCATTGAAATCGCCAATGGTGTGGCCAGAACATTAAGACGCAATGAAGTTACTGAGGATGTTATTGCATAAGCAGATCTTTAGCGCCGACGACTCCGACAATGGGAACTTTGTTGGAAACGGCGTGAATTTTGGAAATGATTTTTCCATGCGAAAATAAATGCCAGTCGACTTTATCTTTCGCGAGCTGCAGCTCATATGATTTTCTTTTTCCGGTCAGGATGTTGTAAACCGCATCGATGGTGATCAATCCGCCCTGATCGGGAAGAAAATTCTCTGCCTCAATCCTGGCCAGGTTGTTTCTGACTTTGATTCCATCGCGCGCAAAGGCATCGATGGTCAGTGCTTCTCTATTTGATTTTTTTCCTTCGACAAAAGTATCGATAAAAAACGATTTCAACGACTGAGTTTCCTCAT
>DJVH01000034.1 GCA_002440825.1 Bacteriovoracaceae bacterium UBA6261 | reverse complement strand
TTTTTACTTCCGATCGTTGCATCTTTGTGAGGTATAAAATCTTGCGGACAAGAGAAGTGGCCCTGCCTGAAGCATTCTTGATGGATTCGAGATGACGGCGTTGATTCTCATCCATCTGTGATTTCATGAGTAAGTTGATTTTGTTATTCATGATCATAAGAATATTGCCGAAATCGTGCGCCACCTGAGAAGTCATTTGACCGATGGTCTCGAGACGTTGAGACAGAGCTAGTTTTTGTTTTTCTGTTTCCAGTTCTTTCTGGACCTCAAGAGCTTTTTTAAAATTATTCTGCAAAAGAAGTATTTCGGCATGAAGATTTTCAATTTCTGTTTTGTGAATTCTGTTTTTGCTGATCAGGCTTTCGCCAATTATCGGCTGGATATGTTCTTCGTTAAAGGAAAAAGTAAGTTCATTAATTTTCCTCACCGGTTCAATAATTTTTTTATTGATTAAAATGGTGAGACAGGTGGCCAGGGCCACAAAAATAAAAAGATTCTCTATGAGTGAGTAGTAAAACAGCTGCATGAACTCGCTGGTAAATCGGGATTTTGTCAGGGCAATTTTAAGAACTCCAATATGGAGTTTCTGTTTTGACTGAACCTTAAAGAGATTAAACTCCAGAGTTTCCCAGTCGTTGGGAATGCCTTTCTTTTCCTCAAAAACATTTAATCCCTGCCCTTCCAGTTTAACCCAGGCAATATGAGGATTGCCTGCGAGAACTTTCATAATCTGGTCAACGGCCGGTTTATTCACTTCCCAGATGGCACTCTCCAGCTGGGTATGGACGGCAAACTCAAGGGCCTTAACTTGAATATTGATTTCTTCTTTTCTCTGAAAATACGTTTCCCTGAATTGATTGAGAGTGAACAAGGTAAAGACCACAATGGTGGGAATGAAAGAAGCCAGAATCACCTTTTTCATCAAAGGAGATCTGAGCGAACGAAATTTAGAGAATCTTATCTTGTCCATAAATTAATTTTCGTAAATAATCGAACTGGTATTAACAATTTTTCATTTCAAATATCAAAAACGGAAATTTTAGCCATGTCATTCCTGAGTATTTTAATCGCCCTTCTTGTTTCCTGTTCCGCTCTTGCGGGAGAGACGCTGCAAATTGCGACAACAGATTTCCCCCCCTACCAAAACCAGGACAATGAAAAACTTCCGGGGATGAATGTGGAAATCGTTCAGGAAGTAGTGAAACTTGCAGGCTATGAAATGAAAATTAATTTTTATCCGTGGGCCCGTGCCCTTCAGCTCGCTCAAAATACGGAGACAAAAAACACACTTATCTTTTCAGTCGCCCGAAACAGCGAGCGTGAAAAGTCTCTTCAGTGGATTGGAGAACTTGCCAACTACAAAGTGTTTTTCTGGAAAATGAAAGACCGCAAAGATATTGTGATCAATAACATGAAAGAGGCCAGACGCTACAACGTAGGCGGAGTCATTGACGACATCAGAACAGCGGAATTAAAAAAGATTGGCTTTGTTGAAAACAAGAATCTTGAAATCGTCACAAACGATTATGTGAATATCGAAAAACTTTACAACAAACACATCGATCTGCTTCCTTTTGACGAAACTGTATTCATCAATAAAGTTAAAACGAGCGGGAGGGATTTTTCAAAAGTTGAAAAGCTCATCAACATCAAAGAATTGAATCTCAAACTTTACCTGGCGGCCAGTCCGTCAACACCTAAAAAAATTGTTGATGAACTTTCAGCGGCCTTCAGCAAATTCAAGAAGAGCAAAAAATATTCGGAAATCAGATCAAAATATCTTCAGCCCTAACTTTTGGTTCTGAAATATGTTTTATCGCTTCTGACAAGCGAAACTCTTCAGACTTGCAGGCGATATCCGCCAGAGAAATCATTCCGCAGATATTTTCATTTTCATCGACGACAGGCAGTCTGCGAATCTGTTCATCTTCCATCAGTTCGCAGCAATCAGCGACTGATAGATCCATTTTTATTATCTTTGCCGGCGTTGTCATGACTTCTTCTGCTGTCATGTCTAATGGATTGAGACCTTTTGCCACCGACCGCACCACAATATCGCGGTCAGTGATCACCCCCACCACCTTGGTTCTTTCCATACTATAGACGACGGGAATTTCACCGCAATCGTGTTGAACCATCAGCTGGGCCACTGATTTCAAGCTGGTAGTAGGCAGACAGCAAACCGGATCAACAGTCATAATATCTTTCACCTGATTCATTGGTTCCTCCTCTCAAAAGTCACAGAATTAATGTTCAAAAATGAGGCCAGTAAAAATTACATTTGTTGGTCAAACTCACTAATTTTTGTTAAGTTTTCCCTCTATGAAAACGACACTTTTTTTGACTTGCCTCTTTGCCACTTTTTTTGCTCACGCAGAACCAAAAATGACAGTTGATTTAACAATCGACAAACTGCAGTTTCAAAAACCACCAAAAGGTGTCGGCCGCGCGGGAAATCTGATTTTTAAAACGGCGAATGTGAACAACAACGGGATCGTTCTTAACATCAACAACGTCAATAATTATTTCGACTCTCAGATTTTTATCCGTCCAACCTTTCTTGGTTTTACGACTCAATTTGGAAATTACGGCTTCGCACTTGAACAAGACAGCATCTTCAATTCTATTCAAAGCACTGAGCTCGTTAACAGCAAGCTTATTTTTGATGAAGTTCAATTGAACCTGGCCGGCGAGTCCCTTGCCTTCATGAACAGCGATACAAGTCTCAAGCTGCAAAAATTCCGAGTGTACTGTCAGCAAGGGAATGAACCTGTCGTTATTCCAGGTGCTGTCGCTGCCCCTTCTTCTGATTTAATGAAAAGTTGCCTGAGCTTCATGACATTGAATGGAACATTCATTCAAAATAATGAAACGGCTGCGCTTGAATACGAAGGAATTGATGCAAAATCAGGTGATAAAACTTTTCTTCAGACAAAGGTGAGAAGCCTCGACATCAGGAAAACGGAAATCAGCGCCAGCCTCCTGGCGACTAAAACAGTGAGCAACGATTCCTATTTCATCAATACGAGCAATGTTGAAATGAACTGCGCGAAGGATGAAGATCTTGTGACTCCTGATTTTGAGAAAATCAAACGCACATGTCTCAACCGTTTTAAATTGGGTGCAACTAAAGCAAGCATCGTCGATAAAGCAGCAAAATCCACTTTCAATCTCGATATTAAAGACATTACGGTCCAAGACAAAATTCTTTATTTCACTTTAAACAACGGCGCTCTCTCCGACCCGGCTTCGACAACAAGTCTCTTCAATGTGCTCCTCAACTGTCGCAAAGAAACTGAGACAGACTTGCTTGAACTCACTGATGTACTCAAAGATTGTACAACCTATTCGCGCATCTCGATTGGTGAAATCCGCAGTTCAAAACCAGATGATAAAAAAGACACAAGCATTAAAAATATCGGAATCAATACCAACAACAATGCGTTGGTCACAACCGCCGAAGTAAAATTCCTGGGCCTCACCGCCCGCGTCAGCATTCACGGCAATGTGACACTTGATCAGTCCAAAAAACAATTAATTATTACAGTGACTGACACGAAACTTCCTCTGGGTATAAATTCCGTAAAGCTCTTGATGTATTTCTTGAAAAAGAATTTAATTTCTAAAGATATATTTATTTCGAACAATGTGATTACAATTCAATTATAACGAGGTCTCTATGAAAAATGTCATTTTAGCTTTCTCACTTTTACCGGCCATCGGGTGCGCAAGCGTATACAACTGCAGCGGCTCAGGTTTCATTATTGATCTTGCGGGCAACCCACTCGAGATGAAAGTTTCAGGAAACGGTTTTAATACAATGGCGCAAAATGTGCGAGCCAGCTCAACTTTCGATACAGTTATTACGGCCAATACAGCAACGCCGGCAGCGAGCTTAAGACTGACCATTAAAGATTCCAGCTTCGGCAATCCTGGCGACAGCTTTAAAGCTCTTCTCCAGGTTTCATCAGCTGCTGGAATCAAAGAATTTAACAATCTTGCTTGTATTCGCGGAAACGATTAATCAGGGCCTCTGAAGACAGAGGTAAAGCTACTTCTTCGTGGCGAAGCATGAGCTGAGCACTCATCTCTTTCAGCTCGCGCTCGCCCAAGACCAACATCGAAAAGGGTCGCACTTTATTTCCAAGCACCATTCTCTTTGAAAGACTGCTGCCCAGTTTTTCATCAACATGAACCCTGATTCCTTTTTTTATCAGATCATTTTTAAACTGCAGACTTTTTTCCAATGCTAACTCCGAAAGCGGATAAATCTGCAATTGCACCGGACAAAGAAAATAAGGAAGAAGCCCGTCGAAATACTCAAGCAACATGGCCACGAAACGCTCATGGCTTCCCAGAGGAGCGCGATGAATGATGTACGGAGCTTTGAGTTGCCCTTCGGCATTTTTATATTTCAAAGAAAATCTTTCAGCGGAAAGAAAATCCAATTGGATAGAAGACATGGATTCAACTTTGGGTTTGTCGTTAGAATAAAAGCGCATCTGAATATCAATTTTAGGTCCGTAAAAGGCAGCCTCACCTGCTTCCTCGTAAAATTCCAGATTTTTTTCAACGAGACATTCGCGAAGAATGTTTTCACAAAGAATCCATAATTCTTTTTGCCCCTCAAACTCGGAAGACGCTGGATCATGTTTGGATAAACGAAATTGAAAACCGGATACCCCCAGGTCCCTATAAGATTCCAAATGAAGATCCAGCACTCGTTTAATTTCCTCTTTCGATTTCGAAGGCTCTACATAAATGTGTCCATCATTCTGGCAGAGACCACGAACGCGGCGAAGTCCATGCAACGATCCACTCGGCTCTTGTCTAAAGACCTGGCCGTATTCAGCAATTCTAAAAGGGAGTTCACGATAGGAGCGCGGGCGAACACCGAAAACCAAATGATGATGAGGACAATTCATAGGACGCAGATAAAAATCCTGATGCTCCATAGAAAGCGGCGGATACATATCGTTTTTATAAAATTTTAAATGCCCTGATTTTTCATAAAGCGACGAGCGCCCCAAAGGCGGGCTCGAAACTCGTTGATAGCCCTCGCGAAATTCTTTTTCTTTAATAAATTTTTCCAGTTCCTCTCTAATGATCATTCCGTTGGGAAGCCACACGGACAATCCTCCACCGATCTGTTCATCAAAAAAATAAAGCTCCATCTCCTCCGCTAAACTGCGGTGGTCAACCTGATATGACATAACAACTCCAAAACGTTTGAAATGAATAAAAAAACAATGTGTGAGTTTACCCCGGCGCCGTCATTAACATTGCGCGGGAATAATGAATGTTATCCCCTTACGGGGTGGTTGTGGTGGTAGCTTGAATGTGAATAAAGAATTTACTCATCATGGTGAGATCATCATAACACAAATGGATTTTTTTTCAAGCTGAGTACTAGAGAAACGGCTCACAATGAAGCTGCTTATCTTTTACTGATTTAGATCGATAGCCTGGAGGATCGCTGGCAGGAAAACTCTCCAGGCTTGCTTCATCCAGCAATTCCTCTTCAGTCATTTTGTGTGTCTGATCATCCGGTTCATGCGATTCAATATTGTGATGCTTTGCCGAAAAAAGATTGGCAACAAAGCAATGTACTCTTCTTTTAACTTTCATCCATTCCGTCACGCGAACACCTTGAACAGTCATAAATTCCTCCCCTTATTTCTGATGAAATAAATGCATGGAAGGTTCCATAGCTTTTAGGAATATTTAACTTTGGTCAGAAGGACAAACGGACCACCTGTCGCAAACATAGTGCTGGAGCGAATGAATCCTGCTTTTTTAAAGGCGCGGATCGCCGCCCCGTTGGAAGGACTCACCTCGGCCATAAAACCATTGTGATGATCAACCTCGTCAGTAAATTTTTTCAGAATGGTTGAACCCAATCCTCTGCTCAGCAATCTTTTTTCTGCAATAAAAGGTTCGACTCGGAGCTGACCTTCACTGTTAAGCGACAACTGTAAAAAACCCAGCGCTGCTTTATCGGCATACACCATCATTAACCGCGCTTCCGGTCTGTGGGTAAAAGCGCGTGCAATATGATCTCGCTCGAGCCACTTGTTGATAACCGGCCATTCAGTTTCATTCACGTCTTCAAAGTGAAGCTTGCTTACATCAAAATTTTCCCAGTCAAAATAGTCCCGGTCCTCATCCACTTCATGCACGACTTCTGCGGCCAGAAATCTCTTTTTGAAAACAAAAAAGACAACGGCTCCAGTGACGATCCCAAAAATGTAACCGAGAAAATGGCTGAAATAACTTACTTCCGGAAGAAAGGTTGTCGGAAAAAACAAGACGAGCGAAACGCCGCTCAGTTTGATCAAACGGGCCAGTATGGTTTCACGTCTGTCGATGAAAAAAGAAAGGGTCATCCAGGTCGCCCCCATCCAGTAAACCACTCCTGATACGCCAATGATTGTGTTTCCTCCCCCAAGATAATGAACGACAATGAGATTAATCAATCCGCCCAGAAGAAATCCTATCAGCGGAAAAAGCCAGAGACTGAAATAGTGGGCCAGCAGATAAGCAAAAGGAATGAACAAAAATAAATTGCTCAGGATGTGTTCGAGATCGCCGTGCGCAAAAAGCGCACTCCACAATCGGTAGTATTCTTTTTTCAAAACCACCGTTTCAAAACTGGCGGGCATCAGCTGACGAAGATGAAACACGTCATTTAGAAAAAGGGCCGTGCCCGTTACTAACAGAGTCACAAGAAAAAGTGGACTCCAGAATCCCTTTTCAGGAAGCTTTCTGGTCATCCAATTTTCAACAATGATTTTTTTTATTCCCATAGACTCATAAAATGGGATGCGCCGGAAAAGTTGCAAGGTAGGCACAGTAAAAAGCCCAGAGAACTTTTTAATAACCTTAAGGACCTTTCGCCATGAGGACGGAAAATTATGATACCTAACAACTAATGAGCTTTAACCTTAAGATCCGAGCACCTAAAAAAGAGTACTTCTCTTTTCTAACTGAATAACCTATGATTTAGATCTAATTTTCTATAAAAGCTTAAAAAAGTGAAAATGTGACCCAGGTCATGTTTTTTTGACTGTTAAATGTTAGAGTAGGTAAACCTTAACGATACGATAGTGAGTGCCCGAATGAAAAAAGCAGCCAATACTTCTTGTGAAAATTGTGTTTCCCGTGCTGAGGGAATTTTCTGTGACATGGACATGCCAGAATTAGATGAAATTTCTCATCACAAAATCAACAACACTTACAAGAAAGGGCAAACGCTTTTTGTTCAAGGCAATCACCCATTCGGTCTCTATTGTATCAGCAAAGGAAATATCAAATTGACTAAGACTGGTCCTGATGGAAAAGAAACCATCGTGCGCATCGCTCACGGCGGAGATATTCTCGGACACAGATCTCTTTTTACAGACGACAATTACACTGCCACTGCAACGGCCATGGAAGACACTGAAGTGTGTTTCATTGACAAAAAATTTATTTTGAAAGTGATTGAAAGAAATCCAACAGTCGCTCTCAATATCATCAATAAATTGTCTCGTGATATGGGACAAGCAGAGAAGAAACTCTCTTCTCTTCATCAAAAAAATGTTCGCGAACGTCTCGCTGAACTTATTCTTTCTTTGAAAGCTACGCACGGTACGAAAGACACTTCTGGTCGATGGAAAATTGATCTCAAGCTTACACGCGAAGAGATGGCGACAATGATCGGAACTGCCAATGAAACGTTGATTCGTTTTATGTCTGAGTTTAAAGAAGCGGGTATTATCGAACAAGAAGGGAAAACTATTTTTATTACTGATGAAGAAGAGCTATTAAATTGGGCAAATATTAATTATTAACACCTGCTCAAAATTTTTTCAAAAGCTGATATAGATTATAGTCCAACCGGGGCTCCTATTTTAAGATCTGGAGCATGAGCAA
The DNA here is from genome assembly GCA_002440825.1 of Bacteriovoracaceae bacterium UBA6261. Lineage (GTDB taxonomy): Bacteria > Bdellovibrionota > Bacteriovoracia > Bacteriovoracales > Bacteriovoracaceae > Bacteriovorax. The sequence goes on along the minus strand of DJVH01000034.1, from coordinate 3,045 downwards.
GATAAATCCCATCAAATTAGAGAATCATGTTATTTCTGAGGTAAAGAGACTCTCTCCTCAGAAGAAGTTTACTTCAACAGCGCCTCTTTTTTATGAAGGGCAGGTACCCATTGTGGCCTATTTGATTCTTGAAGGTTGTGTTCAGCTTATGAAGAACAAGAAAATCAAAAAAATCTTAAAGCCTGGCTCTCTCATCGGTCTTTCTGAAATGATGACAAATGCTCCGTCAAAACTAACAGCACAAGTTCAGGCCGATACCACACTTTGTTTTCTCGACAAAAGTACAATCAAAGAAATTATTCATGAAGAAGAAGAATCAGATCTCACTCGCCTCATTAAGGAGGAAGTTTCATGAATCGCTGCACTCACTGCGATGAAGATATTCTGATTCCCATTTACAGCGACCTCGATAAAGACCACAAAGAACCTTTCTGCTGCAACGGATGCCTGACAGTATTCAACGTCATCAACATGAAAGGCTTAAACCAATATTACGAAATCAAAAAGTCTTCAGATATTTTCAAGCGCCGCTCACCGGTTGAGACCAAGCATCAGCGCTTCTCTTACATGGACGCTCCTGAATTCGTTGCCGAGTATTCTTACCTGAATCTTAAAAAACAAAGAACAATGGAATTTTACCTGGAAGGCATTCATTGTCTTGCTTGTCTTTGGCTCATTGAAAAGCTGCCTGAATTTTTAGCAGATGTTGAAACGGCCAGACTGGATATGCAAAAATCAGTCGCCACCATTAGTGTGAAGTCAGAAGGAAGATTTTCCAGCGTAGCTAGAGAATTAAACAACCTCGGTTACAAACCACACCCTTTAAAAAGAAATCAGAGCACTCACGACTTCCGCAAAAAAGAAGATCGTAAAATGCTTCTTAAAATCGGCATCGCCGGCGCCGGTGCAGGAAACATCATGCTTTATGCTGTTTCAAACTACGCCGGAGCTCCTGTGAACTTGTCGAAAATTTTCAACGTGATCTCTATGATCTTTGCTATGCCGGTGTTCTTTTACTCGGCCACTCCGTTTTATCAGACGGCCTGGAATGCACTGAAAAATAAAACACTCTCCATCGATGTTCCTATCGCCATGTCGCTCATTATGGGCGTCATCATGGGCGTCTACAATCTGATAACAGGTGTACCCGACAATTATTTCGATTCTTTGACTGCTCTTGTTTTTCTGCTTCTTCTCTCACGATACTTCCTCAACAAAATTCAAAACGATGGCCTTACTGCCAACGATCTCAACTTCTTTTATGAAGGCAACAGCGTTCTGAAAAAAGAAGGAAGCGGTTTTGTGGAAATTCACCCGCAGTTTTTACGTGCGGGCGATATTATTAAAGTCGGCAGCAATGAAATGATTCCAGCTGACGGAAAAATTCTTGAAGGTGAATCTTTAATTAACAGCTCTCTTCTGACCGGTGAATCGCGACCGGAAAATGTGAAGGCCGATTCAGAAGTGTTTTCCGGAACGATCAACCTCACCAATGAGATTTTGATTTCAGTCGAAAGAACAAAAGAAGATTCGCGCATCGGGAAAATTCTGAAAGCTGTCGAAAGTGGATGGCTTCAAAAATCGCATATTGTCGATTTAACTAATATGATTTCGAAATACTTTACAGCGGCAGTTCTTCTTCTTTCTGGAGCACTGTTTGTCTATATGTATTCTCATGGCACGGCTCACGCTGCTCTTGATAAGGCCCTGACTCTTTTAATCGTTACCTGCCCATGTGCCATGGCCCTCGCGACTCCAATGACATTGACGAGAACACTTTCAAGATCATCGCGCAAAGGAATGATCATCAAGAATAATGAAGTGATCGAGAAGCTTTCGCATATTGATACTGTCTTTCTTGATAAAACCGGAACCGTGACTTACGGAATGCTGAAAGTTGATACTTTCAATATCCTGAAGCAGCCTCAGATTTCTGTGTACTCCATCATTACGAGCCTTGAAAAATTTTCGACTCACCCGGTGGCCACGGCCTTAAAAGAATTTGCTGTCACGATGGATAAGACCGCTGACCTGGACGTCCAAAACTATATCGAAGTTCCAGGAATCGGTGTTAAAGGCGAAATCAACGGCAGGATCTATGAAATCAGAAACGGAAAGATTTTTGAGAACGATGAAGTTGTCGCAAGCTTTTCTCTTCTGGATCATATCAGACCTGATTCGCAGCAAGCTGTAAAAAATCTTCAATCCATGAATGTGAACGTGGCCATGATTTCCGGAGATCAAAAAGAAATCGTTCAGGCCATCGCCACTGATGCAGGCATTAAGAAAGACAACATGCATTCTGAAATGTCGCCTGAGCAGAAACTGGCGATGATTGAAAAAACCCCTCACTCGCTTATGGTGGGAGACGGAGCAAATGACGCCATGGCCCTATCCCGCTCTTATGTCAGTGTGGCCGTTCTGGGTTCACTGGATATCTCCCTTCGCGCCGCTGATATCTATCTAACGACAGCAGGAATCGCCCACATTCCTGATCTCATCACTATTTCTAAAGAAACCATGAAGGTCATCAAGCGCAACTTGATTCTTTCTGCTTTGTACAATCTGCTTTCAGTCTACGCTGCGTTCGCAGGATTTATTTCGCCGCTGACCGCTGCGATTATTATGCCTGTTTCTTCACTGACAGTGTTGATTTCCACCTTGATAGGAACGAAAAAACTGAACAGAATATTAGTTAAAAAGGAAAGACAATAAATGGAAGTTTTACCTATCGTTATACCGCTCGCAATTTTGCTTGCCCTTTGTTTTATCGGCGGATTCATCTGGATGACGATGAAAGGCCAGTATGACGATTTGGAAACGCCGGCGATGAGAATGTTATTGGACCAAAAAGAAGTTAAGAAAACACCACTAGAAATAACAGAAGATAAACTCGATCCAAACAAGGATTAATGATCTCTAACAAGGAAAGAAAATGAGTTCAGCTAATGTCAATCGAACAGGTCGCCTTGAGACCTATTCTTACGATGACCAGATCGTAAGGATGTTCACTATCGCCACCATTATCTGGGGAGCAGTTGCAAT